>CAKNHF010000001.1 GCA_930972465.1 uncultured Lachnospiraceae bacterium
GAGACGAAGTACGCATCATTCTTATTCTGTCATATGGCGTGTGTATGATCGGCTCTGCCTGGTTTTTGAATAAATGTATTGATATAGACAGAGGACTCCACAAGACGGCAGATAAGCTTCTCAAAATAAAGATCGAAGAAGCAAGGGAATTGCTTGGCACATTAAAGAAGAAACGTGATCATATGCTCTGGGACAGCTCGTCCAATGAAAGTTTTGACGAGCTGATCGACCGGATAACGAGCGGGGCTGAAAGCACGGAAGCATGGCTTCAGATTGAGGATGAGACAGAAAAAAGCAGAATTAACAAAAAGAAATTTATCAACAGATTTTCAGAATGGGAAAAGATATTGTTTTGTCTCGCAGAGAATGGAGAGGGATTTTTGCACAGGCAGTCCATGGCGGAAAGAGTGCGGTTTGCGGTAGAACATGGAGAGACTGTATATGGAGATACTGATGTGGAACAAAATGATGCCAAAGCTCATGCGTGGGGAAAGAATTCTCCATATGAGGAAGTTTTCGGAATAAAGAAGGCGCTGAAAATAGACGGAGCAGGATTCTGCGATGCGTATTATCTTTTGTCGGAAATGCGGAATCTGCTCCAGGTACAGATGGAGACGGCCCCGAGAAAAGAAACAGAGCCGCTGAAAGAAAATGAAATCGGAACACTTTTTTTGTTTTTCCTGATGCAGCTTTCCCTCTATGTTTTTTGTATGCTTCCTAAGCTGGAGGTCTTTTTCCCGTCGGGGAAATTCAGTTTTATTGACTTTTATGGTATCCGTTTTGAGACGTCGTCTTTCCGAACCTCTTTATTCGATTGCAGTCTTTTTGTGAGAAACCGGATAAAAGACTGCAATTTTGGTATGGCTTCTTTCAATAACTGTGAGTTTTATTATACCAGCAGCGAGGACTGCTCATTTACGAATACGCTTTTTATGGACTGCTATTTTCAGAACGCGACATTTGAAAATGTCGATTTTACTGGGGCGGAGCTGAATGAATGTGACCTCAGGCGGGCGCAGTTTGAAGGTGTTGTTCTGGCAAATGTCAATCTTAAAAAAGCAGTGTTCGGGAAGAATAATTTTTCTGCTTCACGGCTTACAGATATAGAAATTGAACTTAAAGATGGTGCAGATACAAGAATGAGTGAGTGTGGTTTTGTATCATCTGTTCTGGAACGGATTAAACTGAAACTGTTTTCTGAAAAAGATTACCGTAAGGTGTTTCGGCTGATCTGGACAGAAGCCGGAGAAGAAAAAGCGGTTTTACTGAAAGAAAGAGCTTACTCCCATAGGGAAAGTAAATATTTGCTGAAAAAAAGTTGGCAGAAAATAGCAGAAGCATCGACTTTTAAAATGGATCAAAGTGATTTTACACATGCTGAGCTGACAGACATTGTATTTTACAGAGTATGCATGGAACAGAGCGTATTTGTAAAAACGCAGATGGATTCGATCAAAATATATGCCTGTGACATGCACGGATGTATTATGGAACAGGCAAATCTGCGCCAGGGAAGAATTTGTGCGACAGATTTCCGAAGCGCAGTTCTTGCGGATGCAATTTTCTATAAAAGCAGGTGCCGTCTGGTCAATTTTGAAGATTCGGATATGAATAGGCTTCATGCATCCGCAGCAAGATTTAGTCTTTGCTCATTTGAGAGAAGTGACTGCAGCCGGATTGATCTGACAAAGGCCCGGGTAAATGCAAGTTCATTTAAAGATGTTATACTTACAGCAGCAGAATTGACAAGAGCATTTTTCAATAATGTTTCTTTCGTAAACTGCATTGCGGACGGGATGCTGTCATCTTACTCGACTTTTGAAAAATGTAGATTTAAAAATGCGTTTCTCGGGCAGTCCAGTTTTAATTATTCTGTATTTCGTAACTGCAATTTTGCTTTTGCCAGTTTTGCGGACAGTACGGTGTCCGGCGCTGAATTTGATGGCTGTGATTTTACAGAGACGAATTTTAATAATACGTGCTTTATCGGGGTAACATTCAAGAACAGTAAGAACCTGAAGGCGGATTCGTTTAAAGGAGCCAGATTTATTAATCCTGTATTCAAAGAAACGGATGAATTTTTTGACAGAATTCTGCTCAAGAATAAAATTGAAGTCAGGAGAACGGAAGAATCGGATACAGTCGAAGATTAAAGAAAGAGAGACAGAAAATTGTTTTACATCGGAAAAACGATAGATACCTTTTGTCCGGCTTTGAACCAGCTGATGGAATATGAGGAACTGCCAAAGATAAGCAGTCCTGACTGTATCAGTCTGCGGGCATTCGGATTCTGCGCAGACGGCGGGGCAAAGGAATGGTTCCGGCCTTTGATCGATACGGAAAGTGCGGTCAGGAAGCTTGGAGAAGCGGCAGGGCTTCCACTTTCAGCAGTTTGCTTGGATAAGGGATTCCGCATGCTGGAAATGCCGGAAGCTTTTGTCTTGGGTCCGGTGAAAAACGGAATTGCTGCGCCGGCGGTAAGTGACCGTTATTACAGAGGCAACGGAAGGTATTTGTTTGTACAGAAGAGGGAAAAGGAATATCAGGTATTTGATCCATGGGGATTTCCGGGGCTCTGGATGGCGCAGGAAGAGCTGCTGGCTCTGGCTGATTATCAGTCGGGCTGTTATATTACATATCTGCGGGAAGAGAGCGGTCATAGAAACCGTATGTCCCGGGAACTTCCCTGTGAAACGATATTAAGGCGGGGCGTCGAGTATCATAAGGCAATAAGAGATCTTGAGGAGAGGAGCATAACAGGGGCTGCAGAACGATATGCAGGTTCACAGAGTGAAAGAATTGCACTTCGGTATGGCATACTGAATATGATCCAGATGCTGGATAAGGTGTTTTTGCTTGCCGGAAAATGCGGACGCCAGGATATGATGACGGAGTATACCGAAAAGAAGCAGCGGCTGTATCGTATGGCAGAATCAGGAAATATCGGGGAGCTCCCCGGTATATTGACCTGTATATGGAGGAGTCTGGAGAAAGATGGAAGATAAATATGCTTTTTTTGATCCGATGGATAAAGAGTGGAAAGATGTCATGGACAGAATGAGAAAAACAGAACGGGAATGGGGCGCGCCATTTTATATTTTCCACGAAAATCTGTTTGTACGTAATCTGAATCTTCTGCGTGAATGTCTTGGCGGGAATGTCGGCATCGCTTATGCTATGAAAGCGAATCCCTGGCTGGTGAAGGCAGCGGCTGAAGCGGCAGAATATATTGAGGTGAGTACGGACGGAGAACTCCGGATGTGCCGGGAATATGGAATACCGGGCAGCAGGATCGTTCTGGATGGTGTGCTCAGAACAGAGGATATGCTTCGAAATGCCTTTGACATGGGCGTGAGGAGATTTTGCATTGATTCTGCAGAACAGGTGAGACAGATAACAGAACTATGCGATGCCGGGATGTCGGGAGAAAACTCTGTGGAATTGCTTCTGCGTCTTGGCAGCGGCGGCAGATTCGGTATGGATAAAGAGGAGGCAGTGCAGTGTATTCATATCTGTGATAAAAATATGTCGGCCAGGATTGTCGGGCTTCATTACTATCCCGGGACGCAGCGGAACGAAGTCGGGAAGCTGCGGAGGGATCTGGAATATTTTCAGCAGGCCCTGAATGGCCTGTCTGAACTGCCGGGATTTGACATATCCGAAATACAGATCGGGTGCGGTATCGGATTTCCATATTTTGTCGGAGAAAAGAAAGAGAAATATGCGGTTGCTATGGATGAAGCCGCAATGTTTGTAAAGGAGCTTCGGAAAAAATTTAAAGTGATTTATGAAGCGGGACGATGCGTCGCTTCTTCGGCCGGAGTCTATGTGACGAAGGTGTTTCAGATAAAAGACAGGGAGAATGAGAAGATCCTGTTCTGCCTCGGCGGGACAAATCATCTTCAGTATCCGGGAGGAATGCTTGGCATACGGACGCCGCATATAGGTAATACCTGCAGGACGTCTTCAGGTAGAGTGGCGGGATGCATGATCTGCGGCTCGCTGTGTAATGAAGCAGATGTGCTCGCGCGCAGCGCGGCAGCAGATGAAGGCGTGCAGAGAGGTGATCTGCTGATCTTCTACGGCGCCGGAGCCTACAGCGCGACAGAGGCTCCGAATTTGTTTTTATCTATGGAAATGCCCTCTGTATTGGTGTATAATAAAATGGATAATGTGCATGCACAAGATATACGATGTGTACGGGGGCATTCGTCAACATATAGACTTCTTGATGATAGGATGTGAGTTGAAAATGAATAGACCTGGCAGAGAAGAGACAGAGAACAGGATCATAGGGATAGTGACTGAGATGTTCCGTAATTCTGCCGGATATAATAAGGATGTAACAGTGAGCGCTGAGACACAGATCCAGGATGAATTAGGATTTGATTCGATCATGCTTATTGTGCTCCAGATCGATATAGAGGATGCGTTTCATATCAGGTTTGATCCTGTAGAAGAAGATCTTCAGCAGGTTTTTCTGTCGATACGGACATTAACGGACTCTGTGCAGAGTCATATGGGAGTGTGATATATGAATACGAATAACGTATTAAGGCAGATTACATATGAGATATATAAACAGCGGACGGTCATGCCGGAAAAGATGCGGACAAATTACAGAATAGAAAGAGCCAACGGAGGACTGCTTTGTGATCTGTGGTTTCTGACCGTCGGCTGTATCCATGACGCTCAGGGCGGCTGCGTGATGTGCAATTATGGAAAAGGAAGCGGAGTCGTACACTGGGATAAGATCCTCGGCGAGCTGAAGAAAATTGTGGAGCGCCTGCCATGGGAGTTTGAAGATTTCCTGTTAACGCCGAGCGGAAGCATGCTGGATGAGAGAGAAGTATCAAAATCCATGCGGGAGGATCTGTGCGGGATATTAAAAGGGATAAGAACAAAACGTTTTATTATAGAATCAAGAGCAGATACGATATCAGAGGAAGGTCTTGATTTTGTAAAGAAGGCGGTTCCGGATGCTGAAAAATATATTGAGATTGGCGTAGAGAGCAGTAATAACTGGATATTGAAGCACTGCATCAATAAGAATACAACTTATGAAATGTTTCAGGATGCAGTTCAGAAAATACATCAGGCCGGCATGTATGTGACTGCCAATATCGGTCTGGGTTATCCGTTTATGAGCGAGAAGGCGGCGATTATCAATACGGTTCGCTCGATAAAGGACGTACTGAATGATGGGGCGGACAGTGTTGTTTTGTTCCCGTATCATATAAAAAAAGGTACGCTTCTTAACGTGCTTTCCGAAAATGGGATGTACAGATGTGTGTCGTTCTGGTCTCTGGCAGAAGTGCTGGGATATTTTTCGGAAACAGAATTAAGTAAGATACAGATATCCTGGTATAAGGATTATTTTGGTGAAGAAAAATCATATATCTGCAGTTCTCCGGGCACCTGTCCGAACTGTGAAAGAAAAGTGTTGAAAGAGCTGGATGAATACCGTGAGACTCAGAATCCGGAAATTATCAGGAGACTGAGAGAATATCCATGTTCCTGCCATGCGGAATGGAAGCAACAGATGGACAGGGAAAACGGCCAGATCGATATAAAAAGGACAGAGGAAGAATATCGGAAGCTGGCGGAGATTTATAAAACAGACCGGCAGTTACTGGAGCAGGAAATCGGTATAATGAAGGATGAATTTATGAGGAGATATGGAAATGAATAATTGGCTGGAAAATGATATAAATAAAGAAATCGCGAGAATCCAGACTTTCATCTGTAATTTTGTCCTTGATGGGGAGACGGTTGTCGTACCTGTTTCGGGAGGGCTTGATTCAGACGTTGTTGCCCGCCTCTGCTGCAGGAGTCTCGGCAGCAGCAGGGTAAAGGCTTTTATTGTCATTCAAAGCGATATGGAGCCAAAGTTCCTGAAGAATGCGAAAAAACTGTGCGGTGAGCTGGAAATACCGCTTGCGGAGATCCATCTGGAGAATATGAATCAGGATCTGATGGAAGCATTGGAAGAATCTGAGTCTAAGACAATATTCAATACAGATATGATGCTGGATCCGGCAAAAGCGAAGTGTTCTGTCAGGTCCGCTGTAATTTCATGTTATCAGGACAAGGGGTTCCTGATAGCCGGAACGACAAACAGAACAGAAAAAGAGCTGGGATTTTTCCTTACCTTTGGAGATAATCTGGCCCACTTTAAACCGGTCGCACATCTTTACAAATCAGAACTGAAAGAACTGGCGGCTGCTTTGGGAACTGAAAAAGAGGTTATCGACCAGGAACCGTCCGCCGGTTTCTGGTCCGGACAGACGGATTTGGAAGATATTGCATATTGGATTGTAAATGACGGCCCGATTGTCATCCCCAGAGAATTTTCCGAACAGGAGATCATAAAAGCAGAGAACATTAAGGTTGCGCTGGATTACCAAAAGATTGACAGCATTCTTGAACGGATTTCTTCCGGGGAGTCGATTGAAGAAATACGGGATAAAACGGATGTTTCAGCGGAAATTATATCAGGGCTGTATCATATTGTTGAGAAGGCAAAGCGGCTGAAAAGCAGAGAGATTATGGCAGAGCTGCCTGTTCATGTCATCGGAGGAATTTAATGCTGTATTGGAAATTAATTGAGTCACACTTGGCGGATCCGCGTATCATTATTTCGAATGGAAGTCAGGAATATACTTTCAGGCAGCTTCACGCAAGAGTCCGGTCATACGGCGCATTTTTCCGCAGCAGAGGACTGAAAGCGGGAGACCGTGTGCTCATAGTAGATCGTGAACCACTGGAAACAGTGGTTCTTCTTCTTGCCTGTATTTCGGAAGGCCTCGTGTTTGTTCCCGTTAACAGGCACATGAGACCAGAAGACAGGGATGAAATTGTAAAAAGCTGTACTCCGGCTCTTATTCTTGATGGTACGGTGGATCCTGCAGCTGAGGCGGTATGGAATGAAGAAACTTGTGTAGAAGACAGAAAGCAATACCCGGAGGACACACTGGTTTATATCATATATACATCAGGAACCGGGGGAATGGCAAAAGGAGTCTGCGGCAGTCAGAAGCAGATTCTGTTCTGCAGCGATGCAATAAACCGAAGACTTGGAAATAACTCCGGAGACAGGATATTGTGCAGCCTTCCGCTAACATTTGATTATGGACTCTATCAGGTGTTTTTGTCATTCATGAGCGGAGCGCAGCTGTATTTGAGTTCAGGGGAGATGCTCCAGCGCATCCCCTATCTTCTCAAAAAATGGAAGATAACCGCGTTTCCTACCCTGCCTACGGTGGCGGCGCTTCTTGTAAGAACAGGTTTTCTGGATCATGCAGATAATTTTTATCTGCGGTATATTTCCTTTACGGGTGAAGTGCTGCCCCTTCCCTTGATACAGACGCTGAGAGAAGCGATGCCCCGGACGTCTGTTATACCTATGTATGGTATGACAGAATGCAAGCGTGTGGCCATTATGCCGGCAGAAAGAATGGACAAGCTGATGGCAGGATCATGCGGGCTCCCTTTGGATGGCGTCAAAGTCTGGCTTATCAACAAAGAAGAAGATACAGGTATTGGAGAGCTGGTAGTTGAAGGACCTAATGTAATGGAGGGATATTGGGGAATCAGGGATGAGGATTCCGGTGTTTTTGAGTCAGACAAGGAGAACGGGAAACGGAGAGTATACACCGGGGATCTTTTCCGTATTGACAGCGAAGGGTTCCTTTACTTCTGCGGACGCAGAAACGGAATTATCAAAATCCGCGGTTATAGAGTGAATGGTTTCCGGATTGAGGAAATGATGCGGAAGATTAGCGGGGTGAAGGAGGCGGCAGTGACCGGGCTGCCGGATCAGGTGACCGGAGAGCACGCCGCAGTCTTTATCTATGCAGATGACGCCGCCGTCAAGCGTGCAGTGGAAGAGACGATACGCCAGATGCCATTTTATCTTCAGAATACAGAAGTGTTTCTGCTTCATACACCGTTTCCGAGAAACAGGAACGGTAAAACAGATATAAAGAAATTGTGTGTGATGGCAAGGGAGGGGCTGATTTGAGATTCTACGGAAATGAGATCTGCTGCGGGAGCTATGCATGCCTGAATGCGATGCAGGATCCGTCCATGGATCTGCAGCTGTTCGAGATCTCTACATCGACGCCTTTTGGAATTCGACATTATGAAAATGAGCATTTCGACAGGCTACTCACAACATATTGCGATCCGAACCAGGGGATGGACCGTGCGCTGCGGCTATGGGGATATGCCGTAGAAACCGTCCGGACAGGTACTGCAGAAGAGGCGGTACAGGAGATCAGGCATCGGATCCGCCCTGATTTTCATGTTATTGTTGGTCCGATCGATATGGGGAGACTCGGCTATCAGATCATGTCGGCTCTGCTGAGAAGAATGGATCATTATATTTTGCTGGAACATTGTTCAGATACTGAGGCATACTGTACGGATTCAGAAGGATTCTTCCGGTACCGACTTACATATGAAGAGATTCGCGCGTATCTGTCAGCTGACTCTGTGCCGGAGGCGGACGGATGCATAACAGTTCGGCAGATAAAGAAAAAACAGGATTACAAAATGGAAGAAGTTTTGGAACAGTCGTTCAGATATGCGGCGGATAATCTCCGCGCGGCAGAAGAAGACGGAGAGGGCTCACGGGCAATAATGAACTGCTGCAGATATTTGGAACAGTATAAGGAATACAAATGGCGGCTTCCGCTCATGTACGATATTCAGTATCTGAAGCAGAGGAAAGTACTGATGTTATTTTTATTCGATAAGTTGGAACGAAACAGGAGATGCAGCAGAGAGCTGGCAGGAGAAATAAGGCAAATTGTAAATACACAGAATGATCTTCTGGGGAAAATATATGGAAATCTTCAGAAGGGGCTGGGGATAGAGAAAGGGAGCTTTGAGGAGATGGCGCAGTGGGAGAGTCGACTGGCGAAAGTATTGTGCATAAGTTTTCCTCCTGTTCTTCCGTGAGGGGGAACAATAAAGTTTTTCTCTTTTAAACGACGGAGCCTGGATATGCTGAGGCCTGTCCTTCACTTCAGATCTGCAAGATTGACTTTATCAAGGCAGAAATATTTGCCTTGTTCCTGCTTTATTTCGTTGATCGTTTGTGTTATGATTAAGTCATTACATCTAGCGTCTTCGTGCATATAAATACGCCTGATGTATTAACTTAGCATCTGTATAAGGATTTGAAGAACTATATGTAATGGCTTTTTTAATCTGATTGAAAGTGGTCATTTTAATCTGACGATAGGTGGCTATTTTAGCCCAACGCTAATAGCTGGAAACTGTATGAAGAAACAGAATGGTTTAGAAGACTGTATTCGAGGAAGAGAAAGCAGAAAACTTATATGGGAAGATTCTAATGTCAGCAAAGGTGCCAAAGAAAGTTGCCAACGATTACTTGACAGTAACTTATATGAAAATGTAGTTGAACAATATAATGTGATAAAGTATAATAAAAATAAGCAATGAGGCTTTTAAGGAGCCTCGTTGCTTATTTTTTTGAATGGAGGTATATAGTATATGACAAATTATGATGAAAAAATTTCAATGTTAGTAAACGAAACACAGATTACAACAGAGAACGTTGACGTGGATAAACTTATAATTGATAATACTGCTCAGAAAAAAGCAGACGAAGCCGCAAGCAAATTATTTACTAGAATACAAACTATGTTGGAGAGCGAAGTGAACGCAATTCTTGCTCCTCGTTATACCTTTGAAAATGTTAGTGAGAGTGGAATAATGATTTGTGGTAAAGAAGGGAATATAGCATTAGCCAAGAGTACACTTTTTGAGATATTTACCGCGTTTAATAATGTATGTCCAATACAAAAGTTTGAAGAAGCTTTGTGGGTGGCGGGAAGAAGGTCAGCATTACATTTTTCTGATGATTTTAGAAAAGTAATGACCATTGATAATGTAACACAATTACCCAATTCGGAAGAGAAGTTTATGAATCTGTATTCAAAGTTCGATTACAGAAGCGCGTGGTGGGAAGCCCCTGTTGATTATTTTGAAGCTGGTACTGCCAATGACCCATATGTATCGGCTACAGTAAAAAAACCGTTTACCTCTTTTCCGTGGTCAGATGGGGATCTAAGAAAAAATAATGCGTTTTTACTTGGATATATCCAGACACTATATAATTGTAGTTCGGATATCTTGCGCGTAATAAGCGAAACACGAGGGATCAGAATGGGAGAACGGAAATTTGCATTAAAAATAGTTACAGATGATCAGCCTGATCAGGAGACGGAGTTTATTCAACTATATTATACTAAAACTTATATTCAAGAGTGGATTAGTGTAGACCAGATGATATATTATATTATTGCATTTTTGGTGTCGGCTGAAGTAAAGGAAGATATCATAGAGCTTGTTTCTATGTTTGGAGATTTAAAAGAAAGAATTTTAAGAATTACTGGAATTGTCGTTGAAAAGCAAACCGATTACGAAAATGTAATAAATAGTGTGAGAAAGTCTCTAAGAGATGTGAGTGCGAACAAGTTACGACTTCATTTCCTTTTAAATGACATACGTATTTTATATGAGGACTATCGAATTAAAAAATTAGAAGACGCTGAGTAGGCTGGCAAATGATGAAACTGAAAGATATTCAAAGAGAAAAGCATGAAGTGCAGAGAAGGATTGATTTTCTTCAAAAATTAAATAAATTTGATACTTTAGACGACCTGGAATTGCTAAAAGAAATGAAAATAGAGTTGCGGAGGAAAATGGATAATCTTTTGGCAGCCGAACGTAAAGCTAAAGTATATGAAGAAAAAAGACAGCATTTGGAGAAGGCTTCATCCAGAATATTACCGGTGTTTAGTACGGTGATTTTTGTTTTAATGTTTATTATGTATACATGTAATAGGAAGATTATTGATAACAATTTTTCTTTAGTTCTGGCGTTTTCTTTTATGATTAATTTGACTTTGCTTTGCATGAATATTTCAATATCGTATAGCGTTAAAAGAAAAAGTCTCCTAATATTGGTTATTTTGTTTTTGGTAGTATGCTATGTGATTCAATTTATAACAGGTTATAATCCACTAAAGTATGCAGGTGAATTATATATTACATTTGGTTTTTCATTATTTTCTTTTCTTAATTCAATGATACGTGGAGATAAGAAAGATGATGCTATGAATTTTGAGAAAAAGCGTAAATAGTTTAATTCGCCCTTCTACCTCGTTTTTCTTGTTGCAATAATACATGAATGATATTATGTCTATATGGTGGCAAAGTTTTCTTGGAATATTCGGGAAAACTTTGCTTTTTTTACAGTTTATTCGTGTGATTAGATAGTGGTAGAAGCTTTTCATTCAAAAATCTGACATGAGTGCAAGACGAATCGGTAACTGATATTAAAGAATGGTTTGCAGAATAGAAAGCTCAGATTGTTTCGTAAAAGATTGATGAGAGTTGGGGTATTAGAGTCGGGTTAAAATAACCATCTAGTGTGTGACGGGTTATACTTGCTTTATAATAGAAAGTGCATAGAAGGATTTATTTCTCTGGGAAATACTAAAGGTGATTATTACCTCATAGAATTTCTTGGGGCCGGCCGCCGGAGATTTGGCAGGGTATCCCCTCAATCTGTCTGGGCCAATATTTTTTCAAAAAGACTAACCAACTGAAAAATTTCTGGATATAGTATGCCCTTTTTTACAATAGCGAACGCATCGCTTATAACTTGTCTTCTCAGCTTTTCTCCAAAAGCTGCACCATGTTTACTCTCGGAGAGCCCAAGATTTATTCCATTTATTTCTAAAGGTTTAAATCGTTTGAATGCTGTTTTGTAAAGTTTGTCCTCTTTTGAGTCATCAGAGGCATTAAGAAGCGTCGCTATTTCACTAAAGTAATCATTTATTCGCTGATATGCACCTTTGAATTCGAGAACATCAGATACTTTCAAACGCATAAGGTTAATAAAAAATCTACTGTCATTATCTAGGACACAATCAAATACCCCCATTTTGTCCAATTCATCGTCTAAACCTAGATATTCTGAAACAAACATTCCCACACACCTCCACAATATTTTCATTCTTCCAACATTGCCAGATAGCTGTCTAACCTTGTATTCACATACCCAGCAAACAACTTTTCCATCGCATTCAGATTATGATTTACATGATATTCATCAAAAGCATTGTAATAAGCAATCCGATCTGCAAACTTAATATCTATTGGAGGATACCCGGCTTTCATCAGTTCCAGATTCACAAGTAGTCTCCCCGTCCGGCCATTTCCATCGATAAAAGGATGGATACCCTCAAACTCAATATGAAACCGGGCAAGCCGTGGAATAATATGCTCTGTACTGTTTCTATAATACTCCAGCAACTGCTCCATCTTAGGCTGAATCAGATAAGGCTGCACCGGTTCATGCTTTGCACCCATAATTCTTACCGGAACTCTTCTGTAAACCCCTCGGTCATCCTTTTTATCAGCCAATACCAAATAATGAATCTTCTTGATAATGCTCTCTGATAACGATACCTGATCTTTCACTAAATTCTGCACAAAATCAAAAGCTTCTTTATGACCGACCGCTTCCATGTGATCTTTCAGCGGCTTCTGGTCAATCGTCAAGCCACGCAGCACCATATCTGTCTCTCGCAGCGTCAGCGTGTTTCCCTCAATCGCATTGGAATTATATGTGTATTCAACTACAAACTCCTCTGTCAGCCGCTCCACCTCTCCCTCTGTCAAAGGCCGTCTGGAATCCAGTTCAATTTTTTTCCTGTCAATCATTGCAAGCAGACTCTCGGCAGCTTTATACCTGCCGTCCTCCGGTTTCTTCGCATCTGCAGGAATCTTCCAACTGCGTCCATCCCTGGTAACACCTGGTATCTTCCCCTCTGAGCATAATATACGAACTCTTCTATCTGAAATGCCCCATTTTTCTGCTGTCTGCTTCACTGTCATGTACATAAATCTACACCTCACTTCAAACAGTAGTATACCCTATTATCGGAACAATATCAACGGTATCGGAATAATACTTCCTGCTGATCGGAATAATACAAAAGCCCGAAAGATACCATTTTTCATTTCCCGGACCATTATTTTACACTTCTGATTTTAGTTTCCTCAATCCTAGTACCCTACCAGTCCTATTGCACCGGTTTGCGAGACATGTAATTGTCCTTAAGATCCCGGTCAGGCCATCCCGTGCAAGGGATCAGGATATCCTTTACACCACGGTTTTTCAGCTCATTCAGGACAGCCAGTATTTAGAGCTTTCGTTATCCCCAACCTGAATAGTGTATCGCATCGATAAAGAGGATCGGTTATACTTCATCCAGAGGCCGGTTCTGCCAGTTCTCTATAAATATGATTAAGCTTAAAATGACATCATCTTGGAGGGGATGACCGGATAGAGGATGCGGCAGAAGTTGTATCTTGATTGCATATCATCGGATTGCTGGAGCCGAAGTGGTGAGCTTTGACAAAAATTAAATAAAAATCTGGAAAGATAATGGAATAGATTTAGAGACTTGGAACTCCTTCTGCATATGCTGTCTGCTGACATATGCAGAAGGAGTTTTACTTTTTTTCACAGCAATAGTAAGTGATCAGCCAGTCTGTTTCTGGATAGATCCGCTCAAATCCAGTTGTATACTGAGAGAAGGCCTGTTAATGACAGGCGGTATTTATTTTTCCTGACAGAGATTTAACATATCCTTTATGAAAACTTTTCACGGTTATATTAAAATTTTTCATGGAAAGTGAGGTTCTGATTTTGAAGAAAAAATATGTACTGATCGGAATTATTATATTGATTGTTCTTTTCGCAGGTATAGGTATTGGAGTTGCATTGAACAGAAGTAATACTGTTTCGAATGAAAATGCAGGGATTTCCATTGATAAGAACGCGCAGGAATATGAAGATGAAGAAAGTGAGACGGAGAAAACAGCATCAATTCGATTCCCCGGTTATCCGGAGATTACAGTAAGCGAGGAGCAGAGTGATATACCGATTGTGCTGACGAATCCGGATGTGAATCCATGTTATTTTCAATTTACAGTCAGTCTGGATGACGGGGATCCTGTTTATGAGAGTGAGTGGGTGAAGCCGGGAGATGCAATCAGGGGATTTGAGATGGATGCGCCGCTGAATCCGGGCGATTACGAGATGAGTATTTCCATTGCTACGAAATCTCTGGACACGGAGCAGACTATGAACGGAGGAAATGTCAAAACAACGCTTCATGTGACAGAATAAGAGATATCTATATCCGCAGGGATATTGATATATAACATCAGACACAACCAGGAAAGGAGAAAAAGACGATGAAACTGAGAAAAGTTATGTCATTAGCAGTAGTAGCAGCAACAGGAGTTATGCTGGCGGGGCAGACGGCCATGGCGGCAGAAGTAAGTGAAAATACTCCGGATCAGGATGTTCAGCAGAAGATTGTCCTTGAGAAAACAGAAGAAGTTGTACCTACATATACTGTAGATGTTCCGGCAACGGTTACTCTTTCAAAGGATGCGCAGAATCTGTCGTTTTCAATGAATCTTGAGAACCATGAGAATTTTATTCCGGACGGAAAGAAAATATCCGTAGTAATTGAAAGTGCAGGATATCCCACAGAACTGAACAAATTTGCCGTATGGGACAGCAGGAATCTGCAGGAAGCATCATATGAAATCTATTATTCTGACGCAATGGCAGGCGGAAGATACTCAATCGGAGATGAAATTGTATCCTGGGAAGGAAGTGACTGGGGAACTCAGAACAGAAGAATCAAAGCCCTGGACTATGACAACATTAAACCGGGAAATTACTCAGGTGTGATCAATTACTCGATTTCTCTGACAGATAAATAATCATGAAAATGAAACGACGGATAAGTGCCGGATTAATCCTGCTGGCCTTATTGACGTTTTGCGTTCTGCCATATCATCAGACGGTATGGGCGTCAGATATGGAGGCACAGACTGAAGTCCGTCTGCATATTGATGAAAATGAAAAGACAGCAGTTTCTGATTCGAATGATGATGGAAAAGCAGAGTGTGCAGGGGTACAGACCGGAGACAGTGAAAATATTATACTTTGGAGCTCAACAGTTGGAATAGGGTTATTGGTAAGTATTTCAGCTATTTTGATCAGAAAAAAATCAAAGGAGCTTTAAGGTAAGAATGTCTTTTCAGGATGATCAGGTTAGGAACAGTAATTTATAAGGAGAGAATTATCCTTCTGTAGAATTTGGAGGATAGTTCTCTTCTTTGGTTTTATACAATGTTCAAGGCTGCTGCTGTGTTTTTACAGTTTATTCGTGTGATTAGATAGTGGCAGAAGCTTTTCGTTCAAAAATCTGACACGAGTGCAGGACGAATCGGTAACTGATATTAAAGAATGGTTTGCCGAATAGAACGCTCAGATTGTTTCGTAAAAGATTGATGAGAGTTGGGGACAGAGAGATGAAGCATATTATATATAAATGCCGCAAGATACATTCCGAAATGAAAAAATGGTTAAATGACAATAAAATATATTTTGAAACCATGGTAATGCTGATTCTGAGCATTACAGGGATAATAATATCCTATATGGGAGTTTCGGTAAGCAAAACAGCAAATAAATTATCATATCAGGCCAATGAGCTTGACAGAATTACTTTGGAATTGACACAAAATGAAATGCTGCCGATTTTAGGTCGTGTTGAGCGTGAGTATGATGATATGTTCGGCGACAGGTACTTTCCTGCTATCAAGAAGATGTTGAGATATTGACCGACCAGTTTAAAGATTTATTCAAAGAGGTACCAAAAGAATATTACGAGATAGAAATTCACTGAAAAACCTAGTGAGTCTGTTATAAAAGATCTTATATTGACCGGAGCGGTGGCTTCTTCTTGAAAAAACTGCCGGCAATTATCATTGCACAGTATACGTAGCTTGATGTAGAATGACGGAAGAGAAAACTTTCTCGAAAAGACAATAGAAGGAACAGTGCGAGACGCACAATAAGAGAATCGGAAGGAAAATAAGGAGAACATTCCATGAAAGAGGACAAACATAACAGAGAAAAAACGATTAGTATTGAAGAATATAATAAACATATTGATATGCTTAAGTTTATCGATACAACAAGGAATACATTACTTACATTTGCGTTTACTTCCGTACTTGCGGTAGTGGGTATAGCGATTGGGACCGAAAAGGAAAAATTCAATCCATGGTTGTGTCTGCTGCCGTTTTTTCTGATCATACCGTTTACGGCCCGGATATCATATTACAGACTTTCCTCTGCGCATATAAACAGTTTTCTGGAAGTGTTTGCAGAAGACAAGATGTGTTTTATGAAAGGAACAAAGGACGTGCCGGAACGCTATGGCCGAGTGTATAAAGTGACTGCATTTCTGGTTAATCATGAGATGCTGTGTCTCAGTATAGCTGTATTTGTTGCATTTGGAATTACAATGTGGGAGTCAGAAGAGAAGTGGAAGATATATGAATTTCTTCTGACGCTTATAGTGCCGCTGGTATTGTGTTTTATCGTTTTTCTTATATCTTTTTCAACATACAATTATAAAAAAATGCTGGAGTATTATGGTGGCAGGTGGGAAAAATACTATAAGAAATTCTGTGAGGAATGCGAAGAGATAGAGAGAAAATAAAAATTCAGTTCGGGGACAGACTACATTTTTACAAGAGGAACTCATGATGAAAACTTTTTTTGTATCAAGCACATTTAAGGATATGCAGTTTGAAAGAGATATTCTTCATAAATATGTTATCCCGGAAATTAATTCAAGGGCGGGGGAGTATGGTGAGGAAGCAGATGTATGTGATTTGCGGTGGGGCATAAATACAGAAAGTATGGATGATGAAAGCAGAGCACGAAAAGTTCTTTCCGTCTGCATGGATGAAATCGATAACTGTGCGCCGTATATGATTGTTTTATTAGGCCAGAGATACGGGTGGATACCGGAAAAGGAAATTGTGCAGAGTGCAGCGGAAAGAGGAGGAATGGAGCTGGATGATCTTGACAAAAGTGTGACAGAGCTGGAAATAGAGTATGGTGCGTTACAAAATCCGGAGAGAGCAAAAAATGTATTGTTCTATTTCAGAAATTTTGTCGGATTCTGTCCGTCATTTTGCACTGTGGAAAATGCTGAGAAATCACAAAAACTTGCTGAATTGAAGGCCAGAATCCGGAAACTTCCGGGGGCTCATATCAGAGAGTATACAGTCTGGTGGAATGAGACAAATCACAGACTGATGGGGCTGGAGCATCTGGCAGGAATGATGATTGAAGACGTGACAGAACTTCTTCAGGATGAGTGGAAGAAAATATTATCATTGCCGAAGGGGGAGAAAGTACGTTGCCGACAGTGGCACATTGCGGAACAAAAGGCAAAAGAATACAGGGGGAAAATTACAGATGCTGAATATCTGATCAGGAGACTGGATTCAGGAGAAAAGCTGCTCCTTATTCAAGGACAGAAAGGAAGCGGTAAAAGCTGTCTTTCGGGATATCTGGCAGAGCGCCTGAAACAGAAGGGGTACCAGGTACTGCCGTTTTTTTGCGGACGGGAGGGGCGAATATACAATGCATTTCAGGCGGCGATTTATGTTTTGGAGTTCCTTGAAGTTTTAACAGGGCTTCCTCATTTCGAACCTCATAAATTTAATGGAGCATATCAGATTCTGTCGAAACTGATGCCTGCTGTGGGAAATGAACAGGAAGAATATGATTATACTGACTTGCATGAAACATTGACAAAAATGGCAGAGTTTTATACGGATCACAATGAAAAAAAGCTTTTGATTATTATCGACGGTGCAGACCTCCTGAAAGATGATGAGATGCGCAAAAGGCTGCTGTTTATACCAGGGCGTCTGTCAGAAAAGATACAGATAGTGATGACGTGCAGTCAGATGTTTGATATTGAGATGCTGAGTATTCAGGAGTCAATAAGGGAAAATTTAGACAGACCGGTCTGTTGGAAGTATTTTAATGAGTCTGAAAGAAAAGAAGCTCTTGAGTCGGTACTTCAGAATAAAAAACGGGAGCTGGGAAAAGATGTAAAAGACCGTATTTATCTGAAAAAGGAAGCCGGAAAACCGCTTTACCTGAAATTACTTATTCAGCGGCTCGCTATGATGGATAAAAGTGATTTTGATAAAATATCACTGCTGGGAGGCGGTATTGACTCAGTTAATCGATATCAGCTTGCGCTTGTAGAGAAAGCTGCAGATACGATTGGAGGGATATGCAGAGAGATTCTTGATGAAGCTGCTGACAAATTGGGGGGATATTCTATAAAAAGAGCCCTGTCATATATTGCCGTGTCGCAATATGGTCTGCGGGAAAAGGATATTTTTGTACTGCTGCGAAAAAAAGGCGTTAACTGGAATGCCCTTAACTTTTCACTTTTTGCAAAGTATATGGACGTGTTTTTTTCACGACGGGATGACGGAAGGTACTGCATATCGTATAATGATCTGAAAAAAGAAATCCTGGATGAATCCTCTGAAGCCTTCGGGATACACAGAGAGTTTCTTGCATATATAGCAGAGCTTCCTGCTCATGACAGAGTCAGAATGGAGGAGATGCCTGGCCAGTGCTTCTTCTGTAATGACGAGAACCGTCTGACTGATTACTTGACCGGGTATGGGGATGATCCGCTGGTTGAAAAGTATACAGTTGCTGAACTTCAATATATTTCGGAACATGGAGGCGCGGAGTGGATTTGCGACCTGATCGGGAATGCGGCAGTGAACGGAGCCGGAACAGGATTCCTTCATTGTCTGGTATCCCATCTGCTGATTGAATCATATAAGGGGCTTATAGGAGTATATAAAGGAACAGAATATCTGAATTTATTAAAGAACAGTCTGTCAGAACTGTTTCAGTATATGTTTTCCGTGAAAATACATGATACGGGTATAATTGAGGAGTGGGAGAGGTTCTGCATCGGCTGTGTATATATCTGTCAAAAACAGGGGGATTTTCAGCAGGCCTTGTCATATACAGAGCAGAGAACAAAAGCGGACAGATATTTGTTGAGAATCAGAGGAACCACTGATGATAAGCGGAGAATGATAGAGTCCCTCATATCTCAGGGGGAGATGAATTTAGGATATTCCGGCAACAGAGCCGGAGAAGCATTCAGAGAGGCATTGGAAATTCTGGATACGGTTTCACCACAGGCGTCAGGTACAGACGATTATAACCACCTTTATTGGCGGACTCATATATATAATCTTGTTTCTAAATCTGCACAGTTGTTCATGGAGCCGGCAGCCGTGAAATACCGCGTAGGACTGGAGAATAATTTAGAAGTACTGGAGAAAGTGGACAGGGCTGTCACAGAGAATGAAGATATGCAGGAATTTTTATGGTATCTTCCTTATATATATATCTTGAACGGCAGACTGCTGCAGAGATATTCCGATCAGGCTGAGATGCAGAGAACCATGGAATTGTATATTAGGGCAGAAAGTATAAGAAAACAAAGTCGGATGGAATACTTTCTGGTTATGTTAAATCTAAAACTGAAGATATATATTAATTCTTCAATAGCGAAGATCTATGAAACGTCAGAAGATTCGGGCAATTTGAAAACAGCCCTTGCATACTGTCAAAATAATTACAGGATTCTGTCTGAGATGGAAAAATGGAAAGGTACTCAGAAGGATTTCTGCACTTTATGGTCTGCGGTTTATCAGCAGCTGGCAGAGATCTACGATTCTATTGGAAGTATGAGTGATTTACATAAATCTGCCGAACTCTATTATAAAACGGCAGAAATGTCAGAGCGGGCGGCAGAGATATCGGGCAGGCCTGAAGACTATCAAACCTGGGCTTTATTACTGCAGAAAGCTGCCGGCCATCCCATGGCGGATCCCCTGATGAGCCGAAAATATGCAGGACAGATTGTGAAAGCATATGACAGAGGCAGGCTTCCTGATAATGATAGATGTGGGGCCGTTTTAGGATGGGCGATGGATGAGATCTATCTGCAGGGGAGAGAAAAATACCATCTTGCGAATAAGCCGCTGGCTCAAATAAAAGTGCCACGCTTTCATCCATACAGGGCAGAAAAGAGAGTAGATCTGTTTCTGCTGCCTGTTATGAACGCTGCGGAATATTATTGGAAAAATGCCAGTATTGATCAGCTGAAAAATCAAAAATGTGAATTGATTACCGAAATGATTGCGGGAACAGAAACTCTTGAATGGATGCAGAGATGCTGTCAGAAGCTGCTTCATTACAGAACGAGGACGAAAAACGGCATATGGGAAACAGGTTATCTGTTTTATGCAGATTTTGCACTTTACCTAAGAGGAATGTGGGAGTTATTCCCTGGAAAAAACCTTCTGAAAACAACAGAGGGATGCTTAAATCCGGCCGAATACATTTTGAACTGGGAGATGAAGGAAGTATCAAATGATCTGTTGGAACGGAGTAGTTTTATTTACAGAACGTATATGCTGACGTCTCTTGTACTGTGGCCATCCCGGATATCAAAAAACTCATGTCTGCCTGAGGAGGAGAAGCAGTCTTATTCGGCTGGAGCTCTGAACCTGATTATTGCAATGAGTTCGGCGGCAGAGCTGTTTGTTAATATTGCGAAAAGATTTTTGAAAATATTTGTTGTTACTGACGAGATGAAGACCCAGTTACGCCAATATGCAGAAACGGTAAAAAATAAAGTGCTCCATCATTATAAATATCTTTGCACGCAGCGAATTTTTATGCCTGCATCAGTGATTAACGTGATACAGGGAATGATTGATTCTGTCAATCTATAAGGGGCGCTTGAGAATGAGAGGATAAAAATGGGAAAAGCAAATATAAAAACGATCAATGAAAGAAATGAAAGTCTTGAAAAATGGGTAGAAGCTTTAACAAATGAAAACACTCGTAATTATATTGAAATCAGGGTAATACCCCAGATGGGCTATTACAGCAAAGCCAGCAGAAAATATAAAAAGAAATATTTTCGTATTAAAATTCTGATAATCGTATTGGGTGCGATGATCCCAATTGCAACATTGTTCTGCGATTACAGTATATTTATAAAAGCTTTTATTGCCCTTTTAGGGGCATCGGTAAGCGCGCTGACGGCATATCTTGAACTGGAGAATTCTCAGGCTTTGTGGCAGTCTTATCGTGCGAAGCGGGAACAAATACTAAGTCTCTTAATGTGGTATTTTACCGATACAGGAATTTTTGCAGATATTTCGGATCAGAAGATCAAAGACAGGATGATGATCGAAACATGCGAGCAGTATCTGTCCGAAGAGCATCAATACTGGAAAGAGATTTCCGGTAAGGCGAATGGTCAGGAGAAAAAGGAAGAGAAACAGTGAAATGTGTCTGAAAATTTCTGCCGGATACAGATTCCTCTCTCCGTCAATACTATCATTATGTTATAATTTCCCGGGAGGTCTCAATATGCAGAATATACTTTTCTTAATTATTGACATGCAGAAAGGATTCATTAATAATTTCACAGCCCCGCTCATTGAAGATATACGTGATTTTCAGAAAAAGATTTCACCGTACTGCGTTACGGCAGGAACACGATATGTGAACCACGAGCATACGGCATGCTATGTGTTTGAAGGCTGGACAAGCTGTATGAAGGGCACGGAAGAAGCGGAGATTGTGCCGGAGCTTGGTGACTGTATGGCAAAAATATTCGACAAGGATAAGTACAGCTGCTGGAATGAAGAGTTGCAAAGCTTTGTTCATGACAATGAGATAAATAAAATATATTTTGCAGGTGTCAATACGGGATGCTGTGTGCTGAATAGTGTCCTTGACTGCTACAACGATCTCGTTGACTGTGCGGTTATTGAAGATCTGTGCGGTTCTACGTCGGGCCGGGAGGAGCATGAAGCGGCATTGACCGTTCTGAAAAGCTGCATCACGGAAAAACGAGTAATTACAGCAGAACAGGCGTACAGAGAAATATGTGAAAGAAACCGCCGGAACTTCCGGACGGCCGTTTATGCAGAAAAGTATTGACAGATACACACATTTTCACGATAATATTTCTGTATTACATGTAAAACAGCAGGTCTGCCGGCATATGTAATATAAACAGTGGGCGGCAGGTTTAACAGAAAGGTAAGGCTATGTGTGGAATTGTAGGATATGTAGGCAGTGAACAGGCTGCACCGATTTTATTAAAAGGACTTGAGAAACTGGAATACCGCGGATATGATTCCGCAGGAATTGCAGTGTTCAACGAGGCTACGGGAAAAACGGAGATCGTGAAGGCGAAAGGGCGCCTGAAGATTCTCTCCGAGAAGACAGACGGAGGCGCAGCGGTGCCGGGAACATGCGGTATCGGTCACACCCGCTGGGCGACTCACGGTGAGCCGTCGGAGACGAATGCGCATCCTCACTGTACGGATGACAGATCCATCATTATGGTGCATAACGGAATCATAGAGAACTATCAGGAGATCAAGGAAAAGCTGCTGAAATCAGGATATTCGTTCTATTCTCAGACGGACACGGAGATCGCGGTCAAACTTGTGGACTATTACTATAAGAAAACAGGAACCCCGCTGGAGGCTCTTACCAGATCCATGCTGAGGATCAGAGGATCTTATGCTCTGGGCGTGATGTTCCAGGATTATCCGGGAAAACTGTTCGCGGCCCGTAAAGACAGCCCGCTTATAATCGGTAAGAGTGAAAAGGGAAGCCTGATTGCCTCAGATGTTCCGGCTATACTGGACAGGACAAGGAACGTCTATTATATTGATAACCTTGAGATAGCTGAAATGTCCCCGGATGAGATTCATTTTTATAACATTGACCGGGAAGAGATTCAGAAAGATATGACTGAGATCAAGTGGGATGCGGAGTCCGCTGAAAAGGACGGATATGAGCATTTCATGCTGAAGGAGATCCACGAGCAGCCGAAAGCCGTTCAGGATACCGTGGGAGCTTATGTGAAGGATGGAAAGATCGATCTTGCTGAAACAGGACTTGACGATGAGGTATTGAAGGATCTGGAGCGCATTTATATTGTGGCCTGCGGATCTGCCTATCATGTAGGTATGGTGGGAAAATATGTGCTGGAAGATCTGGCGGATATCCCTGTGGAAGTGGATCTGGCTTCGGAGTTCCGTTACAGGAATCCAAAACTTGTTGAGAATTCAATTGTAGTCGTGGTATCACAGTCCGGCGAGACTGCCGACAGTCTTGCTGCACTCCGGCTTGCGAAGGATCGCGGCATACCGGTTCTCGGCATCGTAAACGTTGTCGGATCAAGCATTGCGCGCGAAAGCGATTACATTCTCTATACGTATGCAGGGCCGGAAATCTCTGTCGCAACAACCAAAGCATACAGCACGCAGCTGATTGCGGTTTATCTTCTGGCGATAGAGACAGCGAAAGTGAAAGGCTTAATCGATGACAGCCGCTATTCTGAACTGATTGCAGAACTGAAACGGCTGCCGGAGAAGATTCAGAAAGCTTTGGACGACAAAGAGCGGATTCAGTGGTTCGCCAGCAAATATGCAAATGCGAAGGACATCTTTTTCATCGGCCGTGGAATCGACTATGCAATCAGCATGGAAGGCAGCCTGAAGATGAAGGAGATCAGTTACATCCACTCGGAGGCTTATGCGGCAGGTGAGCTGAAGCATGGAACGATCAGCCTGATTGAGGACGGCATTCTTGTTGTCGGAGTCGCAACGCAGCAGGCTCTGTTCGAGAAGACGGTCAGCAACATGGTGGAGGTGAAGAGCCGCGGCGCATATCTGATGGGGCTTACTCTTTACGGAAACTACAGCATCGAAGACACGGCGGATTTCTCCGTGTATGTGCCTAAGACAGAGCAGTATTTCACAACCAGTCTGGCCATTATCCCTCTGCAGCTGATGGGATACTATGTCAGTGTCGCGAAAGGTCTGGATGTGGATAAGCCGAGGAACCTTGCGAAGTCAGTGACGGTGGAGTAAGGGAATCTGTTTTTCTGTACTTGTTAGTATTAATTAAATATGCTACAATTTTTTCAGTGGTGGCAAAGTTTCTCATGATTGGCAGTATGAGAAACTTTGCCATTTTGCATATGGTAAATGCCTGAAAGAAAATATGCCCTGTTTTGGAAATGAAGACCATACAGACAGAAATGAGGAGGATAGATATTATGAAAGAGAAATTAAAGTTTTTTGCTGCTAACGGAAAAGAGCGTACAGTTTATACGGTGACAGAAATCGGGGCGAATGAGTATAAAATACAAATTACTATGGAGCCGAACAGATTAAGACCGGATATTCCGGAATTTGCCGGTCTGTATTATGAATTTGATGAGTCGCTGGATCTTGGCAGAAAACAGAAACTGGCTGTGGATATAGAATTTCTGGATGCAGGGCTAAAAGTGCTGAATCTGGAGCTGAAATGTAAAAATGATCTTTCAAAAAAATATACGTATTATGTAAAGAATGACGTGCCGGGGCAAAGAACGGTAAAGAAATTTGATCTGGCGGACTGTGATTATGAGGTGCGCAGGAATGTGGGGCAGATTGTGTTAGCTACATTTCCTACTGATTTCAGCGATATGAATATGCTTAGTGCAGAGTTTATATTGCATGGCATAACATTTGAATAATGCTGAGGAGATGGGGAGAGAGGGATGTATGTGCAGAAGACAGATATTCTGAATCGGGGAGAAATAGTAAAAAATCTTCTTATGATTACGGAAGGACTCAGCAGCAGAAATGCAGCTTCCGTATTCGCGCTTAACGGAGACTGGGGATCGGGCAAGACATTTATACTACGCCTGTTTGAAGATGAGGCGTCGAAACTGAAAAAAGATGACAGGAAAACGAATAAGTATTTTATTTTTCATTATGACTGCTGGCAGTATGATTACTATGATGAACCGCTGATCGCCATTGTTGCAGCCATGCTTGATACGATTAAAGACGGGGGACTGCTTTCCGGAGAGATGGAAGATACAGTAAAGGCTGCAGGGCAGACTGTCATAGGAGCTGTGGAGGATATTGCCAGGGAGGTTGTAAAGAATAAACTAGGGGTAGATGTTATAGGCATGCTGCATACGGCTTCCGATAAAAAAGAGGAGACGAAAAAGGAAAATGAGGAATATGACAGTCTGTATTCTTTTAAAAGGACTTTGGAATTTGCCAGAAAAAGGATTCGGAAAATTGCAAAAACAAAAAACATTATTTTTGTCGTGGACGAGCTGGACAGATGTCTGCCGGAATATGAGATGAAAGTGCTGGAGCGGATACATCATCTGTTTGTTGATATTCCGAATGTTACTGTAATTGTTGCAATGGATAAGAGGCAGCTGACATATTCGATTCGCCAGATTTTTGGAGAAATGACCGATGTTGATCAGTATCTGAGAAAGTTTATTGATTTTACGATTACAATAGACCGGGGACGTGTTTCATCAGGATTTCAGGAGAAATATAAGGAATACATACAGATGTTTCAACAGATGGATTGTGATGACCGGAAAGAGTTTGAGGAGATGTTCTGTAAGCTTTTCAGTGATACTGAGATCCGGACACAGGAAAAACTGTTGGAAAAGGCGGAATGTATTCATAAAATTGTGAGAGGTCAGGCTCCACAGCATCCGTTTCTTATGTGCTTTGAAATGATGTGGATCAGACTGAGCTCCGCCTGCAGAAGCACGGACTTAACCTGGATCATGGACACGGGAAGAGGTGATATGTCAGTCATAAGGGAAGCTGTGGGCAGTGAGCTGTTCACGTATTTGCAGGAACTTATTAACGGGATCAGTGAATCATCTGTGGCATCCAAGAAGCTCCGCGTGTTTATTAAGGAAAAGGTTATCTGGATATTTGATGTTCTATGCAGGGCGGAGAACAGCCCGGGCGGGCTGGATGAGTTTTTGTCGGGAAAAGAGTCGGGCGCTTCGCTTCGAAAGGGAATGCGTTATGACTGGAATGAGGATGTAAAACAGTTCCGCAGTGAACTGGAGAGCGCGGCAAAATTTGTCAGGCTTAGTTCGATGATGATCGATCAGGATGCATTCCGCAACTGACAGAACCCCGGCCCTGCCCATGGAAAATATTTCCCATATTCCCCTTGTATTCCCCCACTGTTTCATTTATCATTATGACCAGAGGACAACGAGGATGAATCAGGCGGCGGCGCCTTCGGCTCCGCTGCCGAAAGTATTTTAAGCGTTATGGGATACGACAGATGGGAACATCAGGATGAAGCGGTACGCTGCTTCATGAAAAGAGAAAAAGGGATTTTGGAGATGGCCACCGGTACAGGGAAAACCAGGACGGCCATTCGTATTATTCAGGAGCTTTATGACAGAAGAGAAGTCGATCAGGTTCTGGTGATCACATACGGGAATGATCTTCTTGACCAGTGGTACAGGGAGCTTCTGATGCGGTGCACGGAAGCGCTTCTGTTCCGGTGGTACGGAGAACACAATGAATTTTCGCGTTTCATGCTGACGGAGGGAGCGCAGAAGATCCTTCTTGTCTCCAGGGACGGGGAGAGGATACGGTCTGTGCTCAGGAGGATGAGGCGTCAGGGAGAGCGGACGCTGCTCATATTTGACGAGGTCCACGGAGCCGGTTCGGCGGCGTTCCGGGAGATAGCCGGACCGGAGCTGCAGAACTTTCGTTTTCGGCTCGGCCTGAGCGCAACGCCGATCCGTGAATTTGACGAGGCGGGAACAGAGTTCCTGGAGCGGGAGATCGGGCCCGTTATTTTCCGGTTCGGACTGGCGGACGCAATCAGGAAAGGGATCCTGTGCAGTTTCAGATATGTTCCTCTGTATTCTGAAGCAGTTTCCTCAGCTCTACGGGGAATATTCCGAGGGAAAAGAATGGGATCCCGGGCTTCAGGGATTTCTTGAATCGGTCAGGAAACGGATCACAGATGACGGGGACAGATACAGTCTGGATGAGGACACTCTTGCGCGTCTCTCGGAACTGCCGGATATACTGAAGGATGAGTCGAACCGGTGCAGGGAACTGATCCGGGAGAAGCAGAAGCTGAACAGCAGGGAAGAGGAGATCAATAATTACCTTGCCGTGGAGGTAGAGGATGAGCAGATAAAAGACCTTCACCGGCGTCTGTCCGAGAACGGTTACCGGATCGGACAGGCCGAGTCGGGATATGAGATCATCGGCCGGGAATATGAGGAACTGCAGAACGGTCTTGAGGTCCTCAGGAGAAACCGGAAGCAGATCCTTGAGAATGTTGTGAAAGAGCAGGAGGAGTATGACGAGAATCTGCGGATTGTAACCTATGCTCAGATGCAGATCGAGCTCATGGAGAACTACCGGAAGAAACTGCAGGCGCTGAAAGCGGATGATCTGGCCGAACAGATGGCAGAGTGCTTCCAGAAGATCATCGCCAAGAAAGGGCTGATACAGAAAATCCGGATTGACCATGAAACACTGGAATTCTCCTATTTTAACAAGAACGGGCAGAAGGTCGATCACCAGATGCTCTCTTCCGGCGAAAAGCAGATCCTGGTGATCGCCATGCTGTGGGCGCTCGGAATCTGTTCAAAGGCGGAGTTCCCTCTGATCATCGATACGCCTCTGGCGCGTCTGGATTCTGTGCACCGCACAAGCCTGATAGAGAATTATTTTCCGAAGGCAAGCGACCAGGTGATCATCCTGTCCACTGACCAGGAGATCACGGAAAAGGATTACAGGGAGCTGAAGAAATATGTCGGAAGAGAATACACGCTGGTGTACGATGTGGAGACTATGAGCTCGTCGATCCGGCCGGGATACTTTGGAGGAAACAGAACATGATTGTGAAACAGATCCGTTTATCAGTGCAGGACAAGGAGAAGCTGTCCCGTCTGAAGGGAAGGACGGGAATCCAGAACTGGAATGTACTGTGCCGCTGGGCGCTGTGCTGTTCTCTCAGGGAAAAATCCATTCCCATGGAGCTCCCTCAGGGGGAGGAAAGCAATGTAGAGATCAGCTGGTTTACCTTTGGCGGAGAGAATTATAAACTGTATGAGGCGCTGATCCGTGCGAGATGCATCCGGGACGGTCTGGGGACGGACGACACGACGCTGGCGAAGTATTTTAATCTTCATCTGAGCCGCGGGATCGCATATCTGTCGGGCACGAACTACATCAGATCTCTGGAAGATCTGCTCGGTCTGGCGCTGAAGGCAGAGGAGGAAGAAAATGGGAGCGTATCTGGACTATAACGCATCGACTCCGGTCGATGAAAGAGTTCTGGAAAAAATGACAGATATATACCGGAATCATTTCGGCAATGCAGACAGCAGAACGCACCGGTTCGGAAGCGACGCAAAGAGCATTGTGGAAGACGCCCGGATGAAGGTGGCGGGACTGCTCGGAACAGCGGACGAATTTGTGTTTTTTACGAGCGGGTCCACAGAGAGCAATAATATGGCTGTGCTGGGGCTTGAAGAATACGGAATACGTTCCGGAAAGCGGCATATCGTCACCACCGCCATTGAACACAAGTCCATCCTGGAGCCCTGCAGACATCTTGAGAAAAAGGGATTTGAGATCGAGTATGTGCTTCCCCATGAAGACGGGCGGGTTCATGCGGAGGATGTGGTGGGACGCGTGCGCCCGGACACCCTTCTGGTGAGCGTCATGCATGTGAACAATGAGACGGGAACGATACAGCCGGTGGAGGAAATCGGGAAAGCGCTGGAGGGGACAGAGGTTTACTTTCACATTGACGCTTCCCAGAGCTGCGGAAAGCTGGTGGAGGAACTGCGGCGGCTCCGGTATGACCTGCTCTCCGCCTCGGCTCATAAGATGTACGGCCCGCAGGGAGTCGGCGTTCTGGTCATCAGGAATAAGAACGGCAGAAGATCGGAGCTGCGCCCTATCATGTACGGAGGCGGCCAGGAGAGAGGAATGCGTCCCGGAACCCTGCCGGCCGCTCTGATCGGAGGAATGGGGGAGGCCGCGGCGATTCTTGAGAAGGAGTATGCCGCTGACAGGGAGAAATGCGGGGAAAACCGCAGGATGATATTTGAGGTGCTCCGGGAAAGCGGGGTTCGCTTCCGGATCAACGGAGATCCTGCTCTGAGCCTGAATAATACACTGAATATCAGTTTTGACGGCTATGATTCGGAGGCGCTTATGCTGGCCATGGAAATGGAAGGACTGGGCGGTATCTCCAACGGTTCTGCCTGCACATCCCACAGCTATGAGCCAAGCTATGTGCTTCGGGCCATGGGTCTGGACGACGAGAGGATCTCCTGCGCGGTCCGGATCAGCTGGGGCCGGGAACCGGTGGACAGGCAGGCTGTTGCCGGTATGACAGAGCTTGTAAAAGCCTGGCAGGGTGAGTGACATGCCGGGCTATATCCTGCATCTGACCGCCGCGAAGATGTACCTTGACCTTCTGCCGGCCGGGGATCCTCTGCGCATCGATCCGGAAAAGCAGAATGAATTTTACATAGGGAACCTCCTCCCGGATACCGTGAAAGAAAAATCAGCCTCACACTTCCGGGATCCCCGGTACCGGGACAGGTTCATGGAATGGCCGCATCTGAAACGCTTTCTGGATAAGTACCGGGAACGGCTGAGTGAACCGGCATATCGGGGATACGGTCTCCACCTGTATATTGACAGATGGTTCTTCCGGGATTATATCCCGAAGGCGGCGGCATTTTACGACTCTGCAGGGCGGGAGACGGAGCAAAGAGCCGGGATCAGCTGTGTGCTGGTCAGAAAGTCCGGCGAGAGAATCCCTGTGTCGCGGTACCTGTCGGAGGAGTATTATTATGGAGATTATACGAAGATGAACACGTGGCTGTGTGAGCGGTATGACCTCCCGGAAGCTCTGGAACCCGGCCGGGATCCGGAGATCGGGGAGGCAGACTTCTCACGTGTGGGGAAGATCCTCCGGGAGATAAAAGAGTACAGGAAGATTCCGGCAGATGCGGTGAGAGGACTGAAGGTATTCGATGCGGAGGAACTGACAGAGGCCATGGAGAAGGCGGTAGCCTTGCTATTTCCCCTGCCCGGTGATAAAATATAGTCCAACACCACATCAAGGGGGAATGACTTATGAAGATATGCAGAAACTGCGGGCATGAGAATTCGGATCATGCCCGTTTTTGTCGGAACTGCGGAACAAGATTTGAGGACGGCACGGCCGGTGCTCCACGCCCGGCGCCTCCGCAGCCGAAGAAGAAAAGGCCGTGGCTGCTGCCCCTGATTATTCTGATCATAGCGACAGTGCTTATCATAGCCGCCGGGATTCTGGTCTTGGTGAAGAGCGGCATCTTCTCCCGGGACAGGATGGAGACGGAGGAGTATGAGGCATACTGCCGGCCGCTGACAGAGGAAGACGTGGCGGCGGAAGACGGGGTCTATTATGCCGATTCTCAGCTGCTTCTCACCGCCGCGGAAAACGCGTCTTTTGACGACATCGAGAAACTGGCGGCGGAATACGGCGGGGAGATCGTGGGCTACATTTCCGTGACAGACGATTATCAGATTCTGTTTGAAGACGGCATGTCATATCAGGAGCTGGAGAGCACGGCGGAAGAGCTGAATGACAGCCGCCTTGTTGAGACAGCCACCATCTCCTACGTTGCAGAGGTAAACATGGACTCTGTTGATTATGCGAAAGATCCGTGGATCGACGGGTACGACGCAGAGGATCTTTCCGGACAGGAGTGGAACATACAGAATCCATCCGGCAAGAACTGGTGGGCGGAAGCTGTAAATATGCCCACGGTCTGGAACATGGATTTTGATACTGAGACGGTAAAGGCCGGTATTATCGATTCCGTGTTTGACACGACGAATGAGGATATTGATGAGAACGTCTTTGCGAAGACCTGGAACAATCCGGCCGATGAAGAGGGGAACTGTTCGGTGACGGAGCTTTACAGACAGGCGTATCAGCATTTGACGGATATCGCCGGATCGGGAGACGAGGATGCCATTGAGGCCGCGGCAGCTGAATGCACTTCGTATTCTCACGGCACGCATGTGGCCGGCCTGATAGCAGCTCAGGGCGGCAACGGATTCGGGATAACCGGAGTCAGCCAGAATGCAGAGCTTTACGGATATGCAATGGGATCGGACGAAGCAGCGGAGACACAGGCTTCCAGGTGGAGTGATGTCTTTGAAGTGAAATACGCGATGTCCCTGATGCTGAATGAAGGAACGAAAGTGATCAACATTTCCATGGGATTTTCGAATGCGCTGAAGGGAGCTCAGCATGGGGATAAGGCATATGAAAAGTTCGTGGATACAAACAGCATTCTGATGGAGGATTTCCTGAAAAAATATATTGATGCGGGATACGATTTCCTTATATGCAAGTCGGCAGGGAATGACAGCACCAGTCAGGAGACATTTGATGCCTCGTATGATTACCTGGGGGCCATCGCAGACGAGGAAGTGGCAGACCGGATTATTATTGTGGGTGCCGCGGAGTATGATTCCGGGGAAGGAACTTTCCGCCGGGTATCTTTCAGCAACGGAGGAGACCGGGTAAATGTATATGCTCCGGGAGTGGATGTGCTCAGTGATATGCCCACGAATATCACTTCGGTGAAAAGCGGGACTTCCATGGCGACTCCGATTGTGTCTGGACTGGCAACGCTGATTTGGGGGATCAACCCGGATCTGAGCCCGGAACAGGTGAAAATGATAATTGAGACATCCACATGGGCTAATTTTCTTAGTCCTGAAGAGCGGCCTTGGATATCAGAATGGGCAGAAAACGTGGCAGACTTTGCGCAGATTGTGAATGCATATACCTGTGTGGACATGGCGCTGAGTATAGCCGGAACAGAAGATGCGGCGGCCCATGAACTGGGGACAGTGACCGGTGTGATTTATTCCAAGTCCGGAGAAGACAGCTATGCGAATCTGGATGTGACCTCTGTTGCTGTGTATAACGAAAACGGGGATAAGGTGTCGGAGACGGACCCGGCGAAGATCGGCTTGCATGAAGAAGATGAGGGAACCTACATTCTGCCGTGCTATACGCTTCTTCTGGAAGCCGGAAACTATACGCTGGAAGTCGGCGGAGATAATTTTAATACGCAGACCAGGGAGATCACAGTCGAGGCAAACGAAGTGAATATCGTCGATATCGAGATACCGGCATCGGAGATCATTCATGAGGCGGATCAGCTGGCCGGCGAGGTTGTCTCCGGCACAGACGGAACAGTCTACTACTGGAAATACGGCCCGGACAGCTTCGAAGATTCTGCGGCCGGAGCTCAGTTCCAGCCTGTTGTCGGAGCAGTGAACCAGCTGACGGCAAGGGATCCGGAAGGAAATGAGACGGTTGTTCTTGAGACGGCGGGAGACGGAAAACTTCTGCTGGAAGGAAACAGGATCTTCTATGAGCGGACCGTGGATGACATGAGCGGCAGCGCGGTATGCAGCTACGATATGGATACCGGAGAACAAAAAGACTGGGGAGAGGGAAAGCTTCAGGCCGGCGCCGGGAACAGGGTCATCTGTTCAGACAATACGTACAGCCGGATTGATGTGATCGACCCGGAGACGGGAGAGCGAAGAGAACTTGTCTCCGGCAGATTCCTGACAGCCGACGGAGAGAGCATTTACTATCAGCCGCCCGAGAGTGATGCGGAGGCAGCAGGGAAAGGCAGAGTGACTCTGGCGGTGATCCAGGCAGGCGGATCCGGTCAGAAGAATCTGTATACCACCGGGCCGGATCTGTATCCGGATGATGATTTTATGGGAGACGCGGTGATCACATTTATGGTCATTAAGGAAAATGATATATATTTCTCCTATGGAAGCTATTCCGGCAGTTCGGTTTCCTTCTCGGGAGGAAAGATTGTCCGTGTGTCAAAGGACGGATCATCCGGAGAAGTTGTGGCCGGAAATGACGGCCTTCAGGACGCGATATTTACTGTAAATGATGACGGAACGGTGACAGGCACATCCATTGAGTCAGGCGGAAGCATATATATTGAGCCCATGGACAGATATTATACGAAGGACGGAGAGATCGGATTTTTCAATGAAGAGAACGGAAATCCGGAGATACTGATCAGTCGGTCTGATTATGCTTCGGCGGGAAGTGAACCGTGCGGCCAGATGGGCGGAGAGAGCGCGCTGAGCGTACGATATGCCGTGAGAGTGGGCGACGATGTATACTTTATGCTGGATCACGCTGTCATGGATACGGAGAATTTTTCGGGATGGCGGACTTCCTATATCCATGACAGGAGCACAATGCTAAAGAAGAACCTGACTTCAGGGGAAGTGCAGTCCATATATGAATATCAGGCGGGAAATTAAAATGAAAAAGCTGAATTTCAGAGAAATAATAACAGTAGCGAGCATGCTTTTCGGCATGTTTTTCGGGGCGGGGAATCTCATATTCCCCGCGTCCATGGGACAGCTTGCCGGAGCGGACATGTGGAAGGCGGCAGCCGGATTCCTGATCACAGGAGTCGGGCTGCCGCTTCTTGCCGTTGCGGCTCTGGGGATCAGCCGTGAAAACGGGCTTCTGGAGCTGGGGAGCAGAGTGGGAAAGGGGTACGGACTTTTCTTTACCTGTGCGCTGTACCTGACCATCGGACCGTTTTTTGCCATTCCCAGATGTGCCACGGTTTCCTATACAGTGGGGATAGAGAGGATCCTTCCGGGAACAGGACAGAGCCTGGGGCTGGCGGTCTTCTCCCTGCTCTTCTTCGGAGCGGTTCTGTTCTTTTCCCTCAGACCGGGAGAGATCCTGACATGGATCGGGAAAGTGCTGAATCCTCTCTTCCTCTGCTTTCTCGGAATCCTGGTAGTGAGGGCGCTTCTGTCTCCCATGGGAGACATCGGGGAGGCGGCTCCTTCGGGAGCCTACGCGGGCGGAGCGTTTTTCACGGGGCTTCTGGAGGGATATAACACGATGGATGCGCTGGCGGGGCTGGCGTTCGGCATCATTGTGGTGGAAGTGATCCGGAATCTGGGCGTGAAGGAGCCCGGAAAAGTTGCGGGATATACGGTGAGGGCAGGTCTGTTCAGTTCGGCGCTCATGGCGCTGATCTATGTTCTGGTCACTGTCATGGGCGCGCAGAGCAGGGGATTGCTGGAGGCGTCGGACAATGGCGGGGAGGCTCTGGCTCAGATCGCGGAACATTATTTCGGACCGGCCGGCGCTGTCATACTGGCGGTCACGGTTACAGTGGCCTGCCTGAAGACGGCGGTGGGTCTGATCACCAGCTGCGGGGAGACATTTGTGAAAATATTTTCCAAAGGGCCTTCCTATCATTTCTGGGCAGCAGCCTTCTGTATTCTGTCCTTTCTGATCGCCAATCTCGGACTGGACGCGATCATCGCGTATTCTATGCCTGTGCTTATGTTCCTGTATCCTCTGGCGATTGTGCTGATCCTGCTCACTCTGGGCGGCCGGTTTTTCGGAAACAACAGGGGAGTTCTGCGGTGGACCGCAGGGGCTACGTCCGCTGCCGCCCTGTTTGATCTGCTCCGGGCGCTGCCGGAAGCCGCGAGGGCAGCGCTTCATACGGAATGGCTGACGGAGAAGGCGGCACATATTCTTCCGTTTTCGGACAGGGGGTTCGGATGGGTGTGCCCTGCTCTTGCGGGATTTGTCACAGGCATGGCGGTATATCTCTGGAAAAAGAGAAAATAATTTCCACAATGTTGACATTTTAAAAATTTTGTACTATATTATTAAAAACTTAACTATTAAGCATTTGAATAATGGCGGGGCAGTCCCGGCGATACATCGTGTCTGCTGAGCCTGCCCCGTTCTGCAGCGACAGGGGCAAAATACTTTTTGACCCCGGCATCATAATATAGTATGAGAGGTGATTTGAATGAAATGTCAGTTCTGTAACAGAGATAAGTCAGACAGAGTTTTCTATATAAACTGGATGGGAACTGTCTATCAGGTGCCTGTCTGTGAAGACTGCCTGCAGAAGATGTGGCAGAGAGCCCTCTCTTCGGGACAGGCGGAAGCCTTTAAGAATTATACCGGCTGGTGGCCGGGAAAGAGGGAGCCGCGCAGGCTCGGAGATCGTGCCTTTCCGGAGACTGCTGTGGACGGACTGGTCAAGCGCAGGAAGCTTGCGGCTCTCCGCGTCCGTCTGAGCGAGGCTGCAGAGAGGGAGAATTATGAGGAGGCGGCGAGGATCCGTGATGATATCGCAACCATAGAAAAGGAGGTGTGCACCCATGGAAATTAATCTGAATCTGTTCGGAAAAAGGATGATGAAGGTGTTTCAGTCCGCGCTTCGGTTTGTATCTTATATGGGGCACGGTTTTATCGGGAGCGAACATCTTCTCTGGGCGCTGTCCCAGGATACGGGCGCGGCAGGCCGGGCCCTGAGGCGAAACGGCCTGGACAGAAATCTGATCGAAGAATATCTTCGCCAGTATGATTTTGACGCGAATGCAGGCGGAAGTTTCCACGGAGTTCAGGTCTCGGGGGAAGCGGAGGAAGTCCTGCATCTTGCCGAGCAAAGAGCGAAGGCGCAGGGCCATGAAAACGTGGAGCCCGAGGATCTGCTCCGCGGGATTCTGGATGCAGGAGAATGCGCGGCGTCTCAGCTCATCCTCTCCCTGAAGGCGGATCCGGAAGAGATACGCAGCGATCTGGGGCCGGGAAACACTCCGGTGATCCCGGAGACGGCGGATGGCGTCTCTGAGGAAGGGGAAGAACAGGAAGAAGAAAAGGTGCTTGAGAAGTTCGGGACAGATGTCACCCGGAAAGCCCGGGAGGGAAAATATGATCCCATGATCGGCCGGGAGGACGTCATTGAACGGATGATCCAGGTGCTGTCCCGGCGCACCAAGAATAATCCGGTGCTTACGGGAGAACCGGGCGTAGGCAAGACTGCCGTGGTGGAAGGACTGGCTCAGCGGATCGCCGAGGGGCGCGTCCCCGCCAACCTGAAGGACAAAAAGATCATCTCCCTTGATCTTGTAGGAATGCTCTCCGGCGCAAGATTCCGGGGAGACTTCGAAGAGCGGATGAAGACATTTCTGGAGGAAGCGGAGCGGGACGGGAATGTTATCCTGTTTATCGACGAGCTCCATATGATCATGGGGGCAGGCGCAGGCGCCAGCGAGACCATGGATGCGGCGAATATTCTCAAGCCGGTTCTGGCCAGGGGAGGACTTCAGGTTATCGGAGCCACCACGCTGAAAGAGTACCGCAGGCATATTGAGAAGGACGCCGCGTTTGAACGGCGCTTCCAGCCGGTTACGGTGGAGGAGCCGGATAAAGAGGATGCGGTCCGCATCCTGATGGGCCTGAAAGGCCGGTATGAGGCCTACCACGGACTTACGATCACGGAGGAAGCGGTACGTGCGGCCGTGGAACTGTCGGACAGATATATCCAGGACCGGTTTCTTCCGGACAAGGCGGTGGACCTGATGGATGAGGCGGCTTCCAGGATCAAGACAAGGGGAATGACCACGCCCCCCTGTCTTCTTCAGCTGGAGGATGAGATACGCGCCACGGAGAAGGAGAAGAAGAAAGCGGCAGACGCCCAGGAATATGAGAAGGCGGCCGTCCTGCGCGACCGCCAGAATGAACTCTCGAAGGATCTGGCCGACCGGCAGGAGCAGTGGAAGAAGGAACAGTGCAGCCGTGTGGATGCGGAGGACATTGCGAAGGTGGTTTCCGCATGGACGAAGATACCGGTTACCATGCTCACAGAGGATGAGAGCGAGCGGCTGCGTACACTGGAGAACACGCTGCACCGGCGTGTGATCGGGCAGGATGAGGCCGTATCCGCCGTTGCGAGAGCGATACGCCGGGGACGTACAGGAGTGGCGGATCCGGAGAGACCCATCGGGTCATTCCTGTTCCTCGGACCTACCGGTGTGGGCAAGACAGAACTGTGCCGGGCTATCGCTCAGGTGATGTTCCACGATGAAGACGCAATGATCCGGCTTGACATGTCGGAGTACATGGAACAGTACACGGTGTCCAAGCTGATCGGATCGCCTCCGGGATATGTGGGGTATGACGAGGGCGGCCAGCTCACGGAGATGGTGCGCAGGAAACCGTACAGTATCATTCTTTTTGATGAGATTGAGAAGGCGCACCCGGATGTCTGGAATACGCTTCTTCAGATCCTGGATGACGGACGGCTTACCGACGCCCAGGGGCGCACGGTAAGCTTCAAGAATACAATCATTGTTATGACCTCCAATATCGGAGCACGGGAGATCACAGGAAAGAGTTCTCTGGGATTTGCCCGGAACGAGGAAAATGAGGAGGACAGACGTGAACAGAACATTAGAAGCCGTGTTATGGAGGCGGTGAAGATGACATTCCGGCCGGAATTCATCAACCGTCTGGATGAGGTCATTGTCTTCCATCCGCTGAAGCAGGAGGATGTGCGGAAAATTGCATATCTGCAGGTGGAGAAGCTGTCAGAGAGAATGCGCAGGCAGGGGATCCGTCTGAAAGTGGAGGAGAGCGCCGTGGAACTGCTGGCGGAGAAGGGATATGATCCTGCTTACGGGGCAAGGCCTCTTAAGAGGACGATCCAGTCCATGCTGCAGAATGCCGTGGCGGATGAGATTCTTGAGGCGAAACCCTCGGACCGGGATGAACTGGTCGTGACCGGCGGAGACGGCCGGGTGAAAGTGACCGTTCAGAAAGAGCCGGAATATGCTCTGCCGTAAAAAGAAAACAGAAAGTGAAAAGCGGAGGATACCGATGTGATTTCGGCGTCCTCCGTTTTGTGCGATACGTCCTGCAAGCGGCTGCCGTGAGCTGCCCGTGGGATCGCGGGGGACAGGGGAAGGGAATCTTACCCTATCCGATTCTGTCAGAACATGATTTTTATCTGCCGGATTCCTCGTAGAGCTCGTCCAGGCTGCGGATCAGGTCAATGAGCTGACGCATGTTGTCTTCCCCGAACCGGGACAGGATCCCGGACCAGATCTCATCGTATCTCTTCATGGATTCCTCCGCGGCGGCCCTGCCTTCGGGAGTTGCGCTGATAGAGACTTTCCTGCGGTCCTTCGGATCGATCTCCCGGGTGATATAATTCTTCTTCTCAAGCCCGTTCAGTATGTAGGAGATGGCAGGCTTTGAGATATGCAGCTTCTTCTGTATTTTCGGAACATCGAGATTCATGCACGGGCATTCGCGGCAGCAGGTGCCGGCAATGCTGTGAAGAATCACCATCTCGTTCATCTGCATCTCACATTCTGAAGAAAGGGCGGATTCCAGTTTTCTGAAGTGCAGGATCGATGTGAAAAACTGTTCTCTCAACTCGTCGCTCATATCGTTAACTCCTTAATTAATAAATATTTAATAGAAGTATACACCAGCCGGTCCGGGAATTCAAGGGCGGAGGCGTGATTCAGCATATCCGCGGAAGCTGCATGCCGCTCAGTTTGGACAGGATGCGTCTTCCTCCGATGGGAGTCCTGAGAAGAACTTTTCCCGGCATGGATTCTGTGACGGTTCCGATCCGGGCGGCATTTTCTCCTCCGGGAACCGCTCTTACCGCGCGCAGTATATCGTCGGCGGCCTCCCTGTCGCACACGGCCAGCATGCGGCCTTCACAGGCACAGTAGAGCGGGTCCAGCCCCAGCATGTCGCAGGCGGCTTCCACAGCCGGATCTGCAGGGATGCTGCTTTCATCCAGCTCGATGGAGAAGGGCATACCCTCCGTAAACTCGTTGAGTGTGGTCGCAAGGCCGCCTCTTGTGGGATCGCGGAGAATGCGGACGTCTCCTTCGTCTGCCGCGTCCAGAGCGGCGGAGGAGATAAGATGGAGCGGACGGCAGTCGGAGCAGAGCGGGCTGTCCTCCCGGAGAAGACCGGAGCGGGCCATCATGACTGCGGCTCCATGGCATCCGGCAGTCCCGCTGACAAGGACGGCGTCTCCGGGTTTGATCCCGGATTTTCCGGGAAGTACGGTGCGCTGAAAACCGATGCCCGCGGTGTTGATATAGATTCCGTCCCCTTTTCCGGAATCGACCACTTTGGTGTCTCCGGTGACAATCATTACTCCGGCTTCTTTTGCTTCCTTCGCGATGGAAGCGACGATCTGCCGGAAATCAGAAAACAGGAAGCCTTCTTCCAGAATAAAAGAGAGGCTCAGATACCTGGGAGTGCCGCCGGCCATGCACAGATCATTGACTGTGCCGCAGACAGAAAGTTTTCCGATGTCTCCTCCGGGAAATTTCCAGGGGGAGACAACGAAACTGTCGGTGGAAAAGACAAGTTTCTGACTTCCGTCAAGGACAGCGCCGTCTCCGAGCTGGGAAAGAGCGGGATTGTCGAATGCGGGAAGCAGGATGGAATCGATCAGTTCGGATGTCTTCAGTCCTCCGCTCCCATAGTCCAGTGTGATTCTGTCGTTCATTTTTATTCCCTCCGTTTTACTTCTTGTTCAGACCGTGTACTGAAACGCCGCGGCACATGCCCCTTCGCCGGAAACCATGCATGGCCCCACCGGATTTTCCGGCGTGCAGACTCTGCGGAAAAGGGGGCAGCCGTCAGGGCTCAGAACGCCGCGTATGACCTGAGCGCAGCGGCAGCCGGGGATCTCTGCCGCCGGCGCGGGGGAGAGTCGGAATTTTCCTGCCGCGTCCCACTGCGCGTACTCCTCTCTTATTGCAAAGCCGCTGTCTTCGATATGCCCCAGGCCCCTCCAGTCTGAGGAGGCCGGACAGAAGACTTTTTCCATGAGGGCCAGTGCGGCCGGATTTCCCTCCGGCCGCACAAGCCGGGTGTATTCGTTCATAAGCCCGGGCTGACCTGCGGCGATCATCCTCATAAGTTCCAGCACGGAGGCGAGCAGATCCGCCGGTTCAAAGCCGCTCACCACACCCGGCAGGCCGTATTCTTCCGGGAGAAACGAGAAGGCGCGGGAACCGGTGACCGCGGCTACGTGACCGGGACAGAGGAATCCGCTGACGGCGAAGTCGTCGGCTTCGATCAGGGAGCGGAGAGCCGGGGCGGTCTGCTTCAGAAGGCACAGCACGGAAAAGTTGGAAATCTTCCGGGAAGCGGCTTCCAGGATGCACGCGGCAGTTCCGGGAGCCGTAGTCTCGAATCCTACTCCCAGAAATATGACTTCAAGCTCCGGGTGGGCCGCGGCGATCTCGATAGCATCCACGGGGGAGTATACCGGTTCCACTTTTCCGCCCAGGGCTTTTCTGCGCAGCAGGCTGTCTCCCTGCCGGGATCCGGGCACACGCAGCAGATCGCCGTAGCTGGCGATCATTACGCCGGGACGCTGAGAGAGATCAAGAATCATATCGATGACGCCGGCAGGGGTGACGCACACCGGGCAGCCGGGGCCGGAGAGAAGCTGCACGGATTCCGGCAGGATGGTCTTCAGCCCGCTGCGGGCAATGGCCATGGTATGTGTGCCGCAGACCTCCATGAGACGAACCGGACCGGTCTGTCCGGCCAGCTGCCGGATCTTTTCCAGGATGACAGGCACATCTTCCGGATTTTTAAAACGGTTTTCATAAAGCATCTCTGATCTCCTCCAGAAGTTCCAGATTCTCAAGGGCCTCTTTCTCGGTCATCTTTTCAATGGCGAAGCCTGCGTGGACCATCAGATAGTCTCCGGGACGGGCGTCGCTGACGAAGTCAATGCGGACCTTCTGGGTGAGACCTCCCGCTTCGCAGTCCGCGGAATTTCCATCGATATTTTTAATCTTCATTGGCATTGCTAAACACATGATTGATACTCCTTTTCTTCCGGGCGACGGCAAGCTGTCCGAGACAGATGCCCTCGTCATTCGTCGATACGCGCCGGTGCGTGTAAACGGTGAAGCCGTTTTCCCTCAGAAGGGAGGTTATGCCGGAGAGGAGAAAACGGTTCTGAAACACGCCGCCGGACAATACCACGGGATATTTCCCGGGATTCAGTGCCAGACACTGATCCAGTGCCATGCGGCACAGAGACGCCATGAACCGGACCGCAATCCGGGAGGCGCCCAGGCCGTTCTCAAGGTCTTCCAGAATCCCGCGGATCACCGGCCGGGTGTCGAAGACTCGTACTCCGTCTTTTTGGTAAAAGGAAAGCGGATAAGACAGTCCGGCCAGAGAATCTCCTGTTGCATCCGGCGTTTCCGCGGGAGAGAGCGCCTCTACCAGAGCGGCGCCCTCTCCTTCGTAGTCGGCTGCGGCCCGGCCAAGTATGAGCGCGCACACACCGTCAAAAAGACGGCCTATGCTGCTGGCGGCCGGGGACAGCGGGGAATCCGAAAGCCCGGCAAGCAGCGCGCATTTTTCATCCGGAAGCGGAACCCGGCTGTAATCACTCAGTCCGGCGTCGCGCACAAGAGAGAGGGCGATGCGGCCGATCTCGCGAACCGCCCGGTCTCCGCCCGGGAGACGCACCGGACGGACAGTTCCCTTCCGGGTAAAATGTTCAAGATCTCCTTCCAGAAATTCTCCTCCCCAGATCGTTCCGTCTGTTCCCAGTCCGGTTCCGTCCCAGATAATTCCGAAGCAGGTCCGGTCCAGATGATTGTCTTCCATGCAGGAAGCCATGTGAGCCCAGTGATGCTGTACCTTAATAAGAGGGACGCCTTCCTCTGCAGAGGCCCGCGCGGCTTCCTGTGCCGACAGGTAATCCGGATGCAGATCGCAGACGTACAGCGACGGCTTGAGACGGAACAGATCCCGGTATGTCTTCAGAGACTCTGTATAGTGGGCGAAGGTCTCGGCATTCTTCAGATCTCCGATGTGGGAGCTGAGGAAAACGGAACGGCCCCGCCCAAGGGCGAAAGAGGCCTTCTGCTCAGCGCCCATGGCAAAGATTCCGTCTGAATTCTCCGCAGCTCTGACAGGGCGGGGGACATATCCCCGGCTTCTGCGGAGAAAATAGGGCAAGCCCTCCCACTCTGTGACAAGGGAGTCATCGCAGCGGTTCCGGATCCTGCGATTATGCAGGAGGAATCCGTCGGCCGTGCCGCTGAGCGCCGCGAGAGCCTCTTCATTGTCTGTGATGACGGGACAGCCGGGGATATTTCCGCTTGTCATGACTACCATATCGGGGCCTCCGTAAGTTCCGTCCAGGAGGAGCAGATGCAGCGGCGTGTAGGGCAGCATGACGCCGAGCCGCGGGCTGAAGCTGAGTTCGGGAAAGCTTCCCGGTTCCTTTTTTGAGAGCAGGACGATGGGGCGGGCGGGATCTGTGAGAAGACGCGCTTCCGCCTCGGATATGCGGCAGATCTGCCGTGCCGACTCAAGGGAACGGCACATAACTGCCAGAGGCTTTTCCGCCCGGTGTTTCCCTGCGCGGAGACGCTTTACCGCATCCGCGTTCCTCCCGTCGCAGGCCAGATGGATGCCTCCGATTCCCTTTACAGCCAGGATTCCTCCCCGGGCCAGCAGTTTCTGAGCCGTACGGAACGGATCCGCAGTTTCCGCGCCGTCAGGATCCGGTTCTGATCCGAACGGGCGGAGAGCAGAAGCCGCGGAAGCTGCGGCGTAGAAAGCGTGAGGCCCGCACGCGGGGCAGCAGTCCGGCTGGGCATGATACCGGCGGTCACGGATATCGCTGTACTCGGCCCTGCAGGGAGCGCACATGCGAAAGTCTTTCATTACGGTGCGGCTCCGGTCATAGGGGAGAGATTCGATGATCGTGTATCTTGGCCCGCAGTTGGTACAGTTGATAAAGGGATAGCGGTATCGGCGGTCCGACGGGGTAAAGAGCTCCTTTTCGCACGCGGGGCATATGGAGATATCCGGTGATATAAGGGTGGATCCGGGATTCATATGGCTGTCCAGTATGGAGAAGCCCTCAGACCCTTCCGATGTTTTTTCAGGGATCACGGTTACATTTTCCACCGCTGCCATGGGAGGCGGGGATGTTTTAAGCTCTGACAGAAAATTCTGCAGGGCCGCCGTCTGTCCTTCCAGCCGGCCTTCCAGTCCGGAAGAAGTGTTGCGGACCCAGCCGCGGATATGATGTTTTTCAGCAAGCCGGTGCAGGAAAGGACGGAATCCGACGCCCTGCACGATGCCTTCTATATGAATGCGGATGCTCCGGCTGATCTCATCACTGTCTGCGGCGCCGATTTTTCGAATGCTTTCCGGCGTATGGTCTCCGCCCGGAATATTTCCGCTCATGAAACGGCGCTCCCGGCCTTCTGCGCGATGAAGCCGGCCAGTTCATCCAGTCCGTTTCCGGTTCTGCTGCTGATCCGGAAGAGCGGCGCTTCCGGATTGACGGTCTGATAGTTGGCGCAGACCCTCTCCTCGTCGAAATCAAAATAAGGAAGCATGTCATATTTATTCAGCACAAGGCAGTCTGTGTCCGTGAACATGAGCGGGTATTTTTCCACTTTATCGTCTCCCTCGGGTATGCTCAGCAGAGTAATCCGCAGTGATTCGCCGATGCGGAACTCGGCAGGGCACACCAGATTCCCGATGTTCTCCACAAAGATGAGGTCCAGATCCTCCAGCGGCAGGCAGGGAAGGATATGCTGAATACTCATGGCCTCAATGTGGCAGGCGCCGTCTGTGTTCAGCTGGACCGTGGGGATGCCGAGCTCTGCGATGCGGTCCGCGTCCACCTGTCCTGCGATGTCTCCCTCGATAACTCCGATGCGGAAACGGTCCTTCAGTTTCCCGATAAGAGAAGTGATCATGCTTGTCTTTCCCGCTCCGGGACTTCCCATTACGTTGATCATACATATTTTATGTGATGCCAGTGTGGCTTTTACTTCTTCACTCACATCCTCGTTCCAGTCCATGATCTGATGCAGTACTTTTATTTCCATCGATGTCTACCTCCAGGCTTTTGATATAGAATTCTTTTCCGGACAGAAGTTTAAGATTCAGACTTCCGCAGTGAGGGCAGCACAGGCGATGAGGAGTGATCTCCCCCTCCTGTCCGCAGTCGCGGCACTGTACCTTTACGGGAAGAAATTCGGCTTCGATTTGGGCTCCCTCCGCCACGGTCCCCTCTGAGAGCATGTCCAGATAGATCTGGATGCAGTCCGGAACGATGCCTCTGAGCTGTCCGATGCAGAGACGGATGACGCGTATCCGGGATGCGTTCCGGCTCTTTGCCTCGCTGATACAATGTTCAAGCAGATGTTCTGTGATACTTAATTCATGCATATCTTTCTCTCCCTGCAGTGCTGTCCGGAAGACAGTTTTTAACTCATGTCAACAATCTACATTTTATCATATCTGTCAAGTGAAAAAAACGGAAAATATTCCTTTTTGTACATGCTCCGGAACGAATCCGCTTCCTGCTTATGTGTGATTTGAAACAAAAAAGAGAAAAAATAAAGTCAAGTCTTGTAAAATCTGTGGAACGGGATTATAACTGATATGTGGCTTTGTTTTGCAGATGTTCCGCATCGGGAGAACGGAAGGAAGAATGTATTTCCCCGGAGAGCGGAGATTTGTGAATGAAGAAGAGATACATAAAATTACAACGGAAGAGAGGAAGGGCAGACTATGACAATGATACCATTTCTTATTGGAATTCCGGCAGTGTTCGCACTGATTTTTCCCTTTGTCAGAGACCAGAAGGCGAGAGGGGTTATTGTGTATACAGGCGCCGGAGTCATTATGCTTACAACGGTCGTATTTACAGCCCGCTGGATCGCAGACGGCTCGCAGGTTATGATGCTTTATCCGGAGACGGAGACTGTGGACCATCTGATGTCGGTGGGGGACATCGCTCTGATGTGTCTCATTATTTATATGGGAGCAAAGTACCGCAGAATCGTCCCGATTCTACTCTCTGTGGCGCAGACAGCCCTGCTGCTGTATACAGAGTTTACGACAGAAGTCGCCGCGGGACCGCACATGGTGGTAGACTGGTTTACGATCCTGATGTTCATTATCATTGCGTTTATCGGCGGTTTCATCTGTATCTATACAGTGGGTTATATGAAGGGATATCACTCCCATCACAAGGATGTGCAGGACAGACAGCCGTTCTTCTTTTCCATGCTTTTTCTGTTCCTGGCCGCAATGTTCGGTCTGGTACTCTCCCAGAACATGATCTGGATGTACTTTTTCTGGGAGATCACCAGTGTGATCTCATTCCTGATGATCGGATATACGCGCTCTGAGGAAGCGGTGAACAACAGTTTCTGCGCGTTGTGGATGAACCTTCTCGGAGGTCTCGGATTCGCGGTGGCGATCGCATGGATGGCGAAGGTGAGCGGAACGGTGCAGCTGCAGGATGTTGTCAGCGCGGGGGCCATGCTTCCGCTGATGTGCCTTGCGCTGGCCGGACTTACCAAGTCGGCGCAGCTTCCCTTCTCCACATGGCTTCTGGGCGCCATGGTGGCGCCGACTCCGTCCAGCGCGCTGCTCCACAGCGCCACGATGGTGAAGGCGGGAGTGTATCTGCTGCTGCGTATTTCGCCGGCTTTTTCCGGAAACCTTGTGGGAATCATCGTTTCCAGTATCGGCGGATTTACCTTTATCATGGCAAGTATGATGGCCATAGCGCAGAATGACGGGAAGAAGGTTCTTGCCTTCTCGACCATATCCAATCTCGGACTGATCGTGGGCTGCGCCGGAATCGGCGCGGAGGAGACGGTCTGGGCAGCGGTGTTCCTGATGATCTTCCATTCGGTCAGCAAGTCCATGCTGTTCCAGTCTGTCGGAGCCACGGAGAACACACTGGGTTCCCGTGACATTGAGGACATGCACGGCCTGATCATCCGGGTTCCTAAGCTTGCATATATTATGGGAATCGGAATCGCAGGAATGTATCTGGCTCCCTTCGGAATGCTGATCTCCAAGTGGGTGGCTCTGAAGGCCTTTGTGGATTCAGGCAACTTCGTACTGGTTCTGTGTATTGCCTACGGAAGCGCTTCGACAATGTTCTACTGGACAAAATGGCTGGCCAAGCTGCTGTGCTATCATATTCCGAGAGAGACAGTGAAAGATGTGACGCGCAAAGATGAATATGTTTCCATGATATTCCATGCGGCGACCATGCTTCTGCTTTGTCTGCTCCTTCCGCTTGTAGCGGTATGGGTGGTGAACCCTATCGTGCAGGAACTGTTCGGAAATGCGAAGGACGTCATCTCCATGAGTGTGCTGACGACGATGGCGATCATGCTTGTCTCCATTTTCATTGTGCCGGCCGCCATGTTTTTTATCAGCCGGCGGTCCCACAGAGAGCTTGTGCCGATCTATATGAACGGCATCAACGAGGGGGACAACCGTTTCTTTACGAACAGCTTCGGAGAAAAGGAACATCTGTATCTGAGCAACTGGTATCTGCGCTTTGAGTTCGGCAGGCGTCATCTGAGGATACCGTCCCTTATCATAGCGGCGGCCGCGCTCGTGCTTGGATTCTGTATTGTGATCGGAGGTGCTGTATAGTATGAAGCCAGTGATTTTTGTTCTTGCATATCTGATCCTTGCTCCCTTTGTCGGCGCGCTGCTGGACGGGATCGACAGGATTGTGAGCGCGCGCATGCAGCGGAGAAAAGGACCGAGCCTGATGCAGCCGTTTTATGATCTGGGCAAACTGTTTTCAAAAGAGATGATCGCGGTAAACAATGTGCAGCTCCTGCTGAACTTAAGTTATCTGGTGATCCTGATGATCGCGGGATCCATGCTGTTTGCCGGAGCGGATCTTCTGATGGTGCTCTTTATCCTGAGCACCGCGGATATGTTTCTGATTATGGCGGCTTCCAGCGATTCTTCGCCCTTTGCAAACATGGGAGCGAGCCGTGAGATGCTCCAGATGATGGCGTATGAGCCCCTGACCCTTCTTGTGGCGGTGGGCTTCTACCTGACTACAGGTTCCTTCCAGGTATCGGATTTTCTCACGCGGGACTACAGCGCCGTGATATGGATGCCGGGACTGTTGTTCGGGTTTATGTTCACAACGGCCATCAAATTCAGAAAATCTCCTTTCGATCTGTCCACAAGCCATCACGCGCATCAGGAGATGGTCAAGGGAATTACGACGGAGATGTCCGGCACCACGCTTGCGATCATGAATATTGCGGAATATTATGAGATGATTCTGCTTCTTGGCATCTTCTTCCTGTTCTTTGTCAACAGCACATGGTGGAGCTGGATCGTGGCGTTCGTGGTCTGTGCGCTGATCTTCTTTATGGAGACACTGTGGGACAATGTGAGCGCCCGCGTGAAATGGAAGACGCTGCTCTACAGCTGCTGGGTGGTAACCCTGGTTGCCGGGGGCGTGAACATACTGATTCTGATGTTGATTAAGTAAGCGGGAGGATGGTCTGTTATGAATAAAGTTTCAAAATCACCGTGGCTGCTCCACTATGATGCAAGCAGCTGCAACGGATGCGACATCGAAGTGCTGGACTGCCTGACGCCGAAATATGATATTGAACGGTTCGGGATCATCAATACAGGGGATCCCTTTCAGGCGGATATCTTGCTGATCACCGGCGGGGTCAACAGCCAGACCGAGAGCGTGGTAAAGCAGCTCTACAGTCAGATGCCTGACCCGAAGGTCGTGGTCGCGGTGGGGATCTGTGCCTGTACAGGCGGTGTGTTCAAGGAGTGCTATAATATAAAAGGCGGGATCGACACCGTGATCCCGGTGGACGTCTATGTGCCGGGCTGCGCGGCCCGTCCGGAATCGATCATCGACGGCGTTGTCAGGGCGCTGAAGGTGCTGGACGAGAAGCAGGCGGCGATGAAGAAGGACGGGAGGTGACAGCGATGGATGGCAAAAATGAGATCAGGAAAATTTCTCTGGCGGGATTCTTCCCGGCAGTGGTGGCAATGAAGGCGGAAGACTGGAGACTGGTCCAGATCTGTGCCGTTACCGTGGACGACGGATATGAGATGAGTTATTCTTTCAGCAAAGGGTATGATATGGTCACCCTCAGGCTGGAAGTGGATGAGAACGAGGAGATCGCGAGCATCACGCATATTTACCCGTGCGCGTTCCTTCAGGAGAATGAGGCGGAGGAGCTTTTCGGAGTGAAGATCGGACACATTGAGCCGGATTATCATGACAAGCTGTACCGGATCGATGAGGAAACACCGTTTAAGAAAAAGGAGTAGAAGAGAATGGCAAAAAGAAGTATTGTACCTTTCGGTCCTCAGCATCCTGTCCTGCCGGAGCCGGTTCACCTGGATCTTGTGCTGGAGGATGAGACTGTGGTGGGGGCGATCCCGAGCATCGGCTATATCCACAGAGGACTTGAAAAACTGGTTGAGAAAAGAGATTTCAAGCAGTATCCGTATGTTGCCGAGAGAATCTGCGGGATCTGCAGCTGCGGACACGGTCTTGGCTACTGCATGGCAGTGGAAGAGATCATGAATATCCAGGTGCCCGACCGGGCCAATTATCTGCGGACGATATGGGTTGAGATGAGCCGTATCCACAGCCATCTCCTCTGGCTCGGGCTGCTGGCGGACGCCATGGGATTTGAGAGTCTGTTCATGGAGAGCTGGCGACTGAGAGAGAAGATTCTGGATATGTTCGACGAGACGACAGGCGGAAGGATCATCCATTCCGTCAATCAGGTGGGCGGAGTTCAGAAGGATATGGACAGTACCATGCTGAATGATATTCTCAGCGCCATCAAGGACATCGAAAGCCAGCTCAAGCCGATCATCAATACATTCCTTCAGGATTATACGGTTCAGAGCCGTCTGAAGGGAGCCGGCGTACTGAGCAGGGAAGATGCGATTTCGCTCGGAGCCGTGGGACCGATGCTGCGGGCCAGCGGCGAGCCGTATGATGTAAGGATGCTGGGATACGGGGCATATAAAGACCTGTCTGTGGAACCCATCATATCGACGGACTGTGATTCCTACGCGAGATGTGAGGTGCGTCTGAAGGAACTGCTTCAGTCCTTCGAACTGATCCGCGAGGCCATCGGAAAGATCCCGGACGGACCGATCAGCGTTCCTGTAAAGGGGAATCCGGCCGGAGAGTATTTCGTACGGATCGAGCAGCCAAGAGGGGAAGCGATCTACTATGTGAAAGCCAACGGGACGAAGTATCTTGACCGGTTCAGGCTGCGCACTCCGACCACCAGCAATATTCCGCCGATGGTAGAGATGCTCAAAGGATGCCAGCTGGCGGATGTGCCCATCCTGATCCTTACCATAGACCCGTGTGTGAGCTGTACGGAACGATAGGCAGCGGAGGAGTGATAGCATGGAAAGAACAAGATTTTTTACATTTACCCGCAGGATCATAGGCAATCTTTTCCGGAAGCCGGCCACGGTCGGGTATCCCTATGAGCCTGTCGAATATCCGGAGCGGATGCGCGGGCATGTTGAGATAAATATAGAAGACTGCATTACCTGCGGCCTGTGCGCGCGGTCCTGTCCGTCGCAGGCAATCCGGGTGGACCGGAAGGCGGGAACATGGACAATCAGCCGGTTTGACTGTGTTCAGTGCGGAAGCTGTGTGCTTGCATGTCCGAAAAAGTGCCTTTTCATGAAAAAAGGTTATACCGAGCCGGATGTGACCAAGAAGAGCGATACATACACAAAGCCCCATGACGAGGAAAAGGACGGAAAGCGGGGAGAAGAAAAGCCGGTTATGAATGTGGAGAAATGTATGTACTGTACGCTCTGCGCGAAGAAATGTCCCCAGGGAGCGCTTGAGGTGAACCGGAAGGAACTGACCTGGAAGGTGGACAAGGAGAAATGCATTGGCTGCGCGGTCTGTGCGCTTGCATGTCCGAAGAAGGCGATTCATATGGAAAAAGGGTAGAATATAAGAGAGAGCTGAGAGGATGGAAAACCATCCTCTTTTTGTTTGATAAGCCCGGATATCCTGAAAGCGGAAGAATCGCGAGCGAGTCCTGAAAAAGTTGACACGCCCGGTAAAACGCGGTATTGTATTAAGCAGATAATACAATCAGGAGGGCAAAGCAGATGATTACGGCCTTACTTGTAATTCTGGTTTTACTTATTTTTATGGAAGTTAACCGGCTGTTGTCCCGCAGATCCTGGAAGCAGCGGCTGAAAATTTATATCCATGAGAAATTCGGCGCGGTGCCGAAAGAGAAAGAGTGGAACGACAAGGTAAAGGAGTACTGGAAACTGACCGGGGATGATGATGGGCTGGATGATATTACATGGAACGATCTGTCCATGAACGGGATGTTCAACCGGATCAATAACTGTGATACGTCCGCGGGAGAAGAGATCCTTTACTGGAAACTGCGAAGGAACGATATGGAGGATGAGGAGCGGGAAATCTTTGAGAAGAGAGTGTCTGTTTTCGGCAGAGACGAAAAGCTCAGAGAAGAGACAGAGAATATTCTCTGCAATATCGGGAAGGAATCCGCGTCCTACTATATTCCTTCCTATATGGACGGGATCGGGGAGTACCGTCTGAAATATGGATGGCTCTGCCGGGTGCTTCAGATCCTGCTTGTACTCTCCCTGATCGCTGCTGCGGCAACGCGGACAAGCGCGGCGGAGTTCGCGTGCCTGGCGGTGTGCGTGGTCAATCTGGTGCTGTACATGATGACAAAGATGAAGTATGAGGTCGAGCTGGGCTTAAGCGACCCGGCGATCCAGATTCTGGAGGCCGGGAAGAAGCTGTCTGAGAAGGAGAAGATACGGGAACTTTTTCCTGTCCTTTCTGAGGAGACGGCCGGATTTAAGAAGGTGCTGCGGGGATCCAGGTTCCTGCGGACTCAGAGGGCCAACACAGCTGCCGGAGATGTGGGAGCACTGCTGCTGGATTATCTGATGGGAATCACACTCTGGCAGCTGACCGTCTATGACAGCATGGTGCGGAGACTGAGCGAAAAGGCGGAGGAGTATCTGGAAGTGTACCGGGAGATCGGAGAGATGGACGCGGCGGTCAGTACAGCTTCATTCCGGCAGAGCCTGCCATGGTACTGTGTGCCGGAGTTTGGGGAAGAGAATGGACCGGATGGGAATGGAAGAAATATTTTCATGGAAGATGTCTATCATCCGCTGATCGACGACCCGGTGGAAAATACACTGGAACTGAACAGAGGCTGTCTGATTACCGGCTCCAACGCTTCGGGAAAATCCACGTTTATCAAGGCTGTCGCAGTGAACGTGGTTCTTGCGCAGGCGTTCAATACATGTGCGGCGGGAAAAATGCGCATGCCCCATGTACAGGTTCTCACTTCCATGGCTGTGAGAGACGATCTTATGGCGGGAGAGAGCTACTTTATCCGGGAGATCCGGTACCTGAAGCGAATCCTGGATCATCTGAACGACAGGAAGGTTACGCTTTGCGTTATCGACGAGATCCTCCGGGGAACAAACACCGGAGAGCGCATACGTGCCTCACATGCGATCCTGGAATATCTGGCGGGGAAGAACTGCATTCCTCTGATCGCCTCCCATGACAAGGAACTGACAGTACTCCTGGACAGACTGTATGACAACTATCATTTCAGCGAGGAGATGGGAGAGGGGGATATCTCTTTCAGCTATAAGATCATGAAGGGACCGGCCACGTCGCAGAATGCGGTGAAGCTGCTGAAGATCGCCGGATTCCCGGAGGAAATACTGGAAAAGTGTGAAGAGACAGATGAAACACTGGAAAAATCAATGATTTCCTGCTAAAATGGGGAACGTAAATGCAGGAAAGGAGAAAAGACGATGCCAAAATTAAACGAGAACTATCAGAACTTGGAAGAGAGCTACCTGTTTGCAGAGATCGCAAGACGGGTTAAGGTATATGAGGAGTCCCATCCGGACAACAAGATCATCCGTCTCGGGATCGGCGATGTGACAAAGCCGCTGACAAAGAAAGTGATCGCCGCGCTCCACGAGGCAGTGGACATGCAGGCGGTACCGGAGACATTCAAGGGATACGGTCCGGAGAAGGGATATGATTTCCTCAGAAACGCGATCTCCGATTATTATAGAAGAAACGGCGCGGAGGTGGATCCGGATACGATTTTTATCTCCGACGGAGCGAAGAGCGATACGGGAAATATCACGGATCTGTTTGCAAAGGATAATGTAGTGCTGGTGCCGGATCCGGTATACCCGGTATATGTGGACACGAATATGATGGACGGCAGAAAGATCGTCTACATGAACGGCACGGCGGAGAACAACTTCCTGCCCATGCCGGACGATTCCGTAAAGGCGGACATGATCTACCTGTGTTCCCCGAACAACCCGACGGGAGCGTGCTATGACAAAGAGCAGCTGAAAGTGTGGGTTGACTATGCGCTGAAGAACAACGCGGTCATCATGTTTGACGCGGCTTACGAGGCGTTCGTATCCGATCCGGAGCTTCCGAGGAGCATCTATGAGATCGAGGGCGCGAAGAAGTGCGCGATCGAGTTCTGCTCCCTCTCAAAGACAGCAGGATTTACAGGGACACGCTGCTCCTATACCGTGATCCCGAAGGAACTGGTATTCACAGCTTCCAACGGAAAAGAGATGTCTTTAAACGAGATGTGGAACAGAAGGCACTCCACAAAGTTCAACGGAACCCCTTACATTGTTCAGTATGCGGCTGCAGCCGTATTCACGGAAGAGGGTATGGCGGAATGCATGGAAAACATCAACTATTACAGAGAGAACGCGAAGATCATCGCGGACGTCCTGAAGAAAAAGAACATTCCGTTTACAGGCGGAGTAAATTCACCGTATATCTGGTTCCAGTGCCCGAACGGCATGGAGTCCTGGGAGTTCTTTGACTATCTGCTCAACAATGCGGAAGTGGTGGGGACACCGGGAGCGGGATTCGGCGAGAATGGAAAATATTTCTTCCGTCTGACCGCGTTCGGACAGCATGAGAGCACGAAGGAAGCGATGAGAAGATTCGACGAGCTGTTCTAATTGAATAGAGAATTGTGATTATTGTTGAAAGAGGATGTCTGAAAGACAGGTGCATCCTCTTTTTTTAATGACTGAAAATATTCCGGCAGATTTTTTGGAATTATCCTGCATTTCTTTAAAAAGCATCGGGGAAATATTACATATCTTTAACATTTGATTGGTGAGCATTTTACAATCGAACAGTATAATGAACTCTGCAAGTCAAAAAAACGAAACAAAAGAAAAGGGAGAACAGGAATGAAAAAAAGAATTATAAGTGCGCTGCTGCTTGTCTGTACGACAACGGTTCTTGCTGCCGGATGTGGATCTGATGAGCCGTTTGAGGCAGTGGACCTGAACAGCATGACGCTGGAAGAAATTGAAGCACAGGCAAAGGAAGAGGGGGAACTGGAGTCTGCCGCCATGCCGGATACATGGGCAAACTGGGGAGAAACCTGGCAGGAGTACTCTGATCTCTACGGTATCTCGCATGTAGATACGGATATGTCTTCCGCGGAAGAGATCTCACTGTTTGAGACAGAGGGCGAGGACGCGACAAAGGACATCGGTGATGTGGGACAGGCGTTCGGCCCGGTTGCTGAAGAGCAGGATGTAACGCTGCCTTATAAGACAAGCTACTGGGATTCCGTTCCGGACTGGGCAAAAGATGATGACGGAGACTGGATCATCGGCTATTACGGAACAATGTCCGTTATTGTGAACAATAAGATTGTGAAGGACACTCCGACCTCTTTTGAAGATATTCTGAATGGAGATTACATGGTGGCGGTAGGAGACGTCCAGGCAGCCACACAGGCACAGTATGCTGTGCTTGCCGCAGCCATCGCTTACGGCGGAGACGAGAGCAATATCCAGCCGGGGCTGGACTACTTCAGACAGATCGCGGAACAGGGCAGACTTGACCTTGGTGAATTTACACAGGCGCGTATCGAGAAGGGCGAAGTCGGAGTGGCTTTCCTCTGGGATTTCAATGCGCTCGGGTACAGAGAGCAGTTCGTCGAGAACAATCCGGATGCGGACTTCTCCGTATTTATCCCGTCTGAAGCTTCGATCCAGACAGGATATGCGACGATCATCAACAAGTACGCGAAACATCCGTGCGCGGCTGCGCTTGCAAGAGAGTATATTTTAAGTGACGAGGGACAGATCAATCTTGCGAAGGGATATGCGACGCCGATCCGTGAAGATGTGGAACTTCCGGAGGACGTTGCATCCAAGCTTCTGGATGACAGCCAGTATGTAAACGCCAGAATGGTGGAGGATCAGGATGCGTGGGATGAAACCGCGACAACGATCGGAACACTGTGGCAGGAAGAGGTTGTAGCTTACGCACAGTAATCAGAACTTGACAGACAACCGGGCTGCTGCATGAATGCGGCGGCCCGCTTTACGTAATGGGTGAGGTTGAGATGAAAACACAAAAGAAAACTTACTTAATTGCTCTGGCGCCGTTCCTTCTGCTCTGCATTCTTTTTGAGATCATCCCGGTGATCTACACGGTCGTCAGAAGCTTCTTCCCTGAAGGGGGAGATATCGGATTTACACTTGAAAACTATATCAATATTTTTACCGGAAAGCTGTATCAGCAGGCGATCATCAACAGTCTTCTGATCTCGGTTCTTTCTTCCGCGATCGGTCTGGCCGTGGCATTTATCGGAGCCAAGGCCGTTCACGAAGAAAAGGGAAAGCTCAAGACTGTGTTCATGAGCATCCTGAACATGGTTTCCAATTTTTCCGGTGTCCCGCTGGCGTTTGCCTACATTATCATGTTCGGAAACATCGGCGTTATGACAATGATAGGTGCAAATTACGGGATCGGGTTCCTGGCAGAATTTCCGCTCTACTCGGTGTGGGGACTTCTTCTGATCTATGTATACTTCCAGATCCCGCTGTCCACGCTGCTGCTGATTCCGGCCTTTGATTCAATCCGGAAAGAGTGGAAAGAGGCAGTTGCGCTTCTTGGCGGAAGTTCTATGACTTTCTGGAGAAAGGTGGGAATCCCGGTTCTGATGCCGAGTATCCTTGGAACATTTTCTGTATTGTTTGCCAATGCTCTTGCAGCGTATGCATCTGCTTATGCGCTCCTGATGAACAATGTTTCTCTTCTTCCGATCCGTCTGTCGGAACAGTTTGTCGGAGATATCATTCAGAGACCGGAGTTCGGAAGCGCTATCGCGGTAGTCATGATGGTATTTATGGTAGCGGCCATCGCAGTCCAGAACCGGATGACGCCTAAGAAAGGAGGAAGACGCTGATGAATGCAGAAAAGAAGAAAAGACATGTCGGGGCGAAGATTGCGATTATTGTGATCATAGCATACCTTCTTCTTCCCCTTGTGATGACACTGATCTATTCTCTGTTCCAGGAGTGGATTGACGTGATGCCGACCGGTTTTACGCTGGGCGCCTATACCGAGCTGTTCACGGATCCTCTGTTCTGGCAGTCAGTAGGACGGACGGTGATTATCTCCATCGTGCCGATCGTTCTGTGTACGGTGTTTGTCCTTCTGGCCATGTATGTTGTGGTCGTCTATCATCCGGAATGGGACAGGATGATCCAGATTCTGTGCACCATTCCCTATGCCATTCAGGGAGTTATCCTTCCGATCTGCGTGCTTTCTCTCTACAGCAGTGCGCCGGAACCGTTCGGGGACAGGATGTTCATGCTGGTGGCAACTTACATGGTGGTTATCCTGCCGTATGTATATCAGGGGATCCGCAACAATCTGAACGGCGTAGGAGCCTCGAGGCTGATCGAGGCGGCTCAGATGCTCGGAGCAAGCAAGTTTTACGCGTTCTTCCGTGTTGTAATCCCGAATATCATGGGAGGAGTTACAATTTCTGTAATGCTCGCCATGGCGATTGTATTCGGTGATTTCGTTATCATCAATACTCTGGCGGGCGGACATTTTATGACAGCGCAGATGTACCTGTATGACGTGATGAAGAAATCCGGTCAGAGAACCTGTGCGGTTATCGTCATACTGTTCCTCGTAACACTGATTATCTCGGCATGTGCGTTTTTCCTGCAGTCGAGAGGGAAAGACAGAAAGGATAGATAAAGAAAATGGCTTATATAGAGTTTAAAAATATAGATAAATTTTATGGAGACAATCACGTATTAAAAGGGATTAATCTTGAAATAAACAAAGGAGATTTTGTTACGCTGCTCGGACCTTCCGGATGCGGAAAAAGTACACTGCTGCGCTGTCTTGCGGGGCTGGAGCAGATTTCGGGCGGCCAGATCATGCTGGACGGAGAGGATATTACCAACAAGGACCCGAAGGACCGCAATATCGGAATGGTATTCCAGCAGTACAGTCTTTTCCCGAACATGACGGTGGAAGAGAATCTGTCTTTTGGACTTAAGCTTCAGAAGCTGGATCCTGCAGAAATCCGCAGACGTGTAACAGATGCGATTGATATGGTGGAACTGAAGGGGAAGGAGAAAGAATATCCTGCAAATCTTTCCGGCGGACAGCAGCAGAGAGTTGCGCTTGCCAGGGGAATCGTCATGCAGCCGAAGGTGCTTCTTCTGGATGAACCTCTGAGCGCCATCGACGCCAAGCTGAGAAAGTCCCTTCAGACGAGTATCAGGAGAATTCATAAAGATCTGGGGCTTACGTCCGTATTTGTAACGCATGATCAGGACGAGGCCATGGTCATGTCCGACGTAATCCATCTGTTTCACGACGGAAGAATAGAGCAGTCCGGAAGTCCGGTGGAAGTCTACACGAAACCGGTGACCTCATTTGCGGCGGGCTTTATCGGAAATTATAATATCCTGGATTCCCGCGCGATGGAGCTGATTACGGGAAAGAAATGGAAGGACGGCCAGATTGCGATCCGTCCGGAGACCTTTTTCCTGTCGAGGAATCCTATCACAACAGAAGACTACTGCATGCAGGGAACGATCAGAGATTCTGTGCCCCGCGGGAACGTGCTCCGCTATACCATTGACATTAATAATGTAGAAGTATACGCAGATGTTCTCTTCAGGAGCACTTCGATGTATAATATCGGTGACAGACTCAATATCGGAGTTTCTGATCACAACTGTGTACGCCTGTAAAGACACGGGATACGGATGACGGAGGTATAAAATTGGACAAGAAGACAATCCGGGGATTTTCGGAAAATGGAAACTGGTACAAGGGAAATCTGCACAGCCATACGGTGAATTCTGACGGCAGACTCACGCCGGAGGAGGCGGTAAAACTGTTTAAGGAGCACGGATATCATTTCCTGTGTTTCTCGGAACACGATCGGTATACAGATTATCGGGAACAGTTTGACAGCGATGATTTTATCATACTTCCGGGGGTCGAGGCTTCCGCAGTCCTCTGTGAGGAAGACGGATCCGGACTTCGGAAAAAAGTTCATCATATTCACGGGATTCTGGGCACGGAAGAGATGGTGAGCAATGCGCCCCTCCCGCCCTACCGGCACAATGAGATTCATCCGGTGCCGAAATATTACGGAGAGTGGGACGGCGCTGCCGTGGCGCAGAGTCTTGTGGATGAGATGACGCAGAGGGGGATGATAGCGACTTATAACCACCCGATTTGGTCAAGGGTGAGAGAGTCGGAGTTTATCGACACGGAAGGAATCTGGGCGCTGGAGATATTTAACTATAATACGGTGAATGAGAGCAATACGGGATACGACGAGACGTACTGGGATGTGATGCTGCGTGAAGGAAAGAGGATATTTGCTTTTGCGTCGGATGACAATCACAATGGGGGGCTGTTCGATGATGCATGCGGCGGCTGGATCGTTGTGAAATCGGAGCGTCTGACCCATGAAGATATTCTCCGGAACATGATGGACGGAAATTATTATTCTTCATCGGGACCGGAGATCTATGACTGGGGGATCCGGGACGGAGCGGCATATGTGGACTGCAGTGAGGTATACAGGATTGATTTCATTGCGGGAAACTGTGTCAACGATGGCACATCCTGTGTATGCGGATCCTTTGAGGAGACGATGAAACACGGTGAATACGCGCTCAAAGGGCATGAAACATATGTCAGAGTGAAGTGTACGGATAAAAACGGAAAGACCGCATGGAGCAATCCGATCTTTCTGAAATAAAGATCCCGTTTTCTGAATACAATATCAGGGATATCGCATGGACTATCCGAAAACTGTCCGGGACAGGAACAGTTTCCGGATAGTCTGTCTTTTTGTCAGATACTTTGTTATAATAATATGAATATGAGCAGAAATCAGGAAAATCAGATACAGGAGGTACAGGCATATGATACAGAGCGACTGCCACATGCACACAGAATTTTCCACGGACAGCGAGGCGCCGGTGAGAACCATGATCGAGGCGGCCATACAGAAAGGTCTGAAGGAAATCTGTCTTACGGACCATTATGATAAGGATTACCCGGCTGTGCCGGACATAGAAGGGACAGCGTTTGTCTTTGACCCGGATGAATACTGCCGGACTCTGGCAGAGCTGAAAAAGGAGTATGAAGGCAAGATCACGGTCAGAAGAGGTATTGAGATCGGACTTCAGCCTCATCTCGGAAGTTTCTACAGAGATATGGTACAGAAGTATCCGTTTGATTTCGTGATCGGCTCTGTTCATCTGATCCATGGAATGGATCCCTATTACGGGGAAATTTTCGAAGGGAGAACAGATGAAGAAGTATACGCCGAGACATTCCGGCTCACGCTGGAGAACCTGGACAAAATCGATGACTTCGACGTGCTGGGGCATATCGATTATGTGGTCCGGTACGGAAAAGAGAAGGCGGCGCACTATTCTTACCGTAAATTTGCCGACCAGATTGACGAGATCCTGAGGAAGGTTATTGATATGGGGAAGGGAATTGAGCTGAACACAGGAGGATTCAAGTACGGGCTGGGATTCTGCAATCCTCATCCGGATATTATAAGAAGATACCGGGAACTGGGAGGCGAGATCATTACCGTGGGGGCGGATGCACATCGGCCGGAACACGTCGCTTATGACTTCGGCAAGGCGGATAAGATACTCAGGGACTGCGGATTCAGGTATTATACCGTGTTCGAGGGACGCAGGCCCGTCTTCCGCAATCTCTGAGACAGCAGGAAGGAGAGGGTGTAATGAGACAGGAAATTCTGAATAAAATGAAGCAGACAGCGAACTATATTTTCTGCCATCCGGAGGTGGCGGAGCAGGAGAAGGAATCTTCCCGCGCTCTGGCGGAATTTCTCTTGGGAGAGGGATTTGATGTTCACTGGGGAACAGGGGGATTCGATACAGCGTTTCTGGCGGAATGGGGAGAAGGAAAGCCGGTGGTCGGATTTCTCGCGGAATATGATGCGCTTCCCGGGCTGGGGCAGAACGTATGCAGTGAGTACAGCCCTACGGGAGGTCCGGGACACGGCTGCGGTCACAATCTTCTCGGAACCGCCTGCGCGGGAGCCGCGTGTGCGCTGAAGGACCGGATGGCAGCGGAAGGGCTGCACGGGACGATCCGCGTCTACGGCTGTCCGGCTGAGGAGACTGTCATCGGAAAGATCCGGATGAACGAAGCCGGCGTGTTCGACGATCTTTCGGCCGCGGTCACATGGCATCCTTTTGACCGGAACCGGGTCAGCTATGATATCTGGCAGGCTCAGGACATTAAGAACTACAGATTCTACGGAACCGCGGCTCATGCTTCCAGGCATCCCGAGATGGGGCGAAGCGCGCTGGATGCGGCGGAACTGATGAATGTGGGCGTGAATTATCTGAGAGAACATGTTGCGGATGATGTGAGGATGCATTACACTTATACGAATACGGACGGACCGGCGAATATTGTTCCGCCCTTCGCGTCAACCAATTATTTCATCCGTTCCTCCAAATGGGAGCGGACGAAAGATGCGTCGGAGCGGGTGGACGAATGCGCCAGGGGAGCGGCCATTATGACCGGAACCCGGGTGGAGATTGAGCGGGTCACCTGTAATAAAGAGATGAAAGTAAACCGCGCTCTTGCGGAGACATTCTACGAGGAGATGCAGAAGATACCGGCGCCGTCCTACACGGAAGAAGAGCTCCGGTTCGCGGCGGAAATCTCGGACCGGGCAGGATTTGACAACGGCGGTGTATATTTTACCGGGCTTGAGCCCCTGGAGGAGTCCCCGGTACCGCTGTCCATAGGGACTGATGTGTCCGATGTAAGCCATACCGTGCCCACGATCATGCTCAGCGCTGCGGCCATGTGCAAAGGGACGCCCCTGCATCACTGGGCGGCGACGGCACAGGCAGGAATGAGCATCGGCGAGAAAGGCATGGACTATGCGGCAGAGTGCATGGCAGCAGGCGCGTACCGCCTGGTGAAAGAGCCGGAGATCCTCAGGCGGGCATGGGAAGAATTTTAAAAGGGGTCAGGCCCCTTTGCGCACCGTTTTCAGAATATTCAGAATACGGTGCTCACAGGGGCCTGACCCCCATGAACAGAAAGGACTGGAAATGGGCAAGAAGATCATTCTCGGATCTGCTTCGCCGAGGCGCAGAGAGCTGCTTGCGCAGATCGGCGTGGAATTTGAGATAAGGGTAAGCGATAAGGAAGAAATATACCACAGTGAAAGGCCGGAGGATATTGTCTGTGAGCTTGCGATGATGAAGGCGGAGAATGTGGCCTCGGAGCTGAGTGAGGAGGAGCGGCAGGATTCTGTGGTGATCGGGGCTGATACGGTGGTTGTTCTGGACGGAAAGATCCTGGGCAAACCGGCAGATGCGGAGGATGCCGTGCGCATGCTGTCATCTCTTCAGGGGAGAAGCCATGAAGTGTATACCGGAGTGGCTGTGACAGCGTTCAGCGGGAACGTGGAGACGCAAAGGGAGAATTATGCCGTAGAGACGAAAGTGTATGTCAATCCGATGACGGAGCAGGAGATACGGGACTACGCGGCCACAGGCGAACCTCTGGACAAAGCGGGGAGCTATGGAATACAGGGAAGATTTGCCGCCTGCATCGATCGGATCGAGGGCGACTATTATAATGTAGTGGGACTGCCGGTGTCACGTGTATACAGGACTCTGAAAGAGATGAATGCACTGTAAAGAGAGTGTGAAAATCCGGGAAAGCATCTGACTTCAGCATCTGTCCCAGAGAGAGCTGCCATGGTCGCGGAGCCATCTGCGGGAGGTTCTGTAATCGGGAAGTACGGATTCCACAATGTCATAGAAGGCTCTGGAGTGGTTCATTTCTTTCCTGTGGGCCAGCTCGTGAACGACCACGTAGTCCAGGACGGATTCGGGCGCGAAAATGAGACGCCAGTTGAAGTTGAGATTACCGGCGCTGCTGCAGCTGCCCCAGCGGGTCTTCTGCTCACGGATGGATATGCGGCCATATGTAACGCCCATGATCCGGGCATAGTAAGCAGCCTTCTGTGTGAAGACAGAACGGGCGGTCTCCACATAGAGACGGCGCTTCTCCCCGGACAGAGCGGGCCGTTCTTTGGGCGGATGGAGTCTGATCTCTTCCAGGTGTCTGAGAATCCAGTCTTCTCTGGAATGAAGGAAAGAGTCGATAAAGGAACGGGGACATCCGTAAGGGGCGCGCACCGTGACCTTGCCGTCGCGGCTTATCTGTATGGCGGCTGTTTTCCGGCGGCTGTATATGATCTCGTATGTAAATGGAAACTTCATGTTATCACCTCGAAGACAAGTGTAACATAAACAGAACGTGAGGAAAAGAATGAAAGAAAATAAGAAAAACAGGCAAAACTGGTTTAAAAATATGGGAGACGCCCTTCATATGGAGCTGAGGGAACACAGGAGTTCGTTCATCGTATATTTCATACTCCGCATTCTTGTTATCGTGATGATGATCCTTCAGCTGATGAATCAGAATTACGAGAACGTCTTTCTGTGTGTGCTGACTCTCGTTCTGCTGGTGGGACCCAGTTTTATTCAGGTGACCTTCCGGGTGGAGCTTCCCACCCTGCTGGAGATTATCATACTGATATTTATTTTTGCTGCGGAGATTCTGGGGGAGATCAGCGAATTCTATCTGATGTTTCCGTTCTGGGATACAGTTCTGCATACGCTCAACGGGTTTCTGGCGGCGGTCATCGGCTTTTCGCTGGTTGATCTGCTCAACCGCAGTGAGAAGACCGTGTTCAACCTGTCTCCGCTGTTTATGGCCATAGTGGCATTCTGTTTTTCCATGACGATCGGGGTGCTGTGGGAGTTCTTTGAGTTCGGAATGGATCAGATTGCGGGATATGACATGCAGAAAGATACCGTTGTCCATATGATCCGGTCCGTGACTCTTGACCCGGCGGGGCGGAATGTCCCCTATGTGATCCGGGATATCACCGAGACTGCCGTAAACGGAAATGAGCTGGGACTCGGCGGTTATCTGGATATCGGGCTGATTGATACAATGCAGGATCTGATCGTAAATTTTATCGGTGCGTTTGTCTTTTCCATCATCGGGTTCTTATATGTGAAAAACCGGGGCAAAGGCGGACTGGTGAACAGACTGGTGCCGCGGAGAAAGCGGGCGGACCGGGACTTCCTGCGTATCGCGGCGGAAAAATCAGTGCTTGAAGAAGCGGGCGAAGAGCATCCAGGCGAGAAAGAGAAGAAACGCGCCCAGAATCGTGGCGGCGATGTAGAGAAAAATGGCGGGAAGATTTCCGATCAGAAATGAGAGGTCATGGAAAAGGATCTGCTGCATTCGGTAGTCCGGATTGATATAGAACATATTGATGGTTCCCAGCCGGTCGAATGAAAGATTTATGATCTCTGCGGCGAGACAGCAGAGAAGATACAGCCCTGTGCTGCCTGCAAAGGCGCGCAGGGCTGATCTGTTTCCGAAGGATTTTATGCACACTGTTCCTGAAAAGATCCCGAGAAGAATCAGAAGAATGTGCCACAGATAGGAGTGCAGGGTAAGGGAAGGCAGGGAGTAATGCAGCCCGCTCGTGTCTGCGAACACGGCGATCCCTCCGAGAAGGGAATAGCACATGAGAAAAGTCAGGAGCACATGCCGGATTCGTTCCCTGCGGATCCAGGGATAGGCAAGGAGAATGTACATGGGAATGCTGCAGAGCTGAAAGGGGAAATACCACCAGTTGTACTGTCCGCGGCCAAGCTGAAAGGTCAGTGTCAGCTGCTTCCAGATCTCGCTTCCCAGCATGAGAAGTCCGCACAGGAAGAAAAGCCTGTCTGTGCGTGCCGGAAAGTATCTGTTCCCTGAATTCTGAAAACGTTTCATAATCTGCCTCCTGCCGGGAAATCCGCGTCATTATTTCCGATATTACGGCTTCTTTTCTATATATTATAGCTCAAATAATAAAAAATAAAAGAAAATGAGCAGTATTGCTGAAAACAGATCCTTTGATTGTATAAAAATGCATACATCTATGTGCAGAATCGACAAAATATAAATAATTAGTGATAAATTTTACATAAAAAGATGTTTCGGAAAACCTGTAAACCGGCGTTTGCGAAAATAAATAGATGAAAAATGAATAAAAATAGAAAAAAGGTGAGATGAAACGAGGGCAAATTGAAATAAAAAACGGCCTGAAAGACGACAGAAAACATTAAAATAGGAAATGTTGACAAACAAAAAAATCGGGAGTAATATTTAGTCAACTTTTCGGGGAGAAATTCGGGAAGAGAAAAGAATAGATGCCTGAAAAGCGGCAAGGGTTCAAGGGGTTCGATGGGGAACAGCTCCTTTTTTTGTGCAAAAAATTACCCGGTTTCGGCCGGCGGCTGATTTGCGTGTCCCCTCATAACCACACCATGCACCCGCATCAATCAGAAAAGGAGGGAGTAATACGGGAAATTTGGCAGACACACTTATGGAAGAACTGAACTGTGAGACAGTCTTCACACTTCCGGTTCTTGGAGGGATCTCAGAGTCTGTGGTCGTCACCTGGATCATTATGGCGGTACTTGTCCTTTTATCCATCATACTGGTGAGGAACCTGAAAGTTGAGAATCCCGGCAAAGTGCAGCTCGCACTGGAAGCCGGCATCGGCTGGGCGCAGGATTTCTTTGAGGGAATCATCGGGAAAGAGAACAGAAGATACGTTCCGTATCTGATCACAGTACTTCTCTATCTCGCTTTCTCGAATACCATTGCACCCCTGTTTGGCTTCAAACCGCCGACAAAAGATCTGAATGTGACGGCGGGACTGGCGATCATGAGCATGTGCCTGATCGAGTATTCGGGCATTCATAAAAACGGACTGAAGCACTGGGTAAAACATTTTGCCAGTCCGGTACCTGTGGTCGCACCGATCATGATCCTTGAAATCGTGATCAGACCCTTGTCGCTGTGTATGCGACTCTTCGGAAACATGCTTGCCGGATTTGTGGTAATGGAACTTCTGAAATCCATCATACCGCTGATCGTACCGATCCCGGTGAGTTTCTATTTCGACATCTTCGACGGACTTCTCCAGGCATATGTTTTCGTATTCCTGACAGGACTGTTCATGAATGAGGAAATGGAGTAGACACCGCAGGAGAGGGGGAAGACCGGCCTGAGGCCGGAAAGAAGACTTATACAGATATTTAACAATCCAGAAAAACTCTAAAAAATCATGTGAAAAGGAAAAGGAGATTATTATCATGGGAACACTTGTAGCAATCGGAGCAGCTGTGGCAGTACTTACAGGTATCGGAGCAGGTATCGGAATCGGAATCGCAACGGCAAAGGCAACAGAGGCAATTGCAAGACAGCCTGAGGCTGAGGGCAAGATCAGCAAGACACTGATCCTCGGATGTGCACTTGCAGAGGCAACCGCTATCTACGGCTTTATCATCGGTATCCTGATCATCTTCTTCTTAGGATAATGAGGACAGGAAGCAAACAGATGGAAAGTAACAAGAAAGGCGGGTGGAAAAGATGCTGAGTCTTGATTTGAACCTTGTCTGGAATATTATAAATCTTGTTGTTCTTTATCTTCTGCTCAGACATTTCCTGTTCAAACCTGTGATGGGAATCATGGAAAAGAGAAGACAGATCATTGAGGACGGACTCAAAAATGCGCAGGATGCGCAGGACAACGCGATGAAGATGAAAGCGGAATATGAGGACGCCCTCAGGGGAGCAAAGCAGGAATCCGCACAGATCATAGAAAATGCGCGTTCTGCTGCGAAGAACGAGTATGACAGGATCGTCGGCGAGGCCGGCGACAAGGCGGGAAATATCATTGAGAGCGCGAAAGAGACTGTCAGGATTGAGCGTGAGCAGACGATGAAAGAACTTCAGGGCGAGATCGCAGGACTTGCCGTCGCGTCTGCAGCGAAGATCGTCGGCAGGACAGCGGATGAGGATCTCTATGACCAGTTTCTGAAAGAAGTAGGTGGAAGCCATGAAGACACAGACGACAAATAGTCCTGTGCACTGCCCTCTGGCAGCGGTGAGATATGCCCGTGTACTCTATGACATCGGCGTTCCTGCCGACAGAGTGCAGAAGACCAGGGAAATATTCGAAGAAGTGCCTCAGCTCCATGACATTTTCGTGAATCCCACGATTGCTCTCAAAAAGAAACAGAGTGTGATAGACAGGGTATTCCCGGAGGAAATGAGAAACTTTCTGAAGGTTGTGTGCAAATATCAGAGAATGGATCTGATCTCTGATATTTTTAATTCGTATGATGCGATCTGCGATGAGCAGAACAAAGTCCTGAATGCAAGACTGACGTGTACCGCACCTCCGAGCGAGGAACAGAAAAAGGGAATGGAGGCGTTCCTGTGCGGAAAATACGGCGCGAAGAAAGCCAATATCGAAGTCAGTCAGGACGCCGCACTTCTGGGAGGATTTATTCTCCGCGTTGGCAGCGACGAGTATGACTGGAGCATGAGAGGACGCCTGAACAGATTAGAGCAAAGATTAAAGTAACCGGAGGTGAGCAAGGTGAGTTCAATCAATTCAGATGAGATTATTTCTATACTCCGGGAGGAGATAGAAAATTTTGATACAATGAGCAAAGACAGTGAAGTCGGTACTGTCGTTGCCGTGGGCGACGGAATCGCCACCATATACGGGATTGATCACGCCATGTACGGGGAGATCATTACATTTGAGACAGGCCTTAAGGGAATGGTCCAGGATGTAAGGAAGGATGAGATTGGCTGTATCCTTTTCGGAAACGATTCGGATATCCGCGAAGGCACGAAAGTGTCCCGTACAGGAAAACGGGCGGGAGTCCCGGTAGGAGAAGGATTTATCGGAAGAGTCGTGAACGCTCTGGGCGAGCCGATCGACGGAAAAGGGGAGATAAAGTCATCCGATTACCGGCCTATCGAGCAGGAGGCGCCGGGCATCATTGACCGTAAGTCGGTCAGTGTACCAATGGAGACGGGAATTCTTTCTATTGACGCCATGTTCCCGATCGGAAGGGGACAGCGTGAGCTGATCATCGGTGACCGTCAGACAGGAAAGACATCCATCGCGATGGATACGATCCTGAACCAGAGAGGAAAAGATGTGATCTGTATCTATGTAGCAATAGGTCAGAAAGCGTCTACAGTAGCAAAGGTTGTGAATACGCTGAGCAGCAATGGGGCGATGGATTACACGATCGTTATGTCCTCCACTGCCAGCGACTGTGCTTCACTTCAGTATATTGCGCCGTATGCGGGAACCGCAATGGCGGAATATTTTATGTACCAGGGAAAAGACGTGCTGATCGTATATGACGATCTCTCCAAACACGCGGTGGCGTACCGTGCGCTTTCCCTTCTGCTCGGAAGATCGCCGGGACGTGAGGCATATCCGGGAGATGTCTTCTATCTCCACTCAAGACTGCTTGAGCGTTCTAGCCGTCTCAGCGAGGAGAAGGGCGGCGGATCCATCACGGCTCTGCCGATCATCGAGACCCAGGCCGGAGACGTTTCTGCGTACATTCCGACCAACGTGATCTCTATCACAGACGGACAGATCTTCCTCGAGAGCGGTCTGTTCGCATCCGGAATGAGACCGGCGGTCAATGTGGGACTTTCCGTATCCCGTGTGGGCGGCGCGGCTCAGACAAAAGCCATGAAGAAGGCATCCGGAAGTATCCGTATTGATCTGGCGCAGTACCGTGAGATGGAAGTGTTCACACAGTTCAGTTCCGATCTCGACGCCGCTACAAAGGAGCAGCTTGAGTATGGAAGCGGGCTGATGGAACTGTTAAAGCAGCCGCTCTATCATCCGCTGAGCCTGCATGAGAAAGTTATTACTCTGTGCGCGGCTACACATAAAGTAATGCTGGGCGTGGAGAAGACAAAGATCAAACAGTTCCAGATGGACATGCTGCAGCATTTTGACACAGAACATCCGGAGATCGGTAAGGAGATCGAGGAGAAGAAGGTACTGACAGACGAGCTGATCGAGAAGATCGTGGAGACGGCGAAGGAATTCAAGAAGAGCAGGTGTTAATATGGCAAATATCAGAGAGATACAGAGCAGGATCAACAGTGTCAAGGACACGATGAAGATCACCAACGCGATGTACATGATCTCTTCTTCCAAGATGACCCAGGCAAAGAAAAAGCTGGCGGACACAGAGCCCTACTTTTACGGGCTTCAGGGAGAGATTTCAAGAATCCTGCGCCATCTGCCGGAACTGAAGCATCGTTTCTTTGACCAGAGAGAGAAGATCCCGAAGGAAGAGAGAAAGATCGGTTCCATCGTTATCACTGCGGACAAGGGACTTGCCGGTGCGTACAATCACAATATCGTCAAGGTGGAAGAGGAGATCCTGGCAAAGCCGGGCGTCCACAAGCTGTTTGTCGTCGGTGAGCTGGGAAGACATTATTTTTCGAAGCGGGGCGTGGAGATCGATACGAATTTCCGCTATACGGTTCAGAAACCGACCATGCACAGGGCGAGAGACATTTCCGGCGCCATTGTAGATCAGTATCTGGACGGAGAGCTTGACGAAGTATATGTTGTGTACACCCGCATGGAGAATTCCGTACAGGCAGATGCAGAGGTAATGAAACTCCTTCCTCTGGAGCGGGCGGACTTCAATGTGATGAAGATGCCCCTCAACATGTACCGGGAGGAGATCGACCTTTATCCTTCAGCGGAGCACGTGATGGACAGGATCGTGCCCAACTATGTAAACGGAATGATCTACGGAGCTCTTGTAGAGGCGTATGCCAGCGAGCACAACGCCAGAATGATGGCGATGAAGTCCGCTACAGACAGCGCCGAGAGCCTGATCAAAGAACTGTCTATTGTGTATAACCGTGCGAGACAGGCGGCAATCACTCAGGAAATCACCGAGGTGTGTGCCGGCGCAAGGGCGCAGCAGAGGAAGTAGTTAGAATATTCTGAAAACGGTGAGCAAAGGGGCCTGACCCCTTTGAAGAAAGTGAGGAACAAGATGAATAAAGGACGAATCGTACAGGTTATGGGACCTGTCGTTGACGTATTATTTGAAGACGGCGACCTTCCTTTTATCAAAGATGCTCTTGAAGTGGACAACAACGGAAAGAAATGCATCATGGAGGTTGCACAGCACCTCGGCAACAATGAGGTGCGCTGTCTTATGCTGGCGGCCAGCGAGGGACTCTGCAAGGATATGGAAGTCACTGCGACGGGCGCCGGCATCAAAGTGCCTGTGGGAGAACAGACACTGGGCAGGCTGTTTAACGTACTGGGTGAGACTATCGACGATGGAGCGCCGATCGAGAATTCCGACAAATGGGTCATCCACAGACAGCCCCCGTCATTTGAGGATCAGAGTCCGGTGGTTGAGATCCTGGAGACAGGAATCAAGGTCATCGACCTTCTGGCTCCTTATGCAAAGGGCGGAAAGATCGGTCTGTTCGGAGGTGCCGGCGTAGGGAAAACGGTGCTGATCCAGGAGCTGATCAGAAACATCGCAACAGAGCACGGCGGATATTCTATTTTCACCGGTGTTGGAGAGCGTTCCCGTGAGGGTAACGACCTCTGGACAGAGATGAAGGAATCGGGAGTTCTGGAGAAGACAGCCCTTGTCTTCGGACAGATGAATGAGCCCCCCGGAGCTCGTATGCGTGTGGCTGAGACCGGACTGACCATGGCGGAATATTTCCGTGATGAGCAGCATCAGAACGTGCTTCTCTTTATCGACAACATTTTCCGTTTTACACAGGCGGGTTCCGAAGTGTCCGCGCTGCTGGGACGTATGCCTTCAGCCGTTGGATATCAGCCTACGCTGGCAACAGAGATGGGTGAGCTTCAGGAGCGTATCGCTTCCACGAAGAATGGATCCGTAACATCAGTTCAGGCCGTATATGTGCCGGCTGATGACCTGACAGACCCGGCTCCGGCAACCACGTTCGCGCATCTGGATGCCACGACCGTTCTTTCCAGAAAGATTGTAGAGCAGGGAATCTATCCGGCGGTGGATCCGCTGGAGTCCAGTTCACGTATCCTTGAGGCTGATGTGGTCGGAGAAGAGCACTACGAAGTAGCGAACAAGGTCATCGCTATCCTTCAGAAATATAAAGAGCTGCAGGATATCATCGCAATCCTCGGTATGGAGGAACTTTCCGACGAGGACAAGGCGACGGTCATGCGTGCGAGAAAGATCCAGAGATTCCTGTCACAGCCGTTCTTTGTGGCTGAGACATTTACAGGAACTCCCGGTAAATATGTGCCGCTCAAAGAGACGATCCGCGGATTCAAGATGATTATCAACGGAGAGATGGATGAGTATCCGGAGTCGGCTTTCTTTAATGTGGGAACGATCGACGATGTGATCGCAAAGGCGAAAGCAGAGAGCGAAGAGGCATAGACAGGAGCGTGATCATATGGAAACATTTGGGCTGAAGATCATAGCCAGCGACAGAGTGTTCTATGAAGGCAGATGCTTAAGCCTTGTGATTCCGGCGCCGGACGGCGAGAAGGGAATCCTTCCCCGGCATGAGAATATGGTGATCGCCATCGACGTCGGGATTGCCCGCATGGAATTAAAAGAAGGCGAGTGGACGGAAGTTGCGGTGGGAACCGGCTTCGCCGAAGTCGTCAACAACCGTGTCACCCTTCTTGTGGATACTGCGGAACGCCCCGAGGAGATCGATATCCGACGGGCTCAGGAGCAGAGAGAGCGTGCGGAAGAACAGATGCGTCAGAAGCAGAGCATTCAGGAGTATTACCATACGCAGGCGTCTCTCGCGAGAGCGATGAACCGTCTGCGGCTGGCTCAGGATAAGAAGTGGAATCTTTAGAAAAACACACGTCAGCGCAGGCTGACATAAATCCCGCGGCGGACTCCGGCGAGCGGGGATTGAAGTGAAAAAGCAGGCCTTCCCGGCGGTTATTTCCGCCGGGAAGGCCTGTTTCACAGTGAACGGGAGTCAATTTGACTTGCATTTTAAAGACGAGTATACTACAATATTCATGTCCGAATTTGTGGATAAGATCCATAAAACAATATGGGGGAGAACATTCCATGAGTGAAACGAATAAACTGCGTTCTCTCGCAGAGATCGTGAATGACATGCTGAAGGCGGTCCGCGATTACTACGATTCAGAGTACGTTTACTATATTGAGAAAGAATTCGATGATGTTGAGACGATCTATGAGTGGTGTGCAGAGAACGTTCAGTGGCAGAGAGACAGAATCAAGATGCTCTCTGCGGATCAGCAGCCCCGCTGGATGAAGCAGGAGATCACGGATACCACATCCGACAGCTACAGTGTATTTCTCGGACTCGATGAGGATACCACGGCGATCCTTGCCGTGGTAGGCGTGCACAGAGGCGGATGTGACATTGATCTGATGAGGGCTCTGATTCCGTACATCCCTCAGGCCATCGCGCTGCACAAGACCCAGAAGCAGCAGGAGTACCTGAGCTATCATGACAATCTGACAGGTCTTCTGAACCGGAACAGTTTCGTCGCCTATATGGACGAAGTCGACAAGGACAGCCTGAAGTCTCTGGGAGCGGTTTCGCTTGACATCAACGGACTGAAGAACTTCAATAAAGAGTTCGGCCGGGACTATGGAGACGAGGTCGTGATCCGGGTGGGAGAAGTCCTGGAACAGTATTTCCGCGGCGGATCAGTGTACCGTCTGACGGGAGATGAATATCTGGTCCTGGTGGAAGACTGTACTTATGAAGAGTTCACAAAGCAGGTCTTTGCGGCTCACACAAAGCTTGATAATATCAGTCTCGGGCTGGCTTCCTTTGGCTATGCGTGGGAGAAGCTGGACATCAATGTGTCCAATCTTGTCGCAAGTGCAGAGAATATGATGCGCGATGAGAAGAAGAAGTATTATAAGAATCTGAAGAAAGGTCATCATGAACCGATTATCAAAGAAGACCTTCTGAACGATATCGAGAACGGGAATTTTATCGTCTGTCTGGTTCCGAAGATCGATGTGAAGACAGGAAAAGTGGCGGGGGCTGAAGCTGTGGTCCGCTATCATCATAAGGATCTGGGCATCCTCAATCCTGCCAGATATCTGAATCTTCTTGAAGAGACAAGACTTTCACATTATCTTGATCTGTATGTGTTCGAACAGGTATGCAAGACACTTCACCGCTGGGATATCGAGGGAATCCCCATGATACCGATTTCGGTGAATTTTGCGGGATCGACGCTGCGGCAGGAGAGTATTGTGGAGAAGATGCTTTTCCTGATTGAAAAATATCATGTATACTGCGAATATCTTGAAGTGGAGGTTTCCGAATCCTACACGGATATGAACCAGGAGATGCTTACAGAGACCAGCGGAAAGATAAGAAAAGCCAATGTCAGAGTCATTCTGGATCATTTCGGGGCGAAGAACTCCAGTTTCTCCATACTTTCCATTATGGAATTTGACGGACTGAAACTGGACAAGAGCCTGATTACGAATATCGTCGGAAACAGCAGGAGCCGGATCGTGGCGAAGGCTGTCATTGACATATGCAGACAGCTGGGATCCTATGTTCTCGCGTCAGGCGTGGAGACACAGGACCAGCTCAATGTACTCCAGGAGCTCGGCTGTGATTATGCACAGGGAACACTCTTTAACAAGCCGATTACAATCGAGACTTTTGAAGTGCGTTATCTGAAGGAATAGAGCGATGGTCAGAGTCTGGATGGCGGATGTGACACCGCTGCTGGAGGAAAATTGTTACAGACAGATTTATGAAAGACTCCCGCTTTTCCGCAGGGAAAAGGCAGATGCGCTGCGCCGGCCGGAGGCAAAGGCACAGAGCGCGGGAGCGTGGACTTTATGGGAGAAGATTCGGGCAGAATATGGTCTGCCTGAATCTTCTGTATATAATCTCTCACATTCGGGAAAATGCGTGATGTGTGCGGCGGAACTGGGCGATGTTCCCGGCGTGCGGGTCGGCTGTGATGTGGAGCAGGTCAGAGAGGCCAGACTCAGAGTCGCGGCGCATTTTTTCTGCGAAGAAGAGTACAGGACGATTGCCGGGGGTGAGACAGAGGAAGAACGGCAGGACCGCTTCTACAGATACTGGGTTCTCAAGGAGAGCTTTATGAAGGCAACGCGCAGGGGAATGGCCATGCCGCTGGACGGGTTTTCCGTACGGCTGGGGAATCCTCCGGAGCTCATAAAGCAGCCTGCGGATTTCCCCGAGAAATATTATTACAGAGAATTCAGATGCCCCGGACTGCCATACAGAATGGCCGTCTGCACTACAGATGAAGTCATAGATTCAGAGATACATACGGAGTTAGGATTATTATGAAGCGTCCAAACAGAATGGATAGACTTAAGAAAGTATTTATAGTAGGAACGGTCATGGGCCTTGCGGCGGGCGCGGTTATCACTCTGGCGGCATCCAGGATCGCCTTTCATGCACGGGAGCGTTCGTTTACGGCGGAAAATGAGGAGCTGACAAAACAGAATGAAGAGCTGCAGGCAGAGGTATCCAGGGTGCAGGCCGTGGAGAACAGCGCTGAACTGCTGAAAAGCGATTCCGAGAACTGGGCGCTGGCTCTTGTGAATGAGGGACACCCTCTTGACACATCTTATGAGCCTGCGGAACTGACCGAGATCGAGTCAGAGCGCTCGGTGGATTCCAGAATTGCGGAGCCTCTGCAGAAGATGCTGGACGATGCCGCCCAGGAGGGGCTCAGTATGTATGTCGCTTCTGCATACCGGCCCTATGACAAACAGCGGGAAGTATTTAACGCGACAATGCAGGACTGGATCAACCAGGGGTATTCTCCGCTGAATTCCTATGATGAGACGAAAAAGTCCGTGGCTGTGCCGGGCACAAGCGAGCATGCGACAGGACTGGCGGTGGATATCATCTCTTCGGAATATGAAGAACTGGATGACAGACAGGGAGATACAGATGAACAGAAGTGGCTTATGGAACACTGCTGGGAGTACGGATTTATCCTGCGTTATCCGGAAGATAAGGGTGACGTGACCGGAATTATATATGAGCCGTGGCATTACCGTTATGTGGGAGAGACGGCGGCCAAAGAGATCACGGAACAGGGGATCACACTGGAAGAATATGTCCTCGGTCAGTAGAAACTGCCGGGAGAATACAGATAAAGGAGAATATTTCTCCGGACGGAGTATAAGGTAATTAGATACATAAGGAGGAAAACCATGGAAGATTTAACATTTGGCGAACAGGTGAAGATCATACTTGGGCGAAAGGGCATGACGATCAAGGAACTGGCAGAGACCATAGAGAAGCGTACCGGGAAGAAGATGTCCAGACAGAATCTGACGCAGAGGCTTGGCCGGGATAATTTTCAGGAGCAGGATATGCGGATGATCGCTGCCATACTGGAATGCCCGTTTCAGCTGAGTATTATGGGCGGAGAATACGGGGGACATGCCGGACGGACTTCAGTGCGTCCGGAAAAGACAGCTGTGCATGAGGAAGAGTCTGTCCGGGAAGTACAGCGGCCGACTGAGACAGCAGAGACTTCTGCAGCGGCGCCGCAGGAAGACGCGGCTCCTGAGACGGATAACACGGAGATCCGGGAAGAGGAGACGTACGCTGCGGAGGAAATACAGCCGGAGGAAGAGACAGTGGCGCCGGCAGAGGAAGAGAAGGAGACCATGAGCGGCGCGGAGGAAGCAGCTGCGGAGGAAACGGCAGAGAATATGCCGGAACAACAGGAGGCTTCCCCGGCCGGTGAAGAGACCGATGAGAGGGATATGACCATCGGAGAGCTCTACGAGATACATGAGGAACTTTCTGAGCTGGAAGAAAATGCAAAGGCCGGCGAGCCCGTGGAGGCCATCAAGGAAGAACTTGAGAAGCCCAAGAAAGAACGGTTCCGCGCGGGGAATTTCTTCTTCCGGAGAAGACATGCGGATCAGGAGAAGAAAGAGGAGCCTGTGGAGGAGACAAGCCGGGAATCCGAGCCCGCAGCAGAGAAGAACAGCGAGCCGGAGGAGCAGAGCCGCCGGGAGCCGGTGAAGGAAGAGAAAAAATTCGAGCCGGTGATCTCCCATGAAGACGCAGAGGAGGACAGGGAGATCGGAGAGATCAATCCTTACACGGGGAGAGAATACCAGTCCAACAGTGTCAGGATGCATCCTTCCAGAATCGGTTATGTACAGGTATATGACAGAAGTATTCATAAATGGACAGATATGACGGAATGGGCATTTCTCGGATATCAGGAGCGGAAGAAAGCGCTCCTCGGGAAGGCATATGAGCCGCCGATCTATCTTGACTGATCAGGTGAGGTGTCCGGTAAAACGGTTCAGGTTAGCGGCAGCGCCGGTGCGGGAAATATTCCCGGATACCGGCGCTGCCGCTGTTTTAAACGGGAGAAAAACAATGGAGAGAATGGAGTGGAAGAGGCTGCTTTCTCCCCGCAGAGCGAGAGAGCATGCAGGGCAGAGCAGAACGACGGATTTAAGAAGTGAGTTCGAGAAAGATTACCACAGAATCATAGGAAGCGCGTCTTTCCGGCGCCTGCAGGACAAAACACAGGTGTTTCCGCTGGACAGGAGCGATTTCATCCGCACAAGGCTGACACATTCGCTGGAAGTGGCCTCCCTGGGGAAATCCCTGGGCCAGAATATCGGCGAGAATATCCTGAAGGAGGGGAAGGATCCGGGGTTCACGCCGAGAATGCGGGAGGATATCTCCCATATTCTGGAGTGTGCGGGCCTGATCCATGATATTGGAAATCCGCCTTTCGGACATTTCGGCGAACTGGCGATCCGGGAGTGGTTTGTAAGGAATCTGCCGAAGCTTACATTCTGCGGACAGAGAGTGGAGGAGATGCTGGATGAGCAGATGAAGGAGGATTTCTTTCATTTCGAGGGAAATGCACAGGCTCTCCGCCTGGTGACAAAACTGCATTATCTTGTGGATGAGCATGGAATGAATCTGACTTATGCCCTTCTGGGTACGATTGTGAAATATCCTGTCCCGTCCACCGGGATAGACCCGGAGAGCGGAGATATCAGGAACAGAAAAATGGGATACTACCGCGCAGATGAGGAGACGTTCCGAAAGATCACCGAAGCCACAGGAACAGGAGATCGCCGGCATCCTCTGGCTTTCATTCTGGAAGCCGCCGATGATCTGGCGTACAAGACGGCGGATATCGAGGATGCATTTGTCAAGGGGTTCATCACATACAGTGCGCTGGAGAGAGAACTGAAGACGCTGGGAGAGGACAGCGCCGGATGCGCGTTTCACCCGCTGGAAAAGCTTCGGCAGCTCTATGAACGCGGCATGAGCAAGTCTGTGGATAATCCGGAATCCTATGCGGTGAAAAACTGGATCGTGAGAGCACAGGGATTTCTGATCAGCTGTGCGACATATGGTTTTACATCGAATTATGACGCAATCATGGAGGGGAGCTTCGGGAAGGATCTGTTCTACGGAACGTACGGAGAGAAACTGATGGAGCTTCTGGGGGATATGGCTTACCGGTATGTGTTTTCTTCCCGCGCGATCTATAAGATGGAACTGACGGAGTCGGCAATTCTTGATTTCCTTATGGACCGGCTTGTGCGGGCGGTGCTGTATTATGACACAGATGTGCATCAGGACGCCATTGACAGCCGCGTCGTATCTTTCATCTCGGATAATTACAAGAATGCATACCGGCTGCAGGCAGAGGGGAGAAGCGAGGCGGAAAGACTGTATCTCCGCCTGCTTCTTGTGACAGACTATGTGTGCGGAATGACAGACAGCTATGCAAAGCGTCTGTATCAGGAGATGAACGGGATCATTTAGTTTCTCCGGAGTCAAGATAGCGGCACCAGTGACCGAAGTCTTCTCCGTCACTGCGCTCATCACCGGAAAGTCCGATCGTGTCGGCGTAATCGCGGGTGAACTGGGGGAAACCGAACAGATCGGCAGCCCGTGCCTCTCTCGGGTGGTAGATTCCCGGAACTCCCAGCCACATATGGCCGTCTTCCTCCACGAGAAGTAGATGATTGTAGTTGTGATATCCGTGAAGCAGAAAACTGTTGTTGGCAAGAAACCAGAAACGTCTCGGGAGTGAGGAAATGTCCGAGCGCTGTATTTTTTTCGCTCTGGGACCTTCACTGGTCCGGCCCTCCGGTGTGACGGAAGAAATTTCCTCTGAAGACACAGGTGCTCTGTCTCCGGGCGTGGGATCCTCCGTCTCTTCCTGATCGGCCGCGGGTTCTGACTCCGGCGGAAGGGAGGGCTCTGTGACTGCAGATTCGGGCGGGAGAATCTGTTCCGAATCGCCGGAGGAGGGAAGAGATTCTTCTCTGTTTTCTTCCGGCTCTTTCGCGGAATTCTGCTCCCCGGAATTTCCGTTCTGCAGCGGTTCGGCGACAGGGGATGCCGTATCTGCCGGGGCTTCCGGCTCCTCAGAACTTTCGCCGGGAGGAGCAGGAGCCTCTGAGACAGAGGGCTCACGGAGAGGCGCCCGCAGGAGATCAATGTCCGCGGGAAGAATACTCTCTGATGCGGCCCAGAAGACCGGTGATGATTCACCGGGAAGCCGCAGCAGGAATCCGTCGATTTCGGGAAGGGGATGCCCTTCCGGGAATACGGATTCCGAGACGGGGAGCCGGGCTGACACAGACCTTCTGAAGCAGGTCAGCGTGGCGATCTGGGCGCCGGATACTTTTCCTTTTCCGGCACAAAAGGCAAAGAGCTCGAGCGAAGCCCCGTTGCCGGCCGGGATGCCGCGGATGTGTATCTGAAGGATACAGGAGTGATAGTGCCGTGAGATTTTCAGAAAGCCCACATTTCTTCTGCGCTGCTTATTTTCGTATTCATAGAAATAATAGATACCGGGATTCATAGTTTACCTCGGGTCCTGTCTCTTTTGTGTTTAGTCTATTCGCCGGGAGCGGGAAAAAGAACCGGGTCTTGCATGTGCCGCAGCAGAAACAGTTTATTCAGAAAGGAAAACAGAGATGGAAGATTTGATTCAGGAACAGGACCGAACAGATGAAAAATATATGAGAGAGGCTATCCGCCAGGCAAAGAAGGCATATGCGCTGAATGAGACGCCCATCGGCTGTGTGATCGTTCATGAAGGGAAGATCATCGGCCGGGGATACAATCGGCGGAATACGGACAAAAGTCCTCTTTCCCACGCGGAGATTTCCGCAATAAAAAAAGCGAGCAAAAAAATCGGAGACTGGAGGCTTGAAGACTGCACTCTGTATGTGACGCTGGAGCCGTGCCAGATGTGCGCCGGGGCCATCGTACAGTCGAGAATTCCACGGGTAGTGGTCGGCTGCATGAACCCCAAGGCAGGCTGCGCAGGATCCATACTGAACATTCTTCAGATGGAACAGTTCAATCATCAGGCGGAACTGAAGACAGGGGTTCTGGAGGAAGAATGCAGCGGTATGATGAAACAGTTTTTCCGGGAACTGAGGGAGAAAAAAAAGAGAGAAAAATAAAAAGGGGACAGGCCCCAATGCGCACCGTTTTCTGAATATTCTGAATACGGTGCGCATTGGGGCCTGTCCCCTTTTAAAAATTCCGGGATATGCCGCGGCACATCCCGGAAATAATTTCTTTTTTACGTGCATTGCGCTTCGAACTCGGCTAACAGGCGTTACCCCGGCAGTTAACTCAGCCCAGGCACCCTCACGGCACCCGGAAGCTCCTGCTTAGTGCTGCTCCGTTCCCGACCTGACACGGTTCACAGGTTCCCGTCGCGTAAGACCCGGACATCAACGCCACTTACCGGGGGCAGCCCTGCCGGCTGTCGCCCTCCGCGCAATATCACCCCTGCTATAGCGGATTGCAGGTACAAGGTACCGCTAACACCCCGGCTGCACGAGTCTTAATTTTACATGGTTTTAAGGGAAATGTCAATGGATGGACGGAAAAGAAATTGCCGGATGTGAAAATAAATGATAAAATCAGTGTGCTGAAAGAAAATCGATAATCCATACAGCAGGGGAAAAATAACAGCAGAACGGGGGCGTTTTAATCATGAAGATCCTGCTTGCGGCCATCAATGCGAAATACATTCACTCGAATCTGGCGGTCTACAGCCTGCGCGCATATGCGAACCGGTATGCTGGAGAGATCCGGATAAAAGAATATACGATCAACCAGCCTCTGGACGGGATACTTATGGATCTGTACGAGGAGAAGCCCGATGTGATCTGCTTCTCATGTTATCTCTGGAACATCACCTGTGTGGAACAGCTGCTTGCGGAAATCCCGAAAGTCCTGCCGGATACAAGACTCTGGCTTGGCGGACCGGAGGTCTCCTGGAACGCAGTGGAAATACTGAAAAGATATCCTGCTGTGGAAGGAGTCATGTGCGGTGAGGGTGAGGAGACATTTCTTGAACTGACGGACTATTTCCACGGTTGTGGAAGAGATCTCTCCGACATCCGGGGAATCGCATACAGACTGCCGGGACAGCTGCCTTCAGTGACCGGATCCCGTCCGGCCATAGACTTAAGCAGCATTCCCTTTGTGTACGGAAATACAGAGAATTTTAAAAACCGGATCATCTATTACGAATCCAGCCGGGGATGTCCGTTTTCCTGCAGCTACTGCCTGTCCTCCGTGGACAGATGTCTCCGCTTCCGGGATCTTGAGCTTGTGAAAAAAGAACTGCAGTTTTTCATTGACCATGAGGTGCCCCAGGTAAAATTTGTGGACCGTACGTTTAACTGCCGCCATGATCACGCAATGGCGGTATGGTCCTATATTGTGGAACATGACAGGGGAAAGACGAACTTTCATTTTGAGATTGCGGCAGATCTGCTGAATGAGGAAGAAATCCGGCTCATAAAGAGCATGCGGCCCGGTCTGATCCAGCTTGAGATCGGAGTCCAGTCCACCAATGAGCGTACGATCCGCGAAATCCGGAGAACAATGAAGACGGAACGCGTCAGGAAAGTGACGGCCGCTGTCCGTGAAAACCGGAATGTACATCAGCACCTGGATCTGATCGCGGGGCTTCCGTGGGAGGATTGCGAAAGCTTTGCGGCATCCTTTAATGACGTGTACGGGATGAGGCCGGAACAGCTTCAGCTCGGCTTCCTGAAAGTGCTCAAAGGCTCTCTGATGCATGAAAAGGCGGAGGAGTACGGGCTGCTCTATCAGGACAGGCCTCCATACGAAGTGCTTTCGACACGCTGGCTTTCCTACGGGGATGTGATACGGCTCAAAAAAGTGGAAGAGATGGTGGAGGTATATTATAACAGCGCACAGTTTGTGAATACCATGAGGGAGCTGGAGTCAGAGTTCCCCTCCCCTTTTGCGATGTATGAGGCACTGGCCGGATATTACGGGGAAAACGGTCTCTTTGACATAAGTCATTCCCGCATCGCAAGGTACGAGATCCTGTACCGTTTCATCTGCGGGCTGGGTGTGAAAAATCCGGAAGAATACCGGGAGTGGTTGACATTGGATATGTATTTGAGAGATAATGTGAGAAACCGTCCCGAATTTCTGGGAGAAAATACCGTCACAAAGGACGAGGCGGCGCAGTTTTACAGGATGGAGGCCCGGGAGCACTGCTGGCTCAGAGATTATGAAGGATATGACAGCCGCCAGATGCGCAAAATGACACATCTGGAGCGAATCCGGGGAAAACTGCTTCTCTTTGATTACAGGAAGAGAGATCCGCTGACAGGAGACGCGGCTGTATGTGAAGTCAGTGTCCGGTATGAAGGGACGAGGAAGGATGACAGAGAATGAATTTCTATGATAAAAAAATAAGACGGATCATATCTATTATTATCATGGTCATCATTGTCGCCATGATCGCTACAATGGTGATACCATATCTCGTGTAGCGGAGAAAGCACGGAACCAGGAGCGATAATAATTACAGAAGGAAGATCGGAAAAATGGCGATGAAACCCGGCAATGTATCACAGACCGCATGGAGAAGGTCTGTGGGAAAACAGTTTCATATGAGACATCCGGAGACGGTATCCTCTCTGTCCAGAGAAAGCAGATATGCAGTCATTGAGAACACCGGAGATACGTGCACTGTATGCGCGGGCGCGTCTGCGTACGGAAGCGGGGGGATGACCGCGTATTATGCCGTGCTTGAGGCGGCGGGCAATGTGGCGTCCGGAGGCGCTCTTCCCACAGAAGTATCTCTGGGAATACTGCTTCCGGCGGAATCGGATGAGGAGATACTGAGACAGACTGCGGAGGGGGCGGAGGCGGCATGCAGGAAGATGAATCTTCAGGCAGCCTGTGTCCGGGCAGAGGTTTCCCCATCTGTTTCAGATATCATAGTTACCGCAGAGGCAGCAGGGACTGCAGAGAAGACGGCATGCGCCGGCCTGAAGGGAATGCGGCCGGGACAGGAGATCCTTCTCTGCGGATATGTGGCTCTGGAAGGCACGCTCCGGATCGTGGAAGAAGCGGAGGAAGAACTGAAGAAACGCTTTGTTCCTTCCTTTCTCGACGGCACGAAGGGGCTGGCAGAGGAACTTGTCACAGCTGACATGATTCGAAAGGCATGCGGACTGAAGATGACGGAGAACGGCGGGGTGCGCCCGTGTGTCACTGCAGTCCGGCAGATCGGAAGCGGGGGAATCCTGGCGGCTCTGTGGGATATGGCGGAGATGTCGGGAACCGGTCTGGAAGCGGACATGCACAGGATGACTCTTCGTCAGGAGACCGTGGAGATCTGCGAGTATTTTCAGCTGAATCCCTATCAGATGACTTCGTCCGGCAGCTTTCTTCTGGCGGCGGATCATGCGGAAGAAGTAATAGAAGTTCTTGAGAAGGCCGGCGCGCGAGCCGGAAGGCTTGGGGTTGCCAGAGCCGGGCGGGCAAAGGTGATCACAAGCGGAGAAGAGGTAAGATATCTGGACCGTCCCGCGCCGGATGAGCTTATGCGCTGGTGGGGGACACGTCCGGTTTCAGAATAATAGTTTAAAAATTATAACAGTGCAGGGGAAGCACGGATTCTGCTGCATAATCTGATTTAGGAGGTATACGACATGAATGAGAAAAAAGAAGCTCTGCGGCTGGAAATTCTGAAATATATCGAGAAACACAGCCGTGTGGAACTGGGAGAACTTGCTGTGATGCTCGGCGTGGAGGAGACGGATGTGGCCAATGAGATGGCTGAGATGGAAAAAGAGAAGATCATATGCGGCTACCATACGCTGATCGACTGGGACAAGACCGGGCTGGAGACGGTGACAGCTCTGATTGAGGTGCGGGTGACCCCGCAGAGAAACAGAGGGTTCGACCGCATCGCAGAACGGATCTACAACTATCCGGAAGTATATGCGGTTTATCTGATTTCCGGAAGCTATGATCTTCTCGTCACTCTGGAGGGAAGAACCCTGAAAGAGGTGTCCCGCTTTGTATCTGAAAAGCTGTCCCCGATTGATGAGGTGCTCAGTACGGCGACTCACTTTATTCTCAAGAAATACAAAGACCACGGTACAATCATGGTACCGAAGACAGAGTCGGAAAGGATGCTGGTGATACCGTGATGAGAAATCCATTGTCAAAAAAAATCATAGATATACAGCCTTCCGGGATCCGGAAATTTTTCGACGTGGCAAACGAAATGAAAGACGCGATCTCACTGGGGGTCGGGGAGCCGGATTTTGACACTCCATGGAGGATCCGGGAGGAGGGAATCTTTTCCCTGGAGAAAGGAAGAACGTTTTATACATCCAATGCAGGTTTGCAGGAGCTGAGGAATGAGATCTGCAGATATCTGGAGAGAAAGATCGGCGTCTCCTATGATCCGAAGAAGGAGACTCTGGTCACAGTGGGCGGAAGCGAGGCCATTGATATCGGACTCCGGTGCATGCTGGATCCGGGGGATGAAGTTCTTCTTCCCCAGCCCAGTTATGTATCCTATCTTCCCTGTACGGTGATGGCGGACGGCGTTCCGGTGATCATCCCGCTGAAGAGAGAAAACGAGTTCAAGCTGACGGTCCAGGAGCTGGAAGAACACACGACCCCGAAGACAAAAGTGCTGATCATGCCGTTTCCCAATAATCCGACCGGATCGATTATGACAAAGAAAGATCTGGAGCCGGTTGCCGAGTTTGTGAGGGAGCATGACCTGTATGTTATTTCGGATGAAATATATTCGGAGCTTACATACGGCACGGAGCATGTATCCATTGCCAGCCTGCCGGGGATGAGAGAGCGGACGATCGTCATCAACGGATTTTCCAAAGGCTTTGCGATGACCGGGTGGAGGCTCGGATACTGCTGCGGTCCGGAGAAGATCATTGAGCAGATGATAAAACTTCATCAGTTTGCAATTATGTGTGCGCCGACTACCAGTCAGTATGCGGCGGTAGAAGGACTGCGGAACTGCGAGGAAGAAGTGCAGGAGATGCGGGAATCCTATAATCAGAGGAGAAGATTCCTCATGAATGAGTTCAGGAGAATGGGGCTGGAGTGCTTCGAGCCCTTCGGCGCATTCTACGTGTTCCCAAGCATCAGAGAATTCGGCATGACCTCAGAGGAGTTTGCGACGAAACTGCTTCAGGAAGAGAAAGTGGCCGTGGTGCCGGGAAGCGCTTTCGGAGACTGCGGCGAGGGTTATCTGAGGATCTCCTATGCGTATTCCATCGAAGAGCTGAAGGAGGCGCTGGGACGCGTCGATCATTTCATTCAGCGTCTGCGCGAAAGCAAGTAAGGGGAGTGCGGAGATATGCTGAATATAGTGCTGCTGGAGCCGGAGATTCCGGCAAATACAGGGAATATAGGGAGGACCTGCGTGGCCACGGGCACCCGTCTCCATCTGATTGAACCTCTCGGATTCAGCCTCAGCGAGAAAGCGCTGCGGCGAGCCGGGATGGATTACTGGAAGGATCTGGATGTGACGACATATATTGATTATCCGGATTTCCTTGAGAAGAATCCAGGGGTGAAGATCTATATGGCTACAACGAAGGCGCAGAAAGTCTATACAGAAGTAAACTATGAGGACGACTGCTATATCATGTTCGGAAAGGAGAGCGCCGGGATCCCGGAGGAGATCCTCATAGAGAATCAGGAGAACTGCGTGAGGATTCCCATGATCGGAGATATCCGGTCTCTCAATCTTGGAAATTCTGTGGCGATTATACTCTACGAAGCTCTCCGGCAGAACGGATTTGCGGGAATGAATCTGGAAGGACATCTCCACAGACTTGAGTGGAAATACTAGAAATGGGAAGCCGGCACGGCGCCCTGCAGTATATGTATTGCTGCTGGGCGACGCGCCGGCTTCTTTTCGGGTTTCAGTTATCTATATGGGATGGAATATGGCAATGTCAGTCTGATGCCCCTGGTGTTTACATCGGGGTATCAGACTTGTCAAAAAACTGCGGAAGATACTCTTTGTGTGCCTCCAGAAGCTCGTCTATGACAATGTTTGCGAGCTCGTCACTGGGGCAGAGCGGATTTAAGTTCAATGCGGCAACGGCAAGATTTCTGTCGCCTGTCACTGCAGCTTCAATCGTCATACGCTCAAAGGACTTCATCAGATGTACGTATCCGCTGATCGGGAGTTTCAGTTCTCCTGTGGCGAGGGGCTTGGGGCCGTCTGCCGTAATGCGGCAGGCAACCTCCACGGCGCTGTCGGCCGGGAGATCAGAGATGGCCCCGTTGTTTCTTACATCGACATACTGAATATCTCCGGTGTTGTTGTAAATGGACTGAATCAGGTTGCAGGCTGCGTCGGAGTATTTTGCTCCGCCGCGCATTGCGAGCTGCTGAGGCTTCTCGGCCAGTTCTTCGTGGCTATACAGCTCGAAAAGTTCTTTCTCGGTCTCGCTGACAACTTCTCCGCGGACGGTGCCTGTCTTAAACTGCTCCACCTCCTCCTCCAGCTGTTCCTTGGTGAAGAAATAGTAGTTGTGGTACGGGCACGGGATCGCCTGAATCCCTTCGATAAATGCCGGTGAATAAGGATGGCAACGGGGAAAAAAGTGAGCGAAAAACAGCTTTATCAGGGATATGAATACCGGAAAACGATGAAGAATAAGCTGGGGCAGGCAGGAGAAGTCAGGGTCAGGATAACGAAGCTGCAGCCGCCGGTACAGTACAGTGCCGAGTTCAGGAGCGCGGCGGGAACAAATGAAATATCGTATTGTATAGAGAAACTTGGAGAGGATAAGACGGGAAAATCATGAAATTCGGAATATCGATCTATCCCGAGCACTCTGAACCGGAACGGGATATGGAATACATAGAAACGGCGGCGGGATACGGCTGCCGCCGGATTTTCACCTGCCTTCTGAGTGCGAGGCAGAACAGGGAGGACATTATCAGGAACTACCGCAGCCGGATCGACCGGGCGCACCGGTGCGGCATGGAAGTGATCCTGGATACGGCGCCGTCGGTGTTTGACGCTTTGGGGGTGTCATACGAAGATCTGTCGTTCTTTCAGGAACTTCATGCCGACGGTATCCGGCTGGATGAGAGCTTTGACTCCCTGAAGGAAGCTCTGATGACGTACAATCCGCAGGGGCTTAAGATAGAAATTAATGCGAGTTTCGGAAACAGATATCCGGACAATATTGTGAGTCACCATCCGAAGATGGAAAAGCTGACGACCTGCTTTAATTTCTATCCGCAGAGATACACGGGAATAGGATACGGGCATTTTGAGAAATGCTGCCGGGACATCAGGGCATTGAACATACCGGTCGCTGCGTTCATAAGTTCCCGGGAGCCGGAAACCTTCGGGCCCTGGCCGGTTAATGAAGGTCTGTGTACGCTTGAGATGCACAGGGATCTTCCGGCCGATGTGGCTGCCCGGCATCTGGCTGCCACCGGGCTTGTGGATTCGATCATCTTCGGAAACTGTTATGCGTCCGAAGAGGAGCTGAGACTTGTGACAGCTGCGGACCCCGACGTTCTGACATTCCGCGTGGAGACGGAGGGACGGCTCTCTTCGGCGGAGCGGAGAATCCTTTATGAATATCCTCATTTTGTGCGGGGAGATATGAGCGAGTATATGGCCCGCAGCACACAGCCGAGGGTCGTTTTCGCGGATCAGGACATTCCGCCCGGAAATACCAGGAATATGAGACGGGGAGATGTGGTGATTCTGAATGAAAGATATGGAAGATATAAGGGAGAACTCCACATTGTTCTGAAGGAGATGCCGAATGACGGGCGGAAAAATGTCGTGGGGCACATCCCGGAAAATGAAATGATACTGCTTGACTATATCTGCCCGTGGCGCAGATTCGGATTCCTGGATGCAGGGAAGTCCAAAGCCGCGGGTAAACGGCAAGGCGGATGCTGAGTGTCCGTTCTGCCGATCAACAACAGCGATGAGGCGATGGGGTTGGTAACTCCGTTATACTTAGAGATTAAGCAGCAGATACTGAAGCAGATCGAAGGAATACCGGCCAATTCACCAATCCCGTCGGAAAGGGAGCTGGCTTCCATGTTTCATGCCAGCCGTATGACGGTGAGAAATGCGGTAAATGAACTGGTGAAGGAGGGCTTTCTTTACCGGAATAAAAATAAGGGGACTTTTGTCGCGGACCGGAACCTGCTGAAGAAAAATACGGCGCAGGAAAGTTTGATGACACAGAAAAACAAGGACTACAAACTGATTTATTTTAACATTAAGGAGATACCGGAGGTGGCTCCGGAGCTGAACCTGCTTCGGCATAATCCGATCCTGCGCGTTGTCAGGGGCATGCTGGAAGAAGACAATCCCGTCACTGTGGAAGAGATCTATTTCCCTTTTGAAAAAGTACAGTCTGTTGCCATGCAGGAACTGAGCGAGCTTCTCAATATGGAACGCTACGCAGCTGAAGGGACGACCACTCAGAAATTCATACCGATGCTGATTCCGGAAAAATACTCCAATCAGCTGAATGTGAAGATAGACACGCCCATCATTATGGTGGAAACGGTGATACATGACAAAGAAGGGACGCCGCTGGTTCTCATAAAAGCATTTCACAACCCATATAAAAAATCGCTGGAGATTACATCATAAGGGTGCTGTAAAACTGTTTTTACAGCATCCTGTTTTATTAGATGAAAGACTTCCGCCTCTACAGGCGGTGAGGAATATATATCAGTGGCGGGTGTCAATCCCCCCATCTGATAAACGCTCCGCGAGGACGCTGAACGTCCGTGGGACGTTCGCTTAGCGCCGACCGCAGTGGAACGAAGAGCGCAGGGATTCGGAGAAGTATTATGTCGGCTGATGCCGAGCCGAATCCCGCGCCAAGACTCGCGAGCGAGTTTTGAAATCAGGAGGAGATCAGAATGAAAAATGTACTGGTATGCATAGATTTGGGAGGAACGTCAATGAAGGCCGGAGTGTTTCTGGAGGGAGCAGAACTGAAGGAACAGTGTATCCTTCCGGTTCATCAGGATTTTGAAGAACTGTCAGAGGAGATCCTGGGATTCATAGAACGGATGAAAGAGAAATATACAATTGTGGGAGCCGCTTTCAGCGTGCCGGGTGCTGTGGATGTCAGGACGGGAATCATAGGAGGCAGGAGCGCCCTGCCCTGCATCCACGGACCGGCGTGGATTGAAGTGTTCGAGGAGCGGACCGGCATTCCGGTGAGCGTTGAAAATGACGCCAACTGCGCGGCTCTTGCAGAGGTGGCATATGGGAATGCCAGAGATTACCGTGACGCTGCCTTTGTAGTGTGCGGGACCGGAATCGGAGGGGCCGTAGTGATCGACAGAAAGATTCACTACGGTGCGAACCTTTACGGAGGAGAGTTCGGCTGCATGGTCATGCGGGATGAGACGGGAAGACTGAGTACGTTTTCCGCACAGGCGTCGACAATGTCTTTTGTAAGAAAACTGCAGAAACAGTATCCGGAGCAGGAGTGGAACGGGAAAAAGATATTTGAGGAAGCGGCCGGAGGAAATCAGGCGTGCATACAGGCGATAGACAGATTTTACCATAATCTGGCCGAGGGGATCTACAACATTCAGCATGTTTATGATCCTGAGATTATTCTGATGGGAGGGGGAATCAGCAGCAGAGAAGAGTTCATTCCACGTCTCAGGAAAGAGCTGAATGAGATTGTCAGACAGGTTGAGGACGCAGTGGGAACCCGCGTCGTTACTCCTCATATCGATGTCTGCGTTTTTCAAAATGATGCGAATCTGATGGGTGTGGCCGCCAGATGGTTCCAGCGTACCGGAAGAGTTGGTTTATAAGCATAAGTAATAAATGAAGAAAGCCAAAACGATAAATACTTTGAAAAAATTACCAGTATGTTATATAATACCCGTATACATATTTATAAAAAATGCACAAAATATTATCGGTATGAAGTTGAGAGTATTGGAAAAAATAACTGGGTAATATGAATGAGAGTGCATATTTGGGCCCGACAGGTGTGATCGACACCGAAATGACGGGAGAAGACAGGGAAAGGTGGTGCAGCGGATTTGGTTGAAGAAACGATCCGGGAGATCCGGGAGACGGAAAAGCAGGCGGATGAGATTATACGCAATGCGGAAGCAAAAGGTGAAGAGCTCCGTGGGGAGGCCGAGAAGCAGGCTGCTGTTCTGAAGGAGGAAATCCTCCGGAAGGCCCGGGAAAACGCTGCAGCTCTGACGCAGGAAGCACGGAGAAAGGCAGAGGAAGCCCGGGATAAGGAGGCACGCCGGCTTGAGGAAGAGATAAGAACGCTGAGAGACTCGGCTCTGAGGAGAGAAGAGGAAGCGGTGAATCTTGTGGTTTCCCGGGCTGTGTGACTGCATGACAGAGCCGGCGTGAACAGGAACTTGACAGAAAATGTAAGGAGGGGATAAGACTATGGCGGTACTTGAGATGCAGCGGATCAGCATCTGTGCCATGAAGAAAGAGCGGAAAGCCATTCTTGAGAAACTGCAGAGCTTCGGCGCCCTGGAAGTGAACCATGTGATCGGGGAGGATCCTGATTTTGTCAGGATGGATACTGCGGGACAGAAGATGGGATTTGAGAAAGCCGCGGCGTCCGCCGACCAGGCTCTGGAGGTTCTGGAGAAATATGCCCCGGAAAAGCGGTCCGTATTTTCGGCTCTGGAAGGAAAAGAACTGATTGAGCCGGAGAGGGAAAGCGCGGTCAGGGAAGAACGAAGAGAACTTCTGAAGACGGCAAAGAGAATCATTGATCTGGACCGGGAGCGGGCGGAACAGCTTGCTTCCATCACAAAACTGGAGAACAGCATTGAGAGCCTGACGCCCTGGCTTCCTCTGGATGTACCGATGAAACAGAAGGGGACGAGAAGGACGGCCATGCTACTGGGATCCATGCCAGGGGAGATGACTCTGGAGAGGATCTGTGAAGTGATCGCAGAGAAAGTGCCGGACGCGGTGGGGACCGATGTCCATATCGTCTCATCGGAGCAGAGCGCGGTGTACCTGGCCGTGATCTGCATGAAGGAGGATGCAGTGCAGGTGGAGAATGCTCTGCGGAGCGAGGGATTTGCCAGACCGGCTCAGATGTGGGACGATGTTCCGGCATATCAGAAGAAGGAACTGGAAGGGCAGATCGCTGACTGCGGACAGCGGATCGCACAGATCGAAGAGGCGGTCCGGGGATATGCGGATCAGAGAGAAAAACTGAAGATCGTGGCGGACTATTACAGGGTACGGGCGGATAAATATGCGGTGCTGGGACAGCTCCCGCAGTCAAAAAGGACGTTTGTCATAAGCGGTTATATTCCGAAGAACATCGCGGCTCAGGTGGGGGAATACCTGACCGGGAAATATGACTGCGCGGTGGATATCGAGGAGCTGAAGGAGGACGAGGAAGCGCCTGTGATCCTGAAGAACAATCCGTTTTCCGCGAATATGGAAGGAGTTGTGGAGTCTTACGGACTGCCGGCGAAAGGGGAAATCGATCCGACGACGATCATGTCCTTCTTCTATGTGTTCTTCTTCGGGATGATGCTCTCAGACGCGGCGTACGGGCTGATCGTCGCGGCGGTGTGCGGGATCCTTGTATGGAAGTTCCCCAGGATGTCAGCGGGGATGAGAAAATCACTGAAACTGTTTTTCTACTGCGGGCTTTCCACCGTCGTGTGGGGCGTCCTGTTCGGCGGATATTTCGGGAATATCGTGGACATTGTATCGGAGAAGTTTTTCGGGCGGACGATCACGCCTCCGGCGCTCTGGTTCGTCCCCCTCAATGAGCCGATGAAACTTCTGCTGTATTCACTCCTCTTCGGGGTGATCCACCTGTTCACAGGGCTGGCGATCAAAGGATATCTGTGCATCAGGGACAGAAAATATATGGATTTCTTCTGTGATGTGGTGCTCTGGTTCATGCTCCTGATCGGGCTGATCCTGATGCTCCTTCCCAGCAGCCTGTTCGCATCGATCGCGCAGATGACGATCGTGTTCCCGGCGGCGCTGAACACACTGGCGAAGGTGCTGGCGGCGGCCGGCGCCATCGGCATCGTGCTTATGTCCGGGAGGAGCAATAAGAATCCGGCGCTGAGGATCGCTCTCGGCGCGTATGACCTTTACAATATCACCGGATGGCTCAGCGACGTGCTTTCCTACTCCCGGCTCCTGGCGCTGGGACTGGCGACGGGCGTCATCGCATCGGTCATCAACCAGATGGGAAGCATGCTCCCCAACAATGTGATCGGAGTCGTCTTTTTTATCATTATCTTTCTTGTGGGACATTCCATGAACCTGGCGATCAATCTTCTGGGCGCATACGTGCACACCAACCGTCTTCAGTTCGTGGAGTTTTTCGGAAAATTTTACGAGGGCGGCGGCCGGCCGTTCCATCCTTTTAAGGAAAATACAAAATATGCAGATGTTAAGGAGGAAACTTTATCATGAGTGAATTAGGAATCGTTTATGCATTACTTGGGGCGGCTGTGGCTGTTCTCCTTTCTGGTACCGGCTCAGCCATCGGCGTAGGCATTGCGGGTCAGGCGGCGTCAGGCGTCGTCACGGAGGACCCGAGCAAATTCGCAAAAGTTCTGATCATCCAGCTCCTTCCCGGTACGCAGGGACTTTACGGACTGCTGATCGGATTCATCACCCTGTCAAAAATCGGCGTGCTGGGCGGAGGCCTTGCAGATCTGTCCGTTCAGACCGGGCTTCTCATCCTTGCGGCGTGTCTTCCCATCGGCGTGGTGGGACTGCTCTCCGCCATCGCACAGGGCAAAACGGCGGCGGCAGCCATCGGAATCGTGGCAAAAAAACCGGATCAGTTCGGTAAGGCGATGCTGTTTCCGGCCATGGTCGAGACCTACGCTATTCTTGCTCTGCTGATTTCCTTCCTTGCAGTGAGCGGAATTCAGGTATAGGAGGCGCAGGCAATGAGTGGACTGGACAAGATGAAAGCCCAGATCCTGAAGGAGGCGGAAACAACTGCGCAGGAGATCCTCGCGAAGGCGCAGGAGGAGGCGGAGAAGATCCTGAAGAAGGCGCAGGAAGAGGCAGAGGCGCAGGCTCTGAAGATCGCCTCACAGGCGGAAAAAGATGCGCTGAATTATGCTTCCCGGGCGGCATCGGCTCAGGATATGCAGAAAAAGCAGGCATATCTTGCAGCGAAGCAGGATGTGATCCGGGAGATCCTTCAGAAGGCATACCGGAGAATTCTGGATCTGGATGACAGGGAATATTTTGAATTTATGGAAAAACTGCTGGAAAAGTATGCGCTTCCGGAGAACGGAGAAATCCGTTTTACAGAAAAAGATCTGAAAAGGATGCCGGAAGGGTTCTCCGGCAGAGTGAAGACCATCGCAGCGGCGAAAGGCGGGAGCCTGGAGATCTCCGCACAGCCCTGTACGGCAGAAGGCGGATTCCTTCTCGTATACGGCGGTGTGGAAGAAAACTGTACGATAAAGGCAGTGTTTGATTCAAAGAGAGAAGAATTATCGGATCAGGTGAACAGGATGCTGTTCGCTTCCGGCAGGGAGGGATAGAGTTGGGGAATACAAAGTATACTTATGCGGTTGCCCGCATCCGTGCCCTTGAGACCTCGCTCCTTACCAATGCCGTGATCGAACAGCTTCTTGCCTGCCCGACAGCGGAACAGGCGCTCCAGCTCCTGATCGAAAAAGGCTGGGGAGACGGGGCGGCGGGAAATGACATGGACGCGGTCTTAAACCGTGAGGAGGAAAAGACATGGCAGGTGATCCGGGATGTTGCCCCGGACATGAGCGTGTTCGACGTCCTCTCTTACCCGAAGCTGTATCATAACCTGAAGGCTGCCGTCAAGGAAGTGTGCACAGAGGTGAGGAATCCTCATATTTTTTACGACGACTGCTCCATCCCCGGGGAGGAGATGCTGAAAATCGTGGAAAGCAAGGAATTTTCACGTCTCCCGGGAAATATGCCGGGCGTCGCGCAGGAAGCCTTTGAGACGCTGCTCCACACAAGGGACGGCCAGCTCTGCGATATCATGATCGATAAAGCGGCGCTGGAGGCGGTCCGGGATGCCGGGAGACGTTCGGGGGAGCCGATCATAGACGACTATGCGGACACTACGGTGGCCATCGCCGACATCAAGATCGCGGTGCGCTCCCAGAAGACCGGCAAATCTTCGGACTTCATGCGCAGCGCCATGGCAGAGTGCCGGGGAGTCAGCGTGGAACAGCTGATCCGGGCCGCCCTTTCCGGCGCGGACGAGATCGCACAGTATCTGGAAGGCACCTCCTATGCGGGAGGGGCTGATGCGCTGAAGGAATCTCCGTCGGCATTTGAGCGCTGGTGTGACAACCGAATGATCGAAACTCTCAAACCTCAGAAATATGAGACGTTTTCGGTGGGCCCTCTGCTGGGGTATCTGATTGCGAGAAAGAACGAGATCAAGACAGTTCGGATCATCCTGACCGGAAAACAAAATGGTTTTCCGGACGACGCGATCCGGGAAAGGATAAGGGAGATGTATGTATAAGATTGCAGTGATGGGCGATTATGACAGTATCTACGGTTTCGCCACTCTGGGTCTCTCCATCTGCCCTGTGAAGAACCGGGAGGAAGCGCGCGGCAAGCTCAGGCAGCTTGCCGAAGGAGAGTATGGGATCATCTATATCACCGAGGCTGCGGCAGCAGAGCTGAAAGAGGAGATTGAAGAGTACAGGGAGCGCCCCCTTCCGGCGATCATACAGATCCCCGGTGTATCCGGGAATACCGGAGCCGGTGTGGAAGGCGTCAAGAAGACCGTGGAACAGGCAGTCGGGTCGGATATTCTGTTTGGAGGAGTAAGTGAATGAGCACAGGAGTTATAAAAAAAGTCGCAGGGCCTCTCGTGATCGCAGAGGGAATGCGCGATGCAAATATGTTTGACGTGGTCCGTGTGTCGAAACAGCGTCTGATCGGGGAGATCATCGAGATGCACGGGGATGAGGCGTCGATCCAGGTGTACGAGGAGACTTCCGGACTGGGACCGGGGGAACCGGTGGAGTCCATGGAAGTCCCCATGTCCGTGGAGCTGGGCCCCGGACTGATCACCAGTATCTATGACGGGATCCAGAGACCGCTGGACGATATCATGAAGATTTCAGGAAATAATCTGAAGCGGGGCGTGGAAGTGCCTTCTCTGAAGCGGGATCTGAAATGGGAATTTGTTCCCACGGTCCAGGCAGGAGATGAAGTAGAGGCGGGCGACGTCATCGGCACAGTGCAGGAGACAGTGCTGGTACAGCAGAAAATCATGGTTCCCTACGGGATCAGAGGAACAGTAAAAGAAATTAAGGCAGGAGAGTTTACGGTAGAAGAGGTGGTAGCGGTCATCGCCACAGAAGACGGCGATAAAGAGCTGACCCTGATGCAGAAATGGCCGGTCCGACGGGGACGTCCGTATAAGAAAAAACTTCCCCCGGAGATGCCTCTTGTGACGGGACAGCGTGTCATCGACACCTTCTTCCCCATCGCAAAGGGCGGCGTGGCCGCAGTGCCCGGCCCCTTCGGAAGCGGAAAGACCGTGATCCAGCATCAGCTGGCAAAATGGGCGGAGGCGGATATCGTCGTCTATATCGGATGCGGTGAGCGGGGGAACGAGATGACGGATGTACTGAACGAGTTTCCGGAGCTGAAAGACCCGAAGACCGGGCAGCCTCTGATGCAGAGAACCGTGCTGATCGCCAACACGTCGGATATGCCGGTTGCGGCCCGTGAGGCGTCCATCTATACCGGGATCACCATTGCTGAATATTTCCGTGACATGGGATATTCCGTGGCTCTGATGGCGGATTCTACATCCCGCTGGGCGGAGGCCCTCCGCGAGATGTCGGGACGTCTGGAGGAGATGCCCGGTGAGGAAGGCTATCCGGCTTATCTGGGAAGCCGTCTGGCACAGTTCTATGAGCGTGCGGGCCACGTGGTCTCCCTGGGAAAAGAGGGAAGGGAAGGGGCTCTGTCCGTGATCGGCGCGGTATCCCCTCCGGGCGGAGATACCTCTGAGCCGGTGTCCCAGGCAACGCTCCGTATCGTGAAGGTGTTCTGGGGACTTGACTCGCAACTGGCATATAAGAGACATTTTCCGGCCATCAACTGGCTGAACAGTTACTCTCTGTATCTGGATGATATGGAAAAATGGTTCAACGCGGAGGTGGCTCCGGACTGGATGGAAGGACGCCAGAAAATGATGACGCTCCTTCAGGAAGAGGCAGAGCTGGAAGAGATCGTGAAGATGGTCGGCATGGACGCGCTTTCACCGGGAGACCGGCTGAAGATGGAGGCGGCCCGCTCCATCCGGGAGGATTTCCTTCACCAGAACTCTTTCCACGAGATCGACACCTACACGTCTCTGAAGAAACAGTATATGATGATGAAACTGGTAAACGCATTTTATGACAGGGCGGTGGAAGCGCTCTCTTTGGGGGCATCCCTTCAGAAGCTGATCTCCATGCCGGTCAGAGAGCAGATCGGCCGTTTCAAATATGTGACGGAAGACGCGCTGGATGAAGAATATAAAAGGGTGGACGGGGAACTGACCGCGCAGATTGCCAACACCTTCGGAAAGGAGGAACGCTGATATGCCAAAGGAGTACAGAACCATACAGGAAGTCGCGGGACCGCTGATGCTCGTGCGCGGCGTAGAAGGCGTGACCTATGATGAACTGGGAGAGATCGAGCTGGTGGGCGGCGAGACCAGAAGATGCAAGGTGCTCGAAGTAAACGGAAGCGATGTTCTGGTACAGCTTTTCGAGAGCTCCACCGGGATCAACCTGTCCAACAGCAAGGTGCGGTTTCTTGGAAGGAGCATGGAGCTGGGCGTGTCCGAAGATATGCTGGGACGCGTTTTTGACGGGCTGGGACGGCCCATAGACGACGGACCGGAGATCCTGCCGGAGGCCAGAATGGACATCAACGGTCTTCCCATGAACCCGGCGGCGAGGAGTTACCCGGAGGAATTTATTCAGACCGGGGTGTCTGCCATCGACGGGCTGAACACCCTGGTCCGCGGACAGAAGCTGCCAATCTTCTCCGCATCCGGTCTGCCTCATGCCCAGCTTGCGGCACAGATCGCAAGACAGGCGAAGGTGCTGGGAAAAGACGAGAACTTTGCCGTTGTGTTCGCGGCAATGGGAATTACTTTTGAGGAGTCCAACTTTTTCATCGAGAGCTTTCGCGAGACGGGAGCCCTTGACAGGACAGTCCTGTTTGTAAACCTGGCGAACGACCCTGCCATCGAACGTATCGCAACGCCGAAGATGGCGCTGACGGCGGCAGAGTATCTGGCCTTTGAGAAAGACATGCATGTTCTGGTTATCCTGACCGATATCACGAACTACGCGGACGCGCTCCGTGAGGTTTCGGCGGCCCGCAAGGAAGTGCCCGGACGCCGCGGATACCCCGGATATATGTACACGGATCTGGCGTCCATCTATGAGAGAGCAGGAAGACAGAGAGGAAAGAAGGGGAGCATCACCATGATCCCCATCCTGACCATGCCGGAGGACGACAAGACCCATCCCATCCCGGACCTGACCGGATATATCACAGAAGGGCAGATCATTCTGAGCCGTGAACTCTATAGGAAAGGCGTTACGCCGCCCATCGACGTGCTGCCCTCCCTGTCCCGTCTGAAGGACAAGGGAATCGGCGAGGGAAAGACCCGCGCGGATCACTCCAATACCATGAATCAGCTCTTTGCCGCGTACGCCCGCGGAAAAGATGCTAAAGAGCTTATGGTGATCCTTGGCGAGGCTGCGCTGACGGATATTGACCTTATCTATGCCAAGTTCGCCGACGCATTCGAAAAAGAGTACGTCTCTCAGGGCTACAATACCGATCGCAGCATTGAAGAGACCCTGGACATAGGATGGAAGCTGCTCCGCATGCTCCCGAGAAACGAACTCAAACGAATCGACGATAAATTCCTGGATGAGTATTATGCCGATTAACAGTTCCGCGGTGCGCCAGAGCAGGAAAAGCGTCGCTGCAAGCTGGCTTGCAAAAGACGCACTTCCTGCTCTGGCATAGGGCGGTCAGCCCGCAGCGAGATGAAGCAAAGCGGAATCGAGCTGCCGCGGAACGGACGTGGAGAAAACGTGAGCGGTGCGTGCGCGGGTCAGCCGCGCACCGTAGTATTCAGAGGATTTATCGAAGGAGGTGGAGTTGTGGCTTCGAAACATGTAAATCCGACCAGGATGGAACTTACGAGACTGAAGAAAAAGCGGGTCACTGCAATTAAGGGGCATAAGCTTCTGAAAGATAAGCGTGACGAGCTCATGCGGCAGTATCTGGATCTTGTGCGTGAGAATATGGAAGTCCGGAAAAAAGTAGAGGCGGGAATCAGATCGGCCAACAGGAATTTTGTCATTGCAAAGGCGGGAATGTCGGAAGCCGAGCTCAACACGGCGCTCATGGCTCCAAAGCAGGAGGTGAACCTGGAGGCGGGACAAAAGAATGTGATGAGTGTGGATATTCCGACTTTCGAATATACGACCAGGACCGCAGATGAAAATGATATCTATTCCTATGGATTTGCCTTTACCTCCAGCGACCTTGACGGAGCGGTGGAATCTCTGGCGGACATCCTTCCGGATATGATAAGGCTTGCAGAGTGTGAGAAGGCGTGTCAGCTCATGGCGGCTGAGATCGAGAAGACCAGAAGACGCGTGAACGCCCTTGAACACGTGATCATCCCGGAGACGGAAGAGAATATAAAATATATTACAATGAAGCTGGATGAGAATGAGAGAAGCACTCAGATCCGCCTGATGAAGGTAAAGGATATGATGCTCGAGGAAGCTCATCATTACAGTCAAAAATAGAAGGAGCACAATGAAGGGCTGACGGCGAAGATTTTATTAAAAATCCGCCGGCAGCCTTGTTGCGGTCAGGCATGCGTGATAGAATAAAGAAATGCAGAAGACGGCTATAATTTATATGCAGTCATCCCGACGGAAGCACGGACGGGACGAGGCTGAAGGAATCAGCGCTGCACAGAGCAGATGGAGGTATTATGAATCTGAATAAAGAAAATATGAGAAAACTCAGAGAGCTCATCCTGTTTACGATCATCATCCTGATCGCACTGTGGAATTATCTTCTTATTTTTCAAGCGATCCGGTTTGTATTCGGGATCGTCTTTCCCTTCCTTCTGGGAGGAGCCATTGCATTTGTGCTGAATGTGCCCATGAATTTCCTGGAGGAGAAGCTTTTCCGGAACCGTTTTGTGAGAGATAAAAAGCCCTTCAGAAAACTTGCAAGACCTATGAGCCTGATACTGACCCTGATCATCGTGATCGGCGTCGTTGTCCTTGTCATGTTTGTTGTGATCCCGGAACTCGGCAAGACGCTGATCTCGCTAGGGAGGACGATCCGTCTTTTCGTCCCCGAGGCGCAGCGGTTTCTTGAAGAACTGTTTACGGACAACAGTGAGATACAGAACTGGCTGAACGGTCTGAATCTGGATCCGGAGAGAATGATTGACAGCGCCATGTCGTTCTTCCAGAACGGAGCGGGAAATGTTCTCAACTCAACGGTTTCGGCAATCAGCTCCATTGTGAGCGGGGTGACCACTTTTGTCATAGCATTTGTGTTTTCCTGTTATATCCTGCTGCAGAAGGAGAAACTGAGCGTTCAGGTGCAGAAGGTGATGCATGCATATCTTTCGGAAAAGCATGTGGAATGGTGCATGGAAGTCTGCTCCCTGACATTCAGATCGTTTTCCAGTTTCCTTACCGGACAGTGCGTGGAAGCTCTGATTCTGGGAACCATGTTTTTCATCGTGATGAGCATCTTCAACATGCCTTATGCAATGCTGGTGGGAGTGCTCATCGCGTTTACGGCTCTGATCCCGATCTTCGGAGCCTTCATCGGATGCGTCATAGGCGCGTTCCTCATTCTGATGGTGGATCCGCTTCAGGCGCTGGGCTTCATTATTATGTTTCTTGTTCTTCAGCAGATCGAGGGGAACCTGATCTATCCGAAGGTGGTGGGAAGTTCGGTAGGACTTCCGTCCATATGGGTGCTGGCGGCGGTTACCATCGGCGGCAGTCTCATGGGAGTTGTGGGAATGCTCATATTTATTCCGATCGTATCAGTGTTTTATAACCTGTTCCGTTCAAGTGTCTACAAGAGGCTGCGTAAAAAACGCCAGATTCTCAGAGAGGCCGAGATGAGGGACCGGGCGGGGGAAGAGGATCCGGATGGAAAATGATTCCCCGCGGCAGATTATACGTCGGTAAGGTGGTTGGAAACCTGTTAAATTACAAAAATATATTCTAAAATCAGAAAATAGCATAGTATTTTTTATGATAAAACAGCGCCCTGAAGTCTTTGTGACTTCGGGGCGCCGTTGGTTGTCTATAGAGTCTTCAAAAATTCCAGCAAAGCTCCATATTGTTTCGGCTCAAGTTTTGCGGCATATTCCAGCAGACGGCGCTGCTGCTCAGTAATCTGGACCGTACTGCCGTCGTCTTCTAAGAAGAACTGAGAAAGTGAGATGCCAAAAGCGTCACAGATCTTGCTGAGGGAGGGAATTGTGGGGAGCATGTTTTTGCGATACCAGGAAGAAATGGTTGATTGAGTGAGCCCGGATTTTTCTGCAAGCTGGTACTCGGACCAGTTGCGTTCCATTCGAAGCTGAACAATTTTATCTAAAACGTTCATCTGAAATATCACCTCCAAAGTAGTATTTTATGAGAGTGTCTGTTAATTATAAGTGAATTCGATATTGCAAAATAAAACGATAAAGAGTATAATATAAACGCTAATACGTTAATCACGTATAGACAAAATGTTTATAGCAAATGGGAGGGAAGCAAAAAGAGAATAAGTAAAATATGAATAAATATGATTTGTAATATTAAAATGGAGGGACAAAGAGAATGAAAAGAAAAGTATTGGCGCTGATGTTGTCGATGGCATTGATCGGTTCGTCTACAATGATTGTTGCCGCTGCTGGAGAAGTGCGTGACAGCGAAAATATTGGTGAAGAGATCTCTGGAAAAACAGACATTGAAGTAGAAGGCGTAGATAAGACAGAAGATGAAAATACTAATGAAATAAATGTATCGGACGAAAAGGGATTAAAAGACAGCAGAGGAGATCAGCAAGAATCTGATCAGAATATAGCTGGAAACAGGGTTGAAATCTGTGAGGAATCTAATGAAAAGGAATCAGATACGAGTGATAAAGAGAAGGACAATGATACAACAGAAAATGACGATAATGACCTGCGGAAAAAGTTAACTGCGGTAACTACACTTTCCGATACGAAAATTGAGGACGGTGACATTGATTTTGACGCTGTGGATGCTAATGGGGACAATTACTGGGATTCTGATGTGGAATTGATCAACTCCCTTATCGAAAACAATGGCCTAGATTGGGAAAAAGATGCACCGGAAAAATGGGATGAACTGTCAGGAGGCGGTATTAGATGGGATACTGTAGATGTAAGCGGATTATCCCGAGTTGGATGGCTTGACATAAGTGATGAGGGGATGATAGGTGAAATAGATTTATCAGAACTATCGAACTTAACATATTTGGACTGCAGGGGGAATGAACTGACAGGATTAAATGTTCATGGATGTGAATATTTAGAAGAATTGTACTGTTCTAATAATATGCTGTCAGAGTTGAATATGGAAGGTTTAAGTGAGCTCCGCTGGCTGGAGGCGGGGGGAAATAGATTGGAAGAGCTTATCCTAAATGGAAATGCCAGCCTAGAAATAATCGGGTGTGCATCTAACCTTTTAACAGAGTTGAACTTGTCTAATTTTCCAGAATTAGAAAGTTTGAATTGTTCTGAAAATAAACTTACGGAGCTGAACTTATCAGGAATGCCCAAATTAGGTGGCTTATATTGTTCTGGAAATAATTTGACGAAATTAGATGCTTCGACATTCAAGAAACTGGGAACGTTGGAATGCAGTAATAATGGATTGACAGAATTGAAGGTTTCCGGGCTTGCAGGTTTGACGAATCTGGAATGCAGTAATAATTTTTTGACTGAATTAAACTTGTCTGGCCTATCTAATTTGCCGATTGCCTTTGAAGAAAATGGAGATACAACTGGTATGTGCGGTGGTAATCCGCTAAAAACACTTACATTACCAGCTGGAAACACTATTACTTTTGACAGTACAGATGGCGGATACTTTGATGTGAGGATTAATCCGCTTTATGCTTCATGCGGGCAATCTGAGGAAGATACAGTGATCGGTTTCCGCCCGGTAGCAGAGACTGGATATGAATTTAAAAGCTGGAATAATCTGCCAGGGAATGTAGCTGATAGCGGATGGTGGAGCAGCCCATATGACGGAGAGGCGGTAGATGGATGGGTTTTTGTTGATAGTGGAGAGAATGTTACTATCTCTGCAAATTTTGGATTGATTTCAGAATATTCCATAATCGAGGGCGCCGGAAGTACATGGACGGCAGATTCCGGTGAAGGCATCACCATGAGAGCGGATGGGGAATTTGATAAATTTCAGTCCGTACAGGTTGATGGGGTAACGCTTGACCCGGCATATTATACGGCTGAGCAGGGCAGTACGATTATCACTCTGAAACCTGAATTTCTGCAGGCCCTGACACCTGGGACGCATACGCTGACAATCGTATTTACAGATGGATCCGCATCGGCAGAATTTGATATAAAAGAAGTGGATCAGGAAGGAAATCCGGGAGAGGAACCGGAAGAAGGACAGAAGCCGGGAGACGATTCCAAACCGGGAGATGAGCAGCAGCCGGGAGACGATGCTGGCGCTGACGATGGAGAGCAGAACGGTGATTCAGATAAAGGCAATAGCGGACAGCAGATCTCTGATCCGGATCAGAATAATAACAACGGACAAGGCCAGAGCAAACCGCAGCAGAATGTAAATCAGACAAAGGATACTGATACAAAAGATAATGCCGCGACAACTAAAACGGTTTCTTCAGTGCCAAAAACAGGTGATGAAACACAGGGTTTAATATTTGCTATGTTTGCAGTTGCATCCATAATAATATGTGCAGGCATAAGCCGGGCTAAAATTAGGACAAGACATTGAGTGAAGCGTCCCGGAGTTGACCGGACTCCGGGGGGGCGCTTTTCGGTCGGCATAACGCAGGGGCCGGCTGTATATCTATATCACGGCTCAGTCAGCTGCTGATAAAGGGATAAACTACATCGGCTGTGATGCCAATGATAGAATATGACCTGTAGGAGCCTCCCTTGCGGAGTTTCGGTTTCAATCAGGATTGAAGCCGTAGAGAATTGATCTTCAAAAAAGAAATATAAAGACCTTGACTTCCACCAGCCTGCCATGGTACAATGCAATGGCGAATGGAAGTAGGTCTTTTTTTTATGCCTAAAAACAGATGGCTTCGCAACCATCAGTAACACGTAGTGAATATGTTAAAAGCGAGGTGGAAGTTGTGCGCACAAGAATTACATTAGAGTGTACGGAATGCAAGAACCGCAATTACAACATGACCAAGGATAAGAAAGCTCATCCGGAGCGCATGGAGACTAAGAAGTACTGCCGGTTCTGCAAATCACATACACTGCACAAGGAAACAAAGTAGTCGCTGGAAGGAAGTGGACGATATGAGTGAGAAAACAAAAACTCAGAAAAAGAGCTGGTTCAAGGGTCTTCAGGCAGAGTTCAAGAAGATCATCTGGCCAGACAGGAGGACACTTGCAAGACAGACTACGGCAGTCGTTGCTGTTTCCGTTGCTCTCGGGGCAGTGATCGCAGTGATCGACGCGATCCTGAGATATGGGATTGACTTATTGGTGAAATAGTTGACCGCAGCAGAAAGGTGATTTTATGTCAGAGGCAAAATGGTATGTAGTTCATACTTATTCCGGGTATGAAAACAAAGTGAAGGCAAACATTGACAAGACGATCGAGAACCGTCATCTGGAAGACCAGATCCTCGAGGTGCGTGTACCGCTGGAAGAAGTGGTTGAGCTTCGGAACGGTGTGCAGAAATCGGTTCAGAGAAAGATGTTTCCCGGCTATGTCATGATCCATATGGTCATGAATGACGACACCTGGTACGTGGTGAGAAATACTCGCGGTGTGACAGGGTTTGTGGGACCGGGATCCAAGCCTGTTCCGCTGGATGACAGCGAGATGGAGAATCTCGGGATCAAGCATGAGGATGTTGTGGTTGACTTCGGCGTCGGCGACACCGTGACTGTGTTGAGCGGTGCGTGGGAAGGCACTGTCGGAGTTGTTCAGAGCATGAACGAACAGAAGAAGAGCCTTTCGATCAATGTTGAACTGTTTGGCCGCGAGACTCCGGTTGAACTCAGTTTTTCAGAAGTGAAAAAAATGGATTAAATTTGCGTGGGAGGGAGTAATCCCGTGAATACCACAAGGAGGTTATTGAAATGGCAAAAAAAGTAGAAGGTTACATTAAATTACAGATTCCTGCCGGCAAGGCAACTCCGGCACCGCCGGTCGGACCTGCACTTGGACAGCACGGCGTGAATATCGTTGAGTTTACAAAGCAGTTCAATGCAAGAACGGCAGATCAGGGAGATCTGATCATTCCTGTAGTTATTACTGTATACAATGACAGAAGTTTCAGCTTCATTACAAAGACACCGCCGGCAGCAGTTCTTATTAAGAAAGCCTGCAAGATCAAATCCGGTTCAGGCGTACCGAACAAGAACAAAGTTGCAACGATCACAAAAGAGCAGCTGAAAGAGATTGCTGAGACAAAGATGCCTGACCTGAACGCAGCGACAGTTGAGGCGGCTATGAGCATGGTGGCTGGCACATGCCGTTCCATGGGAGTAGTTGTAGAAGAGTAGGCATTGAGCGACTGGCGATACCAAGCTCAGATACAGAGAATTGTAGACAAGTGGGAGGGGCAAGATCCCGCGAACACCACAAGGAGGTTATTGTAAAATGAAACGTGGAAAGAAATATATCGAAGCTGCGAAACTGATCGAGAGAGGAAATCTCTACGACAGGGATGAAGCAGTTGCATTAGTTAAAAAAGCGGCAACAGCAAAATTTGACGAGACAATTGAAGCTCATATCAGAACAGGATGTGACGGACGTCACGCAGATCAGCAGATCCGTGGCGCAGTTGTTCTTCCTCACGGAACAGGTAAGAAAGTGCGTATCCTTGTATTTGCAAAAGATGCAAAGGCAGAGGAGGCCAAAGCGGCAGGCGCTGATTACGTTGGAGGAGACGAGCTGATCCCGAAGATCCAGAATGAAGGATGGCTTGACTTTGACGTTGTAGTTGCAACTCCGGATATGATGGGTATTGTCGGACGTCTCGGACGTGTGCTCGGACCGAAAGGTCTCATGCCGAACCCGAAGGCGGGTACAGTTACCATGGACGTGACAAAGGCTATCAATGAGATCAAAGCAGGTAAGATTGAGTACAGACTGGATAAGACAAACATCATCCATGTGCCGATCGGAAAAGCATCCTTTACTGAGGAGCAGTTAGCGGACAACTTCCAGACGCTTATCGATGCGATCAACAAGGCGAGACCGGCAGCTGTTAAGGGACAGTTCCTGAAGAGCGTGACTCTTACATCAACAATGGGCCCTGGCGTTAAGGTTAACCCGCTGAAGCTTGCATAATCGATAGAATATGAGAGGGGAAATACAATTGCTGTATTTCCTCTTTTTATCCTTGTCAAAAAAGTGTTGACATACAAGTGAAAATGTGATACTTTATATTAGCAACTGCCGAAGACAGTAGGTGCTGTAAAGCGTAAGGATAAAACGCCTACCGAGGAGAGTTAGATTTCTACGTAAGTATGAATTGACGAAAACTCCGTGTCTTTGGATGCGGAGCTTTTTTTTGGTATACTTTGGCAGTACACGCAGAATAAAATAAGGAGGTGTACCCGAAAGTGGCAAAGGTTGAATTGAAACAGCCGATCGTTCAGGCGATCGCAGAAGAGATCAAAGATGCTGAGTCAGTAGTTCTGGTTGACTACCGCGGACTTACAGTTGCTCAGGATACAGAGCTTCGTAAGCAGCTCAGAGAAGCAGGCGTAGTCTACAAGGTTTACAAGAACACAATGATGAAGAGGGCCTTCGAGGGAACAGAGTTTGAAGGTCTTGAAAGCTGTCTTGAAGGACCGAGCGCTATCGCGATTTCAAAGGATGACGCGACAGCACCGGCAAGAATCATCTGCAATTTTGCAAAAGATGCTCCGGCACTTGAGCTTAAGGGCGGCGTGGTTGAAGGAACAGTTTATGATATCGCCGGACTGACAGAACTTTCCAAGATTCCGTCAAGAGAAGTGCTTCTCTCCAGACTTCTTGGAAGCATGCAGTCACCGATTGCAAACTTCGCACGTGTTATCAAGCAGATCGCAGAGAAAGACGGCGAGGCAGAACCGGCAGAGGCAGCAGCTGAGGAGACAGCAGAGGCACCGGCAGAGGCACCGGCAGCAGAGTAATCTGACAGAGGCGCGTATAAGCGCGTGAACATCAGGATACAGGCATCCCCGGGATACAGGGAAAACAACGATTTATAAAATATAAGAAAAATGGAGGAAATCAAAAATGGCTAAGTTAACAACAGCTGAAATGATCGATGCGATCAAAGAGTTATCAGTATTAGAGTTAAATGAGCTTGTAAAAGCTTGTGAAGAAGAATTTGGTGTATCTGCAGCAGCAGGCGTTGTAGTTGCAGCAGCAGGCGGAGAGGCAGCAGCAGCTGAAGAGAAGGATGAGTTCGATGTAGAACTTGTTTCTGCAGGATCTTCCAAGGTTAAGGTTATCAAAGCTGTACGTGAGATCACAGGTCTTGGCCTGAAAGAGGCAAAAGAGCTTGTTGACAACGCTCCGAAGGTAGTAAAAGAGGCTGTTTCCAAGGCTGAGGCTGAGGAGATCAAGGCTAAACTTGAAGAGCAGGGAGCAGAGGTTAACCTGAAATAATTGATTCTGTTACAGAATGATAAGGAGGACCGCAGAAGATAAAACACACTTCTGCGGTCTTTTGCATTTTCCGAGGTGAATTAAATGGATGCAGTGGAACTGACCCGCATGCTTGTGCGGACGGAGAGCACCAATCCGGGAACGGGAGAAGCCGGGATGGAGAAGATCATCCTGGATCTTCTCCGGGAAAGCGGAGCGGAGACGGAAGAATATGAAGTTTTTCCGGGACGGAGTATTGTGCGCGGGATCATCCGGGGGAAGCGGCGGCATCCGGCGCTTGTTTTCCTGTGCCATATGGATACAGTTGTAGTGGGAGAGGGATGGTCTGAAGATCCTTTTTCGGCCCGGGTGTCGGGAGGAAGAATTCTGGGACGGGGATCCTGTGATATGAAGTCGGGGCTTGCCTGCGCGCTTACAGCTTTCTGCGAAGAGGCGGAAAGAAGAAAAACATCGGAACTTCGCCCTGAGCATTCCATTGTGTTTATCGGCACGGTAGATGAGGAAGGGAATATGGCAGGAGCCGAGGCTGCTGTTTCGCAGAAATGGATTTCACCGGAGGACTGGGTTCTTGATATGGAACCTACTTCGGGTATGATACAGATGGCTCATAAGGGCAGAACCTGGTTTGAACTGGAATGCCGGGGGATCACTGCTCATGCCAGCATGCCGGAGAAAGGAGCCGATGCCATTGCGGGCATTGCTTTCATGATCACGGAAATACGACGGCTGATCGGGATGGCTCCCTCCCATCCCGAACTGGGCAGATCAACTGTCACGTTCGGAGAGATTTCCGGAGGCTACAGTCCGTATGTTGTCTCGGATTACTGCAGGGTGACGATCGATATGCGGCTCGTTCCTCCTCTTAATACGGCGGAGGCGGAAAAAATGGTCAGAGCGGCAGTGCGGAAAGGCGAAGAGGCAGTGCCCGGAGTGAAAGGCGAGATCCACATCACCGGAGACCGTCCGCCGGTTGAGACGCACCGGGAGTCCCGGCTGCTGAAGATGCTGGCGGAGTCGGTTGAGACAGTGACTGGAAGAAAAGCAGAGGTGTCGTCATTCCCGGGATATACTGATACAGCGGTAGTGGCGGGGATGACAGGAAACAGAAACTGTATGTCCTATGGACCGGGCAGCCTTGCTCAGGCGCATAAGCCGGACGAGTATGTAGAGATTTCGGATATCGAGAGATGCGTGTCGGTCTGCAGAGAACTGATACGACGAGTGGAGTCAGACTAATATCATATATGAAGAAAAATGTCAAGAGAAAAGTGGGAAAAACAGATAAAAACTTATTGACAAGAAAAAGTGCTTTGTGATATAGTAAAAAATGCGCTATTATGGAAAGGTGTGCCATATTAGCGGCAGAAATGCTGTCGCAGGGCCCTTTTCATTATATATCAACTTGAAGTTACACCGGCTCCTGACGGAGCTGAAAATGTGACCGCTTCTGAGCGCGGGAATACCGCGGCCTGCGAGAGCCGCATGAGAATTCTTCTGCGCAGAGATGCGGCTGCAAAAAAATATATGAGGAGTGAAACGTCAATGGAGAAAAACAGAATCCGTCCCATCAAAACCGGAAAAAGTTTCCGCATGAGCTATTCCAGGCAAAAAGAAGTATTGGAGATGCCTAACCTCATTGAAGTCCAGAAAGATTCCTATCAGTGGTTTCTGGATGAAGGTCTCAAAGAGGTATTCGACGATATTTCACCGATCGCTGATTACAGCGGACACCTCAGTCTGGAATTTGTTGACTTCACGCTCTGTGAGGATGACGTGAAGTATACAATCGACGAGTGCAAAGAGCGCGATGCGACTTATGCGGCACCCCTGAAAGTAAGGGTGAGACTTTATAATAAGGAAAATGATGAGATCAATGAGCACGAGATCTTTATGGGAGATCTTCCGCTGATGACAAAGACCGGTACTTTTGTGATCAACGGTGCAGAACGTGTTATCGTCAGCCAGCTTGTGCGCTCACCGGGTATCTATTACGGAATTGCTCATGACAAGCTTGGAAAAAAGCTCTATTCGGCAACAGTGATCCCGAACAGAGGCGCGTGGCTTGAGTATGAGACGGACTCCAACGACGTTTTCTATGTGCGTGTTGACAGGACAAGAAAAGTGCCTATCACTGTACTGATCCGTGCTCTGGGAATCGGAACGAATGCGGAAATTCTGGAACTTTTCGGCGAGGAACCGAAGATCCTTGCAAGCTTTGGAAAGGACACTGCTGAGAATTATCAGGAGGGTCTTTTAGAGCTGTACAAAAAGATACGTCCGGGTGAGCCTCTGGCTGTGGACAGCGCGGAGAGCCTTATCACGAGTATGTTCTTTGATCCGAGAAGATACGATCTTGCCAAGGTCGGACGTTATAAATTCAACAAGAAGCTGATGCTCAGAAACCGTGTTACCGGTCAGGTTCTGGCAGAGGATGTGGTAAGTCCGATTACAGGAGAGATCGTTGCAGAGAAGGGAACGAAGATTACACGCGAGATCGCAGATGCGATCCAGAACTCGGCGGCTCCTTACCTGTGGGTAGAGGGAGAGGATGAGTCAAGAAATATCAAGATTCTTTCCAATATGATGGTGGATCTGCAGGCAGTCGTTGATATCGATCCGAAGGAAGTCGGAGTAAAGGAACAGGTTTATTATCCTGTCCTTGCAGGTATTATCGAGGAGGCAGCGGGCGATATTGACGAGATGAAGAGGATGATCAGACGTGATATCCATGATCTGATTCCGAAGCATATCACCAAGGAAGATATCCTTGCTTCCATTAACTACAATATGCATCTTGAATACGGCATGGGAAATGACGATGATATCGATCACCTGGGCAACAGACGTATCCGCGCGGTGGGAGAACTTCTTCAGAACCAGTACAGGATCGGTCTGTCCAGACTGGAGAGAGTGGTTCGCGAGCGTATGACAACTCAGGATCAGGAAGGAATTTCGCCGCAGTCGCTGATCAATATCAAGCCGGTGACAGCAGCGGTGAAAGAATTTTTCGGCTCCTCTCAGCTGTCTCAGTTCATGGATCAGAACAACCCGCTGGGTGAGCTGACTCACAAGAGACGTCTTTCGGCACTTGGTCCGGGAGGTCTGTCGAGAGATCGTGCAGGATTTGAGGTTCGTGACGTACATTACTCCCATTACGGAAGAATGTGCCCGATTGAAACTCCTGAGGGTCCGAACATTGGTCTGATCAACTCTCTGGCGACTTATGCGAGAATCAATGAATATGGATTCATTGAGGCGCCTTATCGTAAGATTGACAAGTCGGATCCGCAGAATCCGAGGGTTACGGATGAAGTAGTATATATGACTGCGGATGAGGAAGACAACTATCATGTGGCTCAGGCAAATACGCCTCTGGATGAAGAGGGCCACTTTGTAAATAAGAACGTATCCGGTCGTTATCGCGAAGAGACGCAGGAGTATGAGAGAAATAAATTCGACTACATGGATGTGTCTCCTAAGATGGTGTTCTCTGTTGCTACGGCGCTGATTCCGTTCCTTCAGAACGATGATGCGAACCGTGCTCTTATGGGATCCAACATGCAGCGTCAGGCGGTTCCGCTTCTTACAACGGAGGCTCCTGTCGTAGGAACGGGAATGGAAGTGAAAGCGGCGGTTGACTCCGGTGTCTGCGTTGTTGCAGAGCAGGCCGGTGTTGTGGAAAGCTCCACCTCCACGCAGATCGTGGTGAAGCACGACGACGGAACAAGAAAGGCATACAAGCTGACAAAATTCCAGCGGAGCAACCAGAGCAACTGTTACAATCAGAGACCTATCGTGGATAAGGGTGAGAGAGTTGAGGCCGGCCAGGTTATCGCAGACGGCCCGTCCACATCCGGCGGAGAGATGGCTCTCGGCAAGAACCCGCTCATCGGTTTCATGACCTGGGAAGGATATAACTACGAGGATGCCGTACTCTTAAGCGAGAGACTTGTTCAGGATGATGTTTATACATCAGTCCATATCGAAGAATACGAGGCGGAAGCAAGAGATACAAAACTGGGACCGGAGGAGATCACAAGAGATATCCCGGGTGTCGGCGACGACGCGCTCAAGGATCTGGATGAGAGAGGAATCATCCGTATCGGCGCAGAGGTCCGCGCAGGAGATATCCTGGTAGGTAAAGTTACGCCGAAGGGAGAGACCGAGCTTACGGCCGAGGAAAGGCTGCTCCGTGCAATCTTCGGTGAGAAAGCCCGCGAGGTCAGAGATACATCTCTGAAAGTACCTCACGGAGAATATGGTATTGTTGTAGATGCAAAAGTGTTTACAAGAGAAAACGGAGACGAGCTGTCTCCGGGCGTAAATGAGTCGGTAAGAATCTACATTGCACAGAAGAGAAAGATCTCTGTGGGTGACAAGATGGCCGGACGTCACGGCAACAAGGGTGTCGTTTCCCGAGTGCTTCCTGTAGAAGATATGCCGTTCCTTCCGAACGGACGTCCGCTGGATATCGTGCTGAATCCGCTGGGTGTGCCTTCCCGAATGAATATCGGACAGGTGCTGGAGATTCATCTGAGTCTTGCGGCCAAGGCTCTCGGATTTAACATCTCTACACCGGTATTCGACGGCGCAAATGAGATCGACATCATGGATACGCTTGATCTGGCAAATGATTATGTGAACCTGGAATGGGAAGAGTTTGAAAAGAAGCATGGAGAAGAACTGCTTCCGGAAGTCCTTCAGTATCTCTCCGACAACAGAGAGCACAGAAAACTCTGGAAGGGAGTTCCGCTGTCAAGAGACGGTAAGGTTCGTCTGCGCGACGGACGTACCGGAGAATATTTTGACAGCCCGGTAACGATCGGACACATGCACTACCTGAAACTTCACCATCTGGTAGACGATAAAATCCACGCGCGTTCCACAGGTCCGTACTCCCTCGTTACGCAGCAGCCTCTGGGCGGTAAAGCACAGTTCGGCGGACAGCGTTTCGGTGAGATGGAGGTTTGGGCACTGGAGGCTTACGGCGCATCTTACACGCTGCAGGAGATTCTGACCGTGAAGTCGGATGATGTGGTCGGACGTGTGAAAACATACGAGGCGATCATCAAGGGTGAGAATATTCCTGAGCCTGGTGTTCCGGAATCCTTCAAGGTGCTTCTGAAAGAGCTGCAGTCACTTGCTCTGGACGTCCGCGTACTCCGCGATGACAACACGGAAGTGGAGATCATGGAGAATGTGGATTACGGTGAAACAGACCTGAGACATATTATTGAAGGCGATAGGAAATACCGGGATGAAAATGAATCGTTCGGAGATCACGGATTCACCGAACAGGAATTTGTCGGAGAAGAGCTTGCTGACGTAGAGCCGGAGGAAGAGCCGGACGACAGTGATTTCGACGGCGAGGAGATCAGTTTCGACGAGTATTCAGGTGATGAGGAAGAATAGGAGGAGCCAATTCTATGCCAAATAATAATGAACAACAATATGAACCGTTAACCTTTGATGCGATCAAGATCGGTCTGGCTTCACCGGAAAAGATCCTTGAGTGGTCCAGAGGCGAAGTGACAAAGCCGGAGACAATCAACTACAGGACATTGAAACCAGAGAAGGACGGTCTGTTCTGTGAAAGAATCTTCGGACCGAGCAAGGACTGGGAGTGTCACTGCGGAAAGTATAAAAAGATCCGCTATAAAGGCGTTGTCTGCGACCGGTGCGGGGTTGAGGTCACAAAGGCAAGTGTGCGCCGTGAGCGTATGGGACATATCGCTCTGGCTGCACCGGTATCCCATATCTGGTATTTTAAGGGTATTCCGAGCCGCATGGGACTGATCCTTGATATTTCTCCGAGAACACTGGAGCGGGTGCTTTACTTCGCGTCCTACATTGTACTGGATAAGGGCGAGACGGATCTGCAGAATAAACAGATCCTTTCCGAAGCTGAATATCAGGAGCAGAAGGAAAAATGGGGCAGAAATGCATTCCGCGTCGGCATGGGAGCCGAGGCTATCAAGGAGCTGCTTGAGGCTATTGATCTTGATAAAGAGTACGATGAGCTTCAGAAGGCTCTGGAGAATGCGACAGGGCAGAAGCGCGCAAGAATCGTGAAGCGTCTGGAGGTTGTTGAGGCATTCCGCGAGTCGGGCAACAGACCGGAGTGGATGATACTTACAGCGATTCCGGTCATTCCGCCGGATCTGCGTCCCATGGTTCAGCTGGACGGCGGACGTTTTGCAACATCTGACCTGAATGATCTGTACAGAAGAATCATAAACAGGAATAACCGTCTTAAGAGACTGCTCGAACTGGGAGCACCGGATATCATCGTCCGGAACGAGAAGCGTATGCTTCAGGAAGCAGTGGACGCACTGATCGATAACGGCCGCCGCGGCCGTCCGGTAACAGGACCGGGAAACAGAGCGCTGAAATCCCTTTCTGACATGCTGAAAGGTAAGTCCGGACGTTTCCGTCAGAATCTGCTTGGAAAACGTGTCGACTATTCCGGACGTTCAGTTATCGTCGTAGGACCGGAACTGAAGATTTACCAGTGCGGTCTGCCGAAAGAGATGGCGATCGAGCTGTTCAAACCGTTTGTAATGAAAGAACTGGTTGCAAACGGAACAGCTCATAATATAAAGAATGCGAAGAAGATGGTTGAAAGACTTCAGCCGGAAGTGTGGGATGTTCTTGAGGAAGTGATCAAGGAACATCCGGTTATGCTGAACCGTGCCCCCACGCTTCACAGACTTGGTATTCAGGCGTTTGAGCCGATTCTTGTAGAAGGTAAGGCGATCAAGCTGCATCCGCTTGTTTGTACGGCGTACAACGCTGACTTCGACGGAGACCAGATGGCTGTCCATGTGCCGCTTTCACAGGAAGCGCAGGCAGAGTGCCGGTTCCTTCTTCTCTCACCGAACAACCTGCTGAAACCGTCAGACGGAGGCCCGGTTGCCGTTCCTTCACAGGATATGGTCCTTGGTATTTACTATCTGACTCAGGTGAGACCCGGAGCAAAGGGAGAGGGAATGTTCTTCAAGAGTGTGAGCGAAGCTATTCTCGCTTATGAGAACGGCTATATCACACTGCATTCTCAGATCAAGGTGCGCGTGTCCAAGACCATGCCTGACGGAACAGTGAAGACAGGAACTATCGATGCGACTCTCGGACGTCTGCTGTTCAATGAGATCATTCCTCAGGATCTTGGCTTTGTGGACAGAGATGTTGAGGGAAATGAGCTTCTGATGGAGATTGACTTCCATGTAGGAAAGAAACAGCTGAAGCAGATCCTTGAGAAGGTCATCAATACACATGGCGCGACTCAGACAGCGGAAGTGCTGGATGATGTGAAGGCCATCGGCTATAAGTTCTCAACGAGAGCTGCCATGACCGTATCGATTTCTGATATGACCGTACCGCCGCAGAAACCGCAGATGATCGAGGAAGCTCAGAACACGGTTGACAGGATCACAAAGAACTACAAACGTGGTCTTATTACAGAAGAAGAGCGTTACAAAGAAGTTGTAGAGACATGGAAGGCTACCGATGACAAGCTTACAGATGCACTGCTTTCCGGTCTTGATAAATACAATAACATTTATATGATGGCTGACTCCGGAGCCCGTGGTTCCGATAAGCAGATCAAACAGCTTGCAGGTATGCGAGGACTTATGGCGGATACCACAGGACGTACCATTGAGCTGCCTATCAAGTCCAACTTCCGTGAAGGTCTTGACGTACTGGAATACTTCATGTCCGCACACGGCGCGCGTAAAGGTCTGTCCGATACGGCGCTCCGTACGGCCGATTCCGGTTACCTGACCAGACGTCTGGTTGACGTTTCTCAGCAGCTGATCATTCACGATGCAGACTGTGTGGGACCGGATGAGGAGATCCCGGGAATGTATGTGCATGCATTCATGGATGCAAATGAAGAGATTGAGAGCCTTCAGGACAGAATCACAGGACGTTTCTCGTGCGAGGATATCAAAGATAAGGACGGAAATGTACTCGTGAAGGCAAACCACATGATCACACCACGCCGTGCGGAGAGAGTCATCAAGAAGGGCGTAGGCGAGGACGGAGAACCGATCAAGAAAGTGAAGATCCGTACGATCCTTACATGCCGCTGCAAGAACGGTGTGTGTGCAAAATGCTACGGCGCAAACATGGCCACCGGAGAAGTGGTTCAGGTTGGTGAGGCAGTAGGTATTGTAGCTGCTCAGTCCATCGGTGAGCCGGGTACACAGCTGACCATGCGTACGTTCCATACCGGTGGTGTGGCCGGAGACGATATCACGCAGGGTCTTCCCCGTGTCGAGGAGCTTTTCGAGGCGAGAAAGCCGAAGGGACTTGCGATTATTACAGAGTTCGCAGGAAGAGCTACAATCAGTGACACGAAAAAGAAACGTGAAGTTATCGTTACGAATGAGGAAACGGGTGAATCAAAGGCATACCTTATTCCTTACGGTTCACGTATCAAGATTCAGGACGGCGCGATGCTTGAGGCAGGAGATGAGCTTACAGAAGGTAGTGTGAATCCGCATGATATCCTTAAAATCAAAGGACTGCGGGCAGTTCAGGACTACATGCTCCGCGAGGTTCAGAGAGTATATCGTCTTCAGGGTGTTGATATCAATGATAAGCATATCGAAGTTATTGTCCGTCAGATGCTGAAGAAAGTGCGTGTGGAGGAAAAGGGAGATTCCGAATTCCTGCCGGGCACAATGGTAGATGTGCTTGAATTTGAAGATGTAAACAAGCAGCTTGAGGCCGACGGCAAAGAGCCGGCGACAGGAGAGCAGATCATGCTGGGAATCACGAAAGCTTCCCTTGCTACCGATTCCTTCCTGTCAGCTGCATCATTCCAGGAGACAACGAAGGTACTTACTGAAGCTGCAATTAACGGTAAGGTTGATCATCTTGTCGGACTGAAAGAGAATGTTATCATCGGTAAACACATTCCGGCTGGTACGGGTATGAAGAAATACCGTGATGTCAGACTGAACACAGATGTAATGCCGGATGATGAGCTGAATCTGGATGAAGAGCTTGTCCTCGATGAAGAGACAGCTCCGGAAGAACCGGAAACAGCAGTGACAATCGAAGAATAGAGACAAAGAAGGGGACTTCGCCAGACGGCGGAGTCCCCTTTGCGGTTCATGTTAATCCATAAGAGAAGTTCCAAAACGGATTTTTCTGTAGATTTTCTGGATGATCGTAACAGGAAGGGAAATCAGGATATAGAATGTTGCGAAAATTCCCGCGGCTCCTCCTATGATCATAAGCAGAATTAAGACAAAATCCATACAGGTGCACACTCCTTTCTGCTTTTCCGTATCACGTGTCAGAGATCGCTTTTTTTGCGAGTCCTGAATTCATTTTAGAGTATAATCCTGCAGCGGGAAATGAGAGAGAAAGTTTTCTAGCAGAATCTTAACGTTTTTCACTCATCTTCCGCCATTCTGTAACCGACTCCCACTTCGGTAAAGATATATTCCGGCTGCGCCGGATCCTTTTCTATCTTCCTGCGGATGTTGGCCATATTTACGCGGAGAATCTTGTTGTCCCCGTCTGTATAAGGCCCCCATACATTTGACAGGAGAGAAGAGTAAGTGATTACCTTGCCCGAATTCTGAGCCAGATAGGCAACGATTTTATATTCTATAGGCGTCAGATGAACTGCCTTTGCATCAATTGTAAGAAGTCGTTTTGAAAAGTCCAGAGTCATGGCGCCGTGTTTATAAGCGCGGATATAAAGGTCATTGTCCGTGCGAAGGCGGTTGCTGTGTCTGAGAGAGGCCCGGATCCTTGCGAGAAGTTCGGATGTCCCGAAAGGCTTTGTTATATAATCGTCTGCGCCCAGATCGAGAGAATTGACTTTCTCCATCTCTGCGGTTCTGGCAGAGATAACAATGATTGGAGTGCTTGACCATGTGCGCACCTCTCGAATGACGCTGCTGCCGTCCATATCCGGCAGACCGAGATCAAGAAGAATTATATCAGGGCACTGAGACCGGATGATTTCAAGAGCTTCCCTTCCCGTAGAGGAGCATAACACCCGATAATCATGGCGCTTCAGTATCTTTCCCATAAAAGTCTGGATCTTATTTTCATCCTCGATAATCAGTACAGAAAATTTAGGCATTGGTTATTCCTCCTTCTCTTTGGGAAGAGTAAAGATAAATTCTGCTCCTTTCCCGTGATTGACAGCAGTAATATCGCCTCCGTGTGCCCGGATGATCGTTTTACAAATGGACAGACCGATTCCGATCCCGCGATGGCCGTCAGAAGAGAGAGATGAAATCTGACTGCCTTCAAATATATGCGGAAGCTGCTCTTTTGTAATGCCTGTGCCGTAATCCCGTACAGAAAAGCTGACGAATTCAGGCTCATCTTTGATTACAAGATCAACAGGACCGGTGCTTCCGGAATGGACGGCCGCATTTTCAATGAGATTGATGAGAACCTGTTCGATGAGGGTCGGATCCATGGCGAGCATAAGAAAATCGTCGGGCATGGACACCCTGACCCGGGTATCCGGAAGTCGTTTCCGAAGCCGCTGTAAGGCCTCAGACACAACTTCCTCAACGACCTCTGAGGTCTTCTTGACTTTGTCGCCAGTATCATTCTGGATGCGCGTTACAGTCAGAAGATTTTCCGCCATGTTCAGAAGCCATTCGGCATCATCTTTTATATTCCTTATAAGTTCAACCCGCTCATCATCGGTCAGTTCCCGATAGTTTTCCAGATAAGAGGAGGAAGATCCAATGATTGTTGTCAGGGGAGTGCGCAGATCGTGCGAAACAGCCCGAAGAAGATTGGCGCGCAGTTTCTCCCTGTCAGCTTCAGAGAGTGCTTTCTCTCGTTCGGCAATCGCGCGCTGCTGCTGTTTAAGCGTCGTGGTCGTTGCACTTGTGATAAGAGAGATTGCAAGCATTCCGATAAAAGTCACCGGATATCCTGCCAGTGAAAAATTAATCCTGAAATAGGGATAAGAGAAAAAGAAATTCACTGCAGCCACGCAGAAAAGCGCGGCTGCTATCCCATACAGATATCCGGTTGTTTTTAATGCGATAAGTATCAGTGCAAGAGTATAAATTACTGTAATATTTGCCAGATTCTTGTTCCCGAAATAAAAGAAACAAAAAGACATGGCAGTTGCGACAAGAAGCAGCAGGACAGTAATAATAATGTCAGAACAGATTCGTTTTATCATAGCGGTATAAGTAAAAAGTCAGATCGGCTCTCCGTTGCGGTATTTCTGCAGAACATGCTGAATTCTTTCGTTCGGGCTCAGTATGGAACTGATCGATCCGTCGTGATTCAGCGTATCAACGATAAGAGCGATATATTTGCTCATATCGCAGCTGATATAATATGGCTTGGACAGAAGCTCCGGGGTCTGGTAAATAAGATTGGTCGTAAGAATTCTGCAAAGAGTGCCGTCTTCGTAAGCCTTATCAAATTTTTCAAGCCCGTTTGTAAAGAGCCCGAACGTTGCTGCAGCAAAGATACGCCCTGCTTTTCTGCGCTTCAGTTCGGTAGCAACCTCTATAATGCTGTCGCCGGAAGAAATCATGTCGTCGATTATGATCACGTCTTTCCCTTCCACGGAACTTCCGAGAAATTCATGAGCGACGATGGGATTGCGTCCGTCAACGATCTTTGTATAGTCACGGCGCTTATAGAACATACCCATATCGAGACCAAGAACATTGGCAAGATAAATTGCACGATTGGTGCCGCCTTCATCCGGGCTGATAGCCATCATGTGCCGACTGTCAATTTGAAGATCATCAATATTGCGGAGAAGTCCCTTGATAAACTGGTAAGTAGGCTTTATCGTCTCAAATCCGCTGAGGGGGATGGCGTTCTGAACACGGGGATCGTGCGCGTCAAACGTGATGATATTATCCACGCCCATGCGGACCAGCTCCTGAAGTGCGAGAGCACAGTCAAGGGATTCACGGGAACTTCTCTTATGCTGACGGCTTTCATAGAGAAATGGCATAATAACATTGATTCTACGCCCTTTCCCGCCGATAGCTGCGATAATCCTCTTCAGATTCTGAAAGTGATCATCCGGTGACATGTGATTTTTATGGCCTGTCAGAGAATAAGTCACACTGTAATTGCACACATCAACCATCAGATAAAGATCTTTCCCGCGGACAGATTCTTTGATGATTCCTTTTGCCTCCCCGGATCCGAAGCGGGGTACCTGGGCATTGATGAGAAAATTATCTTTTTCATAGCCGGAGAAAGCTATGTCATTCCGGTATTCGTGTGCGCTTTCATGGCGCCATTTCACCAGATAGTCATTCACTTTGTTCCCAAGGCTCTCACAGCCGGGAAGTGCGATAAGACCAAGACTTCCTACCGGAATGTTTTCCAAGATTCGTTCTGTTCGACGTAACATTAGTGATCCTCCCTGTGTTCTAACTTCTTTCTGATTCGTATATCATCACCGATTATCTTCAGCAGTGTGTAGCTGCTTGTGATTCTGGAGAACGACCGTTCCGTGTACAGATCCGCCAGGGACTCCAGAGAGAGATTGGTAGAGATAATCGTTGATTTCTTGTGCAACAGCCTTTCATTGATGCAGGTAAAAAACTGAGATGCAATGAAAGAATTGGTATATTCACTGCCCAGATCATCGATGATCAGAAGATCGCAGCTGAAAATATAATCGTTCATATTACGCGAGTCCACATCCTTCTTGTCAAAAGTAGTCTGCGCAAGAACATTGAACAGCTGCGGAGCGGAAAAGTAGAGAACAGAAAATTCCCTCTCCATGATCTCCCGCGCTATGCAGGCGGACAGATAGGTCTTCCCTACGCCCACGCTGCCATAGAAAAAGAGATTGCGGAAATCTTTTCCGAAACTGTCGATAAACTGATGGCATATCTGAAGCGTATCCTCCATGATCTCACGTGCGGAACGCCCAGTCTTTTTATCATAATAAGAAGGCGAGTAAAAATCAAGCCTGAAATTCTTAAAATCAGCTTCAACGGGAAGTTCAAGTATATTGGACTCTTCATACAACAGCTTTATGATTGCTTTTCTGAAACAATGGCACTTCTGATTGCCGATATAGCCGGTATCTTTGCAGTCTTTGCATTCATATACCGGCTCAAGATAATCTGCCGGGAAACCGGCGGATGTGAGCAGGCTCTGTTTGCTGCTCCGCAGTATGGCGAGCTCTTCCTTTAATGAAGCGATCGCTTTGTCATCTCCGTTGAGAAGTTTCTTCCCGTATTGAACGGAGAGAATAGAGATGGAGTCATCCAGCGACTTGAACTCCGGAATCTTTTGGTATACCTCTTCGTAACGGGCTGTCTGGATGTCGTGACTCTTCAGCTGTTTTTTTTCATATTCCCGCATGATGGCATAGTATTGTGAATTTCTTAATCCCATGAAACAGACTCCTTTTAATTACTCTTCAGCAGCTGCTCCTCCAGAGAGTCCATATCGTAATTTCTCCGCTCGAAATTGTTCAGATTCCGGGTCGCGGTCTTGGCTCTGGCAGAGGCCCGGTGAGAAGCCTTTTCTTTCTGAAAGGCTTCATCCAGGGATGCAATATCCGCCAGATGCCGGATGTTCTGCCCGTGCCATTTTGTAAGAATGGTGTCAGCGTACTCAAAACTGGGCTGATGTGTGGCAGAGATTGTGCGGCGGCAGGCTTCCTGTATGATATCGGTGGAAAAGCCGTATTCTTCCGCCCATTTTCTGATGTATGTAAGTTCAGACGCTGCCGGCCCGCGGTTCTTGATCCCGAAGGCGTTGAGAACGGCGAAGCAGTGTCTGTTGTAGGACATGGACTGTTCTTTTGCCTGGGCAACGGTTTCGATGCCGCTGTCTGCCCAGGAAAGCGCTACTTTCTGGATATAGTGCATACTCTTGTGTCCGTTTTCCACACAGGTTTCCAGAAGATATTCAATCAGATCTGCCGACATATGAAGACTGTCATAGAAATAGGTGATTGTTTCCACATCTGTCCGCGTGAGTGTCTTACCCAGATACTGTTCCGCAATAAAAAGAAGTGACTTGATTTCTTTCTGTGCACGGAATGTATCCAGAGGCACTGCTTTGGGAGCCGGAGCCGGCTCGGGGGCGGGCTTCTCGGCTTTCTTTGCGGAAGTCTGGGTGAGCGCGGTCTTCTGCAGTTCCAGACCGGTGATTTTTCCCTCACTGTCTTTCTCCAGAAGAAGCAGACCTGCTGATTCCCAGTAGCGGAATGCCCGGAGAACATCATTTTCCGTATTGTTCAGGCAGTCGGCTATGGTTGTGATTGTAAGGGATGAGCAGGGATCATCCAGATGGCGGAGAAGGAAAAGGTATACTTTTACAAACTCTCCGTTGGCGTTTACCATATAGTTGTCTATGAAGTCGTTTGACAGCAGTGTCACGTTTGTCTGAAATTTGTTTTTCAAAGTCAATGTTTTCATAATTATCCTGTCCTACTTTCTGACAAAGTCCGTATGTTTCTAAAATACAAGGGCATATCATGAAAATGACATGCCTTCTGTATTAACCGTGTGCTCATTATAACACTACCCTATATAACTTAAAAAGCACTTTCTCGTGGGTAAATCCCGGTTTTTTGTAGATAACTCTGTGTAGAAAGTGTGGATAACCTGTGTATAAATGTGGTTATCTGAGAAGATCCTCGCCGACTGTAACGATATCTCCTGCCCCCATAGTTATGAGCAGGTCTCCGGGGCGGCAGTTTTCTCTCAGATAGGATTCGATTTCTTCGAAGCTCGGAAAATAGTGCGCATCGGTTCCGAGACCGGCCGCTTCTTTGGCGAGATCTGCGGAGGAAATTCCCAGTGTATCCGTTTCTCTGGCTGCGTAGATATCTGCCAGAATAAGGTGGTCTGTATGGGAAAGAGCCTCGGCAAATTCGTGGAAGAATGCTTTTGTACGTGTGTATGTATGAGGCTGGAATACACACCATAATTTTTCATGAGGATAATGCCGGGCAGCTTTCAGCGTTGCCTTGATCTCCGTGGGATGATGCGCGTAGTCATCCACAACTGTAACACCGTTAAAGGTTCCTTTATATTCAAACCGGCGGTCTGTTCCGTGGAAAGATAACAGACCTTTCTTTATGGTCTCCATAGGAATATTGAGAAGCTCGGCCACGGCGATTGAAGCCAGAGCGTTGGAGACGTTGTGGTCTCCTGTTACAGACAGGGAGATGCGTTCGGATTCCCGGCCCTGCCTTACAAGATCAAAGGAGACATGTCCTTTTTCATCATAGTCAATATTCGACGAACTGTAGTCGAATCTGTCGGATGATCCATAAGTAATAACACGGCAGTCAAGCCCCTGACAAATCTCGTCATAATTACTGATCTCGCCATTGATTACAAGAGTTCCGTCCGAGGGCAGAAGCTCCGCGAACTGACGGAAAGAATGGCGGATATCTTCCAGATCCTTAAAGAAATCCAGATGGTCTTCTTCAATATTAAGTATTACGCTGATCTTTGGAAAGAAATGAAGAAAACTGTTCGTGTACTCACAGGCCTCTGTAATGAATGTCTCCGATTTCCCCACTCGGATATTTCCGCCGATCGCCTGAAGGATCCCGCCGACCGAGATAGTCGGATCCATATCTCCGGCCAGGAGGATGTGAGAAATCATGGAGGTGGTAGTTGTCTTACCGTGGGTGCCGGACACGGCGATCGGGGTATCATAGTTCTTCATGAGCTGCCCCAGAAGTTCCGCGCGGGTAAGCATGGGAATCTTGCGCGCAACCGCCTCGATCAGTTCCGGATTCGTGCGGCTGATCGCTGCCGTGTAGACTACACAGTCGATTCCGTCGATAATATTTTCGGCTTTCTGACCGTAAAAGATCTGTGCGCCTTCAGACGCAAGCTTTTTTGTCAGCGGAGATTCCTTGGAATCAGAGCCGGATACAGTAAATCCTTCCTCAAGAAGAATCTCAGCCAGACCGCTCATGCTGATGCCTCCGATACCGATAAAGTGAACGTGGATCGGTTTCTGAAAATCAATTTTATACATTTTTATATGCCCCTTTGATATGTTTTTGGTTCCCGCTTACACGTATCCCGGATATGAAAATACGTGCGGAAGAAGAAAAAAATTAGAAAAAACAGTGTTTTTTATTCATAAAGAGTTCTTGTCTACTATATTATACTATATATGATAAAAATTAAAAGCAGATCTTTTTGTTTGAATTTCACAAAAAAGATAAAAAAGATTAAAAAAAATTGTAAAAAATTATTGGATAAAGAAAAATCTATGGTATAATAGATGAAACCAACTAGAAATGAGGTGACGCAATGTTTAAAAAGGAAATGATTGCCATGCTGTTGGCGGGCGGACAGGGCAGTCGGCTGGGGGTTCTTACGGCCAAGGTTGCAAAGCCGGCCGTAGCTTTTGGCGGGAAATATCGTATTATTGATTTTCCGCTGAGCAACTGTATCAATTCAGGAATTGATACGGTAGGGGTTTTGACGCAGTATCAGCCTTTGCGTCTGAACACCCATATCGGGATCGGTATTCCGTGGGATCTGGACCGCAATGTAGGAGGAGTTTCCATTCTGCCTCCGTACGAGAAAAGTTCTAACAGTGAGTGGTATACAGGTACTGCGAATGCGATCTATCAGAACATGAATTATATGGAAACATATAATCCGGATTATGTCCTGATTCTGTCAGGAGATCATATTTATAAGATGGATTATGAAGTAATGCTGGATTTCCATAAGGCGAACAAAGCCGATGTGACAATTGCGGCGATGCCGGTGCCGATGGAAGAAGCAAGCCGTTTCGGCATCGTTGTAACAGACAGTGACGGAAAGATAAGAGAGTTTGAAGAAAAACCGGAAAAACCGAGCAGCAACCTTGCATCCATGGGAATATATATATTCAGCTGGCCGGTGCTGAAAGAAGCGCTGATCAAACTGAAAGATCAGCCCAACTGCGATTTCGGCAAGCATATTATACCGTATTGTCATGAAAAGGGAGACAGGCTGTTTGCATATGAGTATAACGGTTACTGGAAAGATGTCGGAACGCTCAGTTCCTACTGGGAAGCCAACATGGAACTGATCGATATTATTCCGGAGTTTAACCTTTATGAAGAATTCTGGAAGATTTATACAAACAGCGCGAATATTCCTCCTCAGTATATTGCAGAACAGGGAGTCGTTGACAGATGCATAATCAGCAACGGATCAGAGATCTACGGTGAGGTGCACAGTTCGGTTCTCGGAGGAAGCATTATTGTCGGGAAGGGAAGCGTTGTAAGAGACTCGATCATAATGCAGGGCGTTACGATCGGTGAGAACTGTGTGATCGACAAAGCGATCATCGCAGAAGATACAGTGATAGGAGATAATGTGGTCATCGGAGTCGGAAGTGAAGTGCCGAACCGGATGAAACCTAACATATACAGTGGCGGTCTGGCAACGATCGGCGAGAATTCAGTGATCCCGTCAGGCGTGCAGATCGGAAAGAATACCGCTGTCAGCGGAGTGACTTCCATAGAGGATTATGACAACGGCCTGCTTGCGAGCGGGGAAACTTTGATAAAGGCAGGTGACAGAGTATGAGAGCAGTAGGAATTATCCTGGCCGGAGGCAACAGCAGGAAGATGCAGGAACTGACGGCAAAGAGGGCAGTGGCGGCAATGCCGGTGGCGGGAAGCTATCGTGCAATTGATTTCGCGCTCAGTAATATGACGAATTCTCATATTCAGAAAGTCGCCGTTCTGACGCAGTATAATGCAAGATCTCTGAATGAACATCTGAATTCTTCAAAATGGTGGGATTTCGGAAGAAAGCAGGGAGGTCTGTTTGTATTTACTCCTACGATCACGGCTGACAACGGATACTGGTACAGGGGAACGGCGGACGCCATATATCAGAATCTTGATTTCCTCAGAAAATGCCACGAGCCGTATGTGATCATCACTTCGGGGGATGCGGTTTATAAGATGGATTACAATAAGGTTCTGGAATATCATATAGCGAAGAAAGCGGATATTACTGTAGTGTGCAAGGAACTGGAACCCGGTGAGGACGCGACCAGATTCGGAACGATCCGCATGAATGAGTCGGCAAGGATTGAAGAGTTTGAGGAGAAACCCATGGTAGCGCATTCTCAGACCGTGTCGACAGGCATATATGTAATCAGAAGAAGACAGCTTATTGATCTTGTAGAGCATTGTGCGGAGGAAGAAAGACATGATTTTGTAACCGATATTCTGATCAGATATAAGAATCTGAAAAAAATATACGGTTATAAAATAAACAGCTACTGGAGTAACATATCAACGGTCGATGCGTATTATCGGACGAATATGGATTTCCTGAAACCTGAGGTGCGTAATTACTTTTTCAGGGAGCTTCCAAGCGTATACTCAAAAGTCAGCGATCAGCCGCCGGCGAAATATAACCCGGGCGCAGTCGTGAAAAACAGTCTTGTAGGAAGCGGAAGCATTATCAATGGCACGATTGAAAATTCAATTATTTTCAAAAAGGTATTCGTGGGAAATAATTGTGTGATCAAAAATTCGATCATTCTTAACGACGTATATCTCGGCGATAACACATATATTGAAAACTGTATCGTAGAGAGCCGGGATACCATAAGGGCCAATACGAGACATGTCGGAGAAAATGGTGTGAAAGTAGTAGTTGAAAAGAACGAGAGGTACGCATTGTAAGGATGTGCGGGATACATGGAATGTACGGATGAAGAAAGAGGGCTGCATCTGTCCGGTTCCGTGTTCTGCAGAAAATGCGGCCCGGGGAAAGGAGACTTGGAGCATATGCAAATCACTGATGTACGAGTGCGCAAAGTCGCAAAAGAGGGAAAATTGAAAGCTGTGGTATCTATTACGATCGACGATGAATTTGTCGTTCATGATATCAAAGTGATAGAAGGTGAAAAAGGACTATTTATCGCAATGCCGAGCAAGAAAGCACTTGACGGCGAATACCGCGATATTGCTCATCCGATTAATTCGGGGACAAGGGAGCGGATTCAGACAACGATCCTGAAGAAATATGAGGAGGCTCTGGAGGAAGAAGAGCCTGTAGTGGTTGATATGATGTAGACAGGGCTGTAAAAGTCCGGAACGGAAAAAGTGAATATGGAAAAGTGTCAGGCTGCTGCATTAAAAATAATGCAGCAGCCTGATTTTGTTTGACGTGAAATTTTTCCGCATGTCTACGGCAGTTCAAAGACCATACTTTTCCCTGTCGCAGGATGCCTGAATTCAAGCCGGCAGGCGCAGAGTTTCAGAGATTCTGTGTTTCCGCCCGGTTTCCCGTATTTTCTGTCTCCCGCCAGAGGACATCCGATATGAGCCATCTGTACGCGAATCTGGTGGTGCCGTCCGGTGTCGAGATGGATGGATACCAATGAGGTGACGGGAGAAGTGTCTCGGTACACTTTTTCCGTCCGGTAGTGCAGTCTGGCAGGCTTTGCGCCGGGGGTGTTTCCGCTGCAGATGCGGGACGTATTGGTTCTTCCGTCTTTTACAATATAATCTTCCAGTGTGCCCTCGGACGGATCGGGACAGCCTGTGACAACGGCGCGGTAATATTTCCCAAATCCGGCTGAAGTGAGCTGACGGTTCAGTTCTCTGGCCGCGGCAGGAGTTTTCGCAAATACAAGCAGGCCTTCCACCGGCTGATCCAGACGGTGAATGACCGCCAGATAAGGCTCTCTGCGGAGCGCTGACCCGGATTGCTTACGGGATGCGACGCTCTGACGACGCTGAATCTGCTCTCCGGTGCCGGAAGCAAGATGTGTTTTGAGAAGGCTGACCATATCGGGCGTTCCGATCCGGGCGCTCTGGGTCGCTATGCCGGCAGGTTTATGGCAGACAATGATATGCGGATCTTCATAAATAATAAGAGAGGTAATATCTGATTTCATGGATGAACTCCTTTGCTGACGCAGTTTTTCTGCCTGGATTTTGCAGAGTATTTCCGCTGCGGTTTCTTGACTTTTATATGGGTTGCGGCTAAACTGATTATCATATAAAAAGATTATACGGTCAAGCTTTTTGACAGAAGAAAGGCCGCGTGAAAAGAGGAATTTTATGACAAATAACGAATGGGAACGGTTCGGAGATGAAATACGCAGAACGATTCAGGATGCTGTGGACAATCGTGATTTCAGCAGACTGAATCAGACTGTTTCAGACACAATAGGCAGAGCCATGGATAATGTGACACGGGGAATGAAGAACGGAGGCTGGTACAGGGAGAATCCGATGAAAAGAGGCTGGGGAGGTCAGGCGGCCGGAAATATGAACCGGGGATACGGGTACTCCGGAAGGAATGACAATGCCCGGAAACCGGCCGGAGAACAGCCGGCAAATGAACATCCGGTACAGCCTGCGAAGAAGCTTTTGTATCTGAAAGGAACTTCCACAAAGATCGGGGGAATGTTTCTGGCGGTGACGGGATATTTTTTTGCGGCGGGAGCGATTCTTTTCGTTCTGTTTCTTGCGCTTGGAGCGGCAGCGACAGGATGGGATCTGGTATTGAAGTTTTGTATGGCAATATTCGGAGCATTCGGCGTCGGATTTATTGCCATGGCCCTGGCCGGAACCAATATGGTGTGTTCTGTAGGAAGGTTTCGGAAATATGTTGAGATTATAAATGACAGGGAATACTGTGATGTCAAGGAGCTTGCCGGGAAAAGCGGGCGGTCTCTTAAAGCAGTCGTGAAGGATCTGAAAAAGATGATCCGAAAAGGATGGTTCTGCCAGGGGCATCTGGATGAAAAGGATACCTGCCTTATGGTCAGTGATTCGGCGTACAGCCAGTATACCGGGCTGATGGAACGGATGCGGCGGGAAAAGGAAGAACGTGAGGCGGCCGCGGCAAAACACCAGCAGGAATTTGCCAGACTTTCTCCGGAAGTACAGAAAATAGTTCAGGCCGGGGATGATTATGTCAGGAAGATACGCCAGGCAAACGATGCGATTCCGGGCGAGGAAATCTCGGCAAAAATCTCACGTATGGAGATGCTGGTAGACAGGATTTTTGACCGGGTGGAAGAACACCCGGAGTCTGTCGATGATATCCGGAAACTGATGGAGTATTATCTGCCAACGACAATTAAGCTTCTTGAGGCGTATGAAGATCTGGATGCACAGCCTGTACAGGGAGAAAATATCATTTCTTCGAAGAAGGAGATTGAAAAGACAATAGATACGCTGAACACGGCGTTTGAAAAGCTGCTGGATGATCTGTTTCAGGATACGGCCTGGGATCTGTCCTCAGATATTTCTGTGCTGCACACCATGCTGGCGCAGGAGGGCCTGACAGAGGACGGTTTAAAGAAGCCGGGAAAGAAGTGAGAGATGATCTGAAAATACACGCTGTTCTAATGTAAAAGAGCAAAATGACAAGACATATGGAGGAAATGAACATGAGCAATGAATTTCAGGATTTAAGCACGACACCGACACTGACCCTGGATCCCTTCCAGACCCGGGAGAAGACAACCCCGGCGGAGCAGCAGAAAGAAGAGCCCGGTCTGGATGAGAGCATTCTTACAGATGAAGAGCGCAGAATGGTGGATGCCTTTGCGCAGCAGATCGATCTGACGAATTCTACGCTGGTGCTTCAGTACGGGGCGGGCACACAGAAAAAGATGGCGGATTTTTCTGAATCAGCGCTGGAAAATGTGCGGTCGAAGGATCTTGGAGAGGTTGGAGAACTTCTCACCGGAGTGGTGAAAGAACTGAAGGATTTTGACGAGGAAGAGGAAAAGGGATTCTTCGGGATTTTCAAAAAGGCATCCAATAAGATTGAGAATATGAAGGCCAAATATGCAAAGGCCGAGGCGAACGTCAATGAGATAGTGAAGGTCCTGGAGAAACATCAGGTACAGCTTATGAAAGATACAGCCCTGCTTGACAAGATGTATGAACTGAACCTTACTTATTTCAAAGAGCTGTCCATGTATATTCTTGCCGGGAAGAAGAAACTGCAGGAAGTCAGGGGCGGTGAGCTGAGCGCCCTTACGGCAAAGGCGCAGGCTTCCGGGCTCCCGGAGGATGCCCAGGCGGCGAAGGACCTGGATTCCATGTGCACCCGATTTGAAAAGAAGATTCATGATCTGGAGCTTACAAGAATGATTTCGATCCAGACTGCGCCTCAGATCCGGCTTGTCCAGAACAATGATACGCTGATGGTGGAGAAGATCCAGTCTACTATTGTAAATACGATTCCGCTCTGGAAGAGTCAGATGGTTCTGGCGCTTGGTGTCGAGCACTCCACACAGGCTGCAGCGGCTCAGCGTGAAGTGACAGATATGACGAACCAGCTCCTCAGGAAGAATGCCGAGAAGCTTAAGATGGCCACCGTGGAAACGGCGAAGGAATCCGAGAGAGGCATTGTGGACATGGACACGCTCAAGGCGACCAACGAGTCTCTGATATCTACCCTGGATGAAGTGATGAACATCCAGAAGGAAGGACGCCAGAAAAGGGCCGAGGCGGAAGCTGAACTGCAGAACATGGAGAATGAGCTGAAGAAAAAGCTTCTGCAGATTCAGGGATGAGAGGCAAAGTATTGCTTTCGGCTTCGGAATGGGTTGACAATAGCTGTGTTTTTCGCTAAAATCACAGTTACGACAGCGACGAACGGAAATAGTATATACATGGAATGCCACAGAGAGGGGGCGGCTGGTGCAAGCCTCTGCAGGAATGTATAGAACCGGGCCGGGAGCTTCTGCATGAAAATGCAGCGTACGCCTGCGTTAAAGGTAAAAGAGTGAACGGTGCAACTGCAGTTTTGACGGCGAAGCGGACGGGCCGCAGATGTACGGTTAATTAGGGTGGTACCGCCGGGAGATCCGGTCCCTTGTTATTGAGGGACGCAGGATGTCCCGGCGTTTGTTGTTATAGAAGAAATGAACGCAGAAGATGATAAAATAATAAGAAGGAGAAGACAAAGATGGCGAAGGAAAAGAAACTGGTACAGTCGATCACGTCAAGGGACGAAGACTTTGCGCAGTGGTATACGGATGTTGTACGTGAGGCAAAGCTGTGCGATTATTCAGGTGTCAAAGGATGTCTGAACTATCTGCCGAACGGATATGCCCTCTGGGAGAATATCCAGGCGGATCTGGACAGAAGGTTTAAGGAGACAGGGGTGGAAAACGTTTATCTGCCTGTTCTGATTCCGGAGAGCCTGCTTCAGAAGGAAAAGGATCATATTGAGGGATTCGCGCCGGAGGTGGCGTGGGTCACACACGGGGGAATGGAGCAGCTTCAGGAGAGATTCTGTATCCGTCCGACTTCCGAGACATTGTTCTGTGATGTGTGGAGCAAGACGGTACAGTCTTACCGTGACCTTCCGAAAGTATGGAACCAGTGGTGTTCCGTTCTGAGATGGGAGAAGACGACAAGACCGTTCCTCCGTTCCAGAGAATTCCTGTGGCAGGAGGGACACACCATCCATGCGACTTACGAGGAAGCGGAAGAGCGCACGAAGATGATGTGGAATGTATACAAAGATTTCGTAGAGCAGGATCTGGCGATTCCGGTGGTTGCCGGAAGGAAGACGGAGAGCGAGAAGTTCGCCGGCGCCCAGGATACCTATACCATTGAGGCACTGATGCACGACGGACAGGCACTCCAGTCGGCTACAAGCCATTTCTTCGGAAATGCCTTCCCGGATGCGTTCAATATCAAATATGCAGATAAGAACAATGAGCTCCACAGCGTGTATGAGACGTCATGGGGACTTTCCACAAGAATTATCGGCGCCATCATCATGGTGCACGGTGATGACAGCGGACTTGTGCTTCCGCCGAGGATCGCTCCGGTGCAGACTCGGGTTATCCCGATTGCGCAGCACAAGGAAGGTGTGCTTGACAAGGCGAATGAGCTGCTGGATGCGCTGAAGGCGGCGGGATACCGTGCGAAGATCGACGACTCCGAGAAGAGCCCGGGCTGGAAGTTCAGTGAGCAGGAGATGCTCGGAATTCCGACCCGTATTGAGATCGGACCGAAAGACATCGAAAACGGACAGGTGGTTGTGGTTCGCCGTGATACCCGCGAGAAAATCACCGTACCGATGGATGAGATCAATACAAAGCTGGGTGAAATCCTTGAGACAATCCAGAAAGATCTCTATGCAAAGGCAAAAGCTTTTCTGGACGACCATATCAGCACAGCGACTACAATGGATGAAATGAAGGATGCTGTACAGAATAAGAAAGGATTTGTCAAAGCAATGTGGTGCGGCGAGGAAGCCTGTGAGGATGAGATCAAGGCGCAGACAGGCGGCGTGACTTCCAGATGTATTCCGATGGAAGAGGAACATCTCTCCGATGTGTGCGTGTGCTGCGGCAAGCCTGCGGAGCATATGGTTTACTGGGGAAGGGCATATTAATTCAAAGGGGTCAGGCCCCAATGCGAACCGAATTCAGAATATTCAGGCAATACATTCTGTCAGATGCCGTACGTTTCATAAATGTGCGGCATCTTCTGATGTTTTAATTTACAGAAATTTTCAAATCGTTGTAAAATCCCTTGACATCCGAAAATAAACGTAATAAACTAATCTAGCGTGCAAAAAACGTATTATTTTTGTGCGCCAAAATGGATAATGAAATTATTATCCGCAGCCCCTTGCGGCATAAGCCGTGAGGTAACGAATAATTCATAGGAGGTGAAAAGAATGCCAACATTTAACCAGTTAGTTAGAAAAGGACGTCAGACTTCTGAGAAGAAATCTACAGCACCGGCACTTCAGAAAGGATATAACTCTCTGAGAAAACGTGCGACAAACACATCTTCTCCGCAGAAGAGAGGTGTGTGCACAGCTGTTAAGACAGCTACACCGAAGAAGCCTAACTCAGCTCTGAGAAAGATCGCCAGAGTTCGTCTTTCTAACGGAATCGAAGTAACAAGCTACATCCCGGGCGAGGGACACAACCTTCAGGAGCATAGCGTTGTTATGATCCGTGGAGGAAGAGTTAAGGACCTGCCTGGTACAAGATACCACATCATCCGTGGTACACTGGATACAGCAGGTGTTGCAAAGAGACGTCAGGCTCGTTCTAAATACGGCGCTAAGAGACCGAAAGACGCTAAAAAATAAGTAACTGATTGTTAAATCGTATCACAAACAGAACTATGATTATCGTAGTCTTATTGAACGGATTCAATAAGCAAAGGTTGCGGATTAAGCAGAAGACCCGGAACAAATGAGCCGGGTATGAACATCGATAGATTAGTCCCGCGGCCGCGAGCACATGAAATGCGATTCCATAGAAAGACACATGTGAGTACCGATGAATTAATCCCGGTTTGACCGGAAAATATGATTAAGGAGGGAAGGACCGTGCCACGTAAAGGACATACTCAGAAAAGAGATGTATTAGCGGATCCGATATACAACAATAAAGTTGTTACCAAACTTATCAACAACATCATGCTGGATGGTAAGAAAGGTGTAGCACAGAAGATTGTATACGGCGCGTTTGAGAGAGTTGAGGCAAAGGCTGAGAAGCCGGCAATCGAGGTGTTCGAGGAAGCTATGAACAACATGATGCCGGTTCTGGAAGTTAAGGCAAGACGTATCGGCGGTGCAACATACCAGGTACCGATCGAGGTTCGTGCTGACAGACGCCAGGCGCTCGCTCTTCGCTGGCTGACAATGTACTCCCGTCAGAGAGGCGAGAAGACAATGGAAGAAAGGCTGGCAAATGAGATTCTTGACGCAGCGAACAACACAGGCGGAGCTGTGAAGAGAAAAGAAGATATGCACAAGATGGCAGAGGCAAACAAGGCGTTTGCTCACTATCGTTTCTAATTATCTTAGGAGGAAAAAACCTTGGCTGGAAGAGAATATCCATTAGAGAGAACCAGAAATATCGGTATCATGGCGCATATCGATGCGGGTAAGACAACGCTGACAGAGCGTATTCTCTACTATACCGGTGTTAACTACAAGATCGGTGATACTCACGAAGGTACTGCTACCATGGACTGGATGGAGCAGGAGCAGGAAAGAGGTATCACGATCACTTCAGCCGCTACGACATGTCACTGGACTTTGGAAGAGAAGACGAAACCGAAGCCGGGCGCACTGGAGCATCGTATCAACATCATCGATACTCCGGGACACGTTGACTTTACCGTAGAGGTTGAGCGTTCACTTCGTGTACTGGACGGCGCTGTCGGCGTTTTCTGTGCAAAGGGCGGTGTTGAGCCTCAGTCAGAAAATGTATGGCGTCAGGCGGACACATACAACGTACCGAGAATGGCATTCATCAACAAGATGGACATTCTTGGAGCTGATTTCTACAATGCAGTAGATCAGATCAGAACAAGACTTGGTAAAAACGCAATCTGTCTTCAGCTTCCGATCGGAAAAGAAGACGAGTTCAAAGGGATCATCGACCTGTTCGAGATGCAGGCTTACATTTACAACGATGAAAAGGGTGATGACATCTCCGTTGTAGATATTCCGGAAGAGATGAAGGATGAGGCTGAACTGTATCATACAGAGCTCGTTGAAAAGATCTGCGATCTTGATGACGACCTGATGATGGAGTATCTTGAGGGAAATGAGCCTTCTGTAGATGCTATGAAGGCAGCACTGAGAAAAGCTACATGCGAGTGTACAGCCGTTCCGGTATGTTGCGGTTCTGCATACAGAAACAAAGGTGTCCAGAAACTTCTGGATGCGATCCTTGAGTTCATGCCTGCTCCGACAGACATCCCGGCTATCAAGGGTGTTGACGAAGACGGCAACGAGGTTGAGAGACATTCTTCAGATGAAGAGCCGTTCTCCGCTCTCGTATTCAAGATCATGACAGACCCGTTCGTAGGTAAGCTTGCTTACTTCAGGGTTTATTCAGGAACAATGAACTCCGGTTCCTATGTCCTGAATGCAACAAAGAACAAGAAAGAGCGTGTGGGACGTATCCTTCAGATGCATGCGAACCACCGTGCTGAGCTGGATAAGGTTTATTCAGGAGATATCGCTGCAGCGATCGGATTCAAATTCTCCACAACAGGAGATACGATCTGTGATGAGCAGCATCCTGTAATCCTTGAGTCCATGGAATTCCCGGATCCGGTTATCGAGCTCGCGATCGAGCCGAAGACAAAGGCATCCCAGGGTAAACTGGGCGAGTCTCTTGCAAAACTTGCAGAGGAGGACCCGACATTCCGTGCTCACACTGATCCGGAAACAGGACAGACGATCATCGCCGGAATGGGCGAGCTTCATCTTGAGATCATCGTGGACAGACTTCTCCGTGAGTTTAAGGTAGAGGCAAACGTAGGTGCGCCTCAGGTTGCTTACAGAGAGACGATCACGAAAGCATCAGATATTGACAGCAAATATGCAAAACAGTCAGGTGGACGTGGACAGTACGGACACTGTAAAGTTAAATTTGAGCCAATGGATGCAAATGGCGAGGAGACATATTCCTTCGAGTCTACCGTAGTCGGCGGTTCTATTCCGAAAGAATATATCCCGGCTGTAGACGAGGGTATCCAGGAAGCCATGAAGTCAGGTATCCTCGGCGGATTCCCGGTAGTAGGCGTTCACGCAAACTGCTACGACGGATCCTACCATGAGGTCGACTCTTCAGAAATGGCGTTCCATATCGCAGGTTCTCTTGCGTTCAAGGATGCGATGAAGAAAGGCTCTCCGGTTCTTCTTGAGCCTATCATGAAGGTCGAAGTGACAATGCCCGAAGAATACATGGGCGATATCATCGGCGACCTGAACTCACGTCGTGGACGTATCGAGGGAATGGATGACCTTGGCGGCGGTAAGATCGTTCGTGCGTTTGTTCCGCTGTCCGAGATGTTCGGATACTCTACAGACCTCCGTTCCAGAACACAGGGACGTGGTAACTACTCAATGTTCTTCGAGAAATACGAGCAGGTACCGAAGTCTGTACAGGAAAAAGTATTATCCAATAAAAATGATTAAATCATATAAAAAAGCTTGAAAAACGGCTAGGTTTGAAATATAATCAAACTTAGCCGGGTAAAATCGAATTTCATTTAGAAATGCCTGAAAACAGGTGAAATTTTAAGGAGGACATTCAAAATGGCAAAAGCTAAATTTGAAAGAACAAAACCGCATTGTAATATTGGTACCATCGGCCACGTTGACCATGGTAAAACAACTCTGACGGCTGCGATCACAAAGGTACTTTCTCACAGAGTATCCGGTAACGCAGAGGTTGCTTTTGATAACATCGACAAGGCTCCGGAAGAGAGAGAGCGTGGAATCACAATCTCTACAGCACACGTTGAGTACGAGACAGAGAAACGTCACTATGCACACGTTGACTGCCCGGGACATGCTGACTATGTAAAGAACATGATCACAGGTGCTGCTCAGATGGACGGCGCTATCCTTGTTGTTGCTGCTACTGACGGTGTTATGGCTCAGACAAAAGAGCACATCCTTCTTTCCCGTCAGGTTAACGTTCCGTACATCGTTGTATTCATGAACAAATGTGATATGGTAGACGATGAGGAGCTGCTTGAGCTCGTAGAGATGGAGATCCGTGAGGTTCTCAACGAGTATGAGTTCCCGGGAGATGACACACCGATTATCCAGGGTTCTGCTCTGAAAGCTCTCGAAGATCCGGACGGACCGTGGGGAGACAAGATCATGGAGCTTATGGACGCTGTTGACGAGTGGATCCCGACTCCGGAGCGTGATACAGATAAGCCGTTCCTGATGCCGGTAGAGGACGTATTCTCTATCACAGGACGTGGTACTGTTGCTACAGGTAGAGTAGAGCGTGGTACACTTCACCTTTCTGATGAAGTTGAGATCATCGGTATCCATGATGATGTTAAGAAGACAGTTGTAACTGGTATCGAGATGTTCCGTAAACTGCTCGACGAGGCTCGTGCAGGTGATAACATCGGTGCTCTGCTTCGTGGTATCCAGAGAACAGAGATCGAAAGAGGACAGGTTCTTATCAAACCGGGTACAGTTACATGCCATACAAAATTCACATGCCAGGTTTACGTTCTGACAAAAGATGAGGGTGGCCGTCATACACCGTTCTTCAACAACTATCGTCCGCAGTTCTACTTCAGAACAACAGACGTAACAGGTGTTTGCGAGCTTCCGGAAGGCACAGAGATGTGCATGCCTGGAGATCACGTTACAATGACAGTTGAACTGATCCATCCGGTAGCTATGGAGGAAGGTCTGAGATTCGCTATCCGTGAGGGTGGACGTACAGTAGGATCAGGAACAGTTGCTTCCATCATCGAGTAATTGCGCGTAAGCAACGAGATGAATAAATAAGCAATAAACCCGCTGAGTGCTTGCATTCAAGCGGGTTTATTGCTTATTATGCGGCGACTGCCGCGACCGAGACGAAACGAAGTGCAGTCGAGGTGTCTCGTTGCGTAGATATAAAAAAGTGTCTGTCGAGAGTTTGCTCTCGCACAGGCACTTTTTATCAGATGGGGGAAGACTCCCGCCTCTACAGGCGGTGAGGAACAAATATGTATCAGTGGCGGGTGTCAATCCCCCATCTGATAAACGCTCCGCGAGGATGCGCAGGGATTCGGAGAAGTATTATGTCGGCTGATGCCGACCCGAATCCCGCGCCAAGACTCGCGAGCGAGTCTTGAATTATCTGTATAAGGCGCCGGCCCGTGAGCGAGATGAAGTCCGTTACGTGCCGGGGATATGGATGAAATGTATAGTTTCCCGGATACGGCACATACTGTATACGGTATGACTTGAAATAACATAACAGGTATACAGGGTGCGGATGGAAATGGACGGGAAAAAATTATTATCAGAATTGAGAAAAAGAACAGACTGGAAAGTGCTTCTGACAGATCTTGTCTACGATCTTGCCGGCAGCATTCTCTATGCTGCCGGTATTTATACCTTTGCTGGAAATGCCGGATTTGCGCCCGGAGGCATCTCCGGTCTGGCACTGCTTCTGAATCATCTGTCGGGATTTCCCGTGGGCACGCTGACACTTTTTTTCAATATTCCGCTGGTTATTATCAGCTACAGGACGGTCGGCCGGCAGCTGCTGCTTAAAAGTGCCAGAACCATGGTTATCTCATCGCTCTTTCTGGATATTGTGTTCCCTCTTACCCCCATGTATGATGGAAACAGGATGATGGCTGCGGTTTATTCCGGCATATTTCTGGGAGCGGGGATGGCGCTGTTTTATGTCAGAGGATCGTCGTCAGGAGGAATCGATTTTCTGGCGCTGACAATCAAAAAGAAGAAGCCGCATCTGTCTATCGGAGTGATCACGCTTCTTATTGATCTGATTGTAATCTTCCTGGGATGGCCTGTGTTCGGCGATGTGGATGCCGTGCTTTACGGAGTGGCTTCAACAGGTGTGTCAACCATTGTCATTGACAAGATCATGTATGGAATGGGAGCTGGGACTCTTGCTGTCATTATAACGGGAAAAGGAAAAGAGATCGCTGCGAATATCAGCGATAAAGTAAAGAGAGGAACAACCTCGCTTCCGGCTTCCGGCGGCTATACGGGAACAAAGAAAGACGTGCTTCTCTGCGCATGTTCGAAGGCAGAGGCGTACCTGGTCAGAAGTGCGGTGGAGGAAACGGACGGGGAAGCTTTTCTTATGTTTACCGAGACGAGCGAGGTTTTCGGGGAAGGATTCAAGATACGGGATAAATGAGAAACGGCATCTTGACAGGAAAAAATATATTTGCTATATTACATGTAGAACACAAAAAACAGTCTGGCATACAATGAGGTGTTCGGCCGATGGACGTTCCGGAGAGGGAAGGAAGATTGACAGTACAGCAGGATAAAATTGAAGTATGGATTTCTGACCCCGGGATGATTCCGGGGTTTTCATTTTAAGAAGGCGGAAAAGCGGATGAACAGCGCCTGCTTTTCGGGAAACTTGTATCTGGAAATGATCTGATAAGAGGGTGATGGATATGGCAGCAAAAAGAGATTATTATGAAGTGCTCGGCCTGTCAAAGGGGGCAGATGCCGCAGCAATTAAAAAGGCATACAGAAAGCTTGCAAAAAAATACCATCCGGATATGAATCCGGGAAATGCGGATGCGGAGAAGAAATTTAAAGAAGTTACCGAGGCGTACAATATTCTCAGCGATCCGGAAAAGAAGAAGATGTATGATCAGTTCGGGCATGCGGCGTTTGATGAAGCGGCGGCGGGCGGAAATCCTTATGGAGGAACATACCGTCAGGCCTACGGGGGACCGGGAGGAGGATACCGGGAGTATCATTTTGAAGGCGGAAACATGGACGACGTTTTCAATGATATTTTCGGGGATATTTTCCATCACGGCAAATCCCAGGGATTCAGCGGAAGCGGCGGAAACACGAACGGCGGATTTCAGGGTGGCTTTGGAAACGGAAGTTTCCGGGACAGCGGCTTCGGCGGCAGCGGCTTTTACGGCGGTTTTAGCGGAGGAAACTTCCGATCGAAAGGATCGGATATGCACGCAGAGGTTACGGTGGGCTTTGATGAAGCGGCTTTTGGATGCGATAAGATCATCCGTCTTCAGGATCCGAGCGGCGCAAACGGGAGTGTACAGTCTCTGAAGGTCCACATTCCTGCCGGCATCGACTCAGGCAAGAGCATCCGGCTCAGAGGCAAAGGAATGCCGGGGACGAATGGCGGAGAGAACGGCGATCTGCTTCTGAAAGTCCAGGTGGCGGAGAAGCCGGGATACGAGAGAAAGGGAATGGATGTTTATACAACGGTGACGGTTCCCTTTACCACTGCTGTGTTCGGAGGCGAGGCAGTAGTCAGCACATTGTACGGCAATGTTCTCTGCAAGATCAGGGAAGGTACTCAGTCCGGAACAAAGATCCGTTTGCGCGGAAAGGGGATTGTCTCGATGAAAGATCCGTCGGTACACGGCGATCAGTATGTGACAGTTCAGATTGAAGTGCCGAAATATCTGAATCCGGCAGCAAGACAGAAGCTGAAGGAGTTCGAGGAGGCCTGTTCGGGAAACGCGAGAACGGCCTAAACGGCGGGGGAACATATGATAACAGAATAAGAAGGCAGAACCGGGAGTCTGGTTCTGCCTTCTTTGCATATGGAGTGCTTCAGGATAAAGGCTCTTTTACAATTGCCATGCCAGAAGGAATTTGATATTATAAAAGAGGATCAGAGAATTGAGAATCTGATATCATTACAGAATGTAAAGAATGAGGACGGGAAGAGAGGACGTAGAGAATATGAGAATCGGAATAGGAAACGACCATTCGGCATTGGAACTGAAGGCAGAGATCATAGAGTTTCTTAAGGAGAAGGGACATGAGGTTGTAGATTACGGAACAAATTCAACGGAGAGCTGCGATTATCCGGTTTACGGAGAGAAAGTGGCGAGAGCAGTCGCGGCAGGCGAGGTGGAGCAGGGGATCCTGATCTGCGGGACCGGCCTCGGGATCTCGCTGGCAGCGAACAAAGTCAAGGGGATCCGTGCCGCAGTCTGCAGTGAGCCGTTTACGGCGAAGATGGCGAGAGCGCATAACGACTGCAACATCCTCGCGTTTGGCGCAAGAGTTGTGGGAGCGGAGCTGGCAAAGATGATTGTAGAGACATGGCTCGATACAGAATTTGAAGGCGGCCGTCACCAGCGGCGGGTCAATATGTTAATGGAGATTGAGGAAAGGTAATGCAGTCCTATTATCTTTCTCAGTGGATTATTTTTTTCTTTATATACAGTTTTATCGGATGGATTTGGGAGAGCTGCTATGTATCTGTGAAAAAGCACCGGTGGATCAATCGGGGATTCATGCATGGCCCGATGCTCCCTCTTTACGGATCCGGCGCAGTGGTTATTCTGATCGCAGCGATTCCTGTGAGAGAGAATATCTGGCTTGTGTTCCTTATGGGCATGACTGCCGCCACAGTTCTTGAGTATTTTACGGGGGCTGCCATGGAACGGCTGTTTCATGTCAGATACTGGGACTACAGTAACGTGAAACTGAATCTGAAAGGATATATCTGTCTGCCGGCATCCCTCTGCTGGGGATGCTTTTCCGTGCTGATGACTGAAGTTGTCCATATTCCGGTGGAGAGAGCGGTGCTGGCAGTTCCCCTTCATATTACGGAGTATGCTGCGGTGATTCTGACAGCTGCGGCTGCCGCGGACTTTACCCAGTCATTCAACGAAGCCATGGATATGAAGAACCTTCTCATGCAGCTTGAAGAGAGCGGACGTCAGATCCGGAAGATTCAGGACCGTCTGAAGGTGTCTGCTGCGGAAGCGGCAGAAGATTACCGGAAGCGTTCGGAAGATATGCTGCAGGCAGTGTCAGGACGGAAAGCGCAGATTCTTGAGGGAATTCATGAGAGACGCGGTATGCGCAGAATAATGCTTCAGGAACTGGCCGCAAGAGCTGATTTTCTTATCAGAGAGGAGCTTCCGTCCAGAGTGGATGAACTGATCGGCGAGGAAAGAAGAGAAGAGCTTGCGGAGATCAAAAAAAGTATTCTGCAGGAGATCCAGAAAATGGGCGAGAGGACAGACAAAGGCTATCTGCATGCCGCAAGTCATCTGCGGAGAAATCCTACGGCGGTTTCTGTGAGATTCAAAGAAGCAATCGAGGAGCTGAGGAAGATCGCAGAGCAGAGAAAGACGGAACAGGCAAATAAAGAAAATACGGGTGATAGAGAGGAAGACAGTAAATGACAAAGAAACAACGTGCTCTGGAAGTGATCGAAAGACTGAAAAAAGAATATCCCGACGCGGGCTGTACACTTGACTATGATCAGGCCTGGAAGCTGCTTGTCAGTGTCAGGCTTGCGGCCCAGTGTACGGATGCCCGTGTGAACGTGGTCGTGGAAGGCCTGTATGCGAAGTATCCGGATGTCAATGCACTGGCAGATGCCGATGTCAATGACATCGAGGAGATTGTACGTCCCTGTGGTCTGGGAAAGAGCAAGGCGAGAGACATCAGCGCCTGTATGAAGATGATCCGGGACGAATACGGAGGAAAAGTCCCGGATGATTTCGACGCGCTGTTGAAACTGCCAGGAGTGGGAAGAAAAAGCGCGAATCTTATCATGGGTGATGTGTTCGGAAAACCGGCGATCGTGACGGATACGCACTGTATACGTCTGGTAAACAGAATTGGTCTGGTGGATGGAATCAGAGAACCGAAGAAGGTGGAGATGGCGCTCTGGAAGATCATCCCTCCGGAGGAGGGAAGCGACTTCTGTCACAGACTTGTATATCACGGAAGAGATGTCTGTACCGCAAGAACAAAACCGCATTGCGACCGGTGCTGTCTTTCGGATATATGTAAAAAGGTCGGAGTATAACATCCGGTGATTATGCAGAAAATAGATTGCGAGGGCACCTGAAAAATATAACGACAATAAATAAAATTACAATAAAAATTTCTGAAAATATTGACTATCTGTCCTGAAAGTTCTAAACTTAATATAAGTATAGCAGAAAGGAGAGGTTGTTATGACAGAAGTATATATCGCAACGATTTTACTGGCAGTTACATTTCTTCTTCTCTGCTGGGTTGTTACAGAGTTTCAGATATATGAGGACAGCCACAGTCTGGAGGATGAGCTGAAGAGACCAAGGATGTCATCAAGATTTGCAGCCTGGCGGAGCAGGCTCTTTGATGTGATGGACAAGGCGAAATATTTTCGTCAGGAGAGTCTGAAAGAGGCAAACAGAACCACATTTCTGTTTGGCGTAAAGCACAGAGACAAAAAAGAAGAAAGCCGTCTTGCAGGCAGGACAAGATAATAACAGTTATATTTGAAACCATATGACAATATCGGGAGCTGCCGCAGCAACAGGGTTTTTCGAACAAGAGCCCTCGCTGCTGCGGCAGTTTCTTTGTCTGAAAACAGAAAAACAGTAGAATGGAGGACAACAGAAATGAAAAGTGTGAAACTGCGCGAGAATTTTTACTGGACGGGAATTATTGACGACAAGCTCAGAGTATTTGATATTATCATGTATACAGAGTTTGGAACAACCTATAATTCATATGTAATGAAAACAGGGGACAAGGTGGTCCTGTTTGAGACGGCGAAGGCAAAATTCTTTGATGAATATCTGGAAAAACTGAAAGAAGTTATTGATGTGACAAAGATAGATTATCTTGTCGTAAGTCATACTGAGCCGGATCATGCGGGAAGTGTGGAGAAATTGCTGGATTACAGTCCGCAGATGAAAATTCTGGCGACAGGGTGCGCGATCGGATTCCTGAAAGAAATCGTGAACAGAGATTTTGTAAGCATTGCAGTGCGCGATGATCAGAAAATGACGATCGGGGACCGCACACTTCATTTCATGTTCGTACCGAATCTGCACTGGCCGGACACGATGTACACTTTTATCGAAGAGGAACAGATTCTTGTGACCTGTGATTCTTTCGGTTCTCATTACTGTCTGCCGGAAGTGATTTCTACAGAGATAAAAAACGAAAATGACTATCAGAAGGCGTTGAAATATTATTATGACTGCATTATCGGCCCATTCAAGCCGTTTATGCTTAAGGCGCTCGACCGCGTCGAGAATATGGACATCAGCATGATCTGCACCGGACATGGACCGGTTCTTGTCGGCGACCGGATCAAGACAGTTATGAAACAGTATAGGGAATGGTCCACTCTTGTGAATCCGAATCAGAAGAAGACTGTTATCATGCCTTACGTAAGTGCTTACGGATATACGAAGATGCTGGCAGAAAAAATTGCAGAGGGCGTGAGAGACAGCGGTGATATCGATGTACGGATGTATGATATGGTGGAGGCTGATACAGATAAGGTGAATGAGGAACTGCTGTTTGCGGACGGTATTCTGCTCGGAACTCCGACTATTGTCGGGGAGGCGCTGAAACCGATCTGGGATCTGACGCTCGGCATGTTTCCGGCAACTCACGGCGGAAAATACGCCGGTGCCTTTGGAAGCTACGGATGGAGCGGAGAAGGCGTGCCGAATATTACACAGAGATTAAAGCAGCTGAAGATGAAGGTGTCCGAGGGGTTCCGCGTCAGATTTAAACCGTCCGAAGCGGATCTTGTAAGCGCTTATGAGTACGGCTATCAGTTCGGCTGCACTGTTCTGGAAAAAGAGCCAGTGAAACCGAAGAAGAAAGGTGCAAGGAGTCTGGTCAAATGTCTGGTCTGCGGAGAGATCTTCGACTCCTCTCTGGAGGTGTGCCCGGTCTGCGGCGTGGGAAAAGAAAACTTCGTGCCTGTAGATGTGGAGGAGACCGGTTTTGTCAACAATACGGATGAGTATTATGTGATCCTCGGCAACGGAGCAGCGGGATTTAATGCTGCGAAGGCTATAAGAGAGAGGGATAAGACCGGGGCGGTTATCATGATCTCCAATGAACCATATCCGGCATACAACCGGCCCATGCTGACCAAATCAATAGTTGCGGGGCTGAACGCGGAGCAGATTGCTATTGAAGGACCGGAATGGTATGAGCAGAATAAAGTATACCAGATGCTTGGAAAAAATATTACGGAAATAGATATGACGGCAAAGGAAGTGATTCTGGACGATGGAGCGAAGGTGCATTTTACAAAACTGATCTATGCACTGGGAAGCGAGTGCTTTATTCCGCCAATGGAAGGCAGCGGTCTTCCGGAAGTAGTGGCGATCCGAAGGCTTGCGGATGTGGAGAAAGTGGAGAAGCTTATGGCCGGCGCGAAGAATGCAGTGGTGATCGGAGGCGGAGTACTCGGACTTGAAGCTGCCTGGGAGCTGAAAAAGGGAGGTCTTAAGGTAAAGGTTCTTGAGGTGGCTCCGGTTCTTATGGGACGTCAGCTGGATACAGGATCCGCTGAACTGCTGAAAAACATTGCCATGAAGAACGGAGTGGAGATATGTACCGGTGTAAGTGTAGAGGCGATTGAAGGAGAAGATCACGTGACGGGAGTTCGGATTTCAGGAGGAGAGACGTTCCCGGCAGATCTGGTGATCGTATCGGCCGGAGTACGTGCAAATACTGCGCTGGCCGGAAGCATCGGAGCAGAGACTGAGCGGGGCGTGGTTGTCAACGCGCGTATGGAAACAAATATTCCGGGAGTATATGCGTGCGGAGACTGTGCACAGTATCAGGGCATGAATTATGCGATCTGGCCGGAGGCGTCAGAGCAGGGACGGACAGCGGGAGCAAATGCGGCCGGAGAGGTACTTGAATATCAGTCTGCGGCGGCAGCGCTGACCTTCCACGGGATGAATACAGCACTGTTTGCGGCCGGCGACAACGGGAAAAATCCAAATCTTCTCTACAAGACGGTGGAGTTCCAGGATATGGGAAAAGGACAGTATCACAAATATTATTTTCTCAACAACAGATTGTGCGGCGTGATACTTATCGGAGATCTGTCACAGATGGCAAAACTGACAGAGGATCTGGAAAAACATGCTTCCTATGAGCAGGTAATGGGATAAGAAAAAAAGATGTCGGATGTGATCCGGCATCTTTTTCTTAAGACTTTTCCTCTGCAGAAAACAGAACCGGGGAGTACGGAGCGTAAGTTACACTCTGTACTCCTGATTCATGCAGGGATTATAATTCAATGAAGCTGTTTCCTCCTGCGCAGACATAATAGGCTTTGCCGTCTTCTGGTTTTACGTAGATCTTAAGGTCTCCGCAGTCCATCTGATCGGCTGCGCATTTATCGAGAATGCGCCGTGTGATGTTGTCGACCGTGAATTCGCAGTTCTGGTACTGAAGGAACATCTCATACGCAGGAGCCTTGGCTGCGGCGGAAACTGTCTCCGTCGGTGCGGCTGTGTCTGCAGGAGCGTTGGAAGACGATGCCTGAGTTTCTGTTTCAGGGACAGGAGTGCTCAGCGTGTCTGAAGGTTCTGCGGAAACGGTTTCCGCAGCTGCTGTATTACCTGCTGTCTGTGTCGGATTTATTTTTTTAAGTCTTTTTTTCGCTGTTCTTCTGCTCATAATAGATAACCCCTTTTCTTCATAAAAATAATATAGGAACAGTTCTTACCTCTGAGAATGTCCTCTCACATTATATACCGAAGGCATGGGGAAGTCAAAAATATCTGTTTATATTCGGTGAAAATCACTGTCTTAAGCCGGACGGACTGAAATTTCATAAAAGAAATTAAAAAAATTAAAAAAAGACTTGCATCCGGGCGGAAACTGTGATATTATACTACTCGTGTCAGAGATGATGCGGGTGTAGTTCAATGGTAGAACACCAGCCTTCCAAGCTGGATACGTGAGTTCGATTCTCATCACCCGCTCTATTTTTTTGCCGCTGCTCCGGAAGGGGCGGCGGCATAATTTCTTTTTGAGTATCTGTTCTTTTTGCATTGTATCCCGCCTCTTCCCTGTGCTATACTGTAAGAAACTTATCGAAAAGAGAGATGATGTTATGAAATTTAATCTTGCGGATAATGCAGTGACCCGCGCACTATCCAAAATATGCGACATGATGTGTCTGAATGTCGTCTGGATAGTCTGTTGTCTTCCGATCGTAACGATCGGCGCGTCCACTACGGCTCTTTATTCTGTGATGTTGAAGATGGTAAAGAATGAAGAGGGGTACATATTCAGAAGTTTTTTCAAGGCGTTCAAAGAAAATTTCCGTCAGAGTACGATCCTCTGGATTCTGTTTGCGGTGCTGGGGATCATATGGCGGATTGATTACAGTGTTACGGGAACTTTCCCGGGACAGCTGGGATTTATTTTCCGGGCGGTTTTTATGCTGCTGGGATTTATACTTCTGTCACTGGTGATCTATTCGTTTCCGCTTACCGCGCGGTATGTCAATCCGATCCGCGCAACACTGAAGAACGCGCTTATACTTACAGTGGCGAAGCTGCCCTATACATTTGTGATGGTTGTGGTCACAGCGGGATCTGTCCTGGCATCCCTGTGGAATACAACTACGCTTATGTTTGCGATTCCGATGTGGCTTGTATTCGGAGGAGCGCTTGTGGCGTGGATAAACTCCTGGATCCTCAGGAGAGTATTTTCTGTATTTGAAGGAACAGAAGGCGGAAAAGAGACTGAATAACAATACGAAGGAAGAGGTTGAGGAATGAACTTTTTAGAAGAACGGATTGTAAAAGACGGAGTGGTTAAGGAAGGAAACGTGCTCAAGGTTGACAGTTTCCTGAATCATCAGATGGATATTAAACTCCTGAATCAGATGGGAGCAGAATTTAAAAGGAGGTTCGCCGATAAGCCGATCAACAAGATTCTTACGATCGAGGCGTCCGGAATCGGAATCGCCTGTATTGCGGCACAGCACTTTGATGTTCCCGTTGTTTTTGCGAAGAAGTCACAGAGCATTAATCTGGACGGTGATGTATATGTGGCCGAGGTGGAGTCCTTTACACATAAATGCAGGAACCATGTCATTGTAGGGCAGAAGTTCCTCACGCCGGATGACCACGTGCTGATCATTGATGATTTCCTGGCGAACGGATGCGCGCTCCAGGGACTGATACAGATCGTACAGTCTGCGGGAGCCACGGTGGAAGGAATCGGGATAGCGATTGAAAAGGGATTTCAGTCAGGAGGACGCATTATCAGAAATCTCGGCTACCAGCTGGAATCGCTGGCGATCGTTGACGGAATGGATGCGGAGACAGGACATATTGAGTTTCGCTCCCAGGAAAAAGATCGGGAAGAAGCAGCTGAAGAAAGCGCAAACAGTGTGAGCAGGAGTTCTACACTCGACTGAGAGAAGAGCCGGCCCCGTGTCAGGGGACCGGCTTTTGTTATGTGTGGAAAGCGGACAAATCTTAAGAATTTCTTTTGAATCTTTTATCAGCCTCCTTTAGATTTACAGATTATTCTGTTTACAGTGAAAGGAGGCTGATTCCATGGATATACGGACATTGACAGAATACTTTGCAGAATATGGAGCCTTTTTCATTTATCTTATCGTATTCCTCGAATATCTGAATCTTCCGGGATTTCCGGCCGGAGTGATCATGCCGCTTTCCGGGATATGGGCGGCCAGAGGAGAGATAAGCTTTCCGGCAGTGATGGTGCTGACTGTGGCGGCAGGTCTGACAGGCAGCTGGCTTCTCTATCTGCTGGGGCGCATGGGCGGTCCGAAAGTGCTGGGAATGTATTTCAGAAAATTTCCGAAACAGAAGGCGGTGATCGAGGACAAGATGAAATTTCTGAGAGAGAAAGGCTGTGCCGGAGTTTTTGTGAGCAAGCTGATTCCTGTAGCCAGAACGCTTATTTCGATACCGGCGGGGATGGTAAAAATGAACTTTACAAAATACACACTCAGTTCTGCCTGCGGTGTGTTCCTGTGGAATCTGGCATTTGTCGGAGCAGGTTATTTTCTCGGAGAACCGGCGCTGGATCTTCTGGCCTGATCCGTCAGAAAAGAATCGACACTTGTCAGCCCCGGGGAGATGTTCTACAATCAGTGTATGTGTCAAAAAGACAGCAAAAGAGCCGCCGTGTCCGGGGAGCTGACACGGCAGATAAAGGAGAATAGACGACATGGAGACAAATCATATATTAATCGTGGAAGATGACAAAGAGATCAGAGAGGGAGTTCAGATTTACCTGCAGAGCCAGGGATATAAGGTGTACCAGGCAGCAGACGGGATAGAAGGGCTGGAGATTCTGAAAAAGGAAGAAATCCATCTGGCGATCGTGGATATTATGATGCCGAGGATGGATGGAATACGGATGACGATGAAGCTGAGAGAAAAGTATGACTTTCCGGTCATCATGCTGTCGGCAAAGTCAGAGGAGGTGGATAAGATCACAGGCCTGAATATCGGCGCCGATGACTATGTGACGAAACCGTTTACTCCCATGGAACTGATGGCAAGGGTGAATTCCCAGCTCAGGAGATACAGAAAATTTCTGGAAAAGCTGACTCCGAAGGAAAATGTACATGTGATCGGCGGTCTGGAAATCAATGAGGATACGGTGGAGGTTTCGGTGGACGGAGTCCCGGTAAAGCTGACCCCGATCGAGTATAAGATTATTCTTCTTCTGGCCAAGAATCCGGGAAGAGTGTTTTCCTCGGAGGAAATCTATGAACGGGTATGGCAGGAAAAAGCGATCAATACGGACACGGTCATGGTGCATGTAAGAAACATAAGAGAAAAAATCGAACTGGATCCGAAGAATCCAAAATATTTAAAGGTGGTGTGGGGTGTTGGATATAAAATTGAAAAGCAGCCGTAAACCGGGTGCGATCGTTACGATAATTTTTTTGGCGGTATGTTCCTTTCTGATGCTCAACAATTACGGGAATATACGGAAGTATCTTGAGAGTGAATCAGACATGGACAGCAGGCGGCAGGAAGCGCTGTTTATGATGGGAAAAGATCTGTGCGACGGCAATTATATTCTCTATAATGAATATTCAGAGGAGACGGAACTGTCAGAGGTTCTGGATGAGTACGGACTGGATGGAGACAGAAACTTTGATCTTACAAGGAAATATCTGGCCTGTGGAATATTTGACAGTGAGGGAAATTCTCTGCTTGATGAGACAACAGAGCAGGAGGCCGAGAGGCTTCAGGATTCAAAGTCGTATGCGTTCCGGGCATTATTCAGATTTTCAGATGAGGGAGAGCTCTCGGATATCGAGGTGACGGGACAGAATCTGTCAGCACAGGAAGAGTACAATATTGAGACAGATTATCTGAATGATGCGGAAAATGCACAGTACAGTTACATTTCCCAGATCTCAAGTCCCGGAGGGGTATCGATCATCTACGGAATGACGGAGGATAATCTGGATGCTTATACAGAGGAAGTATATCCGCAGGAGATGAGCATGTATGCGCTTTGGACGTCAAACGTTTTCCGCGATATGCTTGAAGTGCTTCTTGTTGTCGTTATCGCGGCGGCTCTCCTGTTTCCGTGTGTAAAATGGCTGGATATCAGCGGGATGAAGATCTTCCGGGTGCCGTTTGAAGTGCCGGTGCTTGTACTGCTCATTCTTTATGTCTCAGACATCTTCTGGATCTCCGGGACTGTGGTGTATGATACGCTTGACGGAAGCCTCAACGGCGGTCCGTGGATGATATTCAATTTCCTGATGTGGATGTGTATCTTCGGAATCGTATTCTGGGGATTTACATCACTGAGAGCAATAATCCGGATGAAAGGGGAGTACTGGCGTGAGAGAACCCTGACTCCGAGAGTGATACGCTGGGTGAGAAACAATGAGCGTGCCAGAAAGCTGACCGCGAAGATAAAAAACTTTTTTATCAGGCAGTATGATGCTCTGCAGCATCTGGATTTTCAGGACAGGATGAACCGCACAATATTGAAGGTTGTGCTGATCAATTTTGTCATACTTGTTGTTATCTGTCTGTTCTGGTTTTACGGAATAGCCGCTCTCATCATTTATTCGATTCTGCTGTTTCTGTTCCTGAGGAAATATACAAGGGATCTGCAGGAAAAATATAAGCTGCTGCTGAAGTCGACAAATGAACTCGCGGAAGGACATCTGGACATCCCGATTGAAGGAGATATCGGACTTTTCAACCCGATTCAGGAAGAGCTTAAAAAGATTCAGAAAGGATTCAAAAAAGCGGTGGAGGAAGAGGTCAAGAATGAGAGAATGAAGACAGAACTTGTCACGAATGTCTCTCATGATCTCAGAACGCCGCTGACAGCGATCATTACCTATACGGATCTTCTGAAAAATGAAACGGATGAGGAGAAGCGGAAAGAATACATCGATGTGCTGGAACGCAAATCTCTGAGGCTCAAGGTGCTGATTGAAGATCTGTTTGAGATCAGCAAGGCGGCCAGCAAGAATGTGACCATGCATTATATGAAAGTGGATATTGTAGATCTGCTGAAGCAGGTCGGGCTGGAAAATGACAGTAAGATAAAGGAGTCCAGTCTGGAATTCAGATGGAAGCTGCCGGATCACAAGCTTGTGATGTGGCTGGACAGCCAGAAGACGTACCGGATTTTTGAGAATCTCATCGTTAATATCACAAAATATGCAATGCCGCATACGAGGGTATATATTGAAATGACAGAAACAGAGAACAGCGTGCGCATTTCCATGAAGAATATATCTGCGGCGGAGCTGGATTTTGATGTGGATGAGATCACGGACAGATTTGTGAGAGGAGACGCCTCCAGAAATACGGAAGGTTCCGGTCTGGGGCTTGCCATTGCAAAGAGTTTTGTGGAACTTCAGCATGGAACGCTGAAGATCTCCACAGAGGCGGATTTGTTCAAGGCCGATATCGTATTTCCCAAAGTTGATATGCCGGAGGAAAAAGCCGAATACGGAGAGGAGAACGATGAGGAGAAGTGGTCTTCCGGATCGAATCCTGAGCAGTAAAGAAATTATTTTCCGCGGATTTTAACCGTATATGATGAAAGAAAGCCCTGCATATGATACTATGGATATATGCAGGGCCTGATATTTATGAGGAAAATATTATGAGATGCACACACATGCATGAAGAAACTCATACAGAAACAGCCGGGACTGAGAAGGAGGACGATGAAATGAGATATGAGATCAAGGGAGAGACACTGCCGGTGTTAATCTGCTATCTGGAAAGCGGAGAGCAGATGATCACAGAGAGAGGATCTATGAGCTGGATGTCACCCAATATGAAAATGGAGACAACATCAAATGGAGGTATCGGAAAAGCGCTGGGCAGGATGTTCGCGGGAGAAGCGCTGTTTCAGAACCGTTATACGGCGGAAGGCGGGAACGGGCTGATTGCATTTGCGTCAAGTTTTCCGGGACAGATTCTGGCAAGACAGATCAGCCCCGGAAATGAGCTGATCGTACAGAAGCAGGGGTTCCTTGCCGCTGAGTCGGGCGTGGAGCTGTCGGTCTTTTTCCAGAAAAAGCTGGGAGCCGGGTTCTTCGGCGGAGAGGGATTTATCATGCAGAGACTTTCGGGACAGGGAATGGCATTCCTGGAGTTTGACGGCCATGTAGTGCAGTATGATCTTCAGCCCGGACAGCAGATCGTGGTGGATACCGGATATCTGGCGGCGATGGAGAGCACCTGCAGCATGGAGATAAAAGCAGTTCCCGGACTGAAGAACATGGTATTCGGAGGAGAAGGCGTGTTCAACACTGTTGTGACCGGTCCGGGGCGTATCTGGCTTCAGACTATGCCGATCTCGAATGTGGCTGACCTGATTCTGAAGTTCATGCCTCCAAAATCATGACGGTAAAAGGGCGGCATTATGGAAGATTCTTATGTATTACAGATAAAAGATCGGCAGTTCTCGGAATTGTATCTGTGTTTCTGCGGTTACGCAAAATGCGGTGCAGGACACAGCTTCGGGCCGGCTGTCCGTCCTAACTACATTATCCATTATATCCTGGAGGGCCGGGGAAGTTATACCGTCGACGGTGTGAGGTATGAACTTGAGGCAGGGCAGGGTTTTCTGATTGAACCGAGAAGGCAGACATTTTATCAGGCGGATGAGAGTGAACCGTGGAGTTACCTGTGGGTCGGGTTTGACGGGAAGCGGGCGGAAGAATATCTGAAGGGAATGGGACTGGGGGAGAACCGGCTTATATACCGGTGCAGCCATGGAAGTCAGCTGAAGGAGACGGTATTGAAGATGCTGAGACATAACACATACACGGCATCTGATCAGTTTATTCTGGAAGGGCTTCTGTATTCCTTCTTTGGTGTGCTCTCTGAAGATATGGACATTCTGTCTGCGTCGGAAAAAAACACAGGGAGCCTGTACGTGAAAAAAGCAGTGGAGTTTATTCAGAACAACTACTGCAATCCCATCCATATTACGGATATTGCGGATTATGTCTGTATCAACAGGAGCTATCTGTACACTCTGTTTCAGAAGGAACTCGGTGTATCGCCACAGGATTATCTTTCGAATTATCGGCTCACGCAGGCGTCGGAACTGCTGGTGATAACAGATATTTCCATTGAGAGTGTGGCTTTTTCATGCGGATACAGTGATCCGCTGGTCTTTTCGAAAGCGTTTAAGGCAAAATACGGAACCACCCCGTCCCGTTACCGCAGAAGAGATCAGGAGGAGCAGAGGGAAAATCTGAAAAGAAATGAGGCAAAGCTGAGGGAACTGTAGGAATACCTGCAGTTCTTTTTAACATTTTGACTGTTGTCTGTAACATAAGCTCCTGTTTTTTTCTGCCTGTTTTTTTATAATAGCTATACAGAAAATGAAGGAGGACCGGACATGAGTATCGTATTTAATGAGAAGAACCAGACATTTCACCTTTTTAATTCGGAAATAAGCTATATTATGGCAGTACTTCCCAATGGAAACATGGGACAGTACTATTTTGGAAAGCGCATCCACGAAAAGGATGATTACTCCTGCTTCCTTGAAATGGTACCCAGATCCATGGGCTCTTATGTATTCGAAGGAGAGAGAACATTATCACTTGAGCATGTGAAGCAGGAGTACGGAGTATACGGATCCTCAGACTATCGTTTCCCGGCGGTAGAGATTCTTCAGGAGAATGGCAGCAGGATCTCGGATTTCTGCTATAAAAGCCATACTGTGACAGCGGGAAAACCGAAACTGAAAGGACTTCCGGCAACCTATACGGAGAAGGATGAGGAAGCTGAGACATTGACACTGCTTCTGGAGGATAAAGTGACCGGTATTGAACTGGAGCTGCTGTATACTCTGTTTGCAGAAGGGGGAATTATCGCGAGAAGCGCCAGATTTGTGAATCATGGCAGCCGCCCTGTACATCTTTTGAAGGCGATGAGCCTGTGCCTGGATCTTCCGGACTGCGAGTATGACTGGATACAGTTTTCCGGCGCCTGGGCAAGAGAACGCCATGTGAAAACAAGAAGACTGGAGCAGGGAATCCAGTCTGTAGGCAGCATGAGGGGGCATTCTTCTCATGAACATAATCCGTTCATCATACTGAAACGTCCGACAGCGGATGAGTTTCAGGGCGAGGTGATCGGTTTCAGTCTGGTGTACAGCGGAAACTTCCTGGCGCAGGCCGAAGTGGATACGCATGATACGACGAGAGTGCTTATGGGAATCCATCCGGAGTGCTTCGACTGGAAGCTGGATCCGGGAGAGGATTTCCAGACGCCTGAGGCTGTCATGGTTTATACGGACAGGGGAATGAATGATATGAGCCAGACTTTCCACCGGCTGTATCAGAAACGCCTTGCAAGAGGTTACTGGAGAGACCGGGTGAGGCCGATTCTCATCAATAACTGGGAAGCCACATACATGGATTTCAATGAGGAAAAGCTGCTTCGGATTGCTGAGAAGGCAAAGGAGAGCGGGATCGAACTGTTTGTGCTGGACGACGGATGGTTCGGGGCGCGAAGAAACGATACGGCAGGACTCGGCGACTGGAAGGCCAATACAGATCTGCTGCCCGGCGGTATTACAGGACTGGCCCGTAAGATCGAGGAGATGGGAATGAAGTTCGGACTCTGGTTTGAGCCGGAGATGGTGAACAAGAATTCGGATCTGTACAGGGCGCATCCGGACTGGATCCTTGCGGTCCCGGAAAGGCATCAGTCACAGGGAAGATATCAGCATGTGCTGGATTTTTCCAGGAAAGAGGTTGTGGACTATATCTATGACAGTATGGCGGAAATTCTCGGAAATGCAGAGGTATCCTATGTGAAATGGGATATGAACCGCAGTATTACGGAGTGCTGGTCTGCAGCGCTGCCGGCGGACCGTCAGGGAGAAACGTTCCATCGCTATATTCTGGGAGTATATGATCTGTACGAGCGGCTGACCTCTGCGTTCCCGAAGGTGCTGTTTGAGTCCTGTGCAAGCGGAGGGGCAAGGTTTGATCCGGGACTTCTGTACTATGCGCCTCAGGGCTGGGCGAGCGACGATTCGGATGCTGTTGAGAGACTGAAGATTCAGTATGGGACATCTTACTGTTATCCCATCAGCAGCATCGGAGCTCATGTGTCTGCAAGCCCGAATCATCAGGTAATGCGCAGTACACCGCTCTCCACCAGGGCCAACGTGGCATGCTTCGGAACATTCGGATATGAGCTGGACCTGAACCGCCTTACACCGGAAGAGCAGGAGGAGGTAAAGCATCAGATCGAGTTTATGAAGAAATACCGCGGCCTACTTCAGTTTGGAACCTTTTACCGCCTGAAGAGTCCGTTTGAGGGGAATATCACTGCCTGGATGGTGGTAAGCCAGGACAGAAGCAAAGCGATTGTGGGATGGTATAGAGTGCTCAATGGGGCGAATATGCCGTATACAAGGCTGAAGCTGCATGGGCTTGATCCGGATCGAATGTATGCGGTGCGTGAGGAAGGCGAAGCAAATGGAAAAATCTGCGGCAGCTTCTATGGAGATGAGCTGATGCATGCGGGGCTCATTACGACGGACACGAGCGCAGGGGATCTTCTGCCGGGCCTGAACCAGGGGCTGCATCTGGGACGGGACTTTGATTCAAGGATTTTTGTTCTTGAGTAACAGGAAAAAAGGATGCCGGCGGAGACGCTTTCTTCGCTCCTGCAGTTGAATAATTGAGTTGAATAAAACAGATGAAAAGGATCCCCGGGAAAGGGGACACTGCATCAGCAGATGTCGTCTTTCCCGGGGATCCTGTCTGTTATGCGAAATCGTGAAAGGAAGATCAGAACCTCAGAACCGGAAATCACGCCTGTTGTCCTGTTCGATCAGGCGCAGATTCTCGAGCACTACATTTCTTACTTTTTCATTTGGCACATTGAGAACTTCTCTGTCGATCAGTTTATCTCCAATGGCTCGGGTTTCCGGAGAAGCATAGTCCATCAGATATTCTTTGAGCGTCATCAGTGCGTTGGGGTGGCAGCAGTTCTGGATCTGTCCGCTCTTGCACAGAGACATGAACCGGTCTCCGGTGCGCCCTTCCCGGTAACAGGCGGTGCAGAAGCTGGGAATGTAATCCATCTCCATCAGCCACCGTACGACTTCATCCAGAGTACGGTTATCGCTTACATCGAACTGCTCAGAACTTTCATCCTCCGGTTCCGGCTCGTAGTAGCCGCCCACGCTGGTACGGGAGCCGCCGCTGATCTGAGAGATGCCCAGATGGAGCGCTCTTTCGCGGCAGCTTTTGTTCTCGCGTGTGGAGATGATCATGCCGGTGTAGGGAACGGCGATGCGGATGCATGCGATGATCTTTAAGAAAGTCTCGTCGTCAATGCCGTTGTCAAATTCTTCGGGATTGATGTCATCCGCATGTTTCAGTCTTGGAACGCTGATGGTGTGAGGGCCGACGCCGAATGCAGCCTCAAGATGTTCGGCATGCATGAGCAGTCCGGCAAATTCATAACGGTATTTGTCCAGGCCGAAGAGGACGCCTAAGCCTACGTCGTCAATGCCGCCCTCCATGGCACGATCCATGGCTTCGGTGTGGTAGTTGTAGTCGTGTTTTGGTCCGGTCGGATGCAGCTCCAGATAACTTTCTTTGTGATAGGTCTCCTGGAAGAGGATGTACGTGCCGATGCCGGCCTCTTTCAGAAGGCGGTAATTGTCGACTGTGGTTGCCGCAATGTTGATATTGACACGGCGGATGGCCCCGTTTTTATGCTTTATGCCGTAAATGGTTTTGATTGACTCCAGGTAATAGTCCATGGTGTTGCGTACCGGATCTTCTCCGGCTTCCAGGGCAAGGCGTTTATGCCCCATATCCTGCAGGGCGATGACTTCCCGCCGGATTTCCTCCTGTGTCAGCTGCTTTCTCGGAATATGTTTGTTTTTTGCGTGGTACGGACAGTAAGTACAGCCGTTGATACAGTAGTTGGAAAGGTAAAGCGGCGCGAACATGACGATACGGTTCCCATAGAAATCTTTTTTGATCTGCTCCGCAAGCCGGTAAATTTCCTGATTTTTCTCTTCGATGGGACAGGCGAGCAGAACGGAGGCCTCTCTGTGCGTAAGGCCTTTTCGTTTTTTCGCCTTTTCTATGATGGCGTCTATCAGAGCGGTATTTTCTTTGTTTTCATCCGCGTAGGCGAGGGTCTCGAGAATTTCCTCGTGACTGATAAATTCGTCAGCGCATTTTGAATTTACATCGTACATTGTTGTGTTCCTCCTGAATCAATGATTTTTTTGAAATTGTATGTCGTCTTCCCTTTATGTATTGAGAGAATCTCCGCGTGAGACGGCGATATGATATCCGATGTGGCGAAACCTTGCATCCAGTTTTTTCAGACTTTCTGCAGCTTCGTCTCCGGTGCACAGCTTATTGTCATACAGCATGTAGTTCTTCCGCACCTGCTCCGGAGAAAGGTTTGGCATAACTACATTTGCCCCTGCGAGGATGCCTTTTTCCCTGCCATCCTCGGCGATTGTTCCCAATGCCGTAGTGGCGGGAAGGAGAACCTTCGGCAGCAGGAGGCGTATGAGTCCCAGCATGAACAGCGTAAGTTCCAGTGTCCCTGCGGGCTGATCCGCGAACGGCGTATCATGGTGCGGAATAAAAGGTCCGATACCGACCATCTGGGGATTGAGTTTTTTAATGAAAAGCATGTCATCGGCAAGGTTTTCAGCGGTCTGATAGGGAGAGCCGACCATAAAACCGGTGCCTGTCTGGTAGCCGATCTCTTTCAGGTCCAGAAGACATTTCCGGCGATGCCTGGCGCTCAGAGATTCCGGATGCAGTCTGGCATAGTGGGAGGCATCATAAGTCTCATGGCGGAGCAGATAGCGGTCAGCTCCGGCTTCAAAGAACTTGCGGTAGCTCTCATAAGAAAGTTCGCCGATGGAAAGTGTGACGGCGCAGTCCGGCCAGCGGCGTCGGATCTCGGAGATGATCCCGAGCATTCTTTCATCTGTGAACCAGGCGTCTTCTCCGCCCTGAAGGACAAAAGTCCGGAAACCGAGACGATAGCCGGTTTCACAGCAGGAAAGTATCTGCTTCTTTGTCAGCCGGTAACGTACCGCACTGCGGTTGCTCTTTCGTATCCCGCAGTAATAACAGTCGTTGCGGCAGTAATTTGTAAACTCGATGAGCCCTCGGATATATATTTCTTTCCCGTAGTATCTGATGCGTATTTCCCGTGCGCGCCTGAAAAGATAATCTGCCAGGGCGGGAGTGCGGTTTTCAATCAGCTGAGTCCACTCTGAACGGGTCAGTGTGCGGGTCTGCGCAAGCCGGTCGATAAGCGCTCTTCCTTCTTTTTCGGAAATCATATGTTTTTCCCGTAAATCGTCTTCGTGCTGACTCCGGGCAGCATCCCCAGTTTGCCGGAGAGGGCGCTGATGACGTTATTCGGGGCATCCACAGCGACGCTGATGACATGGATGCCTTTTTCTCTGTAGGGGATTCCCATCCTTCCGATTACATACTCCCCGTACTCGCTGAGCAGGTGGTTCAGCTCATCGACAGACTGTCTGGATTCCAGAATAATGCCGATAAGGGCAATGCGGGTCTCCATATATATCATCCTCCTTTGTGTGGAAAATCTCTGGTACAGAATAATAAAAAACCTGCACCAAAACAGCGCAGGTATACCAAAAGAAGGGGCATAAAGAGCCCCTTGAGACCGTTTTCGATATTTGCGCCTTATTGCTCAGGTAAAACCTTTGCAGTCAGAACGGAATTCCTCATTCAGTATATCATATGACGGGAAAATTCACAATGAATTCCGGGCGTAATCCGCACCTATTTGAGAGTACGGCCAGGCGGCAAAGGATGAAAACTTCTCAGTTCATTGATTTTCTCCGGTGTTCACGTTACAATAATGGACAGGAACATAAAAAGTTCAGAAAGCGGAGGAGATGCTTATGTCAGAAGTCAGGAAACATATCGTGTTCTACGGCCGGGTTCAGGGAGTCGGATTCCGCTATACGGCGAAATATATGGCTCAGTCTCTGGATCTGACCGGCTGGGTCAGAAACGAATATGACGGGACGGTAACCATGGAAGTGCAGGGAAGAGAAGCACTTATTAACAAACTTCTCGTCGGACTGAATCAGAATCGTTTCATAACGATAGAATGGATGGACACAAAGGAAATTCCGCTTGAAGAGGAGCGGACGTTTAAAGTACGTTAAAAGGGGTCAGGCCCCTTTGCTTACCGTTTTCAGAATATTTTGAAAATTAAAGGAGAGATGAATAATGAAACTTGGATTTATCGGAACAGGAAATATGGCGGGAGCTATTATGGGAGGAATTATAAAAGAGGGGATCATCAGCCCGGATGAAATCATCGGGGCTGATATTCTTGAAGCGGGGCGTGAGCGTGTGAGAAAGGAGCACGGAATCCATGTTACCGCAGACAACAGGGAAGCTGCCGGAAAATCAGAGGTGCTTGTACTGTCAGTAAAACCGCAGTATTATGAGCAGGCAATTTCAGAAATCAGAGACTGTATACGGGAGGAGCAGATCATTGTGACGCTGGCACCGGGCAAGACGCTGTCCTGGCTGGAGGAGAAATTCGGAAAACCGGTGAAGATTGTGCGTACAATGCCGAACACACCTGCGCTTGTCGGCGAGGGAATGACGGCGGCCTGCCCGAATCAGTATGTGACTGACCAGGAAAAAGAGTATGTGCTCCGCATTCTGGGCGCATTTGGAAAAGTGGAGGTGGTGCCGGAGCATCTGATCGATGCTGTGGTAGCTGTCAGCGGAAGCTCGCCGGCATATGTTTTTATGCTTATTGAGGCCATGGCTGACGCTGCGGTGGCTGAGGGGATGCCAAGGACCCAGGCCTACGAATTCGCAGCACAGGCAGTGTACGGAAGTGCGAAGATGATGCTTGAGACAGGGAAGCATCCGGGAGAACTTAAAGATATGGTCTGCTCTCCGGCGGGAACTACCATTGAGGCGGTGCGCGTGCTTGAAAAAGAAGGATTCCGCAGCGCGGTGATCGAGGCCATGAAAGCATGTGCGGATGTTTCCAGAAATTTATAATATACCGGTGAGGGATGGAACAACGAACGCAGGGATTTTACAGAATATTCTGAAAACGGTAAGTAAAGGGGCCTGACCCCTGTGAGTACAGGAGGAGAAGAAATGGATATACAGGGCTTTCAGAAGCTGACTCTTCTGGACTATCCGGAAAGGGTGGCATGTACGGTATTTCTTGCGGGCTGTAATTTCCGGTGTCCGTTCTGCCATAACGCTTCTCTTGTAACTCATGTGGATACTTCGAGGAACATTCCGGAAGAAAGGATTTTTTCGTTCCTTGAGAAGCGGGCGGGAATTCTTGACGGTGTATGCATTACGGGAGGGGAGCCGCTGCTGGCTTTGGATCTGGAGGAATTTATAAAGCGGATCAGGTCTATGGGGTATCTTGTCAAATTGGATACGAACGGAAGTAATGTGAATCGTCTGGAATATTTTCTGAGAAAAGGGCTTGTTGATTATGTCGCCATGGATGTTAAGAATTCTCCGGCAAAATATGGGATGACGGCGGGAATCGAGGATTACAGCACACAGAATGTACGCGAGAGTGTGAAGCTTCTCATGAAAGGAAGGGTGCAGTATGAATTCCGTACGACGGTGGTGAGGGAATTTCACAAACGTGAAGACTTTGAAGCGATTGGAGAGTGGCTCAGAGGTGCTGAAAAATATTATCTGCAGAGTTTTGCGGATTCTGGCGACCTGATCCGGCCCGGCCTCCATGGTTACACGAGAGAGATCATGGAACAGGCGCTCGCCATTGTCAGAAAATATGTGCCAAACGCACAGCTCAGAGGCACGTAAATCAGAACGTCCCGGTTTGCTGTGTCCGCTGAAAATAGTGAACGCTTAAAATACACCAATATCTGGTGATGATCCGGAATGGACATACCAGATGTTGGTGTTTCTGTTGACATGAAATATTTGGGATGATAGAATGGACTCAGACGCCTTCGGACCCGTCACAGATGGGAATGAAGGAGCGATGAGCGAAAAAATTATTTCAGCAGAAAGGGGCTGGCAGGATGTATCGGGTCACGAAGAGGGACGGGAAAATCGCGGAATTTAATCTCGTTAAGATAAGCGAAGCAATAAGGAAAGCGTTCGAGGCGCAGGAGAAAAACTATAATCCGGATATTATTGACATGCTGGCGCTGAAGGTAACGGCGTATTTTGAGCCAAAGATCAGTGATGGACTTATCTCTGTGGAAGATATTCAGGACAGTGTGGAATCTGTTCTTATTCAGGCCGGGTATGATGATGTGGCCAAAGGGTATATTCTGTACAGAAAGCAGAGGGAGAAGATAAGAAATCTGAATTCCACGCTTCTGGACTATAAAGAGATCGTTGACAGCTACGTCAAGGTTACGGACTGGCGGGTGAAGGAAAACTCCACTGTCACATACTCGGTAGGAGGACTTATACTGAGCAATTCCGGGGCGATTACAGCCAATTACTGGCTGTCTGAAATTTACGATGAGGAGATTGGAAAAGCTCACAAAAACGCAGATATACATATTCATGATCTGTCCATGCTGACAGGATACTGTGCAGGATGGTCGCTGAAACAGCTCATTCAGGAGGGGCTGGGAGGAATACCCGGACGGATTACCTCGGCGCCGGCGAAGCATCTGAGTGTACTGTGCAATCAGATGGTGAATTTTCTCGGTATCATGCAGAATGAATGGGCCGGCGCACAGGCATTTTCTTCTTTCGATACATATCTGGCTCCGTTTGTACGTGCGGACGGGCTGACCTATCCGGAGGTGAAGAAATGTATCGAATCCTTCATATACGGGGTAAATATTCCGTCCCGCTGGGGGACTCAGGCGCCGTTTTCCAATATCACCCTTGACTGGACGGTTCCGGATGATCTGAAGAATCTTCCCGCTATTGTGGGAGGAAAAGAGCTGGATTTTACATATGGCGACTGCAGGAAAGAGATGGATATGGTCAATAAGGCGTTTATTGAGACCATGATCGAAGGAGACGCGGAAGGGCGGGGATTCCAGTATCCGATTCCGACGTATTCCATCACAAAGGATTTTGACTGGTCAGACACGGAGAATAACCGTCTGCTGTTTGAGATGACCGCAAAGTACGGAACTCCGTATTTTTCAAACTACATAAACAGTGATATGCAGCCCGGCGATGTGCGAAGCATGTGCTGCAGGCTGAGGCTGGACCTGAGAGAGCTTCGCAAGAAGTCAGGGGGCTTCTTCGGAAGCGGCGAGAGCACCGGCTCTGTCGGCGTAGTCACCATCAATATGCCCAGGATCGCATATCTCTCGGAAAATGAGGAAGAATTCTATAAGAGACTGGACCGTATGATGGATATTTCCGCCAGATCTCTGCATATAAAGAGAACAGTGATTTCAAAATTGCTGGATGAAGGACTTTATCCGTATACGAAGAGATACCTTGGGACATTTGACAATCATTTCTCAACGATCGGTCTGATCGGCATGAATGAGGCAGGATTGAATGCCAAATGGCTTCGAAAGGATCTGACACATAAGGAAACCCGGGAGTTTACGAAGAAAGTGCTCCTTCACATGCGGGAGAGGCTTTCGGATTATCAGGAGATGTATGGCGATCTCTACAATCTTGAGGCTACGCCGGCAGAGTCCACGACATATCGCCTGGCCAAACATGATGTGGCGCAGTTCCCGGATATTATCACTGCCGCAGAGAAGAGCGGGACACCGTATTATACAAACAGTTCCCATCTTCCGGTGGGATATACGGATGATGTGTTCGAGGCGCTGGATATCCAGGATGAACTGCAGACTCTTTATACATCAGGAACCGTATTCCATACTTTTCTGGGAGAAAAGCTTCCGGGCTGGAAAGCGGCAGCCGCGCTGGCGAGAAAGATCGCGGAGAATTACAGACTGCCGTACTATACAATATCTCCGACCTATTCAATATGCAGGGATCATGGATATCTTTCGGGGGAACAGTATAAGTGCCCGTACTGCGGAAGAGAGACAGAAGTCTACAGCAGGATCACGGGATACTACCGTCCGGTCAAGAACTGGAATGACGGAAAGACGCAGGAATTTAAGGAAAGAAAAGTATATGACCTTTCCCATTCCCGCATGATTGCCGGAACGCCGGCGGAAGAGAAGGCAGAAGAGAGCATGTTTTCCAGCGATGGCACAAGAACCATGCTTTTTACCACAAAAACATGCCCCAACTGCAGTGTGGCTGCAGGCTCTCTGGACGACGCGGCGATTCCGTACGAGGTCATTGACGCGGAAGAAAACATGGAACTGGTGACAAAGTACGGGGTGATGCAGGCCCCGACTTTGGTCATCGTAAGAGACGGGAAGGTAACGAAACTGGCAAATGCGTCAGATATCAGGGCGTATGCCGGAAAAACGGCTGAAAAATAGAAGACAGGGAGGATAAGATTATGTTTGATATCGGGATAATAGGCGGGGGAACCGCGGGAATGACGGCTGCCGTTTACGGGCAGCGCGCCGGAAAGAGAACAGTGATCATAGAGGGAGCAAATTTCGGAGGTCAGATTACATCTTCTCCGAATGTAGAGAACTATCCGGGAATTGCCAGTGTAAGCGGAAGTGAGTTTTCAATGAATCTGCTGGATCAGGCGATGAAGCTCGGAGCGGAGACAGTTGTGGAAAAAGTTACCGGGATACGTGATGAAGACGGGATCAAGGTGATAGAGACGACGGGGAAAGAGTATCCCTGCCGAAGCGTTATTCTGGCTACCGGTGTGACGCACCGGCATCTGGGAGTGCCCAACGAAGAAAGGCTGACCGGTGCAGGAGTATCCTACTGTGCGACATGTGACGGCGCTTTTTTCAGGGGGAGAGATGTGGCTGTCATCGGAGGCGGAAGCACGGCGCTTCAGGACGCCGAGTTTCTTTCGAATTACTGCCGGAAAGTATATCTTGTACACCGCAGGGATGAATTCAGAGGGGAAGAGAGCATAGTCAGAAGGCTGAGAGAAAAGGAAAACGTTGAATTTGTCCTGAGTGCCACAGTGAAAGAAATTGTGGGCGACACGACAGTGGAAGGAATCATTCTCAATGATAAAAAGAATGGAGAAGAATTCCGCATTGACGTGGCGGGTGTGTTTATTGCTGTCGGACAGATACCTCAGAATGAGATATTTGCGGATACGGTAAAACTGGATCCATCCGGATTTATTCTCGCTTCGGAGGATTGTATGACATCTCACCCGGGAATTTTCGCGGCGGGTGACTGCCGTACAAAAGAGGTAAGACAGCTTACGACTGCGGCAGCTGACGGCGCTGTAGCAGCGTTGGCTGCATGCAGATATGTAGCCGGGAATTGAGGATTCCCGGCTACATTTATTGTTGTATATCAGATAGTGGAGATTCTGCGCCTCTGAGGGCGGCAGTATGGATCCGGTGTCAGTCCAGAAACATCTTGGATCCCATCCACTGTTTCATGTGATCTGTCATCCTGCTGTCTGGCTCAATATAGACACAGGTATTTTTCTGTTCAATTGGAATCATGATCGCATATGCTTTGGCGGAAGGATCACCGGATGTAAAATCGCAGACGCTGTCCGGCTTGAAGGAATTCAAACGGGGTGAATCTTTCGGCGCGATGATCTCCGCGTTCTGGATATCAATGCTCATTTTGGCTTTCCTTTTTGCTTTGTTATAGATGGCGTCGATCTGAAGGTCATGATTCAGAAGCGCGTACTCATATTCAACACTGAGTCTTGGGAAAATGAAATAGTAGGCCAGCATCGCAATGATAACCGCGACCACAAAAGAGAAGAAGCCTACAAAGGGCATGCCGAGGACGGCAACTGCTACGATCAGGAGGATCACAAGAATTCGGACCGGGAGATCGTATGGTTTCGGCCTGCGGGCTACAATCTGTTCATATAATGCGTCGTTCATTGTTTAATGGTTCCTTTCTGTTTGTAGATAGTTCATTACCATAGTGGCAATCTTGAATGTCATGGCATCTTCAAAGGTGCGAAGATCCAGTCCTGTCCGCTTCTGTATCTGCTCCAGACGATAGATCAGAGTATTCCGATGCATATGGAGCTGGCGGGACGTCTCTGCAATATTCAGATTGTTCTGAAAGAACTTATTGATTGTGACGGCTGTATCCTCGTCAAGTGACTCCGGAATATCGTCGCCGAATATCTCATGCAGAAAATTATCACACAGTGTGAGCGGAAGCTGATAGATCAGACGGCCGATTCCGAGCTCATTGTAGGGAAAAACAGTCTGTTCTGAATAGAACAGTTTTCCAACTTTCAAAGCCAGGCTGGTTTCGCGGAAAGCGCCTGAGAGCTCAGACAATGTATCAATAAAAGAGCTGTAGGCGAGTTTGACCTGGGTAAGTGCCTCCATGTTCAGAGTGTCCACAATTGTGCGGGCAGTCCGGCGGATGGAATCTGCATTTTCTCCGGTTTTGACCGGGCGGAAAACAACCAGATTGGTTTCCCCCATAGGGACAAGATAAGTACGTGTCTGCGAGGGGAAAAGATTCTTCAGTATTGCTGTCACTGTTTCATCGATTACTTTGGCCTCCAGGAGAAAAAGCACCCGCTTCTCATCGGGGGCAATGTGCAGGCGGGCGGCACGCTCATGTATGTCATATGAGGGAATGCCGTTCACCATAAGGCTGTACAGAAAATCGGTCTTATTATATTTCTCCTTATATGCGGTACAAAGACACCGGATCTGTGCAATGGCGGCTTTCTCCTCCTCCGGTGTCCCGGCGGATACAGTGAGAGAAATGCCCGTAATCCGCTTTAATTCTCCAAGTGCTTTTTCAAGTTCAGATCTTGATTCCATAAATTATCTCCGGATATTGAGAGGGGCTGCACTTTTCAGTGCAGCCCCCTGTATATAAAATATTTTATAAGCGGTAGCTGTTCGGTAATACCAACCAGCAGCGAATAGCATCTTCGCAACCACTAAGCTGCTATTCCAATTTTAAAACTTTAGTTTGTAATCGTCAACTCTGTTTCTTTGTCGAAGACATGAATCTTTTCCATATCAAGTGCGAATACAGCCTTGTCACCTGTTCTCAGTGTTGTACGCGGGTTAACACGTGCTGTCATCTGTGTTCCCTCAACATCAAAGTACAGGAATACTTCTGCACCGAGCAGCTCGTAAACTTTGATCGTAGACTCGATCACGCTGTCAGGTGAATTGCTGATAAATGCTTCGGAATCATGTACATCTTCCGGACGGATACCAAGAACAACTGTCTTTCCGTTATATCCGCCATCGATAAGAGCTTTCTTCTTGGAAGCCGGAACTTTCAGATCATGTTTTCCTACTGTAAGGATGACATCATTGCCTTTTACTGTACATTTTGCATCCATGAAGTTCATCTGCGGGGATCCGATGAATCCTGCAACGAACAGATTGCAAGGTGTATTATAAAGGTTCTGAGGTGTATCTACCTGCTGAACAATACCGTCTTTCATAACAACGATTCTTGTACCAAGTGTCATAGCCTCTGTCTGGTCATGTGTTACGTAGATGATTGTAGCACCCAGATTTTCATGAAGCTTGGAGATCTCGATACGCATCTGAACTCTCAGTTTTGCATCCAGGTTTGAAAGAGGCTCGTCCATAAGGAATACCTTAGGATTACGAACGATAGCACGTCCCATGGCAACACGCTGTCTCTGTCCACCGGAAAGAGCCTTCGGTTTACGATCAAGCAGCTTCTCAAGGTCAAGGATTCTTGCAGCCTCGCGGACTTTCTTGTCGATTTCAGCTTTCGGAACTTTACGAAGCTTCAGACCGAATGCCATGTTGTCATATACTGTCATATGCGGATACAGAGCGTAGTTCTGGAATACCATTGCGATATCACGATCCTTCGGCTCTACATCGTTCATAACTTTTCCATCGATTTTCAGTGTACCGCCGGAGATATCCTCCAGACCTGCAACCATACGAAGTGTAGTAGATTTACCACATCCTGAAGGTCCTA
>CAKNHF010000002.1 GCA_930972465.1 uncultured Lachnospiraceae bacterium
AAATACCCGTGACTGGACTTTCACCAGCAAGATTAGCGCCATGCTCGGCACACATCGAAAAGGCTGCAGCATGTCCGGCAAAAGAGCCGGTTCATACTGCAGCCTTATGTTTCCTCAATACAGGTTCCGTCTGTTACTCTACTTCAGAGAACTGATCTTTCCCTACACCGCACAGCGGGCAGAGGAAATCATCCGGTACGTCTTCCCATTTTGTACCAGCCTCGATCCCGTTATCCGGATCACCTGTTGCTTCATCATAAATGTATCCGCATACATCACAGACATATTTTTTCATTTTGCTGCACCTCCTGTTTTATTATCGGAAATTATCCTGCTGTTTATTTCCGTATTCTGAAGGAAGGATCTCTTCCCGAAACCAATCATATCATACTGCCGCCCATTTTTCAACGCAGGGGTTCTATTTTGAAGAGGGTTTGTCCCTTTCCTCCCGTCCGTCCTGTTCCCGCCGCGTATTTTCCCGGAGCCCCAGTACGCCGTCTATCAGAATTCTGACATCATCAAAAATATAATCGAATGCACCGGCCTGGCACATGTTAATTACTACCATTCCGATAGGAACCGTCAGAATCATCCAGAGCACCCCTCCAAGGCGATAGCCGATATACAGCAGAAGCAGCGTTACAAGCGGATTCAGACCCACGCTGTCCCCTACCAGTTTCGGCTGAAGAAGCTGATGCACAACCTGTGTGATCACATAGATGATTACCAGTGCCGCCGTAGTCCTGTAACTTCCCATAAAAAACTCATATACCGCCCAGGGAATCATGGCAGTACCAGTTCCGAAAAAAGGCAGGAAATCGAGGAATGCGATCAGGAAAGCCACAAGCACAAAGTATCTTACATTGAGAAAAGCAAGTCCCGCCAGAAGGATCAGAAACACAATTCCCATAATCTTAAACTGGGCCTTAAAGTATCCGCCAACCGCATATTTCAGATTATCCATTACCAGCGTCATTCTCTGCTCCACTGCGTCAGGAGCAATCTTTTTGAACCAGCGGATAACATCTTCTCTCTGAACGGTGAAGAAATAGGCTGACATTACCGCTACAATAAATGAGATCAGATAATAGGGGACTCTTTTTGCAAAATTTCCGGCTGCCGTCATTGTAGGTTCACTGATTCCCGAGACCAGACTGCCCATATACTGATCCAGATTCTCCACCACTGTATTCCAGCCGCTGCGGATACCCGAAGGAAGACGTTCAAAAAGCCCTGACATAGTCCCGCCGATCTGTCTCAGCCCCGTTTCAAGCTGAGCATACAGAGTCGGGAAATTCTCAATCAGATCACCGATCTCGGCGGTCAGCCTGCTTATGGCGAAATAAATCACAAATACGATCAGGGCAAGAACGAGTATGACGATCAATGCCGAACCCAGTTTTTTTACGATCTTCAGCCTCTTTTCCAGCCAGTTTACCAACGGCGCTGCAATCGATGCAATAATCCAGCCTATGACAAAAGGCATAAGAAAGACAATCAGCCTGATGCCTATTATGATAAAAGCAGCGGTCGCCAGAAGACTGAACAGCAGTCTGACTCCCACCTGCCAGTAAGGACGTCTGTTTTCCATCCTGTTCCTCCTTACTCAAGCGGCTGTTCTTCTCCATCCGCAAGATACTCCTGCTCTATCAGTTCCCATATATCGTCCCGCCCCTGTTTCGTCACCGACGAGAAGGGGATCACCTTTGTCCCCGGGACAACATTCAGGCCTTCCTTCAGCATTTTTATGTGTTTCTGTATCTGACTTCTCTTTATTTTATCCAGCTTTGTTGCTATTATAACAGGCTCATATCCCTGTTCCGTCACCCAGCGGTACATCATTTTGTCGTTTGCGGATGGCTCGTGCCGGATATCAATCAGAAGAAATACAGCTCTGAGCTGCGACGACCCGTGAAGATAACCTTCTATAAGCCTTCCCCACTGTGCTCTCTCTTTTTCTGATACTTTTGCGTATCCGTATCCCGGAAGATCCACGAGATACAGTTCGCCATTAATATTATAAAAATTAATGGTCTGTGTTTTCCCCGGTGTTGCCGAGATCCTTGCGTATGACTTTCTGTTCATGAGCGCATTAATGAGGGAAGACTTGCCCACATTGGATTTTCCGGCAAATGCGATCTCAGGTCTGTCATTTTCCGGCAGTACACTGGTAACTCCGCAGACCGTCTCAAGATTTATGCTTCTGATTACCATTATATTCTCCTCTCTGGCACGGCCGAAGCCGTCCGCGTATCAGTCGATTAAAGCTTCTCTCAGCACATCGTCCATGTGTTCCACATAGACAATATCAATCCCTTTTGTTATTTCAGAAGACAGTTCTTCCACATCCGCCCTGTTTTCTTTCGGCACCAGAACTCTGTGAATGCCGGCGTTTTTGGCTGCCAGCAGTTTTTCCTTCAGTCCGCCGATGGGGAGCACCCTGCCCCGCAGTGTCACCTCTCCTGTCATCGCCAGATCAGCTCTCACCTTCTTTCCCGTAACTGCAGAAAGCATGGCTGCCGCCATCGTAATTCCTGCAGACGGTCCGTCCTTCGGTACGGCCCCCTCCGGAATATGCACGTGGATATCATGCTTTTCAAAGAAGTCATCCGCAATACCATATTTTCTGCTGATGGAACGGATATAACTGATTCCTGTTCTGGCAGACTCTTTCATTACGTCCCCAAGCTGTCCGGTAAGCATAATCTCTCCATGCCCGGGCATAACATTCACTTCGATCTGGAGAGTATCTCCTCCCACGCTCGTCCATGCAAGCCCTCTCACGATGCCGATCTCCGGCTCGGGATTGGCCATCTGGAACGTATACTTTTCTTTTCCGAGAAAACGGTGAATATTCCGGTCTGTCACAGCGATTTTCCTGCGGTCAGTGGTAAGTACTTCCTTGGCCGCTTTCCGGCAGACATTCCCGATCTCCCTTTCCAGTTGTCTTACACCTGCTTCTTTCGTATAGCTGCGCGCCATCTTCCACACTGCGTGCCTGCTGAAAGTAAGCTGCTCCGGAGTCAGCCCGTGCCGCTCCAGCTGTTTTGGAATCAGATGTTCCATTGCAATGTGAAGCTTCTCATTCTCCGTGTAGCTGCTGATCTCGATCACTTCCATACGGTCAAGAAGAGGCCGTGGAATCGTCTGCAGTGTGTTTGCAGTAGTGATGAACATGACCTCGGACAGATCCAGGGGAACCTCCAGATAATGATCCCTGAACCTGCAGTTCTGTTCGCTGTCCAGAACTTCAAGAAGGGCTGAAAAAGTATCCCCCTTATAGTCTGTACTCACTTTGTCGATTTCATCCAGAAGCATGACAGGGTTCTTCACACCCGCCATACGTATTCCATTGGCAATACGCCCCGGCATGGCGCCAATATACGTCTTTCTGTGTCCGCGGATCTCCGCCTCGTCCCGGACACCTCCGAGAGAAATGCGGACATACTTCTTCTTCATTGCTCTGGCCAGGGATCTCGCAATCGAAGTCTTTCCTGTTCCCGGGGGCCCTACCAGGCAGAGTATGGGGCTCTCTCCTTTCTTGGTCAGTGTCCGGACCGCCAGGAACTCGAGAATTCTCTCCTTGACCTGCTCGAGCCCGTAATGATCCTCCTCAAGAATCTGTTTTGCGTAGGCAATATCGGTATTATCCTTTGAGGCCTTATCCCACGGCATCTCAAGCAGAGTCTCGATATAGGTGCGGATTACCGCATTCTCGGACGGCGATCCGAGCGAACTTCTGAACCGGCTGATCTCTTTGTCAAGCTTCTCTTTCACTTCCCTGGGCGCTTTCAGCTTTTTCGCCTCATTTTCGAACTCCTCCGCGTCCGAAACAGTGGAATCTTCCCCCAGTTCTTCCCGTATCAGCTTAAGCTGCTCGCGAAGAATATACTCTCTCTGGTGTTTATCCACCCTTTCCTTTACCTTCCGCTGTATTTCTTCCTTAATGTCCATGATCTGGACTTCATTGACAAGCTTAAACGCCAGCTTCTCATAACGTTTCCAGAAGTCGGTCTCTTCGAGAAGCTCCTGCTGATCCTTATATGAAAGCGGGATATTGGCCGCGATCTCATCAACCAGCTTTTTCAGCCCCTTTATATCCAACAGCTGCGCAACAGACTCTTTTGACATCTTTCCGTTCTTTGCCGCATAATCTACCAGCATGTCTTTCAGACCGCGCTCCATCGCCTGACTGTTCAGATCATCCGGAATCTCCAGTGAAGTCTCATCGTACACCTCGACTTCTGCTCTCATATACGGATCTGTATATTCGATTTTTTTCAGTATTCCTCTTGCCTCACCGGAGACAAGTACACGGACAATACGTTTCGGAAGCTTGATCAGCTGTTTGATTGTTCCGACAGTGCCCACTTCATAGACGTCGTCCACGCCGGGTTCCTCTGTCTCAACAGATTTCTGAGCCACAAGGAATATCTTCTGTTCTTCCACCATTGCTTCCTGTATCGCCGCGATCGATCGTTCCCTGCTCACGTCAAAATGTACGACCATCTCAGGCAGGATCGTCATTCCTCTGAGCGCGACCATGGGGAAACTTCTGATCTCGTTTTCCATTGTTATTCCTCCCGGTATGCCCTCTTTCCTCTGCGCCCGCGTGTGATCCGGCACGCAGACCGCGCCAGGAAAGTCGGGCGGTATTGTGAATAAAACAGGCGGGTACAGATGGTATCTCTCCATCTCACCCGCCCTGTAAAAAGCATATCAGCTCCTCTATGCACTCTCTGATGTCAGGAATGAGCGGCGCTCCTCACCGTCGCGCAGATAGAGCGGCTTTCCCGTTCCCAGCACCGCTTCTCTGGTTATACGGCATCCCTTGATCGTCTCGTCTGACGGAACCGTAAACATTGTATCCATCATGATGTTTTCCATAATGGCTCTGAGTCCTCTTGCTCCCGTTTTTCTCGCCAGTGTTGTCTCCGCAATGGCGTCGAGAGCGTCCCTGTCAAACTCAAGATCCACTCCGTCAAGTTCGAGAAGCTTCTGATACTGTTTCACGATTGCACTCTTCGGCTCGGTAAGGATCCGGATCAGCGCCTCTTTATCAAGCAGATCCAGAGAAACTGTAACCGGCAGTCTTCCGACCAGCTCCGGTATCAGTCCGAATTTCACAAGATCCTGCGGAAGCGCTTCATGCAGGAGCACATCCATATCATATTCATGCTTTGTGGCTATCTCAGCGTTAAAACCGATGGACTTTCTGTCCAGACGCGTCTCTATGATCTTGTCAATTCCTTCAAACGCTCCTCCGCATATGAAGAGAATGTTTGTTGTATCAATCTGGATCAGTTCCTGATGGGGATGTTTCCTTCCCCCCTGAGGCGGAACGGATGCCACAGTTCCCTCTATTATTTTCAGCAGAGCCTGCTGAACCCCTTCGCCGGATACATCACGGGTAATAGAAGGATTCTCTGATTTTCTCGTTATCTTGTCAATCTCATCAATATAAATGATGCCATGCTCAGCCCGCTCGATATCTCCATCGGCCGCCTGAATCACTTTTAGCAGAATATTCTCCACATCCTCGCCTACATACCCTGCTTCTGTAAGCGCAGTCGCATCTGCGATCGCAAACGGTACGTTCAGGATCTTCGCCAGAGTCTGGGCAAGAAGCGTTTTTCCGCATCCGGTAGGTCCGAGCATCAAAATATTGCTTTTCTGAAGCTCCACTCCAAGATCCTGCTCTGCAAGTATCCTTTTGTAGTGATTATAAACCGCGACAGAAAGCACTTTCTTTGCCTCATCCTGCCCGATTACATAGTCATCCAGAAAAGCCTTAATCTCTTCCGGGGTGAGCAGATTAATATCATCAAGCGCCCTCCTGTCATTATAATCCAGTTCTTCCTCAATGATCTCCGAGCAGATGCCGATACACTCGTCACAGATATAGGTGCCGTTCGGACCTGCGATCAGCTTGCGGACCTGTGCCTGCGTCTTGTTGCAGAAAGAACACCTTACGATATCATCCATCATTTTTCCTGCCATATATGTCACCTCATACACCAGTTAGTGGCTTACGATCACTTCATCAATCAGCCCGTATTCTTTCGCCTCTGCAGCGGACATGAAATTATCGCGCTCAGTATCGGCCTGAATGACCTCAAGCGGTTTCCCTGTATTCGCCGCCAGGATCTCGTTTAATTTCTTTTTTGTGCGAAGAATATGCTCTGCAGCAATCTGAATCTCTGTCGCCTGTCCCTGCGCACCGCCGGATGGCTGATGAATCATGATCTCTGCATTCGGAAGTGCAAATCTTTTGCCCTTCTTTCCCCCTGACAGCAGGAAAGCGCCCATGCTTGCCGCCATACCGATACATACCGTGGAAACATCGCACTTGATATACTGCATCGTATCATAGATCGCAAGTCCGGCTGTTACAGAACCTCCCGGACTGTTGATATAAAGCTGAATGTCCTTGTCCGGATCATCCGCCTCAAGGAAAAGAAGCTGAGCGACCACAACGCTTGCAGACACATCATTCACTTCTTCTCCGAGGAAAATAATCCTCTCTTTTAAAAGGCGGGAATAAATATCATAAGAACGTTCCCCACGGCTTGTCTGTTCAATGACATAAGGTACTAAACTCATATATCTTCCTTCTTTCTTCTCTGTCTGACAAAAGGTGCACCGCCAGCGGCACACCTTTTCTGATTACTCTTCTACAGCTGCCTCCGTGATCAGAGTCACTGCATCCTGAACTGCAATGTCCTCTTTCATCTGTTTCTTCTCGTTCTCTCCCATGAACTCTTTCAGCTTGTCAACTTCCATCTGATAGGAATCTGCCATCTTCTTGAGTTCTTCCTCAAGGCGCTCATCAGACACCTCGATGTTCTCAGCAGAAACGATTGCTTCCAGAACAAGTCTTGTCCGGATTCTCTTCTCAGCCTGAGGCTTCAGCTCTTCCATCATCTTTTCTTCCGACAGCCCTGTGAACTGGAAATACTGCTCAAGGCTCATTCCCTGCTGCATGATGCGGCGGGCAAAATCATCTGCCATCTGTCTTGCCTGAAGTTCCACCATCGGTTCAGGAAGATCGATCTCCGCATTGGCCACAGCCTGCTCCACTGCCTGATTTTCTTTTTTCTCTTTTCCTTCGCGCTCTTTGCGCTCCTTGATTCTGCCCTTAACTTCCGCCTTATACTGGTCTACTGTCTCGCTTTCCTCTGAAACATCGGAAACGAACTCGTCATCCAGCTCAGGAAGTTCTTTTGCCTTGATCTCATGAACGGTACATTTGAATACAGCGTCTTTTCCGGCAAGATCTTTTGCATGATAATCCTCCGGGAACTTCACGCTGACTTCAGTTTCTTTTCCGATCTCCGCTCCGATCAGCTGCTCTTCAAATCCCGGGATAAAGGAACCGGAACCGACAGTAAGGGAATAATTCTCTGCTTTTCCTCCCTCGAACGCTTCTCCGTCAACAAATCCTTCAAAATCCAGCACGATCTGATCCTTGTCCTGAACCGCTCTGTCCGTCACATCGATCGTTCTTGCGTTGCGTTCACGCTCTTTATCGATTTCCTCATCAATCTCTTTCTGTGTGACTCTTGTAGAAACCTTATCCACTTTAAGTCCTTTATATTCTCCGAGCGTCACCTCCGGTTTTACGGCCACTTCAGCAGTAAAAATAAACGGTTTGCCCTTTTCAAGCTGTGTAATGCTGATCTTCGGCTGAGATGTAATCTCCAGCTCGCATTCATCATACGCCTTGCCATATGCCTCTGATATCATATGATTGGCTGCTTCATCGTAGAACACTTCCGGACCGTACATCTTCTCGATCATCTGACGCGGAACTTTTCCCTTGCGGAATCCCGGAAGGCTGATTTTGCTGCGTTCTTTCAGATATGCAGCCTGAAGCGCCTTCTCCACATCTTCCGCTGACACCTCAATCGTCAGCTTCGCCATATTATGCTCTAACTTTTCTACCTGTAAACTCATTTTCTTCCTCCTTGATTACGCAAATTCTTCCTTATTGAGCTGCCAATGATAATTTTGATCTGCTTATCGAGCCCTCGGCGCTCAATAAGTTCAAGAATGATTCTTGCATTTGCAGTCATTAAAGTAGTATAGCACACAAGCCCTCTTATTTCCAGTATTTTTTGGATGTTTCCGGTCAAACATCATAGACGACTGCTTTCCGAATCTCCTCAGCCTTTTCCCGTCCCAGAAGGATCTCCGTAAGCCTGAGTGCAAACGGAATCGCAGCGCCCATTCCCCGGCCGGTAGTAATGTGTCCGTCTGTGACAACAGGCACCTGCTGAACAACTGCGCCCTCCAGTTTATCCTCAAAAGACGGATAAGAGCAGGCTTTTCTTCCCCGGAGCATTCCCAGGCCTCCGAGTATGCTCGGCGCGGCACATATGGCAGCAATGTTTTTTCCTCTTTCATCAAACGATCTCAAAAGGGCATTAAGGCCGCTGTGCTGCTGAAGAGTAAGCGTCCCCGGCATTCCTCCCGGAAGGACGAGCATGTCTGCCCCGTCGGCCTCGCTCCCGTCAAAAAGACAGTCCGCCTCGACACTGATCCCATGGGACCCTCTGATCATCTTCTCTCCCGTTACCGACATCATTACCGTATCGACTCCCGCCCTGCGCAGGATATCAACAACTGTCAGGCCCTCTATTTCTTCAAATCCATCCGCCAAAAAAACACAGACTTTCATTATATATCCCTCCCGGTTTGTCTTCTATTTTCTGTTTCTGAAGAGCGGCCGCACATGCCGCTCTCTCTTCTGTTCCGGCGGCGCGCCTGATACATTTCCCGGCATGCCGCCACATTCAGTTTAGCAAAAGAACGGTTCAAATGCAATGGTTTACAATCTTTTCACAAAGTATTATTATGTAGGCACAGAAAGGAGGATTTCATGGAGATCGAACGTAAATTTCTTATCGAAGACACATCTGCCCTTCCCTTCCGCCCGGAAGAATACCCGAGCCGCCGGATTGAGCAGGGATATCTCTGTACCGAACCTGTTGTAAGGATCCGCAGAGACAATGACGACTATTTTCTCACATATAAGTCCAGGGGACTCATGGTCCGGGAAGAATATAATCTTCCTTTAACGGAAGAGGCCTACACCCATCTGAAAGAAAAGATTGACGGCCGTCTTATTTCCAAGACAAGATACGTTATACCGCTGGAAGGCGGCCTGTCTCTTGAGCTGGATTTCTTTCACGGAGAACTGGCGCCCCTGATTCTTGCCGAAATCGAATTTCCTGATAAAGAAACAGCAGAGTCCTATGTCCAGCCGGCCTGGCTTGGGAAAGATGTGACATTCTCTGCCGAGTATCACAACAGTACTCTCAGCAGGAAATAGACCTTTATTTCGCTTTTATGCAGCCGCGGATCAGCAACGTTTTGTTGCTTATCCGCGGTTTTTTTCATTTTGTTGCATATTCCTTCATCCATAGGAAAAATTGATATAATAAGCCCGTATTAAAATTCAGGGATGGAGGTGTTTCTGTGGCAAATGTTCAACTGGTAGAAAATCTTCGCCGACTCAGGGAAGAACATAATTACACACAGCTGCAGGTCAGCAGCCGGCTGAATATTTCCAGACAGGCATACTCCAACTACGAGACGGGAAAACGTGTTCCCGATCTGGATACACTGATACGTCTGGCAGATATCTATCAGGTAACCCTTGAACAGCTTCTGACTCAGGTGTGTTCAAAAAACAGTGTGGCCGGCGAAAGCAAAGGTCCCTATGTTCCGGGAATGATCATAAAAACCGGTGATACAGTATATCTTTCCGATGAAGAATTCTCGGTTCTCCAGCATTATCGGAGCGCTTCATCGGATGACAGGCATCTTGTCAGGAAAGTACTGAACATTGTTTTTCCTCCTGACCCCGATCCGAAAAAGTAAAGTTGAAAGCCATCAGCAGTCCTGGCTGTACCAGGCGGCTGATGGCTTTTTTATGAACTGATTACATCCTGCTTAAGACTGTTCTGACAGAAGGTGATCCAGAAGACGGCTGCCCTGTTCTTCAAAAATTCCCGTTTCCGCTCCTGTCTTTTCACTGTACGTCTTCCGGCCCTCTGCTTTCTTACGGCTGTCATACAGCAGATAAGGAACCGGATCGGCAGTATGGGTTCTCACCCGGACCGGAGTCGGATGATCCGGAAGGATCAGCATCCTGAAATCTGTCCCTGCGTTCTCGAGGCCGGCACGCACCGGACCGACGATCCTCTCGTCAATCCGCTCTATTGCGGTAATCTTATCTCTGTAACTTCCCTGATGTCCCATCTCATCCGGAGCTTCGATATGCACGTAGACGAAATCATATCCGTCCTCGGTAAGCGCCTTTACGGCAGCCTTCGCTTTTCCCGCATAGTTTGTATCAAGCCCGCCGTTTGCGCCTTCTACGATAATGTTATCCATACCCGCTCCCACGGCAATTCCCTTGAGCAGATCAACTGCCGAGATCATAGCGCCTTTTACCCCGTTCTTTTTCTCAAATGACATCAGGGCGGGACGGGTACCAGCACCCCAGAACCATGCCGAATTCGCAGGATTTTTCCCTTCTGCCCTGCGCTTTGCATTTACCGGATGATCCTTCAGGATATCATAGCTTTTCACCATCATTTCACGGAGTACCTCATCTTTCGGCAGATAATCCCCGATCCGTTTCGTCAGGATATCATGGGGCGCCGTAAGCTCCGTCACCTTTCCGCTTTTCTGTATCAGAAGATGGCGGTAGCTGGTACCCACATAAAACTCATACCCTTCCCGCTTCAGCCCCTCGCTCAGTGCCCTTACAAGCTCTGCCGCTTCCTCAGTGCTGATTTCCCCGGAGCTGTGATCCAGCACATGGCGGTCTTCATATCTGTCCTCTTCCTCCGAAAGCGTAACAAGATTGCAGCGGAATGACACATCGTCCGGCGCCATATCCGCACCGATGCTCAGCGCTTCCAGCGGAGATCTGCCCGTATAATACTTTCTCGGGTCGTATCCGATTACAGAAAGATTCGCCGTGTCGCTGCCCGGCGCCATGCCTTCCGGCACTGTACGCACCATACCAATCTCGGAAATCTCTGCCAGACTGTCCATGTTCTCCGTCCGGGCTGCCTCAAGGGGCGTTCTCTCCCCCAGTTCTTCCAGCGGTTCATCCGCCATACCGTCACACAAAATAACAATATATTTCATCTTACTGCCTTCCACTCTCTCAGTCCTCAGCGCGTATCATACTGAGTATCCCGCTGAAGCTCTCTGCCTTTTTCAGATAATCGCCCTCTGTCATAGACTCCGTCATATAGCCGAACTCGTCGTCAAGTCCGGACACACGGATCATCTTTCCGGGGCCGAAGCACTCTTCTGTCTCTGCTTTTCTGTCTTCAGCATTTCCGCTGATTCTGACGAAAAAGCGTCTGGAAGTGTCTTCAATAGGCTCCAGTTCAAGTTTTTCACTCTTCCACATGGTCATGATGTTTCTGTGAAGATGTTTTGCCTCATCCACGACATCTGCCACCACTGCACTGGCTGTCGGGAGCTTTCCAGCGCCGCTTCCGTAAAACATGGCGTCACCGAGCATATTTCCTCTTACAAAGATCGCATTAAAGACATCATCTACATTGTAAAGCGGATGCTCTTTCCCTAAAAGGAACGGAGCCACGATGGCATGGAGATGATCCTCATGCCGTTTGCTGGATGCCAGGAGTTTGATGGTCATTCCCATCTCTTTTGCATACATCATGTCTTTCTTTGTAATCCTGGTAATTCCCTCGGTATGGATATCTTCAAAATCAACCTGCTGGCCGGAAATCAGGGAGGACAGAATTGCAATCTTCCGGCAGGAATCATACCCTTCCACATCCGCCTCCGGGTTCCGCTCCGCGTATCCCTTCTCCTGAGCTTCTTTCAGCACTTCCTCGTAATCTGCGCCCTCATAGAACATCTTGCTGAGCACATAATTTGTAGTTCCGTTAAGAATTCCTGTAATCTCTTCGATCTCATCCGCCGTCATACATGAATTAAGCGCCCGGATGATCGGAATTCCTCCGCCCACACTGGCCTCGAAAAGGAAGTTGATCTCTCTCTCGCGCGCGATAGAGAGCAGCTCTGCTCCGTGTTTTGCCACAAGAGCTTTGTTTGACGTGGCAACACTCTTTCCTGCTTCCAGACACCGCTTCACGAAAGTATATGCGGGTTCAATACCGCCCATCACTTCCACCACGATCCGGATCTCCGGATCGTTTATGATTATCTCAAAATCATGGATGATCTTCTCCTGAACCGGATCTCCCGGAAAATCCCTGAGATCCAGAACGTATTTTACATTAATCTCATCGGCGGCACGCTGGGTAATGATCTTTTTGTTCCTCTCAAGAACTTCCACCACTCCTGATCCTACCGTGCCATATCCCATTACTGCTATATTTACCATTACTTCCTCCCTTTCTGTGCTTCTGCGTTCATGCTCAGGTAAGCATTGATAAACGGATCTATATTTCCATCCATCACACTGCCCACATTGCTGATCTCCGCATTCGTCCTGTGGTCCTTTACCATTGTATACGGCTGCATGACATAAGACCGTATCTGGTTGCCGAAATTGATATCCTTCACTTCTCCTCTGATGTCAGACATCTTTTCCGCCTGTTCCTGCTGTTTCATCAGATACAGCTTGGATTTGAGCATCTGCATCGCTTTATCCTTGTTCATATGCTGCGAGCGCTCGTTCTGACACTGAACAACAATTCCGGTCGGCAGATGTGTAATCCTCACTGCTGAGGATGTCTTGTTAATATGCTGGCCGCCTGCACCGCTGGAACGGTACGTATCAATCTTCAGATCGTCGTCATTTATTTCAATATCGATGTCCTCCTCGATATCCGGCATCACATCACAGGAAGCAAAAGAAGTCTGCCTTTTTCCCGCCGCATTGAATGGCGAAATCCTGACAAGACGGTGGACTCCCTGTTCGGAGCGCAGATATCCGTAAGCGTTTTCTCCGTTCACCTGGAACGTCACGCCCTTGATCCCTGCCACATCTCCTTCCAGATAGTCCAGCACTTCTACGCTGTAATTTTTCTTTTCGGCCCACCGTGTATACATCCGGTAAAGCATGTTCGTCCAGTCGCAGGATTCTGTCCCGCCTGCTCCGGCATGGAGCGTAACGATCGCGTTATCTCTGTCATAAGGTCCGGTAAGAAGCGTGCTGATGCGCAGTTCCTCAAAGCGGGACTCGAACTGTTCCAGTTCTTCCTGTATTCCCGCCACCGTCTCTTCGTCGGCATCTTCCTCACTCATCTCAATGAGAAGCGACATATCCTCGTAGTCCGAGTACAGCTGTTCAATCTGTTCCACAGAATCCTGAAGGTTTTTCAGTTCCTTCATCACCTGCTGGGAGGCCTCAGGGTTATCCCAGAACCCCGGCTCTTCAATCCTTTTCTGCAATTCTTCGATCCTTAACTTCTTTGAAGCCAGGTCAAAGTGAATCCCTCAAATCTTTCAGCGGTTCTTCATATGCGCCCAGTCTGGACTTTAATTCTTCAATCAAAACCACCTTAATCACCTCTTTCATTCATTATATATTTTTTATAGCAAAGCGGCCGCGCGGAATCTGCTCCGCTGCGCTGTACGCCCCGCGTTCAGGCCGTCTGCTTTCTTCCGCAGCACTGCTTATACTTCTTGCCGCTTCCGCAGGGACAGGGATCATTCGGATAGATCTTCTTTGCCTCGCGCTTCTTCGGGGCACGCACGGCACTGTCGTCCTTATTTGTACCTGTCACCTTTGCGACTTCTTCTCTCTCCACTTTCTGTTCCACACGAATGCGGAACAGGGTGCGGAGTGTGGTCTCTGCAATCATGTTCGTCATCTCTCCGAACATATTGTAACCGGTCATCTTATACTCAACAAGCGGATCTCTCTGTCCGTAAGCCTGAAGACCGATTCCCTGACGAAGCTGATCCATATCATCAATATGATCCATCCATCTTGCGTCAATAACTTTCAGAAGCACGACCCTCTCGACCTCTCGGAGCTGTTCCGCCTCGGGGAACTCTGCCTCCTTGGCTTCATAAGCTTTTACGGCGCGCTCTTTCAGAAGATGCTTGAGTTCTTTCTGACGCATATCCTGGCACTCTTCCATTGTCGGAAGCTGGAGCTGGGGAATTACATTGTGAAGATTCACATCCAGTCCTTTCAGATCCCACTCGTCTGATTCTGCATCCGGAGCGGCAAACCGGTCTGTAATATTCTCCACATACTCTGTAATCATGCTGTAGATCGTATCGCGCATGCTCTCTCCGTCAAGCACTCTCCGGCGCTCTCCGTAAATAATCTCTCTCTGCTCATTCATAACCTGATCGTACTCGAGAAGATTTTTACGGATACCGAAATTGTTATTTTCAATCTTCTTCTGGGCTTTCTCAATGGCACTGGACAGCATCTTGTGTTCGATCTGTTCTCCGTCCTCGACTCCCAGCGTGTTGAACACACTCATCAGTTTCTCCGAACCGAAAAGGCGCATCAGATCATCTTCCAGAGAAATGTAAAACCGCGACTCTCCCGGATCACCCTGACGTCCGGAACGTCCGCGGAGCTGGTTGTCGATACGTCTGGACTCATGCCGCTCTGTACCGATAATCTTCAGTCCTCCGGCTTTACGCGCGTCTTCATCCAGCTTGATATCCGTACCACGGCCCGCCATATTGGTCGCGATCGTAACTGCGCCGTGCACGCCGGCGTCCGCAACAATCTCTGCCTCCAGTTCATGATATTTTGCATTCAGCACGTTATGCGGGATACCTTCCTTTTTCAGCATCCTGCTCAGCAGTTCAGAAACTTCAATTGTAATTGTGCCGACAAGAACCGGCTGTCCCGTCGCGTGTGCTTCCTTTACTGCCTCGACCACCGCGCGGTATTTTTCCTTCTTTGTCTTATATACGGCATCATCCAGATCAATCCTCTGTACCGGCACATTGGTCGGTATTTCGATAACATCCATTCCATAGATGTCACGGAATTCCTTTTCCTCTGTGAGAGCAGTACCTGTCATGCCGCTCTTTTTGTCAAATTTATTAAACAGGTTCTGGAATGTGATCGTTGCAAGTGTCTTGCTCTCTCTCTTCACCTTCACATGTTCCTTCGCCTCAATCGCCTGATGAAGTCCGTCAGAGTAACGGCGTCCCGGCATGATACGTCCGGTGAACTCATCCACGATCATAACCTCTCCCTCAGGTGTTACCACGTAATCCTGATCCCGGAACATGAGATTATGCGCGCGCAGAGCCAGAATGATATTGTGCTGGATTTCCAGGTTTTCCGGATCCGCAAGGTTCTCGATATGGAAGAATTTCTCAACCTTCTTCACACCTTCTTCAGTCAGATTGACTGTCTTTTCTTTCTCGTTTACGATAAAGTCTCCGGTCTCCTCGATCTCCTCCCCCATGATTGCATTCATTTTGGAGAATTCTCCACTGGCCTCCCCGCGCTCCAGCTGACGGGCAAGGATATCGCACGCCTCATAGAGCTTTGTGGACTTTCCGCTCTGTCCGGAAATAATAAGCGGTGTTCTCGCCTCATCGATAAGGACAGAATCCACCTCGTCAATGATTGCAAAATGAAGCCCTCTCTGGACAAGCTGTTCCTTATAGATCACCATGTTGTCTCTCAGATAGTCAAATCCCAGCTCATTGTTGGTAACATAAGTGATATCACAGTTGTATGCGGCACGTCTCTCCTCATTATTCATGCTGTTCAGAACAACGCCGACCGTCAGTCCCAGAAACTCATGAACCTTTCCCATCCATTCGGCATCACGCTTTGCCAGATAATCGTTGACCGTGACGATGTGGACTCCTTTGCCCTCCAGCGCGTTCAGATATGCCGGAAGAGTTGACACCAGAGTTTTACCTTCACCTGTTTTCATCTCGGCGATACGTCCCTGATGAAGGATAATTCCTCCAATCAGCTGCACCCGGTAATGTCTCATGCCAAGTGCTCTCGACGCGCCTTCACGCACGACAGCAAAGGCCTCGGGAAGAATATCGTCCAGAGTTTCCCCTTCTTTCAGACGTTCTTTAAACTCCCGCGTCTTACCGCGCAGTTCCTCATCTGACAAGGCTTTCATCTCCGGTTCCAGCGATTCAATCCGGTCTACGACAGGGTAAATACGTTTCAGTTCATTCTCGCTGTGGGTTCCAAAGATCTTTTCTATAAATCCCATATTCCGTAATTAACTCCTTAAATATATATTTGCGCCAAAGTAATATACGGCACCACTCTGTTCTCCATTCTAGCACTAACTTTCGCCTAATTCAACAACTTCATAACTTGTTAACAATTCGCCCGTGCCGTCAGTTCCGGGTGCTCTCCTGCAGAGTTTGGCCCAGATTCCGGCCCTGCGGGCAGCATCGCCCCCGCCACAAGAGCTTCTTTACCTGATCCCGGCCAGCTTCTCATAAGGGATGTCCCCGCCGAACAGATCCAGTGCGCTCCCTATGGTGAAATCAAGTTTTTCTCTGCTCACTCTGCGGAAATTTTCAAGATCCTCCATGGAACCGATGCCCCCTGCATATGTGACAGGCACTCCCTCCCATCCTGCAAGCAGCTCTACAAGTTCTGTCTCCATGCCGGAAGATTTTCCCTCCACATCCACGCCGTGAACCAGGAATTCGTCGCAGGAGTCCGCCAGTTCATCCAGCATACCATGTGTCAGTCTTACATCCGTGAATTTCTGCCAGCGATCTGTCACTATGTAATATCCGTCTTCTTTTTTTCTGCAGCTTAAATCCAGCACCACATGTTCTTTTCCTGCCGCACGCACCAGCTTTTCAAGATTTTCTCTGTGAAATGTCCCGTTCTTGAACACATAGGATGTGACGATCACATGGCTGGCGCCGGCATCCAGGTATTCCTCCGCGTTGTCAGCACGTATGCCGCCGCCGATCTGCATTCCCCCAGGATATGCCGCCAGCGCAGCAAAAGCCTGCCGTCTGGTACTTTCATAATACTCAGAACCGGGCGGATTAAGAAGAATGACATGTCCCCCTTTCAGCCCGTCTCTTCTATATAAATCCGCATAATATTCCGCCCCAAGCTCTGAGGCAAAATTATCTGTTGCGCTGCTGCCCTCATCTCTCAGGCTGCTGCCCACAATCTGCTTTACCTTCCCGTTATGTATATCTATACAAGGTCTGAATCTCATTTTTTCCTCCGTTCTCTCCGCAAGAGAAATGCCGCAGAACCGGCTTTCTCAGCCCTGCGGCATTTTTTCTGAAACTCTCATCGATTGTCCTGCATGTCCTTCTGGACCCCGTTGTCTTCCGTCAGATCATCTGTGGCTTTGTCTACGCCGTCTGTCACATCGTCTGTCACGTCATCCACACCGTCTGTCACATCATCTACAGCGTCATCAATGATCCCGTCGCCTTTCGTAGCATCGTTGACATTGCTGTTCTCATCTCTGACATTTCCGTCCTGAGAGGACTGATCCGCACCATTATCGGCATCATTTCTGCTGCCGCAGGCAGTTGTCCCCAGAAGTACAAACGCACAGGTCACAAGCAGCAGAATCTTCTTCATTTTTTTCATAAATATATCTCCCTTTCCATAAATGTTGTGTCCTTACTATCTGCAGTTCTCACAGCATTTATTCACAGGGATTTTATTTTTTTGCATTTTTGCGCAGTTTTTCCATCGCTCGGGCCTCGATCTGACGCACCCGTTCTCTCGTCACATTAAGAATACTTCCGATTTCTTCCAGCGTATGCGTTTTTCCATCTTCCAGCCCGTATCTGAGCCGAATGACCTGACGTTCTCTCTCACTGAGCGATTCCAGCAGCTCGCTCACTTCCTCTTTCTGAACAAGGGCATTCATCGCTTCTTCCGGGGTTGCCTCCGTCTTGTCCTCAACCATGTCTCCCAGACTGTTTTCTCCCTCGTCGCCAACAGGTGTCTCGAGAGAAACCGGGCTCTGGAGATAAGACAGAATATTCTTGACGTCCTCCTCCGTCTTCCCCGGCATGTTCTCTGCGATTTCTTTCGGAAGCGGATCTCTCCCGAGCTTCTGCTGAAGGTCCTTTGAAATTTTCTGGACTTTCTTCATATTTTCAGCCACGTGCACGGGAACTCTTATCTCCCGCGACTGCTGATCGATCGCTCTCTGCATCGCTTCCTTTATCCACCACGACGCATAAGTGGAAAAGCGGTTTTCCATTGTATAGTCATACTTTTCCGCCGCCCGCATAAGCCCCATATTTCCTTCCTGAATCAGATCCATCATCTGTACTCCACGACCGGTATAATGTTTGGCAAGAGATACCACCAGCCTGAGATTTCCCTCCGCGAGTTTTTGTCTGGCCGAGCTGTCTCCCTGAGCGCTCCTGCGTCCGAGTTCTCTCTCCTCCTCCTCGGACAGAAGAGGAATCTGCCCGATCTCATTGAGATAGATCTTAAGCGGTTCTGTCAGCAATCCCTCCTGTATATTAAGTTCATTTTCCATAGTCTCACCTGTTCCTGCCTTATAGTTTTTCAATGATCTCTCCGCTTCTGTATGCGGCAAGAAGCCGCTCAAGATCCCGTACCTGTTCTTTCAGCTCCCGCCCGATATCTGTGTCTCCGACAAGCCGCCGTTCCGTCGCTCTGCTCACCACCATGGTTTCTGAATGAATATCCTTTTCATTGACGATAGCGGATTCCGCGGACTCAAAGGGCTCGTGCGCCACAAGCAGAAGGCCGTAGGAATTATATATCAGCGTATATCCCGCAATACCCGTCTGTTTCTGATATGCCCTGGAAAATCCCCCGTCTATGACCATAACCTTGCCGCTGCATTTGATGGGGCTCTCCCCGTCTTTTCTCTTTACAGGCACATGACCGTTGACAATGTGGGCTTTCTTCGGATCCAGTCCGAACTCTGCAAGTATCCTGTCGATCACCTTTTCATTTTCCAGGAATGTGTAGTACGGATTCTTCTTCTCAATATGAGTCTCCTTTTCGGCAAGAAAATACCGTTCAAATGTGGCCATTTTGTTTTTGCCGAACAGCGGGGAATCCGGATGAAGCCAGATATACCACATGATATCTTTCCCCGCCTGCCGTTCTCTCTCATCCAGCGCAAAAAACCCTTTCCGCACATAACTGTCGAGCACATCATACAGCTCTCTTCCTCTGTATTTTTTCCCGAAAAGAGAGACCTCTTTCAGATTTCCTTCCTCATCAAGAGGGACGCATCCGTGGTAGAGAAGATTGTCATTATATACCTTGTACAGCCCGCCCTTGGCGAGCAGGAATCGCATATGCTGCTGGAGTCTGTCGCATCCTCTGAACGCCCGTTCAAGACGTTCCATGATCTCTGATTCTTCTTCATTCAGCGCGTATGGATCCTCCGGATCCACGGTCGGGAAACTGCAGTCCAGAAGCCGATACTCCCTTCCTTCCAGCGTGATTGTTCCTTTCTCATAGTCTATTCTGTGAAGAAGAGCCCTGTCTTCAAGCCCGAACTGTTTCTGTCTGCGGATAATCTGCCCTTCCACTTTAAACTGAATCACGGAAATTGCCTTGTGAATACGCAGATTCATCTCCATCTCTGCGGAATCCGCGCGATCCGGGACCTTCAGCTTAAAGCAGGTGCACGGATCATCCCCGTATACCCGGAGAGCGAATGTGGCCAGCGGAAGAAGGTTAATCCCGTACCCGTCTTCCAGAATATCCAGATTTCCATACCGGGCACAGATCCGGATTACATTTGCGATACATCCCAGCTGTCCTGCGGCTGCTCCCATCCAGAGCACATCGTGATTTCCCCACTGGATATCCACCGAATGATATGACATAAGCTTGTCCAGGATAATGTGCGGTCCCGGTCCCCTGTCATAGATATCGCCCAGGATATGAAGATGATCCACTACCAGACGCTGGATCAGCTCTGAGATAGCTTCAATGAACTGTTCCGCGCGCCCGATCCGTATGATCGTCGATATGATTTCATTATAATAAGATTCCTTGTCATTGAATTCCGCCCGCTCTGTAATCAGTTCCTCGATCACATAAGCGAAATCCTTCGGCAGAGCTTTTCTCACCTTGGATCGGGTATATTTGCTGGCCGCCCGTTTGCTCACCTCGATCAGACGATACAGATTCACCCTGTACCAGTCCTCCATATTGCTCTCTGTCCGTTTTACAAAATCCATCTTGGCTCTCGGATAATAAATCAGCGTTGCAAGAGACTTCTTATCTCTTGCGCTCATGGTATTTCCGAAAACATCTTCTATCTTTCGCTTCACAGAACCCGAGCCGTTCTTCAGGACATGAGAAAACGCCTCATATTCCCCGTGCACATCTGTAAGAAAGTGCTCCGTTCCCTTGGGAAGATTCAGAATCGCCTGCAGATTAATGATCTCTGTTGACGCGGCCGCAATCGTAGGATACAGATCCGACAGGCGTTCCAGATATCTTGTTTCCAGATTTTTCATTCATTTTCTCCTGTTATCGAATACCATCCGGCGCTGTCCTTTTGCCTGACAGCGGACAGCAGAACAGTTTTCCGGATCTAGAACTGTATCACATCTCCCATATCGTACATTCCCGTTTCCTTCCCGGCAAGGAATTTCGCGGCTTCCACCGCTCCCTTTGCGAACACGTTCCGGGAATATGCGCTGTGTCTGAATTCAATCACTTCATCTGTTCCGGCAAAGATAACCTCGTGTTCCCCGACGATGGTTCCTCCGCGGACAGCAGATATACCGATCTCCTTTGTGTCCCTCTTCTGTCTCACCTGACTTCTGTCATACACATAGTGATACTCCCCGTTCAGCGCTTCATTGATGGAATCGGCAAGAGCCAGCGCCGTTCCGCTCGGAGCATCCAGCTTCTGATTGTGATGACGCTCCACAAGTTCAATATCATATCCGGCATTGCCGAGGACTTTCGCCGCATCTTTCAGAAGTTTCAGGAGAAGATTGATTCCCACGGACATATTGGCTGATTTCAGTACGGCTGTCTTTTCTGATGTCTCCCGCACTTTCTCAAGCTGTTCTTCCGAAAGCCCTGTCGTGCACAGGACGACAGGGATCTTTTTCTCCGCGCAGTAGTCCAGCAGCGCATCCACCGCTCCGGCATTTGAAAAATCAATCACAACGTCCACATCGGTATCACACTGATCTATAGACTCATATACCGGATAGTCATTCGCGATGCCTGTATATGTATCCACGCCCGCCGCAATCACCGCGCCGTCATCATTTTTCACCAGTTCTGTTATCATCCTTCCCATTTTTCCGTTGCATCCATGCATCAAAATCTTTATCATAGTCTGTCATCCTCCTGTTAAATTTATCCGCGGCAGACACGGAGTTATTCACATGATCCGCCGCCATGAATTATAAAAAGGATATCACATCTGAGACTTTATCTCAATATGTGATACCCTTTTCCGCATTACGTTTTTCCGGACAGCCCCGCTGCATCCGGACATTTTCCCGCTAATCCAGACACTCCAGTTTGCTGACTGAAACCTCATAGGCCGTTCTTGTCTCGGTCTCAGTATCGGAAAGCTTTTTCACATATTCCCGGCTCTGAATGCGTCCGAGGATACGTACATGTTCTCCCACCTCAAACCCGGACGCATACCGGGCATTCCTTCCCCAGCAGATGCAGGGAATATAATCCGATTTGCCGTAAGGACGGTTAACAGCAAGCAGAAGATCTGCGATCTCTCTTCCGAGAGGAGTCTTTCTGTATACCGGCTTCTTGCACATATATCCTTCCAGAAGGATATGATTCGTCTTCGCTCCGTCCGGTTCTTCCTCAATAAACTCGATTTCGCGGGCAAATACAGACAGCACAAGCCGGTTTTTCTGTTCTTCATGACGGTTATAGGAACGAAACTGTCCGGAAACCATCATGCACATTCCCCTGTAATCCTGCGTCACGTCGATCAGACGTTCCGAAACCATGACGGGAATGCAGTCGTTGGAATTGCTCAGCCGCTTCACAAGGATATCCACCATGTAAAAACCTTCTCCAAAAACCTCGTGGCTGTATGTAAACTCCGACACCACTTCACCGATCACCGTGACCTGATTGTTCTCAATAATCTTATCTGACATAATTTGTAGTTCTCCCTTCCTCTTTTCGGTATTTTTGAGTCACTACTAAATGTATGAGACAAGACTTCCCTTTAGAACTTTTCTTTCCGGGAATCGTTCGACCTGTTATGGCAGAATCCGCGGCGCAGAATCCCCAGGCTGCATCCGAACAGAATCCAGAATCCGGGAGAGGCGGCCACACTGCTGTTGTTGACGATTCCGACAATCTGGTACGCAAGCACTCCGAAAAACAGCGCCATTCCCATCCCGGACACAGGCTCGGGGCAATTTCCCGCAGCCGGGTGCTTCCAGTAAGCGCGGACCCCTCTTGCCAGATGAAGCGCAAACAGCAGGAGCAGACACAGAAGCGCCGGAATTCCTCCGTTTACTGCAGTCTGCAGATACCAGCTGTGGGCAATTTCGATGCAATAATCCGCGCTTCCATGAACATTAAGCATGCCGGCCACCTCGGACTGCGGATAGACAAAGGGGAATGTTCCCACACCTTTTCCGAGGAAAATGCACTCTTTCAGTACGGGAATGGATGAGACCCAGATATATCCTCTTCCCGTAAACAGGGGATAGAGGAACTCCAGTCCGCGGACCTGCGGCTGGGGAATACTCTCCTGAAGGCTCCCGTTAAAATCAATATAATACAGGGCTCCGTCATAACAGTAGAATTCTACCGGATCCTGATATCCAAGATCAAGACTGAGTGTTCTTCCCAGAACCGTGACCGAGACATTACTGTATTCTCCGCTCAGGCGCGCGCTTTCCGGATACTGTTCAAGAGGAATCTCTGAGCCGTTTCCGTCTGTAAACCGGATATCCGACAAAGACATCTCCTCCCCGTCACCGACAGCTTTCGCCTTCAGACTCCTGTCACCGGATTCAATGGTCAGTATCCCTCCTTCCAGTGAAATTCGGTCCACCCTGAAAACATCATCCTCCTGAGTATACTGACTGTTCACAACAGAACGGGCCATCCGCTCCGTTCCCCCTTCTCCGTCCATGATCTGTGTATTCCCTAAAATCAGGAAAAGGCCTGCGGCGGCAGCCACAACAACGGGAATCCCCCAGTAATTCCCGTATTTCCGCTCTCTGTAGAGGAGGAAAATTGTCTCGCCTGCAGCGGCAGTCACAGCTGCATACAGGGCGCCTGATGATCCGGACATGATGACGCAGAAAAACAGTCCTCCCGCCAGCACACTGTCAAACATACAGAGCATCTTTTTCCTTCCGCTTACAGCCGTACCATACAGTACCGGGAAAAGCAGAGCGCAGAATCCTCCGAAATATCCGGGATTTGCGAATGTAAGAGAAATACTTCCGTTATAATCAAGAAACACATTTTCCAGAAGGTGTTCGTATCGGTCCGGTGTCAGAGCTTCGGCCACAGGCTTCAGATTAAAAGCAGGTCCGAATATGCATTCAAAGCAGGCTCCCGAAATAATAAGAAGAGCGAGTGCTCTGATGCTGACAAGCGCCTTTCCCGCCCCGTTCTCCGTCCCCAGAAGCATATATCCGGCCGTGAACAGCACTCCGTATCCTGCAATCGCAGCCATCCCTTCATAATCCAGACATAGCCCGAGAAATGCATATTCAGGAAATTCGCTGAAGACGCAGGACAGAATATGCAGAATCAGAAACACTGCGAGCAGAACAGCCGGCAGCCTGTCCATGGTATATCTCTTCGGCCATTTTTCTTCCATAACAAAGGAGAGTGCCGCCCCGAGTCCGAGCAGGATCAGAAGAACAGCCGAAAAAACGATCAGCACCACTTCTTTATAGTATTGAAATGTATCGCTCATATATCCGGACTTCTTCGTAAAATAGGTCTCTGCAATTCCGACAGGCTCTTCCACATGGAAGCCCATAATAAACGGATATATGACCAGAAACACGCAAAGCGCCACGGTCATTACCTGTTCGTATCTCTTTAAAGCTTTCACCAATCATATCCTCACATATCTTCGGAATAAGAAGAAGCAGAAAACCCATCTGTCCCGCAGGACAGAATGGGTTTCCCGCTATCACACAAATCAACAGCCACTTTTCGTTTATGATCATTCAGCCGGTCTGCACAGACCGGACATACTGATCTTATTCCCCAGTCTTCGGAGATTTTTTAACTGTAACTGAAGTTGTTGTAACTTTCTCGGTTGTCTTTGAGCTTGTTACGCTTGTAGCGCTTGTCTCAACCTGGCTTACCGGAACTTCATTCTTGTCGAGAACTACAACTTCACCGTTGGACATAACTTTGACGAACGCGATCGGTGAAAGACTTGTCAGCGTTACCTTAACGGAAACAGTTGTATAATAATTATCTTCTACTACTGCGGTTCCCTCAAGTACTTCCCAAGTGCCGTCGGCTTTCTGATGAAGCACATAAATCGTATCTCCGTTTTTAAGGTCTTTCAGATCATCCCAGTTCTCAGTTGCATACCCGTATTCTTCATTGGATGCACCGAGCTCAAACGTAAATTCAACTCCGTCTGAGATATCCTGATCGATTTCTTCAAAATTTTTATCTACTGTATGGAAATCTCCGGCGCCGAGTACGACAACCTGATCATCCTCGGAAACTTCATAACCTGCTCCCGTCAGGATATCCTTTACCGCTGATTCATCTTTGAGAATTTCCTCAACCTCCTGTGAGATCTGCTCAGAGCGTAAAGTAACTTTATTTCCATCCTTGTCAAAAGCCTGATAAGCATAAGCCTGTGTGATCTCCTTCTCCGGAATCTTCGGATCCGTCGGTGAAGCCGCAAGCACAGTTACTCCCATGCTCAGGCACAGAACTGCGGAAGCGATCAGCGCGGCCGCTTTTTTCATTTTCCTGTTCATTTCTTTTTCTCCTTCCTTTCCTGTTACTTTGTGTGATTTATATTAAAACTCCTTCTGTGGAAAGAGCTTTAATACCGCTTTGAACACTACTGAGCATCCGCCAGAGTGCCGTTTACAAGCCATCTCTGATCCGGATACTCGCTGATACAGGTGGACAGTGTGAGGATCTTCGTATCCTGAGTCACTTCCACATCCTGATTTACATTTCCGTCAATGGAGCTTCTGAGCTCGTCCAGATATTTCTGGAAATCATCCACATCCATAAAGTTATAACTCCCGAGTATGTATCTGTCGTCAAAGGCTACCGCCGCAAAGATCTGATACTTCAAAGTCTGGTCGGGAGTATAAATATAAATATACGGATAGCTGTCAAAAAATTCTCTGTCCGTGTAACTGTGAAGTTCGGAAAACATTGTTCCGTTTTTCAGTTCATGTCCGTACACAACGGTCACCGGATCCGTAAAACTGGTGGAATTATATTTTTCCGTATAGATCGATCCGGGATACCCCTTCTTTCCGTCTATGGTCGTATTCAGATAATAGTCATCCGCTTCCACCGCGCTCTGAAGGATCGGGTAATCTATATTCGTTCCCGGGATCCAGATCCATGCATAGACATCCGGATTGATTTCCCGGAGCGCCTCAAAATCGATTTTGCGCTGCATGGGATCGTCGTTTTCCGTAACGACTTCCTCCTGCATCTCTTCATAATCTTTCTGTGCCTCTTCCGGATCCGCCTGCACCGGCTCTGACACGGTGTTCTGTCCGCCGAAATACAGCCACATTCCCGCACCGGCTCCGCCCAGAAGCACCACTGCTGCGGCAATGATGATTATAATCATTGTCTTTTTGTTCGTTTTCTTTCTTCCTGCCATTGTCTTTATTCCTTTCTGTCCGGATTCATTCCTTATTCCGCGTTCCGGGGAGCTGTTCCGCTGTCTTCATCTGTCTCCGGTTCCACCTCTTCATAGAAGCGGCTTATGACCAGATCCTTCAGCTCGTCTTCATATACATGATATTCTTCGTATTCTCCCGCCTCCGTCACTTCTCCGGGAATCATTGCAATATTATCCGTGTCAAGGGATATGTCCAGCAGCTCCGGAACAAGATAAGTGAGGTCATCCACTGTAATATTGGTGCACATATTGCCATCCAGTTCCCGGAATACCCGGACCGGCAGCGTCGGATCATCCTTTACCACTGTTTTTGCCTGATTAAAATAATTCATCATGTATTGTTTCTGGCGTTCCAGACGGCCCATACTCGTCTCCGGCGCCCACTCATAGCGCCACTGTATATAGTCCAGCGCCTCATATCCGTCAAGGTGCTCCGTTGTCCCTGCGTAGAGAGTGCAGTGATCGCCCCATACATCTTCGAGGACTTCCACATCAACACCGCCGATGGCATCATTCAGCGTAGGAACTGCCTGAAAATTAATCGAACAATATCTCTGAATCGGCACCTTGAACAGCAGATTTGACACCGCGTCCACCATCAGTTCACAGCTGTCCTCCGCAGTCTGCCCGTAAGCATACTGAAGGGTAATCTGCTTGTTCTCATTCTTCACGAAATTTCCTCCCGTATCCTGTACGCGGACCGGCACAATCGTCTCCCGCGGAATGGCCAGAAGACTTATCTGCCCTGCATTCACGTCGATGCTAACAAGAAGCACCGCATCGGCAAGGCCTTCACTTCCGGTCTCCCTCTTCTCTTCGATCGGAATATCCTTGTCGATTCCAAGGCAGAGAAAATTGATAATATCATCGTTATACCTGTATTCTTTTCCGTTATATGTAATAAAGAGTCCTTCCCTCTCCTGAGGCGTTACCTGTTCCGCCGTCTCCGGCACTTCCGTTTTCAGACTCTTCTCTCCCCTCGCACGCAGAAAGAAAAAACTGCCTGTGAGGCTTCCAGCTGCAATTACAATGACAGCAAAAACAGCAAGGAGAACTTTCTGCCATCTTCTGAGGCGGAACTCCCTGCTGCCGGAGTCTTCTTCATCCTTATCCATCTCTTCAAAATCTGTCTCCGGTAATATTTCCAGAGAATAATCTTCCCCTGTACCGTCTTTCTTATCCACTTCAACTCACTCCCTGCAAAAGCCGTCACACAGAACATATAAAAGCTGTAATTAAAATCAGATACAGAGTTTATTATAATCCTGCCCCTGCTTTTGTTCCACCTGTCATGCAGAAATAACCGCTTAAATGTAATATTTTGCACAAATTTCCTGTGCAATGATGTATAATGATATTATTTCAGGAGGAATCCCGCAATGTACAGACATATTGACTTTTTCTTTGTTACCGCAGCCGTATATCTCTATTCATTTCTGTCTTTCAGAATGTTTTTTGAATACAGGAAACCGATAGCAAAGCGCGCTCTGCCGGCTGCCGTTTGTGTCCTTCCGGTTCTCGCTTTGTTCTGTGCATTCTACCCGGACGAACTGTTCAGTATCATATCGCTTTTTCCTCCTGTTCTCGTCATCGCGGTCTGTTTTGTTTTTTTCCGGGGAACACTCCGGAAAAAAATGTCAGTCATCGGCATTTTCTATCTGTCACTGATCTTTGCGGAAGGTGTCTCAATTTTTATACTCAGTCTTTTCAGCCTTCTGAATTATATCATATCGGGCAGACTGGAACTCCCCGCCACACTGTTTGTAACTGCGGATCCCTTTACACTGGGGGCATACACACTCATATACAGCATTATCCTCTCTGTACTCTTTTTCCGGACGCTCCCCCGTGTAAGACAGAATCTGGATGTTATGAGTTCCGGACCGGTTCTCAGACTGGCCGTACTTTATCTTCTTGTTTTCCTGACTGCGAATACATTTTTCCTTCTGACATATTTTTACAACGGGTTCCTTGCTCTTGTCATGTCGGCGGTATACTTCGCACTGATCATCTTCCTTGCCTGCCGCGCCTTAAAAACCCTGAACCGCTTTATTGATGAAGAAGGCCGCAGGACCCTGCTTCGTCTGAAACACACGCAGCTGACACAGCAGATGGAATACTCCGCCGAGCTCTCCCGGGAGTATCGAATGACACGCAGGGTAAGCCATGACATCTCGGGACATCTTGCCGCCGTATCTTTTCTGCTGGACAGCGGGAGAACGGATGAGGCGGATGACTATATAAATAAACTCCTGAATTCACACAGAAAGGAGGAGACACCATGAAATACCGTATTCTCTTTTTCGCGGGATTCCTGATATATCCTGTAATTTCCTGGGAGTACACCATACTGTACCACTATCTTGGAAGCAGCAGAATTTTTGAGCAGGCTGCCAGTATACTGACCTGCATTTCTATTTTTTCCTCCGTCGCTCTGTTTCACACTGCTGTTGACAGGGTGATTTCCGGTCTTCTTCTCTCCAAAGAAATATCCGTGCTGGAACAGAGCCGAAAACTGCAGGATCAGCAGGACAGGGAGATCCGCTATCTCAAGACAGCGTCTGAAAAGGAGCAGGCACATTTTTTCTCCAGCCTTGAAGTGCTGGCGGATCTCATACACACATCCCCTGAACAGGCTGTATTATATGCCCGCCGGCTTACGGAAATTCCTCCTGACACGGAAACATCACGCTTTTGTTCCGATTCCTTTATTGACCTGATCCTTCGCACAAAACGGGCTGAGGCCAAAAGCTGCGGCATCCGGACAGAATACAGAATAAGTCTTCCTCCTGCAGAAAACAACTCTGTGATTACGTATCCTGAGATGTCGAGTCTTTTTTTCAATCTTCTTGATAACGGACTGGAAAGCTGCCGGCATTCCGGAGCCCCCTCCCCTTTTCTGAGGCTCGAACTGTCATGGCAGGGTGAAATTTTACGGATACATATGGTAAACAGCAAGAATCCTGTGGTAAAATTTAATGGCACTACAACCAAATCAGAGAGGCCGCTGCACGGTTTCGGCCTTAAGATCATAGAGCAGATCGCCGAAGAGCATCTCGGATACTGTGTGTGGCGGAATGACGGAGACCGGTTTGATTCTCTCGTCATCCTGAATTATACACAGTCAGCTAAAACAAACAACAGAGGTGATTAAATGATCCGCATAGCTATATTAGAAGACAATCCGGTAGATATGGAGCTTTTAAAGAGTCTCCTGCCCTCTGCCGTAAAACCGGAGTACAGCGTCAGAGAATTTTTTTCCGCGGGTGAATTTCTCAATACAGTCAGACAGGGCACTGCGGCTTTTGACATTGTATTTATGGATATTGAACTTGGAGATGACTCCGGCATCCGCACCGCCGGACAGGTCAGTTCCCTTTGCACCGGCATACAGATCATATTTATCAGTCAGTATCTGAAATATGTAAGTCCCGTATACGAGACACGGCATACTTACTTTATCCACAAGTCCGAGCTGAAGCAATATCTGGCTCCTGCCGTTGAAAAGGCCGTAAATGAAATAAAACATCTGAGAGAACGGATTCTTGATATTTCCTGGAACAGAGAAGATTTCCACATATTTGAGAAAGATATCGTCTATCTGGAAAGGACACTGCGCACTACGAATATCTACACGAGGGGCGGGTGTTTTCACACCTCAGAAAAACTGACATCTCTTCTTTCCCGGCTCGGAGAATCCTTCGTTCTCTGCCAGAGAAGCTTTATTGTAAATCTGAACTTTGTGTCTGCCTTTCATTCTTCTCATCTGCTGTTGTCCACCGGCAAGGACATCCCGGTGAGCCGCTCCCATCTGGCAGAGGTCAGAGAACGGCTGGATAAATTTCTCGCACTGCCGGAATAAACTCGTTTTCTGAAGAATCAGACAATTTACTGAACCTTTATAATTTATAAGAGTTCCTCCCCGGGAACTCTTTTTTATTGTCTCCGCGTACTTGTTGTGATAGAATAATAGAGTTGCAGTGAGAAATGAATCTATATAATAAGGAAAGAGTGTTGAATTACTATGAAGACAAAACGTGAAGATGTAAGAAATATTGCCATCATCGCCCATGTCGATCACGGCAAGACGACGCTGGTGGATGAACTTTTAAAGCAGAGCGGTGTGTTCCGCGAAAACCAGGAAGTGGCGGAACGCGTCATGGATTCCAATGATATCGAACGCGAACGCGGAATCACGATCCTGTCCAAAAATACAGCAGTACATTATAAAGGAGTTAAGATCAATATCATCGACACCCCCGGACACGCTGATTTCGGCGGTGAGGTCGAGCGTGTTCTGAAAATGGTAAACGGTGTAATCCTCGTAGTGGATGCATTCGAGGGGGCCATGCCTCAGACCAAATTTGTGCTCAGAAAGGCGCTGGATCTCGACCTTCCTGTTATCGTCTGCATCAATAAGATCGACCGTCCGGAGGCACGTCCGGAGGAAGTGATTGACGAAGTTCTGGAACTTTTTATCGACCTCGGAGCCTCAGACGAACAGCTCGAGTGTCCGTTTGTATACGCCTCCGCCAAGGCCGGGGTTGCGGTTCTTGATCTTTCGGATGAAGAAAGGGATATGAAGCCTCTCTTTGAGACGATTCTCAAATACATCCCGGCTCCGGAAGGAGATCCGGAAGCGCCTACACAGGTTCTTATCAGCACCATCGACTACAACGAATATGTAGGGCGTATCGGCATCGGAAAAGTAGACAACGGAACGATTGCCGTCAATCAGGAGATGCTCCTTGTAAATCATCACGATCCTGACAGACAGGAGAAAGTAAAGATCAGCAAGCTGTATGAATTCGACGGTCTGGAAAAAATTGAAGTAAAAGAGGCGACAATCGGTTCTATTGTGGCAATATCCGGCATCTCCGATATTTCAATCGGAGACACGCTCTGCTCTCCGGAGAATCCGGAACCGATTCCGTTCCAGAAAATCTCCGAACCGACAATCTCCATGCAGTTTATTGTCAATGACAGTCCCTTTGCAGGACAGGAAGGAAAATATGTGACCTCCCGCCATCTGCGCGAGAGACTGTTCCGTGAGCTGAACACAGATGTCAGTCTCCGGGTGGAAGAAACCGACAATACGGACAGCTTCAAAGTCTCCGGAAGGGGTGAACTTCACCTCTCTGTCCTGATCGAAAACATGCGCCGGGAAGGATACGAATTTGCGGTCAGCAAGGCAGAAGTACTGTACAAAACAGATGAAAACGGGAAAAAGCTTGAGCCCATGGAGATCGCTTACATCGACGTGCCTGATGAATTTACCGGAGTCGTCATCGAAAAGCTTGGGCAGCGCAAAGGCGAGCTTCAGAACATGGGGGCTTCAAACGGCGGCTATACCCGCCTGGAATTTTCGATTCCCTCCCGAGGACTGATCGGATACAGAGGAGAATTTCTCACCGACACAAAAGGAAACGGAATTCTGAATACAAGTTTTGACGGCTACGCGCCGTACAAGGGCGACATACAGTACCGCAAGCAGGGTTCACTGATCGCATTTGAGACAGGAGAGTCTGTCACCTATGGTCTCTACAGCGCTCAGGAACGCGGCACACTCTTTATCGGACCGGGAGAACGTGTATATGCCGGCATGGTTATCGGACAGAACGGAAAGACCGAGGATATTGAGCTGAACGTCTGCAAGACCAAGCACCTGACGAACACCCGCTCTTCCAGTGCGGATGAGGCCCTCCGGCTTACACCGCCTCGTGTTCTCAGCCTGGAGCAGGCACTTGATTTCATTGACACGGACGAACTGCTTGAGGTTACTCCGAAGTCACTGCGTATCCGCAAAAAGATTCTTGATTCAAGGATGCGCAAGCGCAGTAATATGAAATAAGCTGCCCGGACCGGAAGGGATTACGGGAATTGAAATGATTCGTTCTATACATTGATACTGTTCCATGCTATAATATGAACATAATACAGGGGGAATTTCCCGTTCTTCCTGTATAATATGAACAAAGGAGTTGAGCAGTATGAATTTTATCATCAGCGGAAAAAACATCGAAGTAACCCCCGGATTAAAGGAAACTATCGAGCAGAAATTAGGAAAACTTGAAAGGTACTTCACTCCTGAAACAGAAATCATCGTAACGCTCAGTGTGGAGAAGGAACGTCAGAAGATCGAAGTGACGATCCCCGTAAAAGGCAGTATCATCCGCTCTGAGCAGACAAGCAGCGACATGTATGTATCGATCGATCTTGTTGAGGAGATTATTGAGCGCCAGCTCCGCAAATACAAAAACAAGCTGGTTGCCAGAAGTCAGGGACATCCCACTTCTTTCTCCACCCCGAGCAACTTCAAAAAAGAGTTCTTTGAATCAGAAGAAGATGCTCCGGAAGACGACGAGATCAGGATTGTCCGCACGAAAAAATTCGGCATCAAACCCATGTATCCGGAAGATGCATGTATCCAGATGGAGCTGCTGGGACACAGTTTCTTCGTCTTCTCCAATGCCGAGACAGATGAAGTAAATGTAGTCTATAAGAGGAAAGACGGCTCCTTCGGCCTGATCGAACCGGAATTTTCGTAAAACCGTAAGATGAACAAGTTTACCGCCAGCCACAGACGGGGCTGGCGGTCTTTTTATTTCTCTTCTATCTGTAAAGAACTCCGGGGCGTTTCATGCCTCCTGCATCGATCCCCGGCCATCCAGCCGAACAGGGCGTAAGAATTTCTTTTGCTCCTCCCGGCAGTGTCAGTTCCCAGCCGGATTCATGCATTTGCGGGGATGAAGAAACAGGCGTCTGTATCTTCGGTTCAGAATATCTGTATTTCTCCGTCAATCGAGGCAAACCAGCAGCCGTCCCCCGTCTCCATCACGGCCTGCCCGTTTGTTCCGTCCATAATATCCGCTCTCAGTTTCTCCTCCTCTTCTTCCGGGACCAGAACTGTAAGCTCAACTCTGTCTGTGTATGATGAATCAAGTGTTTTTATACCTCTCTGACCGAGAAGATACTGAATCTTCCCCAATCCTGTATAATCTGTGGTGATCTTCAGTTTGAATCCCCTGATTTTGGTAATAATCTTACTGTGATCCAGCCCCGCCGCCGCGGAAGATGTATAGGCCCTGACAAGCCCTCCTGTTCCCAGCAGTGTTCCTCCGAAATAGCGTGTAACCACCACCAGCACATTAGTAAGCTTTCTTCCCCGGATCACCTCAAGGATCGGTTTTCCCGCAGTCCCCGCCGGTTCACCGTCATCACTCATTCGCTCCACGGCGGGATCATCACCTGTTACATATGCCCAGCAGTGGTGCCTTGCGTCCCAGTATTTTTTCCTGATCCCTTCCAGATATTCCAATGCCTCCTCTTCTCCTGAAACAGGAAAGACATCCGCGATAAAGCGGGACCTTTTTTCCACGATCTCTCCTGTCCCGCCGGTATATACTGTCCGATAAGCCTTCAATATCTTCGCCTCCCGAATTCAAGACTCGCTCGCGAGTCTTGGCGCGGGATTCGGGTCGGCATCAGCCGACATAATACTTCTCCGAATCCCTGCGCATCCTCGCGGAGCGTTTATCAGATGGAAGATTGACACCCGCCACTGATGCATATTTGTTCCTCACCGGCTGTAGAGGCGGGAGTCTTCCCCCATCTGATAAACTGTCTTAACTATACCAGAACAGCGGAAAACTGCAAGATTTTCTTAAGATTTCCTGTAAAATGTGAAGTTTTTATTTTTATCTTTATTTAAAATAGTAAATTTGATATAATCATAAGAGTTGATAAAGGAGGATGTTATTCGTGAATTATGGGAAAAGCAATCTTTCCAGAAGAAAGAAGAATATCTCTTCAAAGAAGAGAATGAAGAAAAAACGCGTTGGCGTCCGCTTATTCAAAGCTGTGGTCATCAGCATGGTCCTTCTCTGTGTAATCGGCGTCTGCGGTGCGGGAATCTTTGCGCTGCAGATCATCAGAAACACACCTGAAGTGACGGCCGAAGATATTCTTCCCCAGGGATACACAAGCTTCATCCTGGATCAGGACGGAAATCAGCTTGAGACACTGAGCGACTCCAGTTCCAACCGTGTATACCGCACTTACGATGAGATACCCGAATATATGGCGCACGCCTTTGTAGCGATCGAGGACGAGCGTTTTTATGAACATAACGGCATAGACCTTCAGGGAATCATCCGGGCCGGCGTGGTCGGTGTCACCAACGGCTTCCACTTTTCGGAAGGTGCCAGCACCCTGACGCAGCAGCTTATAAAGAACAATGTATTTCCGAATTTCGTTCAGGAAAAAACGCTCTATGACAGGGTTGAGAGAAAACTTCAGGAACAGTATCTTGCGCTTCAGATTGAGAAGGAAATGAGCAAGGAACAGATCCTTGAGGCTTATATGAACACCATCAACCTCGGGCAGGGATGTCTCGGAGTTCAGGCTGCCGCCACCAGATATTTCAATAAGGATGTCTCTGATCTTACTCTGTCGGAGTGTGCGGTGATCGCCGCGATTACCCAGAATCCCACCAGGTATGATCCGGTGGAGAATCCGGGCGAAAATGCCAAGAGACGGGAACGTGTGCTTGATAACATGCTGGAACAGGGGTATATCACTCAGGAAGAGCATGATGAGGCCATGGCGGATAATGTATATGACCGCATTCTCGAAACCGCTGCCGTTACGACAAACGATGAGCCTTACTCTTATTTTGTGGACGCACTCATTGAACAGGTGGTAAACGATCTTGTTGACGAAAAGGGATACTCGGAAACTCAGGCCTACAATCTTCTGTACAGCGGAGGACTTACCATCACCTCCACGCAGGATTCCCTGATTCAGGAGATCTGCGACGAAGAAGTGGCTGATGTGGATGATTATCTCACTGTTTCGGAATACGGCCTTGAATATGCGCTGACTATCCACAGAGCGGACGGCACGACAGAGAACTACAGCAAAGAACAGCTTGCAGCATATCTCCGCGACGCGCACAATGACAATTACCCACTCGTATTCAACTCTGAGGAAGCGGCAAACGAAGCCATTGAGGAGTACAAGAGCACACTGAATATCGGAGAGAACGACACGGTGGATGAAAATATCGATATTTCCCCGCAGCCACAGGCTTCGGTCGTTGTCATGGATCAGTACACCGGTCAGGTCAAAGCAATCGTCGGCGGCCGGGGCGAGAAAAAAACAAGTCTCTCGCTGAACCGTGCCACAGGCTCCATGAGACAGCCCGGATCCTGTTTCAAGATCGTTTCAACCTATGCGCCCGCGCTGAATGAATGCGATATGTCGTTGGCAAGCATCATTGTGGACGAGCCCTATAAGTATAAAAACGGTCAGGAGGTTCACAACTGGGATAACATTTATATTGGTCCGACTACCGTGCGTTATGCCATTGAGCACTCCATGAATGTCTGCGCTGTCCGTACCCTGACCGAAGTGGTAGGAGAAGAAAAAGGTTATGAGTATCTTCTTGATTTTGGTTTCACCACTCTTACGGAAGAAGACAGGACTTCCCAGGCCAAAGCTCTTGGCGGCATCACAAACGGTGTATATAATATTGAGCTTACCGCCGCATATGCGGCTATCGCAAACGGCGGAGTGTATACGGAGCCCATTCTTTATACACAGGTTCTGGATCATGACGGAAACGTCCTTCTGGACAATTCCACGCCGGATACTCATGAGGTGATCAAAGATTCCACCGCTTATCTTCTGACAAGCGCCATGGAAGATGTCATCAATCAGGGAACAGGTACTGCCGCCCGGCTTGACAACATGCATGCTGCCGGCAAGACCGGTACCACACAGAACAGCACCGACCTCTGGCTTTCAGCATACACACCGTATTACACCGCTTCTGTCTGGGGCGGATATGACAGCAACAAGCCGATGGAAGGTATGAGCCAGTCATGGCATTCCAGACTGTGGAAAAATATAATGGAAAGAGTCCATGAAGGACTTGAAGATAAAGAGTTTGAGGTACCCTCCTCTGTTGTCAGGACGTCGATCTGTACTGAGACAGGGCTCCTTGCAGTCAGCAGCTGTCCGTCAATAACAGAATATTTTGCAAAAGACGATGTTCCTACTCAGAGCTGTTCCGGGCATTATGTTGCTCCGGATCCGGTCTATGAAGAGCCGGAAGAACCTGATGATGAGGGTAACACAGACGATGGATCCGCGGATTCCGGAACGGATGGCGGAACAGAAGGCGAAGGAACCTCTGATTCGGGCACGGCAGATCCCGGTACTGCCACTGCTCCCGACACAACAGATCCCGGTACTTCTGATACCGGAACAGTTGACTCGGGAACTGCGGATACACCGGCAGAATAAAACGATGACTCTGTGATATAATCGAATTCAGAAAAATCCCGGCAGATAATCAGTGATCAGAAAATCACGATATCTGCCGGGATTTTTTATTCTGTAATTAAATTATTATAAGTCAGTTGCTGAACAGAGGCTTTCGCTCTCTCTCAGCAGCATCAGTCTCCCAGCACCAGTTTCACTGCGCCGCAGATTCCCGCGTCATTTCCCAGTTCTGCAAGCGTGAATCTGACATTTCGGTTCGCGAAAAAGGCTCTCTCCATATATGGTTTCTGTATGTACGGAATAAGAACCTCTCCGGCCTTTGAAACGCCGCCGCCGATTACGATGACTGCCGGATCAAGAACCGCGGCAAGGTTTGCAAGTGCATGGCCGAGATACTGCCCGAACTCAACAGCAATCTCCTTTGCAACTTCATCTTCCTCTTTTACTGCATCAAATACATCTTTCGCCGTTACGTCCTCTTTCTTCAGGATTGTGGGGCGCTGTTCCTTCTCAAGCTTCTTCCCGGCAAGCCGGACAATCCCGGTCGCGGAAGCGTACTGCTCAAGACATCCCCTGTTTCCGCATCCACATCTGTCAGTCTCTTCATAGTTAACACAGAGATGACCGATCTCTCCGCCTGCCCCATTCTGTCCTACGAGGATCCTGCCGTCGATAATAACTCCGCCCCCGACGCCTGTTCCAAGCGTAACCATGATCATGTTCTTCTCTCCGGCTCCGCCGCCTTTCCACATTTCACCGAGAGCTGCAACATTGGCGTCGTTTCCTATCTCGGCCCTGAGTCCGGTCAGCTCCTCCAGTTCCCTTTTTACTTCTTTGTATTTCCAGCCGAGGTTAGCGCTTCCGTTTACGATTCCCTCAGATGTCACGGGCGCGGGAACACCGACTCCGACTCCCGCAATGTCGCTCTTATTCAGGCTGCGCTCCTCCAGCTTCTTCTCAATGGAAGCCGCTACATCAGGGAGAATGGCTTTCCCCTCTTCTGACGTATTCGTCGGAATTTCCCATTTGTCAAGGATATTCCCCACTGTGTCAAGCAGACCCATCTTTACCGTTGTTCCACCAATGTCTACTCCGAAACAATACTTCATGACCAAATCTCCTACTCTTTTACTTATTTCTCTTTGCGAGATTTTCCTGAACTCTCTTGTAGAGTTCCTGCGCCGCATTATATCCCATCTGCTTCTGTCTGTGGTTGACAGCTGCAGATTCTGTAATGATCGCAAGATTCCGCCCCGGACGGATCGGGATCCTGTGGCACACAACTTTATTTCCGAGGAATTCCGTGTACTCCTCTTCCAGACCGAGTCTGTCGTACTCCTTGTCTCTGCTCCAGTCCTCGAGCGTGATCACAAGATCGATATTCTGTGTCTCTCTGACACTCTGTACACCAAACATTGACCTCACATCAACGATACCGATTCCTCTCAGTTCAATGAAATGCTTTGTTATATCAGGTGCAGAACCAACAAGCGTCTCATCACTCACCTTGCGGATTTCCACCACGTCATCCGTAACAAGACGATGCCCTCTCTTGATCAGTTCCAGAGCAGCCTCACTCTTTCCTATGCCGCTCTCCCCCATGATCAGAACGCCCACGCCATACACATCGACAAGCACTCCGTGTATGGAGATACACGGTGCCAGCTTCACATTCATCCAGCGGATAATCTCCGCAGTAAAATCTGAAGTCTGCTTCGCTGTCTTATAGACCGGCACACCGTATTTCACTGCTTTCTCCAGGAAATTATCATCCGGCTCCATATTACGGCAGAATACGATACAGGGGATGGGATGCTGAAGAAGTTTATCGTATATCTCATCCCTCTGTTTTTCCGAAAGAGTATGCACATACCTGTATTCCACATTTCCTATGATCTGAACTCTGTTCGAATCAAAGTGATCAAAAAAGCCCGCCAGCTGAAGCGCAGGCCGGTTGACATCGGGTACGTTCACTTCCTTTTCAGCCGTCTCGACTTCAGGTGTAAGATTTTTCAGATTCATTTTCTCTACAAGTTCGCTCAATCTTATGCCATGTTCCATATGTTTTCTCCTTTTCGCTCTTTTCGCACATCACTGTGCCCAGCCAGATGCCGCTCCGCTTCATCCCGCTTTCTCTATAATAATATCACTAATGAAAAAACTTGTACACAGATTCCGCCGCTTTTTCATTCATGGACGGAATTCCCGCAAGTTCCTCTTTCGAGGCGTTTCTGATATCATCCAGGCTCATATAATGACGCATCAGCGCCTTCCGCCTTGCCGGACCGATCCCATCGATGTCATCCAGTATGGAATGAACCTGCCCCTTCCCTCTGAGCTGCCTGTGATATTCGATGGCAAAACGGTGTGCTTCATCCTGTATTCTTGTAATCAGGCGGAAAGCCTCGGATGATCTGTCGATGGGTATCTCTTCGTTATGGTAATATAATCCCCTGGTGCGGTGATAGTCATCTTTCACCATCCCGCAGACAGGAATGTCAAGGTGAAGCTCATCCAGCACCTGCAGAGCCACATTGACCTGACCTTTTCCTCCGTCCATCAGGATCAGATCCGGAAACACGGTAAATTTGCCGAACTCGGCATTCTCCTGGCGTTCCCTGAGACCATGAGTAAATCGTCTGGTGAGAACCTCTCTCAGGCTTCCGTAATCGTCAGCTCCCTTGATTCCCTTGATCTTAAATTTCCGGTAGTCATTTCTCTTCGGTTTTCCGCGCTCATATACAACCATAGAGCCGACCGATTCAAATCCGTTTGTATTGGAAATGTCGTATGCCTCCATCCTTGTTATGCCGTCAATTCCCAGCAGGGAAGCAATCTCCTTCACAGCCCCGATCGTCCTTCCCTCCTCGCGCTTCAGCCGTTCTTTGTCCTTGGTAAGTACAAGTCTGGCATTCTCGGCGGCAAGTTCGACAAGTTTCTCTTTCGTTCCTTTCCTGGGTATCCTGAGAGTTACTTTCTGTCCCCGCTTTGCCGTAAGCCAGGTCTCCAGAAGCTCCCTTTCCTCCACGTCTTCCTGCAGCATAAGTTCTCCCGGGATATAAGGTGTTCCCGCATAGTACTGTTTAATAAAATTATCCAGGATGCTACTCTTCTCTTCGCCTTTTGTAATCCGGAGATAAAAATGATCTCTCCCGATCAGCCTTCCTCCGCGGATAAAGAACACCTGTACCACTGCGTCCTCTTCTCCTGACGCCACGGCAAGAACATCTCTGTCCTCCCCGCTGGAGTCCGTAATCTTCTGTTTCTGAGCCACCTTTTTTACGCTGCCGATCAGTTCTCTGTATTCGATGGCCCTCTCAAACTCCAGATTTTCTGAAGCTTCATTCATCTTTTCCTCAAGCTCCTTAAGGATTCCATCATAATTCCCATTGAGAAACCGAATCACCTCACTGATGGATTTTCCGTATTCTTCCTGGGAAATATACCCCTGACAGGGAGCATCACACTGCTTGATATGATAATTCAGACACGGCCTCTCTTTGCCGATATCCTTGGGCAGGCTGCGGCTGCAGCTTCTTACATGGAACAGCTTGTGAATCAGGTCTATCGTGTCCCTGACAGCCTGCGCGCTTGTAAAAGGTCCGAAATATCTGGCCTTGTCCTTCAGCATTCTCCTGGACAGAATGACCCTTGGAAATGCTTCGTTTGTTGTGACTTTGATGAACGGATAAGTCTTATCATCCATAAGCATTGTGTTATACTTGGGCCTGTGCTCTTTGATCAGATTGCATTCAAGCACAAGAGCCTCCAGCTCCGAATCCGTCACAATATACTCGAAACGGCGGATATGTGTCACCATCTGTTCTATCTTGACACCCTTGTTCCTGCTGCTCTGGAAATACTGCCTGACACGGTTTTTCAGACTGACGGCCTTCCCCACATAGATAATATTATCCTTTTCATCATGCATGATATAAACCCCGGGTCTCCCGGGAAGTTTCTTTAATTCTTCCTGTATGTCAAAATTATTATTACTTTCCATGGTCAACATTATACTGTTTTAAAACAAAAAGGACAAGGGAAATCTTCCCCTGTCCTCGCTCATTTTCTTTACTTTTCCGCCTGCTCTGTTCTCTGCCCGTAGTATGCATTGGCCCCATGCTTTCTGTAATAATGCTTATCCTGAAGTTCCTGCGGCGCCGGCTGAACTTCCGGATTGATCATCTCACAGACTGCCGCCATTTTGGCCACCTCTTCCGTCACTACCGCATTATGAACTGCCTCACGGGCATCCTTTCCCCATGTAAATACGCCATGGTTCTTACACAGAACCGCCGGTACTGCAATGTAGTCCTTCTCTCGCGCCTCAAATTCATCTGCAATGAGAACCCCTGTATTTTTCTCATATGCTTCCTCAATCTCATCTTTTGTCAGATTTCTCACACAGGGGATCTCCCCATAAATATAATCTGCATGTGTCGTTCCATAACAGGGGACATCTCTGCCGGCCTGCGCCCAGCTTGTAGCCCAGGAAGAATGCGTATGCACAATCCCTCCCACTTTCGGAAATCTGTTGTAAAGAACAACATGCGTAGGGGTATCTGACGATGGATTATAATGCCCTTCCACTTTATTCCCTTCCAGATCTACAACAACCATATCATCCGGGCTCAGTCTGTCATATTCCACGCCGCTCGGCTTGATGACAAACAAACCGCTCTCCCGGTCAATTCCGCTTACATTTCCCCAGGTAAAAGTGATCAGACCATATCGGGGAAGAAGCATATTTGCCTCATATACTTCTTTCTTCAACTGTTCTAACATGGCATTTTCTCCTGACTATCCTTCTAATTCTTCCTCCTGTCCGTTCTCCGGAACAGCAGCCGCCGGTTTCATGGAAATGCGCTCCTCCTTCGGTGCTTCCTCCTCATTTTCCGGATCCGGTTCCGGGATTCCCTTCACTTCCCTGAAGATCTTCATAAACTCTTTTCCGGTTATCGTCTCCTTCTCAATCAGAAACGCCGCGATCTTATCAAGCGCCTCTCTGTTCGCCGCCAGAAGCCGTTTTGCTTCCTCGTACGCGGCTTTCAGCATACGCATGACTTCTTCGTCGATTTCACCCGCTGTGGCATCGCCGCAGTTCAGCACCGGGCGTCCGTCCAGATACCGGTTCTGTATGGATTCAAGCCCCATCAGACCAAACCGCTCTGACATCCCGTACTGGGTGATCATCGCTCTGGCAATCTTTGTTGCCTGCTCAATATCATTCGCCGCTCCGGTCGTTACTGTATCAAAAACGATCTCCTCAGCAGCCCGGCCGCCGAGAGCTACAACGATCATCGCCTCGAGCTCTTTCTTTGTATTGAGGAACTTCTCTTCCTCCGGTGTCTGCATTACATAACCGAGAGCGCCCATGGTTCTCGGAACAATCGTAATCTTCTGCACCGGTTCCGTATTCTTCTGGAGAGCGGTCACAAGCGCATGCCCCACCTCGTGGTAGGATACGATTCTTCTCTCCTCCTTGCTCATAATACGGTCTTTCTTCTCTTTTCCTACGAGCACCACCTCGACCGCCTCAAAAAGATCCTTCTGGCTCACAACCTGTCTTCCATGCTTCACCGCATTGATCGCAGCCTCGTTGATCATGTTCGCCAGATCAGATCCCACCGCGCCGGATGTGGCGAGAGCGATAGCCTCCAGATCTACGCTGTCATCCATCCTGACATCCTTTGCATGTACTTTCAGGATATCAATGCGTCCTTTCAGGTCCGGTTTGTCTACGATAATACGCCGGTCGAAACGTCCCGGACGCAAAAGCGCCGGATCCAGAATCTCCGGACGGTTTGTAGCTGCCAGTATCAGAAGTCCCTTATTCGTATCGAATCCATCCATCTCCGCCAGCAGCTGATTCAGCGTCTGCTCACGCTCGTCATTTCCTCCCAGAGCCGTGTCACGTGTCTTGCCTATGGCATCGATCTCATCGATGAACACAATACAGGGGGCCTGCTGCTGAGCCTGCTTGAACAGATCGCGGACACGGGAAGCTCCCACGCCCACATACATCTCGACAAAAGCAGATCCTGACAGGGAAAAGAACGGCACTTTTGCCTCTCCGGCCACCGCCTTGGCAAGCAGTGTCTTGCCGGTTCCCGGAGGGCCTACAAGGAGTGCTCCCTTGGGAAGTTTTGCACCTATTCCAGAATATTTTCCGGGATTATGGAGGAAATCCACCACTTCCTGAAGTGACTCCTTCGCCTCATCCTCGCCGGCCACATCCTGAAACGTCACTCCCGTCTCCTTTTCCATATACATCTTGGCATTGCTTTTTCCGATTCCCATCATGCCGCCGCCCTTGGTCATCCGCTTCATAAGGATGTTGAACAGAATAACAAGCAGAACGATCGGCAGTATGACCGTGACAACCACTTCGAAGATAAGTGATCCGGCAGTATCGGGAACCTCGGCTCCGAAAGTAACGCCTGCATCTTCCAGGCGCTGAGCCAGAGTATCATCATTTACAACACCGGTATAATAATCCGGTTCCCGCTCCCCGCCTGCGCCCTCCTGGGCCTGCTGTTCGATCTGATTTATTATGTTGTTCATTCCTGTTCCCTGGGCAGAACTGTTATCCTCGTTCTGCGCGTCTTTCTTCAGGGTAATGTAGATCCTTGTGCTTCCGAGAGTAACCTCATCCACCTTGTTGTCATCTACCAGTTCAAGAAATTTATCATAACTGATTTCCTCAGGATTGGATCCCTGCATAAGAGAATAAAGTCCCATAACAACAAAAGTGACCAGCAGTGTCGTGACGAGAATGACTCCCCATCCCTGCCGGTTGTTGTTGGGACCGCTTCCTTTATTATTCTGATTATCCATTCTGTGCCTCCTAAAATGAACTATTATCATTATACGGACAGCGTTTCCATAAATCAATAAAAACATTATGAAAATATTGTAAATCCGTGGCTTTTTATAGTATACTGGGTACGTAATATGTCATTTAACGGGGGTAGGAAATGAGAATTGGTTTTGATAATGAAAAGTATCTGAAAATGCAGTCTGAACACATCCGTAACCGGATCAGCCAGTTTGACAACAAGCTCTATCTGGAATTCGGGGGAAAATTGTTTGATGATTATCACGCTTCACGGGTTCTTCCCGGTTTCGCGCCTGATAGCAAGCTGAGGCTGCTGAAGGAGCTTAGCAGTCAGGCTGAGATCGTCATTGCCATCAGTGCAAAAGACATTGAAAAGAACAAAATACGCGGAGATCTGGGCATTACTTATGATTCTGACGTACTCCGCCTGATTGAAACTTACCGTGAACAGGGACTCTATGTCGGCAGTGTGGTGATCACCCAGTTTTCCGGTCAGGAGAGTGCCGCTCTGTTTAAAAACCGCCTGGAGAGCATGGAGATCCCGGTATATCTTCATTATAATATAGCCGGCTATCCTTCCAATATTCCCCTGATTATCAGTGATGAAGGGTACGGAAAAAATGATTATATCCGTACAAGCCGTCCCTTGGTTATTGTCACCGCTCCGGGACCCGGCAGCGGAAAGATGGCTACGTGTCTTTCCCAGCTTTATCACGAGCACAAGAGAGGCATACGGGCCGGATATGCAAAGTTCGAGACGTTTCCTATCTGGAATCTGCCGCTGAAGCATCCTGTCAATCTTGCCTACGAGGCCGCTACCGCAGACCTGAATGATGTAAACATGATCGATCCCTTCCACCTGGAAGCATATGGGGAGACAACGGTAAATTATAACAGAGACGTTGAGATATTCCCGGTTCTCAACACGATTTTCGAAAAAATCTACGGGGAAAGTCCGTACAAATCCCCCACAGACATGGGGGTCAACATGGCCGGCAACTGCATCTGTGATGACGCTGTCTGCCGGGAAGCGTCATGTCAGGAAATCATCCGGCGCTATTATGCCGCGCTGAACGCTCTTCTGAAGGGTGATTCTTCTGACAAGGAAGCTCAGAAGATCGAACTTCTCATGAATATGGCCGGGATCACCATCGCGGACCGGAAAGTTGCAGTCCGCGCATTGGAACGCGCAAAGGAGACGTGCGGGCCGGCCGCTGCTCTTGAACTGGAAGATGGCAGGATCATCACCGGCAAGACGACAAATCTTCTGGGCGCATCCGCGGCTCTGCTTCTCAATGTATTGAAAGAGCTTGCGGGACTGGACCACGGACTCCATATCATATCGCCGGAGTCTATTGAGCCGATCCAGAAGCTGAAGGTGGATTATCTGAAAAGTAAAAATCCGCGTCTTCACACCGATGAAGTTCTCATTGCGCTGTCAGCCAGCGCCGCCGCGAGCCCCCAGGCGAGACTCGCTCTCTCCCAGCTTCCGAAGCTGGAGGGATGTCAGGCGCACACGTCTGTCATGCTGTCCGATGTGGATATCAAGATCTTTAAGAAGCTCGGAGTCCAGCTCACCTGTGAGGCAGTGTATGAGCACAACCATCTGTACCACTAAAACAAACATTTTAAAAAAAAGTCTGTATTTTTCAATTGAATAGGTGTATACTGAGAAAGTATTTTTTTACAGTTCAGCCATATACATTTACCCGGACCGCAACGGCGCGGTCCAGCAGTCTATGGCTGAACTGTACTCGTTTTCTGATAACAGCTGAAAAGTCACACAATCGCAGGAGGAGAAAAAATGGCAGTAAAATATGTATTTGTCACAGGCGGAGTCGTATCCGGTCTCGGGAAAGGTATCACCGCCGCATCACTTGGACGTCTGCTGAAAGCGCGGGGTTACACCGTTACAATGCAGAAGTTTGATCCTTATATAAATATCGATCCCGGTACCATGAATCCGGTACAGCACGGTGAGGTCTTCGTCACCGATGACGGGGCCGAGACGGATCTTGATCTCGGACATTATGAGAGATTCATAGATGAAAGTCTCACGAAAAATTCCAATGTCACAACGGGAAAGATCTACTGGTCTGTCCTTCAGAAAGAACGCCGGGGTGACTTCGGAGGCGGTACTGTCCAGGTTATCCCTCATATCACCAACGAGATAAAGAGCCGGTTCTACCGCAACCCGGCAGCCGAGGGCACAGAGATTGCGATCATCGAGGTAGGCGGTACTGTGGGAGATATCGAAAGTCAGCCGTTCCTTGAATCCATCCGTCAGTTCCAGCATGAAAAAGGACGTGAAAACGTGATCCTGATCCACGTGACACTGATTCCGTATCTGCGTGCCTCCCAGGAGATGAAGACAAAGCCCACACAGGCCAGCGTAAAGGAACTCCAGGGAATGGGAATTCAGCCGGATATTATCGTATGCCGCTCCGAGTATCCTCTGGATGCAGGAATGAAGGATAAGATTTCACTGTTCTGTAACCTTCCCGCCGAGCATGTGCTTCAGAATCTGGATGTAGAGTATCTCTACGAAGCGCCTCTTGCCATGGAGAAAGAACATCTGGCCCAGGTGGTCTGCGAGTGTCTCCACCTTGACTGTCCGGAACCTGATCTGAAAGACTGGACTGAAATGGTCGAGAAACTGCGCAACCCTACTCAGGAAGTCACAATAGCTCTTGTCGGAAAGTATATCCAGCTTCACGACGCTTACATCAGTGTTGTCGAGGCCCTGAAACACGGAGGCATATACAGCCACACTACTGTAAATATCAAATGGGTGGATTCCGAGACTGTCACTGCCGACAATGTGGATGAAATATTCGGAGATGTCAGCGGTATCCTTGTACCGGGCGGATTCGGCCACCGCGGAATCGAGGGAAAGATCGAAGCGATCAAATACGCCCGTACCCACGGCGTTCCATTCCTCGGGCTCTGTCTCGGCATGCAGCTTGCCATTGTCGAGTTTGCCCGCAATGTAATCGGATATAACGATGCTCATAGCATGGAGCTCAAACCGGACACAACGCATCCGGTCATCCACATTATGGAGGATCAGATCGGAATCGAAGACATCGGCGGTACGCTCAGACTTGGCGCATACCCCTGTGTGCTCAAGGAAAACTCTCTCGCTTACCGGCTGTACGGTAAGAAGGAGATCAGCGAAAGACACCGTCACCGTTATGAAGTAAACAATGACTACCGCGAAGTCCTCGAAGGACATGGGATGTCACTGTGCGGGCTTTCACCGGACAGCCGGATCGTTGAGATGATCGAGATCCCCTCCCACCCGTGGTTCATTGCCACTCAGGCTCATCCTGAACTGAAATCAAGACCGAACCGGCCGCATCCGCTCTTTAAAGGCTTTGTGGAAGCAGCGTTGAAAAAGCAGAACGAAGGCTGATTCTGACAGATATAAGGCAATCCGGCGGTCATGCCGGGCTTGCCGTACAAAAAAACGGAAGGATTTCCATCTTGTGGATTCCTTCCGTTTTTCGCTGTCAGTTCAATTTCCTATTTTGACAGCTTCCATCCGGCCCATCCGGCGATCAGACCGATCACCAGCCCTCCGAGCACATCGGTGGGGTAATGAACTCCCACATACAGTCTGGACAGCGCGATCAGCGCAGCAAGAACGATAAACGCGATTCCCCATCGTCTCGGAAGAGTCCTGTAAAATGCTGACGCCGCGGCAAAAGACGCGCATGTATGCCCGGACGGGAACGAGAAGTCACGCTGTTCTCCGATCAGCCGGATCAGACCGGGAACCGTCTCATATGGCCGGATTCTCTCAACAATATTTTTGACTGCCACGTTGGTCACAAGTGCACCCAGAGCCAGCGCAATAAGGGCTGCTATACCCGCTCTTCTCGTCTTTTTCGGGATGAGCAGGATTACCGCCAGCGCAATCCAGAGCATTCCTCCGTCTCCCAGATGGGTAATTGTCGTCCAGAATCCATTCATCCATTCCTGCCGGATATGTTCCTGAATAAAAAGCAGGATATTCTGATCGATTTCCAGTAATGTCTGCAGCATTTCTTCTCTCCTTTATCTGCCGGGATCTTTCCGCCCCGGCTCTTTTTCCAGATCTTCCTGTGAAAACAGTTCGTCTATCACCTTTTCATATGCGTTACATTTCTCGCACTTTCTGATCTTTTTTGCATATCTCTTATAATCTGTAAACAGCGGAGCCATGTATGACCACATTTCTTTCATTTTATAAAGAATTGTCCGGTCACCTGACATTTCCCTGCAGTATCCTGCATATACGAGGTCATGAAACCTTCTCAGTTCCTCCTTGTCCGCCCTCCTGCCCCCGCGCAGTATTCGGGCCAGAGCCGGATCTGCCAGCACGCCTCTCCCGATCATGATACAGTCCACCGAGGGAAACCGCTCCCGGAATCTTCGGAAATCTTCCGCAGAAAATATATCCCCGTTGTAGCACACCGGATTGACGCTGTTTTCCAGAGCCTCCTCAAACACATCCAGATTCGGCGTATTCCGGTAGAAATCCTTCTGCACACGAGGATGAATGATCAGTTCTTTCATCGGATATCTGTTATATATCTTCAGCAGTTCGGCGAATTCTTTTCCGTTCTCGATTCCCGCCCTTGTCTTAACGGATATCCTTATCCTGCATTCTGCAAAAACTGTATCCAGAAATTCTTCCAGTCTGTCCGGATATGCCAGAAATCCCGCCCCCCGGCCCTTTGTCACAACCGTCCGCGACGGGCATCCGAGATTCAGGTTCACTTCCCCGTATCCGTACTCTCTCAGTTTCTCAGATGTCCTCAGGAAATCTTCCGCATTGTTCGTCAGAATCTGAGGGACCGTATACGCTCCTTCATTGTTTTCAGGACAAATATCTTTTTTCTCCCGCGAACTGAGATGGCCTTTCTGATTCGGCCTGATGAACGGGACAAAATATTTATCAAATCCACCGAAACACTCTCTGAGAGCGTTCCGGTATATCCAGCCTGTTATTCCTTCCAGCGGCGCCAGATATATCTTCATAATATATATTCTCCTGTCTCTGTGATCCGGACTGCGCTCTCGGCGCAGTCTTCTGTTCAAGATTAAACCATACCGAATCCTTCCCGTCTTGTCAAGTGAAACCGGTTGTGCTAAGATTGTTGTTGTTTTCAGCGGTTCTCTGATACCGGAGAACGGTTCTATATAAATATCTCAAGGAGGATCATTATGCAGACAATCAGAAAATTTATTCATTATTATGCTCCGTACAAAGCAGTATTCTTTATTGATCTTCTGTGCGCTGCGTTTATCAGTCTGGCTGATCTGGCCTACCCGCAGATCCTGCGCACAGCCACTAACACACTTTTCACCAGGGACAGCAGTGTCATTCTGAGAGCTCTGCCTCTTATCGCGGCCGGGCTTCTTGTAATGTACATCATCCAGAGTCTCTGCAAATATTATGTGAGTTATCAGGGACACATGATGGGGGCTCATATGGAACGGGACATGCGCCAGCAGCTTTTTGACCACTATGAAAAGCTTTCCTTTTCCTACTACAGCAGAAACAATTCGGGACAGATGATGAGCAAACTTGTATCCGACCTGTTTGACATTGCCGAATTCGCCCACCACGGCCCCGAAAACCTCTTCATCTCTCTTGTTAAGATCATCGGTTCTTTCATTTTCCTGTTCATGATTAACTGGAGGCTGGCGCTTCCTCTGATCGTGCTTGTCCTGTGCATGTTTGTCTTTTCTTTCCGGCAGAACAGCCGGATGCAGGAGACATTCATGGAAAACCGCCGGAAGATAGGCGATGTGAACGCAAATCTTCAGGATACTCTGGCCGGCATTCGTGTCGTTCAGTCTTTCGCCAACGAGGACATTGAAAGAGAAAAATTCAGAAAGAGCAACCATGCTTTTCTCATCTCAAAGCGCAATAATTACAGCTGTATGGGAAGCTTCATGGGCTGGAATCTGTTCTTCCAGGGAATGATGTATCTGGTAACCCTTGTATACGGCGGCTATCTGATTGCCAAAGGCCTTATGGTGCCTGCGGATCTGGCCATGTATGCTCTGTACATCGGAATCTTTATCAGTCCGATCCAGATCCTTGTAGAACTGATCGAGACGATTCAGAAAGGCCTGTCAGGCTTCCGCCGCTTTCTTGACGTGATGGAGACCGAACCCGACATAAAGGACGCGTCCGACGCCAGAGAACTGACCAATGTACACGGAAGAGTCTGCTACGAAGATGTTTCCTTCCATTACAGCGATGACGACACCCCTGTTCTCTCTCATGTATCTTTTGAGATTCCTGCAGGAAGATCCATTGCTCTTGTGGGCCCCTCCGGAAGCGGAAAGACGACGATATGTTCCCTGCTGCCCCGCTTCTATGATGTTACAGGAGGGAAAATTACAATTGACGGTCAGGATGTGCGTACCCTGACGCTCAAAAGTCTCCGAAGCCAGATCGGTATGGTACAGCAGGATGTCTATCTCTTCGGAGGGACGATAAAAGAGAACATCGCTTACGGGAAACCGGGAGCCTCCATGGAGGAAATCATAGAGGCGGCAAAGCGCGCCAATATTCATGAATTTATTGAAGAACTTCCTGACGGATACGATACATTCGTAGGGGAACGGGGAACCCGCCTTTCCGGAGGGCAGAAGCAGCGCATCTCCATAGCCAGAGTCTTTCTTAAAAACCCTCCGATTCTGATCCTTGACGAAGCGACAAGCGCCCTTGACAACGAAAGCGAGCGCTGGATCCAGCAGAGCCTTGAAGAGCTTTCCAGGGACCGTACGACAATCACCATCGCTCACCGGTTATCGACGATCCGTAATGCCGATGAGATTATCGTAATAACCGAAGACGGCATTGCCGAGCGCGGAACTCATGAAAGTCTTCTCAAAAAAGGAGGAATCTATGCCCGGTACTACAATATGTAGGCAGAAGAACTCTGCATATGACAGGAGGGCGGTTCAGATTATATCCGGTAATCTGAACCGCCCTCCTGCTGCAGAAAAATTTCTCCCGGGATCATTCTCTTCACTTTCCGGCGTTCCCGGACTCACTCTACCATACTGATAAAATCTTCAAGAGTCTGTTCCCGCAGCATTCGCAGTCTGGGAAGCCTGAGCGGATCGTCTCCCACCTCCGCCCTTCTGTTCTCCGTTGTAACGGCACATGTGAACCCCGCATCTCTCACTGCCATCAGGCAGCTGTCTGTATAATCTCCATACGGGTATGCAAACGCATCCCTGTTCCCGCATATATCAATTGATCTCTTCATATCTGACAGGATATCTTCATAACTCATATCCGAAAAAATTCCACCTTCGCCGTGTCTCCCCACATCCTGGTGAAGACGGTCGGAATGAGATTCAAACGTCACATATCTGCTCTGGTATTCTCTTACTTTCCTTTCTCCGTCACTGCCGGTGATCAGAAACGCAGTTGCCGGGATCTGATATTTTTCGAGCAGCGGAATTCCCAGTTCAAGGAAACTTTCCGATCCGTCATCGAACGTAAGGACAACACTCTTTTCAGGCAGTCTCAGATCACCGTTTACATAATCTTTCACTTCCTGCCATGTAGGAAAATAATAATCATTTTCCGCCAGATACTGCAGCTCACTTTCCAGAGTTTGAATCTCAATATAATAATACCCGAGATTATCGGGCGGATCTGCTTCATCGTAAAGAAAATGGTACATACAGATTGCAAGGCCGTCCGTCTTGTATGAAATTTCCGAGTCAGATTTTTCCCCTGCGCCGATTTCCTCCCCGGCATTATTCTTCTGTTCGCTCTCAAGTTTCTTTTCTATATTCTGCGTGCCGGTATTCTGTATCACACCGCAGACAGCAGCAATCATCCCGGAGAGAAGAAGCAGTGTCACTGCCAGAACCAGCAGGAAAGCATTTCTGCGCCTCCTCCTCCGGGATCCATAACGTCTGTCCAGTCTGTCATACATCTTTTTTCATTCTCCTTCCCGGAAAATCCGGTCTGTTTCATTCCACCAGACTGATAAATCCTTCCAGTGACTGATCCTTAAGCATCCTCACCCTTGGAAGAAGCAGAGGATCGTCGCCGACCTCGGCCCTGCGGTTCTCAGTAGTCACCGCACAGGTGAAGCCTGCATCCTGAACCGCTGTACGGCATTCCTCTGTGTAATCCCCGTAAGGATATGCAAAGGCATCGCCGTTGCCGCAGATTTCAACGGATCTTTTCAGATCTGCCACTGCGTCGTCATGGTTCATTGCCGTAAAAATCCCTCCGTGTCCGATATTTCCTCCCGCCCGGTGCATATTGTCCGAATGAGACTGGAACGTCACAAAATCATTCCTGTATTCCTTCACTTTGTTTTCTCCGTCACTGCTGGTAATCAGAAATGAGGTGGCCGGCACCCGATATTTCTCAAACACCGGAATCCCCAATTCCAGAAAGCTTCTGGCACCGTCGTCAAATGTCAGGACAACGCTTTTTTCCGGGAGAAGCAGCTCTCCTTCCACATACTGTCTCACTTCTTCCCATGTGGGAAAATAATAATCATTTTCCACAAGATATTTTATCTCATCTTCCAATGCATGGACTTCGATGTAATTATTGTTCAGATCATCCGGCGGATCTGACTCGTCGTAAACATAATGATACATGCAGATTGCAAGGCCGTTCGTTTTGTGATGTTCTTCTGTTGCAGTATTTTTCATCCTGCTGTCTTCTCCGGCGTGAGAATCCGTACTTCCGGCTGTGTTTTCCCCGGGATTTTCCTGTCCTGACTTATCCTGTCGGGGATCAATGCTGATATCTTTTGCCGTTTTCCCCATATTCTGCTCTCTGCTGTCGCCTTTCACAAGGCCATATACAGCCGCTGCTGTTCCTGCAATGAGAAGGATCAGTACCAGAAGAAGGACGCACAGCACGGCGGCCCGTGTGGTCTTTTTCCTTCTTCGGCGTCTTCTCCTTCTGTCCCTGCAATTTCTGAGGTTTCGGTTTTCCCTCTGTTCCATTCTGATACCTCTGTCTTATATTCCCCTTTTTGCAGACATTCTGTTTCCTCAGTCCTTTTTTACCGTCTCTCTTAAAATTCTGGAAGCGATCTCCTCTTTGATCTGGCCGATGAATTCGTTCAGATCTTTCTGTCCCTCATCACCTGCAAAGCGGCTTCTGACGGATACTTTGCCGTCTTCCTCTTCTTTTGCCCCCACAACAAGCATGTACGGGATCTTCTTCATCTGGGCCTCACGGATCTTGTATCCGATCTTTTCTGCACGCGTGTCGATCTCCGCACGGATTCCGGCCTCGCTGAGCGCTTCCAGCACCTTCTGTCCGTACTCCATATGTTTGTCGGAGATCGGAAGGACTTTCACCTGTACCGGAGCAAGCCATGTCGGGAACGCTCCGGCAAAATGCTCGATCAGAATACCGATGAATCTCTCAATGGATCCGAACACGACTCTGTGGATCATGATCGGTCTGTGCTTTTCTCCGTCCGCTCCCGTGTACTCAAGGTTAAACCGCAGCGGAAGCTGGAAATCAAGCTGAATCGTTCCGCACTGCCATGTTCTTCCGATGGAATCCTCGAGATGGAAATCGATCTTCGGTCCGTAGAACGCTCCGTCTCCTTCATTTACCACATAGGGCAGACCGATGTCGTCAAGCGCATTGCGGAGCGCGTCTGTCGCCATCTCCCAGTCCTCGTCACTTCCCATGCTGTCCTCGGGACGCGTGGAAAGTTCTACATGATATTTGAACCCGAACAGACTGTAAACTTCATCAATCAGTTTTACAACACCCTTGATCTCATCCTTGATCTGCTCCGGCATCATAAAGATATGGGCATCGTCCTGAGTAAAGCAGCGCACTCTCATCAGGCCATGAAGCTGGCCGGATTTCTCATGACGGTGTACCAGACCGAGTTCTCCCATACGGATCGGCAGATCGCGGTAGGAACGGGGCTCTGATTCGTATACCAGGATTCCTCCCGGACAGTTCATCGGTTTGATTGCGAAATCCACATCGTCGATCACCGTTGTATACATATTTTCCTTGTAATGATCCCAATGGCCTGAGGTCTCCCAGAGGTGACGGCTCAGCATGATCGGCGTGGAAATTTCCACATACCCCGCTCTTCTGTGAATTTCTCTCCAGTAATCAAGAAGCGTATTCTTGAGCACCATTCCGTTTGGCAGGAAGAACGGGAAACCAGGACCCTCTTCGCGCATCATGAACAGTCCCAGCTCTTTCCCCAGTTTTCTGTGGTCACGTTTCTTTGCCTCTTCCATCATGGTAAGATACTCATCCAGCTCCGCTTTCTTCGGAAATGCGGTGCCGTAGATTCTCTGGAGCATCTTGTTCTTCTCGCTGCCTCTCCAGTAAGCGCCGGCAAGACTGGTCAGCTTGAACGCCTTCACCGGCTTCGTTGTCATCAGATGAGGACCTGCGCACAAGTCTGTGAACTCACCCTGAGAGTAGAAACTGATGGTCTCATCTTCCGGAAGATCTTCAATCAGCTCTACTTTATATGGTTCATTTTTCTCTTTGAAATAGTCGATCGCCTCGTTTCTCGGCATTGTATACTGTTTGATCTCAAGGTTTTCCTTAACGATCTTCTTCATCTCAGCCTCTATCTTTTCAAGATCTTCTGCTGTAAGGGGAGTCTCCCTGTCTACATCATAGTAGAACCCGTCTGCGATGGACGGTCCGATTGCAAGTTTTGTATCCGGGTAAAGTCTCTTTATGGCCTGCGCCATAATATGGGAGGCAGTATGACGGAATGCGCCTTTGCCTTTCTCATCGTTAAATGTCAGAATGCTGAGTTCACAGTCTCTGTCCACAACAGTCCTCAGATCCACGATCTCTCCGTCGATCTCTCCGGATGTCGCCACTCTGGCAAGTCCTTCGCTGATATCTTTTGCGATGTCATACACGCTCATGGGCTGACCGTACTCTTTAAAAGAGCCGTCTTTTAATGTGATCTTCATGTTCTTCTCTTCCTTTCTTTTCTGAATCTCTGTCCGTGCCCTCTTCCATACCGTCTTCTGCCGATATCGCACACTGGCGTCTGTCCGCAGCAATATGCATGCGGCATCGGAAAAGAAAAGGCATTCCTTCCGGAATGCCTCTTATGTCTGAATCTATAGCCGCACGAAAACACTCCTTGCAGGGACGGATAAGGATCCGCGGTTCCACCCTGCTTGTTTTCCATGGAAAACCATCTTAATTCATGTGATGATAACGGAATCACCGTGCCGTATTAAGGCCGCTCCGAGGTGGTCTTCAGTCAGCCGTGCAGCAGGATCCTCACACCGGGCAGATCCCTCTCTGAGATGCACAGACAGCCTACTGTCCTCATCAACGCTTTGTCTACATCGGTTATTCTACCTCACCGGAACAGACCTGTCAAGATTGAAAACCGCCCCGTTTCTGTTCGACTCTTACTCCGCAGCCGGAAGATACAGTGTCACATGCATTAAGAGGATTCTTTCTTCCACTTCCGGATAAACCGTATAAAAAGTTTCTGAGGATCGGTAAGAATCACATTCTTCGGATAGATCAGAGAGATCGGAAAATGGGGCGCATCCTCCAGCGGGATCATGCGCACTCCGCTCCCCGCCGACTCCTGACATACTTTCGTAAAATTGATGGTGATCCCGATCTTCTCCTCCACAAAGCTCATGATCGTGTTGGCCTGCGGAAATTCATAGAGAATATTGGGCGTAAATCCTGCTTTTATGCAGCTGTCATAGAACGCTTCATAGCCGCCGCTCCCCTTCTGGGGGAAGACAAACTCTTCATCTTTTAATTCCTCCAGCCGAATGCTCTTTCTCCCCGCAAGCGGATGAGAATCATACACCACCGCGCAGAGGTAGTCGTCATACAGAGTAATAAAATTATATTTTGAAGTATCGGTAATCAGAAGCGACCGGAGGATAGCGAAATCAAATTCCTCCAGATGTGCCAGGACCTGATCTGCTGTCTGTTCATCCAGAATCAGATCGATATCCGGGTACTGTTCCATAAAAGCGGACATAACCTTCGCGAAATGATAAGGAGAGAGCACGGTCATGCTGCCGATCCGTATTTCCTTTTTAAACCGGATGTCCTCCAGCATCTTTTCATACAGACTCAGCGCTTTTCCCGCATACTCCAGAAAGATCTCCCCCTCCTCGCTCAGCTCGAACTTCCGCGTATTCCTCCTGATCAGAGTGACGTTCAGTTCCTTTTCCAGTTTATGGATCTGCTTTGAGAGAGCGCTCTGGCTCAGATTACACGCAAATCCCGCCTCTGTAAAATTCTTGACCCGGCACAGTTCTTTATAATATTTCAGCTGCTGTATATCCATAGTATTTATTCCTTTCCGGAATATATCATAGCAGAAGTGCGGTCGGCTGTAAAGATGCATACCATGCCGGCTGTCCGGGATTCCTGAATTTTTCCGTTTTCGGTCATCTTTTTCTGATAAGCATCATCGCTTCATAGGGCTTCATTTCCTCTGACAGTCCGCCTTCATAATTATGGATCAGTATCTGTGCGTCTTTCCACTCTCCGATCAGCGGACAGTGTGCCGGTTCACCGGTAAAATTCGCACACACCAGCATCTCTTCATTCTGAGAAGTCCGGGTATACGCGAAGATCTGGCTGTCTTCCTCCATCAGAAGCCTGAACCTGCCGTCAATAAAAACCGGGTATTTTTTCCGAAGGTGTGTCAGAATGCGATAGTAACTGAACACGGAATCCGGATCATGGATTTCCTCCTCCGCATTGATCTCCACATAATTCGAATTTACCTCAATCCACGGTGTTCCCGCTGTAAATCCCGCGTTCTCTTCCGCGTTCCACTGCATCGGAGTCCGGGCATTATCACGGCTCTTTGCATAGATGGACCGCATCACTTCTTCCCGGCTGTATCCTTTTTCCAGCCGCTCACGATACAGATTGAGTGTTTCAATGTCCCTGTAATGCGTGATATTCTCGAACTTCACATTGGTCATTCCCAGTTCTTCTCCCTGGTAAATATACGGAGTTCCCTGCATTCCGTGGAGTATTGTCGCCAGCATCTTGGCGGACTCTTTTCTGTACTTCCTGTCATCTCCCCAGCGGGACACGATTCTTGGAAGGTCATGATTGTCCATGAACAGACTGTTCCAGCCCGTGCCGTACAGTTCATTCTGCCATTTTGCCATACACTGTTTCATTTTCACAAAAGGCAGAGGCGCGAGATCCCACTTTTCTTTTCCGGGCTGCTGATCCATAACCATATGTTCAAACTGGAATACCATGGAGAACTCACTCCCGTCCGGATTACTGTAAAGTTTTGCGTTGTCCGTGTTGGCTCCCCACGCCTCCCCTACTGTGATCAGGTCTCCTTTCTGGAAAGTTTCCCTGCTCATCTCCCGGAGAAATTCATGAAGTCTCGGACCGTTGCTGGTAATCCCTCTGTCCGGTTCCTTCGCTATCTGATCAATCACATCCAGGCGGAATCCTCCCACACCTTTCTCCATCCACCAGAGGATCATATCATAGATTTCTCTGCGCACCTTCGGGTTCTCCCAGTTGAGATCCGGTTGTTTTACTGAAAACTGATGAAAATAATACTGCTTCAGCTCGGGCACCCACTCCCATGCGGGTCCGCCGAACGCAGCCTTCATGTCATTGGGAAGTCTGCCCTCCTCACCATCCTTCCAGACATAATAGTCATGATACGGATTCTCTCTGCCCTTCTTCGCCTCCAGAAACCATCTGTGTTCATCCGAGGTATGATTCAGCACCAGATCCATAATGATCCGTATATTTCTCTTCTTTGCCTCCGCAATAAGTTCTTCCATATCCGCCAGAGTTCCGAACATGGGATCAATATCCTGATAATCCGAGATATCATATCCGTTGTCGTCCTGCGGCGAACAGTACACAGGCGAAATCCACACCGCGTCGATTCCCAGATCTGCAAGATAATCCAGCCTGCTTATGATTCCTCTGATATCTCCGATTCCATCCCCGTTGGAGTCCTGAAAGCTTTTCGGATAAATCTGGTAAACCACCGCGCTCTTCCACCAGGGCTGCGTTTTCTTTTCTGTCATATGTCATATCCTCCTTATCAGTGTGCCGTTTTTCTCAAGTATTCCATTCTGATAATTTCGTGCAAACAGAACTTCGCCTGCTTCTCCGACTTTAGCCGCCTCATCCGAGCAGTTCAGAATCACCTCTGTCTTCCTTCCCTCTTCATCCAGCTTGATATACTCTGCACATCGTCTGTTTTCATATCTTCCCGGGAAATGGAAATGAAGGCTTCGGAATGTCTCCTCCTTCTTCCTCAGACTGATCAGCCTCTTTATCTGCCGGATACGCTCCTGGTTCTCTTCTGTTCCGATCTGATCCCAGGGCATGCATCTCCTGCAGTCCGGGTCAAACCCGCCCTCCATGGCGATCTCTGTGCCGTAGTAGATACATGGACTTCCCGGAAGGGTAAAAAGCACGGCAAGCTGCTGATAAAACCTGTCCAGATCATGGAAACGGTTCATAAGCCGCTCCGTGTCATGGGAATCCAGAAGATTAAACAGCACGTTGTTGTTCTGCTGCATATACATAGTATAACAGCGGTTTACCATATATTCAAACTCATCTTTCCCCATTGTCCTGTCAAGGAAGAAATCATGGATACCGCTCATCAGAGGATAATTCATAACCGAATCATACTCATCCCCTGCAAGCCACTGGCTGGCATCATGCCAGATCTCTCCCAGGAGATAGATATCCGGCTTGATTTTTTTCAGGTGTTCCCGCATCCTTTTCAGAAAGCGGTGGGACACTTCATTTTATTCGGCGCTTTGGTGCATGCCATCAGGAAAGCGTGGTCATTGCGGGCCGCGGATCCTGTCATTGTCAGAGAGGAGAATCCTCCTAGTCCGTTGGTCATCAGATAACAGTTCTCCTGCCCTCTCTCAAATGTCTTCCAGTCCTGTTTTCCATATATCCATTTCATACTGCCTTTCTCCTTCCAAGCTCAGTTTCGCCGAGGGCATCTCTGAGGCATCCCAGAATCAGCACGCTCTGAGGTTCTGCCACAGCGCTGCCGGATACCGTGATCTTCTCTTTCCAGAGCTCACTGCTCTGTGCGTTACACAGAAGTTCCCAGCCGGTACCCGGCAGAGAGATCTTCTCCGGTCTTTTCTTACTGTTGTAAATGATCAGCAGAGTTTTCCATCTTGTATCCACACCAGCCGCCCTGTTATCACACATATAGCAGACAACACCTCCTTCTTTCCTGACACCGAAGATTCTGGAAGAAGCCTCCGCCGACTTATCATACAGTCCCGGGAGTCGGCTTCGCAGAGCAATCAGTCCTTTATAATACTCTACCAGCGGCCGTTCTTTCCAGGCTTTTTTCCAGTCCAGACGATTCAGCGAGATCGGTGCGTTAAAGGAGTTGTCATGTCCGCCCTTTGTTCTGGCAAACTCCTCCCCTGACAGAAGAAAAAGCGTTCCCTGACATGTCATGTAGAGTGCGGCTGCCATCCGGTTCAATCTCATAAGGTCCTCCCCGGGAGCAGTTTCTTCCAGCTTATCCCAGAGCGTCTGATTATCATGAGCCGAGACATAGGTAATGATCTGAGAAGGAGCTTTCGCCTGTATTTCGCTTTTCCCGGCATTGTCACGATCTTCCATGCACCAGGCCCCGGCACTCTGAAGAATTTTTTCTTCCAGCCCATCTGCGCCGTTAATGAATCCCGGAAGCTTTGTCTTCAGGGCGGATCCCTTGATGGCATCTCTCGTATCGTCGCAGAATATCCCCACATTCTCATCCAGGAGCCGGATGTTCTCCTTCAGTGCGGGAATTGCCTCTCCTTCCATCGCCGTTTCATCCGCTGCCCATGGTTCTCCGAACAGAAGCTTTACTCCTTTTCCGTAACGCCGGTCAAGCTCTCTGCGTATACGGTTCATCAGCTCCACATCCAGGAGGCCCATAAGATCAAACCGGAACCCGTCAATATGATATTCCTCGGTCCAGTAAAGCACGGAGTCCAGGATAAATTTTGCACACATTTCCCGCTCGCTTGCCACATCATTTCCACACGCGGAGCCATTGGAAATCCTCCCGTCATCAAACACCCGGTAGAAATACCAGGGAACTGTTCTCTGGAACCAGGAATCCAGGGAATATGTATGGTTATATACCACATCCATAATAACACCGAATCCCCGGGAATGGAGCGACTGTATCATCTCCTTCATCTCACGGATTCTCACTTCACCGTGCGCAGGATCCATAGAGTAAGATCCCTCCGGAACATTATAATTCACCGGATCATATCCCCAGTTAAACTCTGTATCTTCTCCGGCTTCATCAACCGAACCGTAGTCATATGACGGCATGATCTGAACATGGGTTACCCCCAGTTCCTGCAGATAAGGAATTCCTGTCGGATGGATTCCATCATTGTTTAATGTAGTGTCAGCACAGGTAAACGCCTTATATTTTCCTCTGTACTTCTCCGGGAATCCGCCCGATCTGTCCCAGGAAAACTCCTTCACATGAAGTTCATAGATAATTCTCTCCCCGGCCTCTTCCGGGCTTCTGTCCTCATCCCAGCCCTCCGGATCCGTGCGTCTTAAATTTACGGCCATGCTGCGTTCGCCGTTCATTCCGCATGCTTTTGCATATGGATCTGCAGACCGGACATTTTTTCCGTCTATCTCCAGCATATAATCATAATATACACCATGAAGTTCTTCTCTGCACTTCCAGCTCCACACACCCTTGTTTTCTTTTTTCATAGAGACAGACTGAAAAGGATCATCTCCGCTTCCTTCCCGATACAGATTAAGAGTGACCCTTCCGGCCGGGGGGCTCCAGAGACGAAAGACTGTTCCTTCCGTTGTACACTGTACGCCCAGGTCGTCTCCTTCATAAATATAATTATCCTTAAACTCTGATGTTGAGTAATATCTTTTCCATTCTAATGCTGTCTTCATATTCATCTGCCTTTCCTCAATATCTAAATATCCCCCGACATCTCGGGAGTCCTCTTTTTATCCTGATATGCCAGAAAAACTGCAAATACAATATACATATTTGCAGCTTTTCTGAATTTTATGATGTTACAGCCTGAACTGCCGGACTAAGCTATGTATTGGAGGACCTCCGGCAGCAGCATCTGCAGCATTTCTAACCTTTGACGGCTCCGGAAAGTCCGTCTACGTAATATCTCTGCATGTACAGGAACAGTGCCGCAATCGGGATCGAGATCAGAACCGCGCCAGCGGCAAAGCTCGTGTACCAGCTGTCGATATACTCTTTTTCAAGCATCTTCCAGAGTCCGATGGCAATCGTGTACTGGTCAGAGTTCGCACGGCAGATCACCTTTGCGAAAATGAAGTCCAGCCACGGAGACATAAAAGATGTCAGTGTGGTATAGATGACGATGGGTTTGCTCAGCGGCAGTGTGATCTTTGTAAATATCTGCCATCTTGTACACCCGTCCAGCAGAGCCGCCTCGTCCACCGCGATCGGGATCGTATCGAAAAATCCCTTGGCAATCTGGAAGCTCAGCGCCGCGCCGCCCGAATACACGAGGATCAGTGCCAGTTTAATCAGGTTTCCTTCCGTCATTCCCAGTGCCTTCAGTATAAAGTACACTGCGATCATTGACATAAATCCGGGGAAAAGCCCCAGGATCATCGCCATGTTCATATAGGGCTTTCTCATTTTAAACCGCAGCCTGGACAGACAGTAGGACACCGCCAGTACATAGAATGTTGCCAGGATACAGGAGCAGATTGCAATAAACAGTGTGTTCATAAACATCTGCGGGAAATTCAGAATCGTCGTGTCTGTAAAAAGCTTCACATAATTGTCGATGGTAAATGACTGCGGAAGGAAGGTCGATACATAGGAACCTTTCTCTGCGCGGAAGCTGGTCAGGATGACCCACACGATCGGGAACACCCAGATCACCGCAAGGATCGCAAGGATCACATGGACGATGGTATTGTTGATAAACCGTTTTCTCTTTGCAGAATGCATTTTCTTTCCTGCCATGCCTAGAACCCTCCTTCTTCTTTATAAGACTTGCTGTTATGGTATGTAAACAGCGCGCCGATGGCGAGGATCACAAATGTCAGAATACCGATGACGGCACCGATATTATAGTACTGCTTGTCGATGGTCAGCTTGTACAGCCAGGTAACGAGCAGATCCGTCTTTCCTGCCGTGGACGCAAGATCTGTAACCGGATCGCCTCCTGACAGAAGGTAGATGACATTGAAGTTGTTCACATTTCCCGTAAAAGTAGTGATCAGGTACGGAGTGGTCACGTACAGCATATACGGCAGTGTGATCTTGAAGAAGATCTGGACCGCATTGGCTCCGTCCACTCTCGCCGCCTCATAGAGTTCCTCCGGAATATTCTGGAGCACTCCGGTGAGCTGAAGCAGCGTGTACGGCACGCCCACCCACACATTTACGATGATGACCGTCACTCGTGCCCAGGTGGGATCCGTGAAGAACGGAAGACTCGCATCCGAAGCGATCAGGCCCAGATTTCTCAGGAGCACGTTGATGGCTCCCTCCGGCTGAAGCATGGTCCTCATGATCAGAAGAGATACAAACATTGGCACCGCGCAGGAGAGTACGAAACAGAATCTCCAGAAGCCTTTGGCCCTGGTCCCCTTTCTGTTGATCAGAAGAGAAATAATCATACCGAAGATATAGTTGGAAAACGTTGCAAAAAACGCCCAGATCAGTGTCCATCCAAGCACAGACCAGAAAGTGCTTCCAAGGATGCTGCTGGAATCAAACAGCGCCTTGAAGTTCTCCAGTCCCACCCAGTCAAAGAGCATCAGATGGTTGCCGATCTTGCTGTAGTTCGTGAATGCCATGCAAATCATGAATACCAGCGGCAGCACGGTAAACGCAAAGATGAAAAATACCGGCGGCGTCATGAGGAGCTTCTGGAGATTCTCATGCAGCAAAGTCTTGAGGTCTTCCACAAAGCTGTTCACGTGTCTCCCTTCTTTTGCAAGGCACTCCGCCTTGTATGCGCTGCGCAGCGCTCCCCGCCATGCGCAGATCATAAGAACGGTCAGCAGAACGGTCGCCACACCATAGAGAAGGATCAGGATCGACTGATCTCCCTTCGTGTACATATAAACCTGTGTCGCCTCATCCCAGTATTCTTCCTGAGGAACGGATCCCAGTGACGGAAGCATTCTGAGAAATCCGATGCCGTTCACGATCATAAACACCACATAAGCCACTTCTACCGCAAGGTACAGGAGACCTTTGATCCTCTGTCCGTGCACCATGTTTCCGAATCCCATGAGCACCATGGAAAGTTTTGTCTCAAGACCTCCCTCTCTGATCGCTCTTGTACATGTATACGGAGTCGGAAATTCATTTACTCTCTTTTTTAATATTCCCATCCTCGTCACCTCATCTTAGATTCCATCGCTGTTCATCGCGTCGTTCATATTCTCTGTCTGTTCCTCTGCATTGTCATGGGTAATGCTTCCGTTGCGGATTCCCTTGCCCATGTTCTCCACAGGAGTCCAGCAATTGCTCATCTTTGAGACAAACGGCTGCAGGATGGATGTTCTGTTGAATGTATCGTTCTGCGCACTTACCACCTCATCGGAACTGATGGACTCATCCGCCAGAAGTTCCGTATTACACGGGATCGTTCCGCACAGTTCGTAGTGTGCTTTCTGCGCCTCGGCAGAGCCAAGGTAAACCGCCAGCTCAATGGCAGCGACCATATTTTTGCTGTTCGGGTTCACTCCGATGGCCTTGGAACCGGCATACGCCATCATCTGCTTCTCTTCCCCGTTCAGAGTGAATGTGGGAAGAGCCGCAACACCCATGTCATCTCCCAGAATCTCCTCGATGGCATTGGCGTCCCAGGAACCCGTAAACATGGCATTGATACTTCCGTCACGAAGTCCGGCGATACCGGATCCGAGACACCTGGCCCGCCGCGCTGGCTTCATCCGCGACTCCGTAGACAAATGTGATATCCCATTCCGGATGCTCTTCAGCGAAATTATTACACATCGTCTGAAGCCATTCTCCACTGTCTTTTGACTGATCATTCTGCGGAGACCAGACCATCAGACGAACGCTTTCTGCCACTCCATCCGCAGAATCACTTCCGCATCCGGTGAGAGATGTCGCCGTAAGTCCTAATGTCATCACTCCGGCCAGCAGCACCGCAACTGCTCTTTTTCTCATTTCTTCATCCTCCGTTCTTAAAAGTTTCGAATTGTTTCGGTAATTGATATTTTAGTCCTTCTTTTTCGGTTCGTCAATCCCATTTCGCTGTGTCTTACTATTATTTATCGCTTTTGCATAGTTTTTCCCACCTGTTTTTGTGCACTTTTTATCCATCTGTTTTTATTGTTTACGAAACTTTACTAAACTCAAATGTACCATTATTGATTTTCAAAAAATTATTTTATATAATATTTCCAGTTGCTTTTTCCTGGCAGTTTTATCGAAAGGAATGTGAAAAAATGACGACAATTCAAGATATTGCAGACAAACTGGGCATTTCCAAAGGAACGGTCTCCAAAGCTCTGAATGATGCACCTGACATCAGCGAAACATTGCAAAAACAGATTCTTGAGACAGCCGTAGAGCTTGGATATACCCGTCTCAGACGTTATAAAAATTCAGCCCGCAAACTGTGTATCCTTGTGGAGGAGAATAACATCCAGTACAAAGAGCCACACCATTTTGCCTATGATATTGTCATGGGATTCCGGCAGATGGCCGAACCTGCCGGATTCGAAGTAGAGATCGTTCCCGTGAGCGAAGAATCTCAGCGCAGTAGTTCCTATGAGGTTTTTATGCTTCAGAACGACTATGCAGGTTCCTTCATTCTGGGTTTTTCCCTGAACGACCCGTGGATGAAAGATTTCGAGACAAGCCGCACTCCTGCTGTGCTTTACGACAACCAGATCCGCGGCAATCCGTCCACAGCCTATATCGGTATCGACAATGATGAGGGAATGGATCTGGCCGTCGGTCATTTAAAAGATCTCGGACACGAAAAGATCGGCTATCTCAGCAGTGCTCTGGAATCCCATATCATGCAGGTCCGCTATAACGCTTTCTTTCAGGCTCTGAGACGCCACGGTCTTAATGACGATCCCGCACTTGCAGGATGCTCCTTTTTCATGTATGAGTGCATGGAACAGCATCTTCCCCGCCTTCTCGATATGGGAGTGACCGCGATCGTCTGCGGCCAGGACACGATCGCCAACGCGGCTCTGGTCCAGTGCCAGCAGCTCGGTTATAAGCTGCCCCGGGACTTAAGTATCGTGGGATTTGACGATCTTCCGATCAGCCCCTATACGTCCCCGCCGCTCACCACCATACGTCAGGACCGGATCAATATCGGAAAATGCGGTTACTATGCGGCGATCAGTCTTCTGAACGGAGTTTCCATCGGAACAATCCTGCTGCACGCTCAGCTCATTGTCAGAGGCTCCACGGAAATCCTGTCCTCTAAATAGAATATTGTTCTGCACGGCAGCCGTTTGCCGGGCCTGTTGCGTAAAAAACGGCGGGCACTGACTGTACCCGCCACTGATACATATTTGTTCCTCACCGCCTGTAGAGGCGGGAGTCATCCCCCATCTGATAAAATATGCGCTCAGCAGTTCCCCGTATACACGTATTTCAGATATTCTGCAGCCGTATCACGGAGCCGGCATACTGTTTCCACATCCGTCGCCTGCCGGTCCGCCATCTTATATCTCGGGAAAAACCGGGTCACATGGAGCACGGTCTCAGGATCCACCGATGCAATCCACTCAGCCTCCCGCTCCATCTCCTCCTCCGAATCATTCTCTCCCGGCACGATCAGTGTGGTCAGTTCTACATGGCATTCTTCCGCCGCCCGGCGGATAAACGCTTTCACCGCTTCAAGACTGCCGCCCAGCTTCCGGTAATAGTCCTTCGTAAATCCTTTCAGGTCTATGTTCATGGCGTCGATATAGGGCAGGATCTCCTCCAGCACGGAAAGTTCCGCCGTGCCGTTTGTGACAAGCACGTTCTTCATCCCCCGCTCCCGGACCATCTTTGCCGTATCCCGCACGAATTCATATCCTGCCAGAGGCTCATTATAGGTAAATGCCACACCGATATTCCTTCTGCCGTATGCGTCTCCCTGCTCTCTGTATGCCGCTGCCAGCGCCGTCAGTTCTTCCGGAGTAATCTCCCTGTAATCTGTCACTGTTCCGTCTCCCATAGAAATATCATGGTTCTGGCAGAAGGGGCAGGACAGATTGCATCCGTAACTCCCCACAGAAAGGATCAGGCTTCCCGGCATAAAATGTCTCAGGGGCTTCTTCTCGATGGGATCCAGAGCCAGCGCTGTCACCTTGCCGTAATTCTCGCAGATAACCTTACCCTTCACATTTTTTCTCGCCCTGCATCTGCCGTACTGCCCCTCTGCCAGAGTGCAGTGATGAAAACATACCGGACAGACCGCCCTCTTTTCTTCTCTCAAAAATGTCTCACCACCTCAAAGCGCTCCAGACGGATATCTTCTGCATCCTCAGGGATCCCCGCCTTTCTTCTCGCGATCTCGATCTGTTCCTCCACCGTATCAACCCCTTCCAGATCAGGGAGAAGAAGACCGCGCCTGTATCCCCGGCTCACTACGACGCCATATCTTTTCACATCCAGTTTCTCCGGCGAATCAATCTTTTCCGTCTCTCCCAGCACATCCACGCTGTATTCCAGCCTGTCCAGCTCCTCCGGTTCCACCGCGTGAAAACGAGGATCTTTCGCTGCCGCGCTGATCCCGTTCTCAATGATCTCCTCTGCAATACTTCCCCGCACAGGTGCGATCGTTCCGATGCATCCCCGAAGCCGGCCTTCCTCTTTCAGAGAGACAAACACGCCGGCTCTGCGGGAATACATTTCCTCCGGCAGACCTTCGGGAACCCGGAGCTTCTTCCCTGTCCTGACATAGGTCTCCACTGTCTTTCTGGCCAGCTGTACATACGAATCTTCTGAAGCTTTCCTCCGTTCCGCCGCCTCCCTCTGTGCTCTGCGGTACTGCTCCAGAAAATATCTCTGAGGATCACTCCCGGTCACCTCATAAATACAGATCCCGTATCCCACTCCAAAGGTCCCCTGATGGGACAGTCTCTCTGTCTTCACCTTCAGACCGTCCAGCGCGCCCGCCATGATGGTAAAGGAACGGTGTCCGCACTCTGCCGCCTTATCACAGAAGTCCTCGGAGAAATCAAAAAGTTCTCCAAACGCCCCGCGTCCCATCACGTCCATGATCCGTTCATCATACTCCGGACCTTCTTTCTGAAAGCCGTAAGGCCCGTCCTCCTTCAGCTTATGTGACAAATCCCCGCTTCCGATGATCACCACATCCCGTTCAAGCAGCTCCGCTGTCTTCCGGATACACTCACCCAGCTCATAATGTACAGTAAACGGCAGTCCCGAGAGGCCGACGCGCACAAGCCGGTAATCCTGCATATACCGGTCCAGAAAGTACAGGGGCACCATTGTTCCGTGATCCAGCCTCTTCTCTCTTTCTCCCAGAGTTCCAGCCGGAATATCCCTTGCCTCTGCCTCCCGGGCGAACACTTTTACGAATTCTGTGTCATAATCCACCTGAAACTTTACCTGGGACGCCCGGAACTGCCCGAAGTCTCCCTGTGCACCTGTTCCCGGGGAAATGTGAAAATAATCCGCATACATCACGGAGTGGGGCGATATAACAACTACGGTTTCCGGCTTCCACCCCGCGATCTTCGCCGCCGCTTTTCGATAGGAGTCAGATGTCTCCCGGATCTTCTGTTCCTCGCCGTGCCCGATCTCCGGTATGATAACAGGCGGATGGGGCACCATGACCGCGCCTTTTACTGCCATAGACTTTCCTCCCTTCTCCGTACGCTTGCTTCTATCCCTTCAGGCCTCTTGACTGACGCTCCATATCCTCCACGACGATATCATAAATTTCCCCCAGGGAAGCGCAGTATTCCAGTACCTTCCAGGGTTCATTGGTGTGAAAATGGATCTTAATCAGTTCCTCATCACCCACTGCCAGCAGGCAGTCTCCTTTAAAATGTTCCGTAAAATACTCACTGATCACATCCTCATCAAGATCCTTTCCCTCGATCAGAAGCTGTGTGTCATAGCGAAATTCTAACATCTTCCTTACCTCCTGAAATTAGTTTCTGCTTAATATCAGTATAGTCGGTCTGAAAAAAACTGAAAGACTTATGGTTTTTCTTCAATTTTCTTTCATTGATTTTCCGCTGTCCTGCTATTTTTCCAGCACTTCCGCCGCTTTTTCCAGCTCGTCCCGGATATGGATATGCTGCGGACAGACCTGCTCGCACTTTCCGCACTTGATGCATTCGGAAGCTTTTCCCCAGCCATGACCGCTGGTATTCCATTCATATTTGCCCTTTGCACCGGCAAGATCATTATACATATTGTAAATGTTGACTGCCTGGAAAGTTCCGTAAATTGCAATATTTTTCGGACAGCCTTTCATACAGTACGCACATGCGGTACACGGAACCTTTGGGAAGGAATTAAAGATATCTCTCGCCTTCTCCACAACGCTCTGCTCCTCTGAGTTCAGAGGCTTAAACTCCTTCATATAAGAGATATTGTCCTCCATCTGCTCCACATTGGACATTCCCGACAGCACCGTGATCACCCCCTCCAGCGATGCCGCGAAACGGATTGCCCAGGAGGACGGGGAAGCCGCCGGATCCGCCGCTGCAAACACCTCTGACACTTCCTTCGGGGGATTCGCCAGTGTGCCTCCCTTGACCGGTTCCATGATGATCACCGGTTTTCCGTGTTTTCTTGCCACTTCGTAGCATTTTCTTGATTCGATGGACGGATCCTCCCAGTCTGCATAGTTGATCTGAAGCTGGACAAACTCCATCTCCGGATGCGCCGTCAGGATTTCATCCAGGACCTCCGCCTTGTCATGCATGGAAAATCCAAGATGACGGATCAGCCCCTCTTTCTTCCTTTCCTGAAGGAAATCCCAGATCCCGTAATCATCGAAGAAATGGCTTCTTTCTTCGCCCAGGTTATGTAACAGATAAAAATCAAAATACCCCGCTCCTGTTCTTTCAAGAGAAGTGTAAAACATCTGCTCCGCCTCCTCTTTGCTCTTTGCGCCCGCCCATGCCGGAAGCTTTGTGGCAAGGAAGAATTTTTCTCTCGGATAGCGGTCCACACGCGCAGCCTTCGCAGCCTTTTCCGACTCACCGTCATTGTATCCGTATGCCGTGTCAAAATAGCAGAATCCTGCCTTCATAAATCTGTCTACCATCTCTTTTGTCTGTTCCAGATCAATGGCGTCATCCCTCATCGGAAGCCGCATCAGTCCGAATCCCAGTTTTGGTATCTCTTCACTACCACTACACCAAGATAGTTTCCCATAGCACATCTCTCCTTTTCTGTCTTTATTTCCTGCTGTAAAAACTATTTTACCCCTTCCCGCACATATGTTACAAGCTTTTCACGCAGTTTTTCCATGGTCTGTCTGGTCCCGGGTTCTGTATACGGCACCCGGTCAAATATCCGGCGGACATAATCATTCTCTTCTACGATATCCAGACTCTCACGAAAGTTCAGATCATAGAAATACGCCAGATAGGATACCCAGTAATCCATCAGCGTCTCCCGGTCCGGCGAATAAATACTCCGCCCCGCAAGAGCATCTTCCTTCACCTTCGGACTGATCCTCTGCGCCCCGATCTCCGCTGCCGTGGCTCCCATGAATGTCTCCAGATCATCCTCAAGCTTCACCCTGCAGTTGTCCAGCTTATCCGCATCACGGATCAGTTTCGCGTGGAACAGTGTCCGCTCTTCGTCGATTCCCTCCAGAATAAAGTCACTGTGTTTCGCAATGGCGGTGCGAATGATATCATCCCAGACATCGCAAGCCACAAACCGGCGGATCATTCCTTCCTCAAAAAGGACCTTCACTCCATATGCAGCGTGATCCATGGTGGCCGGTTCAAAGCTGTCATATCTCTTTAACTGCTCAAACCTCCCGATGTCGTGAAGGAGAGCAATGATCATAGCAAGCGATGTATCTTCCTCTGAAAGCATCAGCCTTTCCGCCAGATTTCTGCTCTGTTCTACTACCCCGTATGTATGTATGATCTTCAGCTTTACCTTGTCATTTTCCCGGTCATAACCGTCAAGGTATTCTTCAAAAAACTGCTTTGCTGCTTCAAAATTCAACTCCATAATATGTCAGTTCTCCCTTTCCTTTCTCGCACATTCGATTTCCTCATCTGTCCCGTTGGTATACTTTTTGATCAATAGCATACTATGTAAGGCCTAAGCGCCCTGCATGGAATAAACTCCCGGTAAGTCCGATCAGATACCCCGGGACGTGATGTAACCGGATGATATAATCTGTGAAATTCCATCAAAACTTTCTCCCTCACACCGGCAGATAGAAGAACAGCACGAACTCTTTCTCCTCCGCCTTATATTCCAGACTTCCTCCATATCGTTCCACGATCTCCTCCACGTTCGCCAGACCAAAGCCGTGGTTTCTGCGATCCTTTTTCACTGTAGCAGGTCTGCCGTCAAGCCCCCGCTCCAGCAGATCCGACAGACGTTCTCTTTTTGCCGGCTTGATCACCTAGTCCGACGCGTTCACCCGATAACCGCTCAAGGCAAACTCCTCATGTCCGGTCACAAAAACAAGGAAAATATCTCGGTCAAAGGTACGGATCCGCTCTGCAGTCCTGATCCCGTCCACCGGCTCCATCTCCACATCAAGGAATAGCAGTTCCATCTCGCCTGGATGCTTCTCAAGCCAGTTTGCGGCGCTCACTCCATTTGAAAATTCATAGACGATCTCTTCACCTTTCCTGAGAAGAGGCTCCAGAGCCAGATAAAGTTGTTCCGCCGAAGCTCTCTCATCATCACAGATCCCGATCCTGAGCATGTTCTTTCCTCCTGTCGTGCGTTTTTATCTGTTCACTGTCTCATTGTACCACATCCCTCAGATCTCCGACAGGACTCCCCGCTCCCCCGCGCGGCAAAACTTTACATCCGGGCCTCCGATCTTTACAAAATCTGCATTTTCCTTTCAAACATGCCCTGGAAGGTGCAAAACATGACATCCGTTTTCCGAATTATCCATCCGGGCAGTACACTGATACTGAATACAGACTCCAAAATGTTATAAAAACGCCGGCGCTCTGAGGCCGGCGGAATTGAAAGGTGGTATCTGCATGTTGTATGTAAGCAAACTTCACAAATCCTACCGGACCGGCTCACAGACTTACAAAGTCCTAAAAGGCGTCAGCCTGAACGTGGACAAAGGAGAGTTTGTGGCTGTCATGGGGCCCTCCGGTTCCGGGAAAAGCACCCTTCTCAACTGTATCTCCTGCTATACCCCTTATGAGAGCGGTCTGATCACCCTGTCGGGAGAGAAACTCTCCGGGCTTTCCGAGGAGGCTCTGGCAAAAGTCCGCAACGAAAAACTGGGCTTTGTCTTTCAGGACTTCATGCTCCTGGACGGTCTCACCGTGCGGGAGAACATCCTTCTCCCCAGGATCATCCACGGAGAAGTCTCATCAGACGGAAAGAAAAATGCGGACCGGCTCCTGAAACTCTTCGGGATCGACTCCATCCGGGACAAATATCCGGCAGAGATCTCCGGCGGGGAGAAACAGCGCGCTGCCGTGGCACGGGCGCTCATCAACAATCCCCTGCTGATCTTCGCCGACGAACCCACCGGAAATCTGGATTCCAGATCCAGCCGGGCAGTCATCGACTCCTTTCTGGAGGCAAGGCATTCTCTGGACGCCACTATCTTCATGGTGACCCACGACAGCTTCTCCGCATCTTTCTGCGACCGGGTGATCATATTAAAAGACGGGACCGTGTACCGTACCCTGGAAAACAGAGGGAGCCGTCCTGAATTTCAGGATCAGCTCCTCGATACAATCAAAGACATCCTCGATGTGGTGAATGAGCAGAGAAAAAGCGAGCCCATCCGGGATGTACGGTCCTGGTATCTCCCGGCCGGCATATTCCTTATCGTGTTCGGGGCGGCGGCGGGATACGGGCACCCCCGGTTTTTCAGAATTGTCTTCGGCGTCTTTGCTCCGCCGTGGGCTAATCTGCTGTATCTTCCGATCCTCCCCGGCATCTATCTGCTCATCCTCTTTCTTGTCATCCGGGGAAGAAGAAGCAGAAGGCATCCATACAGGAATATCATTTCACGCAGTATGATGAAATTTCAGGGACGACAGACCGTCAACAACATGCTCATCATGACCCTCCTGACAGCCGGCGCATGCTTCGCCATGTTCTATGTCCCTGTGATGGCAAGCAGCAGCCTGCTCTCCGCCAGTGCCTGGGAAAAGGACTTTTCCATACGTCTCCGGGCGGACCAGGATATGCCGGACCGCGAAGAGATCAGCCAGCTTGCGGAAGAATACCGTCTGACCGTGGGAAACTGGGCGGAGGCGCCCATGATCGTCCTCGGAAAAGACGGGATCGGGGAAGACATCGACGAAAACGGAAAATACGTTTACCAATACCATGAGGTCATTTCCGACTGTATCGCCATCTCCGCTTCAGGTTACGAGGCTCTGACCGGGGAACACCTTGATCTCTCCCCGGGGACCTACGACGAATGTATAAACCAGGACAGTGCCTACGGACCGGACACCGAGACAACTTTGATCACCAATATGGTTACAGGAGCTGCTCTTGACGTCACCTATGGCACAGTTCATTACTCTCATACGCTCTCCGGCTTCACGGTCCTAAACGACGAGGATTTCGCCCGGATCTCCGAGGGACTTGACGATTCCTGGAAGGAGACCTTCGTCCAGTTTGACACCGACTCCCCTTACGGGGTCGACGATGAGTACCGCTTCTCTCAGGCGCTTTGGGAGAGGATCGTCAGTGCCAGCGCCGGAGCGGGGATGGATTCTTCCTTCTACTCCCGGGCGGCAAAGACATACTGCGACGGGCAGGGGGAAACCTACTGGGCGGATAGCGATCCCACCTCCCGGTTTTCTCAGGAGGACAAAGATACCTTCCAGTTCTGGAGTCTCTGGAAATACAAACCGTTTTTCCGCGTCATGGAACAGAACAACCTCTTCATGAACATGGCGATCCTGTTTCTGACCTTCCTGTTCATGGCCGTCGTCTGCTATACTGCCGCGCTTATCATAAGCTACACAAGGAGCCTTACCGTGGCGCTCTCCAACCGGCAGGTATACGAGGACCTGATCCGTCTGGGCGCGGGAAATGAGTTCCGTTTCCGCTCTGTGCGCCAGCAGCTCGCCAAGATCTATTCCGTACCCACGATCCTTGGCATGACCGCGATCGCGCTGTTCTTCCTGATGATCCTGTTCGCCAACGACGGACGGATCTCACTGTCCGAGGGAGTCGGGATGGGAGTCTGCCTGGTGATCATGCTGATCCTCGGGGCGATCATCTTCCTCTTCTATCAGAGGACACTGAAAGTAGTATGCAGAATGCTGGGAATCCGAACCGGATAAGAAGCCACCGCGCTTCTTATCTGAATCGGTAGCCTACTCCCACCTCCGTCATAATATGCTGAGGTTCAGACGGATTCTTCTCGATCTTTCTTCTCAGAGTAGCCATAAACACTCTGAGAGTCCCCGCTTCCACTCCCTCCTCGTATCCCCATATTTCCTTCAGGATGTAGTGATGAGTCAGAACCTTCCCACGGTTTGCAATAAGGAGATTCAGAATCTTATATTCAATGGGCGTAAGATGTACCTCTTTTCCTCCTGCCTCTACTCTCCTGTTCTCAAAATCAACCCGCAGATCTCCCTGTTCAAAACAGGTATTTTTCCCCTGGGGTCGTACTTCTGTTTTTCTCAAAGCCGCGCGGATGCGTGCCAGAAGCTCCCCCATATAAAAAGGCTTCGTCACATAATCGTCGGCTCCGGCATCCAGAGCCTGAATTTTTTCTTCTTCCTCCTGTCTTGCAGACACCACAATAACAGGAGAATCCGCAATTTCCCGGATGCTCCGGATAACTTCCATCCCATTCCCGTCCGGAAGCCCCAGATCCAGGATTACCAGATCCGGCCGGTTGGCATAGAACAGGCTGACAGCCTCCTTCACCGTCCCCGCAACCTGAAAGGCATAGGCTTCTTCTTTAAAGCTTACAGTTAAAAAATGAATAATATATCTGTCATCTTCTACAATCAGAATTGTCTTTCTGTCTTCTTTCATCTTTTTGTCAGCCCGCGGCTTCCGCTTTCAGCCAGAATGTAAAACGGGCTCCCCCTTCCAACCTGTTTTCCGCCCAGATCTTTCCGCCGTGGGCTTCTACCACCTCTTTGCAGATTGCAAGTCCGAGCCCTATTCCCCGTTTATGATCCGGTTCTTTTTCATTTACAGAGACAAATTCTCCGAAAATATGATTTTCCATTCCGGGTTTGATGCCTCTGCCATTGTCCTCCACCACAAAATATGCTTTTCCGTTCTGGTACGAGAGATTCAGCCGGATATTTCCTCCCTCTGAAGTGTTTTTCATTGCATTGTCCAGAAGATTTACAAGCACCTGGACGATCAGTCTTCCGTCCACATTCGAAGTAACCACTTCTTCCGGTACGGAGTCCTGAAATTTTCTGAGTTTCCTCAGGCCGGTAATATGCCGCTCCGCCTCATAGATCAGATCTTCCAGAACTTCCTGATGCCGCTCGATAAAATCTGTTCCGTTTTCTATTTTTGTCATACTCAGGATGTTTTCCATCGTCCTGGTAAGCCACATACTTTGTTCCCGGATGTCTTTCACAAGACTGTCCTTCTCCTCATCACCTGTCCCTCTGCCTGTCAGAATCAAGTCACAGTCACCGATGATCCCTGTCAGCGGTGTGCGGAAATCATGGGAGAGGCTTCGGAGCATGCTGCTCTTTAAATGTTCCCTCTCCACTTCAAGCCGGGTCTTCTCCTGCTCCGAATAAATCATCTCCCGGTCCAGCGCAATTCCGATCTGACCTGCCGCTGCCCGGATAAATATCTCCTGTTCCGGGCTGAGACCTTTATCATTCGTAAACACCTTCAGCACTCCGATCTTCTGCAGGATTCCTCCGATCGGAAATATAATATATCCGCTCTCCTGAGGATCCGCGCCAGGCGCCTCTCCCTGCAGGCTCACAGCAGCTCTGTACCCTGTATTTTCCTGTATATAGCGGATTCCCAGCTCAATGACAGAATCTTTTCCCGTAACATTGATAAACTTCTCCGACATCTCCGACATACGCCGGGCCGCCCTTTCGTTTTCTTCCGCGATAGCCAGCTGTTTTCTGAATCTTGCTGTCATTCCCGAAGAAATACAGGATACCGCGAGAAATAATGCCATCAGCACTACATCATCTGAATTCATAATCGCAAATGTATGCACGGGAACCGTAAAAAAGTAATTGAACATCAAAACACTGACCACCGCACTGATAACGGCATACTCATACCCTGACGTAAACGCTCCGGTCAGCAGCACTCCGATCAGGAATACCATAAGTACATTTTCCTTCATAACTCCGGCATGATTCAAAAACAGACAGACCAAACCTGCAGCCGCAACAATAAAAAAAGTTCGCAGTATGTCAGTACCTCCTTTATAGCTTCCCATTCTTGCTGTCCTGATGCCCCTCTTTTTCATAAGAACTCTCCTCCCCGTCCACAGGCAGATACCGGCACGGTATAATCCCGCGCCGGCCCTTCAGTCTATATTTGCCAGGATACGGTCTATATCTTTTTTCATTCCCACAATCATCAGATGATCCTCCTGTTCCAGAATTCTGTCAGGATGAGGGAGAAATTGCAGATGACCGTTCACTTTTATTCCCAGAATGCTCACGTGATAGCGTGAACGAATGGCAAGCTGTCCAATACTTTTTCCTACCCATCCATGCATGGGAGGGATCTCAAGGATTGAATAGCCTTCTGCCATTTCTATATAGTCAAACACTTTATTGCTTCCGTATTTAACGGCAAATCTCTCTGCAACGTCTCTCTCCGGATATATCACCTCATCCGCACCATTTCTCAGAAGAAATTTTGCCTGGATGTCTCTGTTTGCCTTGCTGACCACATATTTTGCTCCCATCTCCTTGAGCAGACTTGTGATCTCCAGACTGCTCTGAAAATCCGATCCTATACACACAAAACAGATATCGAAGTTTCCGACACCCAGACTCCTTAATACGTCTTCCTTCATGCAGTCTCCCACTTTCGCCATCACTGCGACAGACAGCAGATCCTGCATGCTCTCTTCATTTTTATCGACAATCATGACCTCATTCCCCATATGGGCCATATTGGTACAAAGATGATGTCCGAGCCGGCCTGTTCCTATGATTAAAACAGATTTCATTTTTCCCTCCTGAATACATCCTGTTATTAGCCGATCATTACTTCTTCCTCCGGAAGTCTTACCGGCGGTTCCACCTTATGTCCTTTCAGAGAAAGAGCAAATGTCATGCTTCCTACTCTGCCGCAGAACATAAGAAAAATAAGTGAAATCTTTGAAACCGCATCCAGATCCCTGGTGATCCCTGCTGACATTCCCACTGTGCCCATGGCCGACGCCACCTCAAAGATCACGTCCGTCACATCCAGCGATGTAGCCGTGACAATAATCAGAACCGCCGTCACGCATAGCATCAGATTCGTACACAGTACAGTGCTCGCCTTTCGTACCACGTCCCGGCTCAGCCTGCGTCCGAACATGCTGCACTCTCTTTTGTCAAACAGTCCGGAGTACACAGAAGCTGCAAGCACTACAAACGTCGTTGTCTTGATTCCCCCTGCCGTAGATCCCGGACTTCCTCCTATAAACATAAGCAGTGCCGTAAAGAGTTTGCTGCTGTCCGTCAGTGCCGCCGTATCTAAAGTGTTAAACCCTGCCGTTCTCGCCGTAACGGAACCGAACAGAGAGCAGAGGATCTGCTCATCCAGAGGTCTTCCCGCAAGCGTATTGTTGTATTCAAGGGCAAACAGAACTGCTGCTCCGCCAAAGACCAGGGCAAGCGTCATCAGGATCGTAATCTTCGTATGTAGCTTCCACCGGCGGAAATGTAGTTTGTTTTCAGACAGATCGTTCCATATGAAAAATCCGATACCGCCGATGATAATCAGAAGCATGATCACAAGATTAACTGTCCAGTCTCCTGAATAACCGGTAAGGGAAATGTATTCTCCGTCCTTTCCCATAAGATCGAATCCCGCATTGCAGAATGCGGAAACAGAATGGAAAATTCCATAATATACAGCCTGCCCCCAATCCATGGTTCGGCTGAAATGTATTGAAAGAATCAGTGCACCTGTTCCTTCAAATACAGCCGTCCCGATAATAATCTTTTTGGCAAGGCGGACAATTCCTCCTGTCTGCATAATATTAACACTTTCCTGAAGTGTCCCCCTCACCCATAGGCCGATCTTCTTTCTTAAAACCACTGCAAAAAAAACACCAATGGTCATAAACCCAAGTCCACCTATCTGAATCAGAGATATAATCACAATCTGTCCGAATATGGACCAGTACTGATATGTATCCGCAATGATCAGTCCCGTCACACAGGATGCTGAGACTGTCGTGAACAATGCGTCTATCGGCGATGTAACAACTCCTTCTCTCGTAGATATAGGCAGCATCAGCAGTATTGTCCCGCTAAGGATTACCAAACAGAATCCAATCACAATCATCTGCGTTTGGGTCAGTCTCCGAATTATTTTTTTCATTATGCAGCCCCCGCCTCATGTTCCAGAGTGATCAGTTCCATGCGCTGCATGAGGTCTTCCCTGGTAAAAAACGCCGCTGCTCCGACCTGTCTGTACAGTTTCTTAACCACCCGTTCATTGCAGACACTATAGGATTGTACCCCGGGGGAGTTTCTTCGAACCAGGCTGCAGACGGACAGATTATCTACATCTGAATCCGTCAGCGCCACCAGATATCTCACATCCTTCCATTCCCTCCGGATGTGTATGTCAGAAGTAAATACTACTTCAAGCCCCGCTTTCTCAAACCATTTTTCCAGCTCAGGTTCTTCCTGCGTTCCGAAAATGAGTGCGAATTCTTTCTGCTTCTTTTTTTCTTCCTCTGGCTTAGAATTCTTGTCTGTAAAGTCATCCAGTCTCCGCATCAGCCAGAATCCATACACGAATCCTCCCATGACAATAAGAAATAATAACAGATCTCTCAACATAATAATCACCTTCTTTTCTTATCCTTATCATAGGATATTTTTCATTAAGAAGGTGATAATATTATGCGGTATTACGTTTAGATTCTGTTTAGATAATATGCTTCTTTTTAAACATAATGATACAGCCCACGATGACAATAATACTGAGAACAACAACACCCGGATACCCGTCTTCCAATCCCGGCATGTCACGGAAGTTCATCCCATACCAGCCTGTGATTAAAGTCAGCGGGAAGAAAATCGTGGAAATCACAGTCAGAAACTGCATATTACTGTTCTGTCTTGCATCGATCTGCGACTGGTATGCCTCTTTTACCTGCTGAGCGTATTCCAGAAGATGACTTGTCCTGCTCATAAGCCGGTCCGCCCGGTCCGTGAGTGTTCCGAAATATTTCAGCTGCTTTTTCAGGAAAAATCCGTTCTCATTTTCTTCCAGTTCTTTGGTCAGATCCATGATCTCATCGTAATAGCTGCGCAGGTTCAGAAGTTCTCTTCGAATCGGCATCAGTTTGGTCTGGAAATTGGCAATATGCTCCTGACTTACGCCCTCCTCCATACGGAGGAGGCGCCGCTCGTAAGCCACAAGCATTTCCAGATCCCTGCTTATAAATTCAGAAATATAGTTATAGATAAACCGTTCCTTCGTCTCACCCTGGTGAGTCTTTTTCTGCTGAATCCTTCGGACCAGACGTTCCGAAAAATCCTCATCGTCAACGATCACGACATTGCTCCTGTTGACAAAAAAGTACATCCGGTACCTGCTTCCCAGTACATCCAGCAGTTTCGGGATACAGAGAGTTCCCACCACACAGTCCTGCTGATTCTCCAGGCGGCAGAACCCGATCTTGGCGATCTGAATCTCGTTTTCGTATATGATCCCCGCCCTTGCCAGAGTCTCATCCGCATGCCTTGAATCCGTGATAAAAACTGCAGGCGTCTGATCCGCCTCCCATTCTTCCAGACTGACCGGCAGAAGCTGTTCTCCAAATTTAAATATCATTCTATCACCTTGCTGTCCGTCTCTTTCGCCTGAGTGCGTTCAGCCGCCCTGTCGTATGCTTCCTGATAGAGCATTTCCTGGGAATTCACCGGCTCGCCCTCGCATTTCACAAGAGTATAGGTTCCGTCCGAATTTTCCACTCTTGCTTTCTTATTGTCGCTGAGCATGAGATCAAAGATCCCCTGGATCCTCTGCTTAAGTGCCGGAGAATAAACCGGCGCCGCAACCTCCACTCGTTTTACTGTATTTCTTGTCATAAAATCGGCAGAGGAAATGTAATATTTCCGTTCTTCACCGCATCCGAAGATATAGATCCTCGAATGTTCCAGAAATCTTCCCACAATGCTGATGATATGAATGTTTTCCGTCTTCCCGGCCACTCCCGGGATCAGACAGCATATGCCGCGGATAATCATGTCGATGTGAACGCCGGCGCAGGAAGCCTCCACCAGCTTGTCAATAATCCGTTTGTCAGTCAGAGAGTTCAGCTTCAGACCGATATAAGCCTCTCCGCCGTTCTTTTTCTTTCTGATCTCTTCCTCGATCATATCAATAATCCGCGACTGGAGACACTTCGGAGCTACAAGCAGGTGATCGGATTCCTCTACGGTCTCGCCCTTTGTCAGTGCCTGGAAAACTCTGGCCGCATCCATTCCGATCTGCTCGCTGGCGGTCATAAGCGAAAGGTCTGTGTACAGCCTTGCCGTCTTTTCATTATAGTTTCCGGTTCCGATCTGCGTGATGTATTCGATGCCGTTCGCGCCTTTCTTTGTGATCAGGCACAGTTTGGAGTGCACCTTGTAACCTTCCAGGCCGTAGATGATCTGGCATCCTGCTTTCTCAAGCATTCTGGACCAGCGGATATTGTTTTCCTCGTCAAAGCGGGCACGCAGCTCTACCAGAACCACAACCTCCTTTCCGTTCTCCGCCGCCTCACAGAGAGCCTCAATGATCTTGCTCTGTTTTGCAAGACGGTACAGCGTCATCTTAATAGAGATCACGCTTTCATCCTCCGCCGCTTCATTGAGCATGTGAAGGAAGGGACGGATGGACTCATACGGATAGGACAGAAGTTTGTCTTCCTCCTCTATCTGCTTCAGGATACTCTCCCCGTCGCGGAATGAAGCGGACTTCTGCGGAACTCTTCTCTCATAGAACAGCTCCGGGTTCATTCTGAGCAGATCCTGGATCTTATATACAAAAGACAGATCCAGCGGCGCCTCGCTCCGGAACACGCGCTCCGGAAGCACATCCAGATAACGGCACAGCGCCTCTACCACAGACTCGTCGATCTCCCTTGACATATCCAGGCGGACCGGAGAGAGTTTCTTTCTCTCTTTCATCAGGTCGGACATGAACTCCCGGTAATCCAGATCCTCATCATACAGTGCGTCCGCATCGATATCTGCATTTCTCACCACGCGGATCAGAGATTTTCCCTTTACCTTGTATCCTTTGAATACTTTTCCGATATAGTGGAGAATGATATTCTCGGAAAGAATATATCTTCCCTTGCCTCCCGGCAGTTCAATCAGCCTTTCCACCATACTATTGGTGCACGGTATGATACCGATCCTTTCTTTTCCGCTTCTTGTTTCAAGAACAACTACTGCATAGATGTTCTCATTTTTCAGGAACGGAAACGGCTGTCTTTTTCCCACGATGGTGGGAGAACTTAAGGGCATAATTTCGTGGTTGAAATACTGCTCCAGATACTTTTTCTCATCGGATTTCGCCATAGTGAAATCAATAAGCTTAATGCCGTATTCCTCCACCTTGTCCATAAGACTTTTATAGGCTGCGTCTTTTCTTTTATTCAGTCTCTTTACTTCCTTTAAGATCGCTCTGATCTGTTCCTCGGAAGTCATATTTGTCTTGTTGTCGCGGATCTTTTTGTTTACCAGCATCTGATCCTGGAGAGATCCGACTCTTACCATAAAAAATTCATCGAGATTGCTCTGATAGATGGACACAAAGTTCATCCTCTCGCAGAGCGGAACCTCCGGATTCTCCGCCTCCTCGATCACCCTCTCATTGAATTTCAGCCAGGACAGTTCCCTGTTCATATAAATGTTTTCCATATTTTCCATATTCTCCTCCTTCGTAACTAGCACAGTTTGCTTCCGTTTGCCATCAGTTTGAATTTGCAGTTCAGGCACTCTGCCGCCCTTCTGCACATGATCATGCGTTTTAAGAAAATTTCAAAATAATCCATCACAGTACAGATGGAGTCATCCAGTTCAAGCTCCATCTGTATAATACGCTTTTCTTTCTCAATAATCAACTTCGAAGATAACGCCGCATAATTTACTCTGTCATGGATATCAAACGTCGCCTTGTTTCTGTTCTGTACACGGTTCCGTCTGACATCCGTTTTATCCGCAAGAATCAGCGCTGCGGAAACGCCGTCCACAGCCGTTCCCGTTGCCTCATCGTGATGGCCGATGGCGGTGGCCACCACAAGGATATCTTTTAACGGCATCTCTGTGTCTTTCAGGATCTGGTAAGCCAGTATCGCACCGCTGTGCGCATGATCATGACGATTGATCGCATTACCTATATCATGCATGTATCCCGCAATTTTTGCAAGCTCTATCTTATGTTTTCCGTATCCGAGTTCTTTCAGAATCTTCCCTGCGGTCTCGGCTACTTTTGCTGCATGTTTTTTTGAATGCTCTGTATACCCCAGTGCATTGAGCGTCGCGTTTCCTTTTTCAATCAGAAGATTGATCTCCTCATTCGCTCTGATCTGTTTATAGTCTGTCTTCATCTTCAGTCTTCCTGCTTTCGTCTGTAATTCCTTTTCCGTCTACAGTCTCCTCACCGCCTCCATGGCAAGCGCAGATCTCTCGCACTCTTCCGTGGTCATGGTGATCTGCCAGCACAACGGGCTTCCTTTCATATGCTCCGATGCGTAGCTCAGACCGTTTGTTCTCTCATCAAGGAAAGGCCGGTCGATCTGGTTCGGATCTCCCAGCAGAATGATCTTGGTGTCTTTCCCCGCACGGGTAATGATCCCCTTGATCTGATCCGGCGTTGTGTTCTGCGCCTCATCGATGATGAGATAGGTCTTGACGATGGAGCGTCCCCGGATATAGTTCAGCGCCTCCGCCTGAATAATCCCTCTCCCGAAAATCTCATCCAGTTTTCCCTGCAGTTCCTCTTCATTTTTATAACGTTCCTCCTCGCTGGAATCAATGAGCTGTTCCAGATTATCAATGATGGGACGCATAAGGGGTGATATCTTCTCCTGCTCATCCCCGGGAAGAAATCCGATGTCATCGTCAAACTGGGCGTTGGGCCGGCAGACCAGGATTCTTCTGTATTCCTCCGTCGGGTGATTCAGCAGCTTTTCCAGTCCCACCGCCAGAGAATAAAAAGTCTTGCTGGTACCCGCCATTCCCTTTACAATGACCAGCGGAGCCTTGTCCGCAGGCTGCATCAGCGCCTCCTGCAGAAAATACTGTCCCGCATTTCTCGGGGTAATCCCGTAAGGAGAACTTTTACGATAATCCAGTTTACGTATCACACCGCTCTCAACCCTGCCAAGCTGGGTCTTTTTCGCAGACTGATCTGCTTTCAGGATGACGAACTGGTTCTCCTCCAGTTTCGGTACATAGCTTTCCCCTTCTTCATTCAGCACATACACCTGATCCACGGGAACTCCCTTTTTCTTGAATGCTTTAAAAAGCTCTTCCGGAACATACACCGCACACCTGCCGCTGTACTGATTCTCATGCTCCAGAACCTGATCTGTTGTAAAATCCTCCGCACAGATTCCCAGGATCTGTGCCTTGATCCTCAGAAGGATATCCTTCGTCACAAGGATAACCTGCTCCTTTCCGGATTCCGAGAGTCCCATGCAGACTCTTAAGATCCGGTTGTCCATCACCTCAGCGGACAGATCCTCCGGCAGCTTCACATTGACGAAATTCTTCTCCACACGGAGTGTTCCGCCGCTTTCCAGTTCCACTCCTCTGAGGAGATCTCCCTTCAGCCTCTGCTGTTCCAGATACCGGATGACCCGGCGTGCATTCGCACCGATCTCCCCTTCCGCTTTCTTGAAATGATCCAGCTCTTCCAGGACCACCATTGGGAGTACAACAGAATTATCTTCAAAACTATCCAGCGCATAAGGCGCCTGAAGAAGGACATTTGTGTCCACAACATAGATTTTTACCATACGGTTTCCTCTCAGGTTTTCTATTTTCGTATCGTTACTATTTTATAATAAAGTCACAGAAGATGGGGTAAGAGAAATGTTAAATATAAGTAAAAGAATGCCGATTTCCTCCCCCTGATAGATATAAGGAGTTCCCTCCAGTCCATGGATGGTGGTGGCCAGCATTTTGGCAGACTCCACACGGTACCTTCCCTCATCGCCGATACGGGAAACGAGCCGGGAGAAAATACAAGTTTCTTTTTGTCGGTCAATATGATATCATACCTCTTATATCAGATAGCTTTACGGATTCGGGACTCCCCGCGAGTCTTCCCTCATCTGGCAAAAAGCAGGAAAGGAACAGGTACAAAAGAAAAAGCATGGAATATACATTTACAGAACTGTTCTGGCTGCTCCTCGTGTATTCTTTCATCGGATGGGTTATCGAGGCAATGGTCGGATCAATCAAGAACAAACGTTTTACCAACCGGGGATTTTCCACCGGCCCCTTCTGTCTCGTCTACGGAGTTGCAGTTGTGATCATGGAACTCACCCTGTCCGAGCTGATAGACAATCCTTTTTTTCTTCTCATCGGCTGCGGCATCCAGGCGACCGTCATCGAGTGGATCACAGGGAAGGTGCTGGAACGCCTGAACCATCACAAATGGTGGGACTACTCAAAGAAGAAATGGAATTTCGACGGCTATATCTGCCTTCCGTATTCCCTTCTTTGGGCTGTACTGGGCGCTGCCGCCCTCCGGTACGGGAATACTTTCTTTTTCTTCCTGTACAGTCTGATTCCGAATCCCCTCCGGGACATTCTCGTATGGGGTCTGGTGATCTATCTTGCGGCTGACACACTGGTATCCTTGACCGCTGTACTCCATCTGCAGCACAGCAAGGGGCCTTCCGGCCGTCAGCACAGAAAATTTACCGATCTGCTCTTCCGTGCTTTCCTTGCCGTAATCGGCTATGTAGAACGGCGTATGGAAAAAGCCTACCCGGTTATCCAGGAACGGGCGGAAGAGATCCTCAAGGAGGGACATTTCGCAGAGGGCTGCGGTTTCTACAAACTGTTCTGGCTCTTCCTGATCGGATCTCTTCTCGGCGACGTCACAGAGACCATTTTCTGCCGTATTACCGCCGGAGTCTGGATGAGCAGGAGCAGTCTCGTATGGGGCCCGTTCAGTATCGTATGGGGCTTTGCTATCGTCCTTGCGACGGTCCTCCTCTACAAAGACCGTGACAAGCCGGACCGGCATATTTTCCTCATCGGCACTCTCCTGGGCGGGGCCTATGAATATATGTGCAGCGTTCTGGGTGAGATCGTATTCGGGCAGGTATTCTGGGATTACAGCGAAATCCCCTTCAACCTGGGCGGAAGGGTCAATCTCCTGTACTGTTTCTTCTGGGGGATCGCAGCCGTCATATGGATCAAGGGACTGTATCCTCACTTTTCAAAATGGATCGAGAAGATCCCGAAACTGACCGGATACATCGCCTCCTGGATCCTGATCGTCTTCATGTCCGCAGACCTGATCGTCTCCGCAACAGCACTGATCCGGTACGGCCAGCGGGCCGGAGGGCCTGCTGCCGACAGCGGCTGGGAGCAGGTTATCGATACAAATTTTGATGATGCAAAAATGCAGGAAATCTATCCGAATTCAAAGTTCCGCTAGATTTCTCTTGACATATTATAAGAAAAATCATATACAAGGAGAACTCATAACGAAAAACAGTTCCGCTCCATCTCAAAGACCGGAACTGTTTTTCGTTATGACACTTCTCCCGGAGGCCTTCCTTTTATTCATCTCCGTGCTTCTCAGCGTACCCTGACAGGATCAGAGTCAGCGCACCGTCTCCGGTAATATTGCAGGCTGTTCCGAAACTGTCCTGCAGCGCAAAGATGGTGAGCATCAGCGCAGTCCCGGTTTCATCAAACCCGAGAACGCCGGTGATCAGTCCCAGGGACGCCATGACAGTCCCTCCGGGAACTCCCGGTGCGCCGATAGCGAAAACGCCCAGCAGCACGCAGAACAGGATCATAGTCTCCATCCCCGGCAGACTCCCGTACAGGATCCGCGATACGGTCATAACAAAGAATACCTCTGTCAGCACAGACCCGCAAAGATGGATATTTGCAAACAGCGGAATTCCAAAGTCCACCATATCGTCCCTGAGAGGCGGTTCTGACTTCTTTGCACAGCGGAGAGCCACCGACAGCGTGGCGGCTGAGGACATGGTTCCCACGGCGGTGAGATACGCCGGCCCGTAATTCTTCAATACTTTCAGAGGATTTGATTTTGAGTAGACGCCTGCTGCGGTATAAAGTACCGCCAGCCAGAGATAGTGTCCCAGGATTACAATCAGAATGACCTGGATAAAGACCGGAAGCTGCTTCGTGGCCGCACCTTCATAGGAAAGCGCACAGAATGTAAAGCCGATGAATACCGGAAGGACCGGGATCACCACCCTTGTCACAATCTCCAGTACGATTTTCCGCAATTCCTCCAGCAGTGCCGTCATGGCAGCCGCTTTCGTCCAGGTGCACGCAAGCCCCAGGAGAACAGACAGAACAAGAGCGCTCATAACAGACATGACCGCCGGAATTTCAAGCTGAAATACGATCTCCGGAAGTTCTCTTGCCCCTTCTGTCTCCGATGGAACGGACAGGAGCGGGATGATCCCGTACCCTGCCGCCATGGAAAAAAACGCCGCCAGAATCGTGGACGCATAGGCGCACAGCAATGCAATTCCCAGCATCCGCGACGCCCTGTATCCAAGCCGGGTGATCGACGGCGCGATAAATCCGATGATAATCAGCGGGACGCAGAAATTGATCAGTTCCGCCAGAATAAACCTCACGCTTACAACAACATTCATTACGGCAGTACCGGCCTTCCCGGCAGATTCCATACCGGCCAGCCATCCCGCCATGATCCCGGTCACAACTCCCGCCAGAAGACGGAAGGGAAGGCTTGTGAATAGTTTCTTCATCGTTATTTCCTCATATATCTCTTTCATCATTAATTCATACAGAGATATATTATCTGTATTTCATATTTTTATATGCAGAAAATAATCTATTCTTTTTCCTTTCCCGGGAGAGGAATTATTCCCCATTCTGCAAAACAGGGCGGCCACTGACTATGGCTACCCTGTTTTTACAGATCAGATTTCTCCGCTCAGCTATTATTTAATAAACATCGCATCGCCAAAACTGAAAAAGCGATATCTCTCCTTCACCGCCTCTTCATAGGCCGCCAGGACATGTTCTTTTCCGGCCAGTGCGGACACAAGCATGATCAGCGTAGACTCCGGAAGATGGAAATTTGTGATCAGAGCATCCAGAATCCTGAAACGATATCCCGGATAAATAAAAATCTCAGTCCAGCCGCTGCAGGCCTTCAGTCTTCCGTTTTCATCCGCCGCGGACTCAACAGTACGGCAGCTTGTAGTTCCCACACAGATAACACGCTTTCCGCTGTCTTTCGCCCGGTTGATCTTCTCTGCCGCCTCTTCATCGATCATATAAAATTCAGAGTGCATGTGATGATTTTCCACATCGTCGACCTTTACCGGGCGGAATGTCCCCAGTCCCACATGAAGTGTCACTCTCGCAATATCAACGCCTTTTTCCTCAATCTCTTTCAGCAGTTCCGGTGTAAAATGGAGTCCTGCTGTAGGCGCCGCAGCTGAGCCGGAGTGTTCGGCATACACTGTATTATATCTGTCTTTGTCCTTCAGCTGATGTGTAATATACGGAGGGAGAGGCATCTGGCCCAGCTGATCCAGAATTTCCTCAAAAATCCCCTCGTATTCAAAATGTATGAGACGATTGCCCTCATCCACAATATCAATGACCTCTCCCACAAGAAGTCCGTCCCCAAAACTGATTCTCGTCCCCGGCTTCGCCTTGCGTCCCGGTTTTACCAGAGTTTCCCACACGTCGTTTTTTCCCCGTTTCAGAAGCAGGACCTCGATCTTTGCGCCCGTCTCTTCTTTTGCTCCGATCAATCGGGCCGGAATCACTTTTGTGTCATTGATGACAAGGCAGTCCCCCGGATTCAGGTAATTCACGATTTCCCTGAACACATGATGCTCTGTCTTTCCTGTCTCTCTGTCAAGAACCATCAGCCTGGAAGAGGAACGGTCCTCCAGCGGATCCTGTGCGATCAGCTCCTGTGGCAGATCGTAATAAAAGTCACTCGTTTTCATATATTGTCAACCTTTCTTTCCTGTTTCCGGTATAAACTGTGATGATTTTCACCTGCTTTGCATAGATTACCCTCGTGTCACACAGCATATCATGCAGTGCCCTCTTTTCTTTATCGATCCCCGCCATAATGAAACCGATGCTGAGTATTACACCGCTCAGAAATTTCCCGACCGTCTCCCGGTAAATCACATCAATGAGGGACAGCTTTCCTCCATCGGCACTCACAACGCGCAGGTTAAACAGCCATTTCCCTGCCGTTGCACCCGCGAGCCATATGCATAGAATATAATATACCGCGCCAATCAGATACAGGATAATATCTTTCCAGGTATACTCAAACAGTATATTCCCGCTGAACGGAGAAGCACTGATCAGGGCAAAGAGCCACGCCATTGTCAGACGGCAGATCAGCAGAATCACGGTTACGATCACTGTATCCACAAGATAAGCCGCCAGACGTACCCAGAATCCTGCATATACCGTTTCCTGTTTACTGCAACTGCTCTGCATAGTACATCAGCACCCCGCTTTCCATCTCTTCCGCGGTCTCCTTAAGTATCTGCGCCTCAGACTTTGGAATCATACGCTCCAGTTCCGAAAACAGGGCCGACAGCATACTCTCTTCGGTTGTCGGCTCATATACCGTATAAACACCTGTTTCTGACATCATCTGCTCCTGCATATATTCAAAAGACCCGATTTCATCAATCAGTCCGTTGTCCAGAGCCTGCTGCGCCGTATAGGTGCGCCCGTCCGCAAGAGTCCGCACATCGTCTGCGCTCATTCCCCTTCCTTCTGCCACCTTATCAACAAATCTGGTATAGCACTCGTCCACCTGGCTCTGATAAATGGCAACCTGTTCCTCTGTCATCTGGGAACTGTCCTTGTTGGCGCCGCTGGTAATGCTGATGTACCGGATCCCCAGCTTTTCATACAGGCCTGTCATATCATACCCTGACATGATCACACCGATAGATCCCGTCGTAGTATTGCGGTTCGCATAGATCCGGTCAGCTGATACAGACGCCATGTATCCGCCGGAAGCGGCATAATGCGCCATGTAGCACCAGATTGTATTTCCTGTCTCCTCCTTATACTCATTCAGCTTGTCATAGAGTTCTTCAGATTCATACACGGTTCCTCCCGGAGAATCCACATACAGAAGAATCCCCCTGTTATTCCCGTCTTCTATAAGTCTGTCAATATATTCCATGGTTGTCGTATGCTGATATCCCTCTGTCTCTGCAAAGAGCCCCGAATCGGTCTGCTCCTGTATGGTTCCTTCTACACGGACAACGGCAATATAATCCTCTAAAGGGGCAGAAAACTCCATTCCTCCCGTAAGGATTTCTCCCGCCGTACTGTTCAGAATACTCTGGGAAAGTGTGTTTGTCAGCACACTTATAACCCCTGTTACAATGAATACAGCCGCTGCGGCCGCAAGACCGATTATCTGTTTTTTCTTCATCCGTCTTCCTCTCTGAAAGAGGGGACAGGCCCCTGCACAGGGGCCTGTCCCCTCACAATCTCCTCAATGCTATTTTCTCAGCTCAATTCCCATGGCTTCAAGCGCCTTCAGAATCCGTTCCATGGCCGCAGATACATCCGCCTCTTCCAGCGTTCTGTCTTTTGCACGGAACACGATAGAGTAGGCCACAGACTTATATCCCTCTTTGATCTGGCTTCCTTCATAGATATCAAACAGCTTATAGCTTTCCAGATGGGAGCCTCCTTTCTGCTCGATCACTTCCTCGATCTGGCCAACCAGCACGGATTTCGGGACAACCATGCTGATGTCACGTGTAACGGACGGATATTTCGCAATTCCCGTATACTTTCTGTCAAATGTCGCATACGGAAGAACTGCCGGCATATCGATCACCGCGATATACGCTCTCTCTCCGATACCGTATGTGTCGGCAACTTCCGGGTGAACCTCGCCCAGATACCCGACTGTTTTTCCGTCGTAAATTATGTTCGCCTGACGTCCCGGATGAAGGAATGTCTTGCCTGAATCCGGATCATACTTTTCCCGCTCTTTCATGCCGATCTTCTCAAAGAACTCTTCGACGACGCCCTTCATCGTAAAGAAATCTCCGTCGCCGTACATTCCCAGAGTAAACTGCATTCTCTCATCCGGAAGTTCGGTAAGCGGCAGCGCTTTCGGAATATAAATATTCCCCAGTTCATACAGACGTACATCTTTGTTCCGTCTGTTATAGTTTGTCGCCAGAGAAGTAAGCATCCCGTTCAGTGTACTCGTTCTCATGATACTGTAGTCCTCTCCAAGAGGATTCATGATCTCGATCGCATTTCTCAGCGGTGAATCAGCCGGAAGAAGCAGTTTCTCGAACACTTTCGGGCTCTCGAAAGAATATGTCATTCCCTGACTGAAGCCGCAGAACTCCGCGATATCTCTCGCCACCTGCTCAATCCTCAGTTTAAATGAGAGTTTTCCCATTGTGGACTCTCCCGCCGGAAGGGTTGTCGGAATATTATCATACCCGTAGAATCTTGCCACTTCCTCCGCAAGATCCGCCAGACGGAACAGATCATGACGGAAAGTCGGAGCAATCACTTCTTTCGTCTCCGCATCGTATCCAAGATCAATCGCTCTGAAATATCCCAGCATCTCTTCTTCGGAAATATCTGTTCCCAGCAGTTCATTGATCTTCTGTGCGTCAAACGGGACTCTCACCGGCTCTTTCTTCTTTCCGTAGACATCCACGATTCCGCCGACAACTTCACCTGCGCCCATCTCTTCCACAAGCTGGCATGCACGGTCGATCGCCGCCTGGGCGTTGTTCGGGTCAAGACCTTTCTCGAATTTTGCGGAAGCGTCTGTCCTCAGGCCGATTCTCTTGCTGGACTTACGGATGTTCACTCCATCGAAACATGCCGCCTCAAAAAGCATGGTCTTCACATCGTCTGTAATCATGGAGTTCTCTCCTCCCATGACCCCGGCGATGCCGATCTCCTTCTCGCCGTCGCATATCATAAGCACGTTCTCATCAACAGTTCTCTCCTGCCCGTCCAGTGTGACAAATTTATCACCGTTCTTCGCAGTCTTTACAATGATATGATGATCGGCGATGGTATCCAGATCATACGCATGCATCGGCTGCCCGTATTCTTCCATCACATAGTTTGTAATATCAACCAGATTATTGATGGGACGGATTCCCACTGAAGCAAGTCTTCTCTGCATCCATTTCGGGGACGGACCGATCTTGATGTTCTTTACCACCCTGGCGCAGTAACGCGGGCAGAGATCCTGATTCTCGACTGTTACTCTGATATAATCGTTAACATCTTCGTCGTTTCCTGTCGGTGTTACAACCGGAGGCCTGAACTCTTTTCTGAAGGTAGCGGCTGCCTCTCTGGCAATTCCGATCACGCTGAAGCAGTCCACACGGTTGGATGTGATCTCATACTCGAAAATGGCATCATCGAGTCCCAGAGCCTTAATCGCACTCTCCCCTACAACTGCATCATCCGGGAAAATGTAGATGCCATACTCCGGCGCTTCCGGATACATCTCTCTTGTGGATCCCAGTTCTTCGATAGAACACATCATGCCATTGCTCTCCACACCGCGGAGTTTTCCCTTCTTGATCTTCACTCCGCCTGCAACCTTCTGTCCCGGTTCATGTCCTCCCGCAACGCGTCCGCCGTCCAGAACGACCGGCACTTTATCTCCTTCTTTGACATTCGGTGCTCCGGTGACGATCTGGATCGTCTCTGTGCCGATGTTCACCTGACATATAATCAGTTTATCCGCATCCGGATGCTTTTCGATCTTATCGATCTGTCCGATCACGATCTTGTCAAGATCCGCATCCAGTTTCTCATATCCTTCTACTTTTGTTCCGGAAAGCGTCATTGCGTCCGTGTATTCCTGCGCAGTCACATCGAGATCCGGAACATATGCTTTTATCCATGATAATGAAGTATTCATCTTAACTACCTTTCCTTCCTTCTATTTCCTAAATCGATATATCTTCCTGTTCATATTTCCTAGAACTGTTTCAGGAATCTGATGTCATTCTCATAGAGAAGCCTCATATCATCGATCTCATATTTTAAAAGCGCGATACGCTCAAGCCCCACGCCGAATGCAAATCCCCCGTATACTTCCGGGTCGATCCCGCACATCTCAAGCACATGGGGATGTACCATTCCGCAGCCGAGAATCTCAATCCATCCCGAGCCTTTGCAGAACCGGCATCCTTTTCCTCCGCACTTGAAGCAGCTCACATCCACCTCTGCGCTCGGCTCCGTGAACGGGAAGTGATGCGGACGGAATTTCGTCTTTGTCTCGGGACCGAACAGCTCCTTTGCAAACACTTCCAGGGTTCCCTTCAGATCCGCAAAAGAAATATTTTTATCAATGACAAGTCCCTCGATCTGATGGAAGGAAGGAGAATGCGTAGCATCCACTTCGTCGGAGCGGAACACCCTTCCCGGTGAAATCATGCGGATCGGAAGTTTCCCCTGCTCCATGATACGTGCCTGAACCGGTGACGTCTGGGTTCGGAGCACGATGTCCTTATTGATATAGAATGTATCCTGCTCGTCCTTGGCCGGATGATCTGCCGGAATATTCAGTTTTTCGAAGTTGTACTCATCATACTCAACTTCAGGTCCTTCAATCACCTCATACCCCATGCCGACAAAGATACGCTCCACCTCTTCCTGGGCGATGGTATTCGGATGTCTGTGTCCGATAATATTTTTCTTTGACGGGAGCGTCACATCAATGACTTCCTCTTTCAGTTTCTGTTCACGAACGGCTTTCTCCATCTTTGCCTTTGTCTCGTCCAGCAGCTGCTCGATAGCAGCCCTTGTATCATTGACCATCTGCCCGACCTTTGGTCTGTCTTCCGGCGCAACATCTTTCATGCCTTTAAGCACTGCGGTAAGTTCGCCCTTTCTTCCGAGAAATCTTACTCGGACATCATTCAGTTTTTCAGGCGCATCAGCCGCCTGGATCTGCGCGACCGCCTCCGCTTTGATCTGTTCCAGTTTCTCTTTCATCTCTTACTCCTTTCCGCTGTCTGCCGTGTATCTGTCTCACGGCATCATGGTATAATTCCCAATTCTGTACATTTAGAGCAAAAAGAAAAGCCCCGTCCCCGAAAGGGACGAGACTCTGAACTTCTCGCGGTACCACCCTGTTTCCCGCACTGTAAGCGCGGACACTCGGCATGTGTAACGTACAATCTACGGCGCTCTCTACTGCAGTTTCAAAAGCGCAGCTAACGTGGGAAATTCGATCGCCATCTGAACTAAAGAGAACTTTCAGCCGGTGATTCTCTCTCTCTGATAGAAAATGGGTCTCTACTTTACACGATCTCAGCTTTTCCAAACATTATTTTGCTGTTAATCAGCCAAATCACTATTCCATTTTAACACAGGTTTCCGGTTTGTCAACCCTGGTTTTCTCCGGATTATCCCCTCTTTTTTTCGAAGGGCCGGTTCCCCGTTTTCTGCCGAAATAGAATTTCTCAATCAGTGCGTTCAGCTCCCCTCCCAGAAGAATAATATACATGCAGCCGTACAGCCAGAGCATAATCAGTATGATGGTTGTAAGACTCCCATACATGCTGGAAAATCCTGTGAATATATCCAGATAAACAGAAAAGATGAACGAAATAAGAAGCCATCCGCATGCTGTAAATACTGCTCCCGGAAGTTGTTTTCGAAGCGTTGTCTTTGCTCTGTTCTTTCTGTTCGGCAAAAATTTATATATCAGATCCCAGAACACTGTAAGTACAACAAGTGTCACGAAAGTTCGGATACGTATAATAAAATCCACCACTCTGCTCAGAAACGGCACATGCTCATACAGCATCACGCTGATGCTGTTTCCGAAAACAGAGAGCACCAGAGAGAGCATGATCGCCAGCAGAAAGAGCACCGTATAGAATGATGCCCTTATTCTTAAGTAAAAATAATTTCTTGTCTCAGTATTTGCGTAAATACAATTAAGTCCTGATGTAACGGACAACACCCCTTTTCCCGCTGACCACAGCGCGACAAGAATGGTAATCGGAATAATGCTTCCGGACTGTGTATAAACCTGAACCATGACAGATCTTATCAACGGTGCCACGGACTCCGGAAATACCTGAAGCACTGCTTTCAGCATATCATTCAATGTCACCTGAGTAAACTGCATCATAGTCAGGAGCAGAAGAAAGATGGGAATCAGAGATAACACAAAAAAGTAAGCCGCCTGTGCTGCGTAGGCGCCCGTATGATGAGAATTAACAGTCACGATGATTCTCAGTATACTCTTTTTCAGACGATTCCATCTGTCCATATTGAAAACTCCTCATAACAGTTCCGACGGCATGATTATTCAGTCCGGCGTTTCAAAAACACGGCCTGAAATATCTTTCCCTCTGCCCGGACACTGTATTCACTTTTTTCATGAAGAAAAAGCGGCCGTACACAACGACCGCCTTTATCTTTAGTAGTTACCCAAAATGCCGGTCCTGTATTTTGACTCCTAGCCACAGCTAGGTGGGCAACCGCATCTGCTTTTCTGTCTTCCACTGCAACTTGGAGGCCTGACATATTACAGAAATATAAGAATCCCTTTTAAAGTAATGTAGGTTCAAAATTACAGGGTTATCGCACATTCCAGGTTAACTGTCATATCAATTCTAGATGTATTATACTCCATTTACATTGATTTTACAACCGCTACTTTTTGAACAGATTCGTGCATTTATTACAATGATATGGTATAGTTACATTATGGCATAAACGCTGATGCCGACTTAACATACATATAAAGGAGTTTTTGCTATATGAAAATGAACGAATTAAAACTGGTCTATTTCAGTCCGACCGGAACAACAAGAAAAGTCCTGATGGAAACAGCACGCAATATCGACCTCAAATCGGTATCTTTCGATTTTTCAGTTTACAAGGAGAAAAAACCGGTTCTCAGGTTTGCGGCAAATGATTTCGTACTTTTCGGAATTCCTGTATATTATGGCCGTGTTCCTGCACTGTTTACAGAATACCTTGCAAATATAACAGGCAGCGGCACTCCCGCGGCATTGATCGCCACATACGGCTGTCGGGAATATGAAGATGCCCTGCTCGAATTAAAAGAAACCGTAGAAAAAAACGGTTTTAAAGTAATCGGAGCCGCTGCATTTCCCGCCGAACATTCTCTTGTCCCGACCATCGGCGCGCGGCGCCCCAATAAAAATGATATGAAAGTTATTGCGGATTACGGCGTACAGCTGAATCGCAGAATCAGGAAAGAAACAGCTTTTGACTCGGTCAGCATTCATGTTCCAGGAAATTCACCCTATCGTAAATACGGCAGGAACTCCCTGTTTCCCAAAGCTGATGTAAGCACATGCACAGTCTGCAGAGCATGTGCAAAATCCTGTCCTTCGGGAGCGATCTCTATAAAAGAACCTATGAAAACAGATCACAAAAAATGCATTGGCTGCCTGAAGTGCATTCGTGTCTGTAAGCAAAACTCCCGAGCCATAAGTTCAATCAAATTCCGGATATTAAGCAGCAGACTGAATAAAGTCTGTCAGAACGACAGGCAGGCTGATATTTTCCTTTAAATACCGCGAACGCCTCTGAGGCGGAAACTTTCTGTCAGGTTTCTTCTCAGAGGCGTCTTTTTTATAGGAAAACGCTGTCCGGCATAATGCCGGACAGCGTTTTCAGCTGAATACTTACTGCTCTTACTCCTGCGGGCCTGCTGCAACAAGAGCTTTTCCAAGCTCGTTGCTCTCGTATTTCTTAAAGTTCTTAACGAATCTTGCAGCCAGATCTTTTGCTTTCTCCTCCCACTCGGAAGCATCAGCATATGTGTCTCTCGGATCAAGGATTGCCGGATCAACTCCCGGAAGCTCTGTCGGAACTTCGAAGTTGAAGTGCGGGATTGTCTTTGTCGGTGCATCAAGGATTGCTCCGCTGAGGATCGCATCGATGATTCCACGTGTATCTTTGATAGAGATACGTTTTCCTGTTCCGTTCCATCCTGTGTTAACAAGGTAAGCTTTTGCTCCGCTTGCTTTCATTCTCTTAACAAGTTCCTCTGCATATTTTGTCGGATGCAGCTCAAGGAATGCCTGTCCGAAACATGCGGAGAATGTCGGTGTCGGCTCTGTGATACCGCGCTCTGTTCCTGCAAGTTTTGCTGTGAATCCTGACAGGAAGTAGTACTCTGTCTGCTCAGGTGTCAGAACAGATACCGGAGGAAGTACTCCGAATGCGTCTGCTGACAGGAAGATAACATTCTTCGCTGCCGGAGCTGCGGATACCGGACGAACGATCTTCTCGATATGATCGATCGGATAGGATACACGTGTATTCTCTGTCACGCTCTTATCTGTAAAATCGATGTGTCCCTCTGCATCCAGTGTAACGTTTTCAAGAAGAGCATTGCGTTTGATTGCATTGTAGATATCCGGCTCGGAATCTTTGTCAAGGTCGATAACCTTAGCATAGCATCCGCCCTCGAAGTTGAATACACCGTTGTCGTCCCAGCCGTGCTCGTCATCACCGATGAGAAGTCTCTTCGGGTCTGTGGAAAGAGTTGTCTTTCCTGTTCCGGAAAGGCCGAAGAAGATTGCTGTATTCTCGCCGTTCATGTCCGTGTTTGCTGAGCAGTGCATGGAAGCGATTCCCTTCAGCGGCAGGTAATAGTTCATCATAGAGAACATACCTTTCTTCATCTCTCCGCCGTACCATGTATTTACGATAACCTGCTCACGGCTTGTGATATTGAACATTACAGCTGTCTCTGATCTGAGACCCAGTTCTTCATAATTCTCTACTTTTGCCTTGGAAGCGTTGTAAACCACGAAATCCGGTACAAAGTTCTCCAGTTCTTCTGCTGTCGGCTGAATGAACATGTTAGTAACAAAGTGAGCCTGCCATGCAACTTCCACGATGAAACGGATTGCCATACGTGTATCTTTGTTTGCACCACAGAAAGCATCTACAACAAACAGTCTCTTGTTGGAGAGCTCTTTCTTTGCAATCTCTTTTACTGCGTCCCATGCCTCCTGAGAAGCCGGATGATTGTCATTTTTGTACTCGTCAGATGTCCACCATACAGTATCTTTGGAGTTCTCATCCATTACAATATATTTGTCTTTCGGAGAACGGCCTGTATAGATACCAGTCATAACGTTGACTGCTCCAAGTTCACTGACCTGTCCCTTGTCATATCCTTCAAGATTCGGGTTTGTCTCCTCCTCGAACAGCATCTCATAAGAAGGATTGTGGACAATTTCTGTAGTTCCCGTAATACCATACTGAGTTAAATCAATATTTGCCATGTTACGTTCAACCTCTCTCTTTCTATAGTATTTTTGGAGATCCATACCGAAGTCTCCAATATGTTCACATTATACAAAATAACTGATAAAAAATCAATAACAATCTTTTACGATATTTCTTAAATTTATGAAAGATTTTTTATCGTTTTATTCATTTTAATTTATTTTTCAACGAATTTGCGCTTTTCCTCAAAGAAAAACGCAGGATTTAATTTTTTATCCTGCGTTTTTTATTTTTCTTATAGTCAAATTTTTATCTAACTTTTACTTGAAAAGGCTTATTTCCTGTAAATCAGCGGCCCGTAACATCCTGATCCGGCTGCAGACGGAACACCTCCGGCAAAAGTTCACGAAGAGTAAACACCCTGTATTCTTCTTCTGAGACCGCACATATAACTCTGAAATCCTCCGGATCACAGAATTCTGCCATCACCTGGCGGCATACGCCGCAGGGATAACACCACACCGGAGCATCCTTTCCTCCGACTATGGCAATAGCTCTGAAGTCTCTTTTCCCCTCTGATACTGCCTTAAAAATGGCCGTTCTTTCCGCACAGTTTGTCGGTCCGTAGGCCTGATTTTCAATATTACATCCTGTATACACGGTCCCGTCGCTGCAAAGCAGGGCAGCTCCTACCCTGAAATGAGAGTACGGGCTGTAGGAAAATTTCCGGGCCGCAGCTGCCTCCTCTATAAGGCTGCAATAATCCAGACTGCTCATCCTAATAATATTCCTTCTTTAATTTTGTCGTATACGAAGCGAACCAGAAGATCACCACAATAAATATGATCATTGCCGCTGTATCTGCTATTACGATCCGATGTACATAATAGTGTACAATGTCGATCACCCCGGCAGCCAGCGAAACTCCCCCGAACACAAGAAGGGCCGGTCCTGCTTTTTTGATATATGCTTCTTTATTCCTGCATTTTCTGTCTGCATAATCCTTCCCCAGCAGGAGTGTTGTATTGATCTCGCCGCTTTTTTTCATCTTTATGTATGCGTAAAATGAATACAGACCGCAGAAAAACAATATGATGCCGATTATACCCCATATACCGTCCATATGCACTCCGCTCCTTTACACACCAAGAATACCTTTTACCATATCTTTCATCTTATCTGCATCGCATTCCCTGTTGTGCCGGATCTGAGCGCTGCGTATTTCCTTAATCGCTCCGGGGATTTCCGTTCCGGAAATTCTGCTCAGCTCATCGATCAGCTCAAACTCGTCGACTGAAGCGTATTTTTCATCGATAGCGCTCATTACACTGTGGATAAACTTATACGGACTTGCAGTGGAAGCAATAAGGCATTTTTTCTGATCTCCGCTTTCTTCTCTGTATCTTGCGCACACGCTGGAGGCCACTGCCGTGTGGGTATCCATAACGTAACCTGTCCGCTCATAGGTTGTACGAATGGCGTCTTTTGTTTCTTCCTCCGTCGCATAGCCGCCTTCGAAATCTGCAAGTTTTTCCTTCATCTCCGCTGAGATCTCATAACTTCCTTTCTCCCGGAGCTGAGTCATAAGATCCGCATTCTTCTCCGCATCCTGTCCTGCAATGGTATAGATCAGTCTCTCCAGGTTACTGGAAATCAGGATATCCATGGACGGAGATGAAGTGAGGATAAACTCTCTGTTCCTGTCATACACACCGGTCCGGAAGAAATCGAAGAGGACTTTGTTCTCATTGGAAGCGCAGATCAGTTTTGCAATCGGAACTCCCATCTGCTTCGCATAATACGCCGCAAGAATGTTTCCGAAATTTCCGGTCGGAACTGTCACATTGATTTCTTCGCCGGCGGAAATCTCTTCATTCTGGAGCAGTTTTGCGTAAGCGTACACATAGTAGACAACCTGAGGCACAAGACGTCCGATATTAATTGAATTTGCCGAAGAAAACTGGTATCCGGCTCCTGCAAGTTCACGTCCAAGCTCCCTGTCTTCAAACAGCGCTTTCACACCGCTCTGCGCATTGTCAAAATTGCCGTGAATTGCAACAACCGCCGTGTTATCTCCTTTCTGTGTCACCATCTGAAGTTCCTGTACTCTGCTGACGCCTCCCTTGGGATAGAAAACAATAATCTTTGTCCCCGGCACATCTGCAAATCCGGCGAGAGCCGCCTTTCCCGTATCGCCCGATGTGGCGGTAAGAATCACGATCTCGTTGGTCACATTGTTTTTCTTCGCCGCAGTCGTAAGAAGGTGTGGAAGGATAGACAGAGCCATATCCTTAAATGCGATAGTCGCACCGTGGAACAATTCCAGATGATATACATCCCCCACCTTAACCAGGGGTGCAATAATTTCGGTATCAAACTTTGAATCATAGGCACTGTTGATGCAGTGCTTCAGTTCTTCCTCCGTAAAATCGGTCAGGAACTGTTTCATCACAGCGTATGCGGTTTCCTGGTATGACATTTCTTTCAGTTCGTCCATCGTCGCATCCAGCTTCGGAATATATTCCGGGACAAACAATCCCCCATCGTCCGCAAGGCCCTTCAGAATCGCCTCAGATGCAGTTACTGCTCCTTCTTTGCTTCTTGTACTTTTGTATAATAGATTCATTTTTCTGCCCTCTTTTTCTTTCAACGGTTTACTGTTCTGAATTATAGCATAACTGATATCTTTCGCGCAACCTCACATCCCCGTTCATGTCGCTGCCGTCCTCATGAAAGAATGATTTCGTCACCCTCTGCTCCGCTTCAGGAAGATGGAAAGGAACCCGCATACGGCCATGAGCACGGGATATATCAGGTACGGAATAATCTCAAACGGAGTCAGCGCGGTCAGAGTCGCGGCTGACAGAAGCTGGGCCCCGTAGGGGATCAGTCCCTGCCCCACCGATGTATAGATATCCAGCATGGAGGCCGACCGCTTCGGATCCACACCGTAGTCGTCGCTGATCTCTTTTGCAATTGGGCCCGCCATCACAATCGCAACGGTATTGTTCGCAGTACATAAATCCACAAACAAAGCCAGAAGCGCAATTCCTGCCTCCGCCCCCTTCTTTCCTCTGATCCTGCTTTTAATCAGATTCAGAATAAACTGGATCCCGCCATATTCTCTGACCAGTGACACGATACAGGCAACAATGATGGAAATAACCGTGATATCATACATGGAAGTCACGCCGTCTCCCACTACTGTGAACATCTCAGACAGCAGGATATTGCCCGATGCCACGCCCACGATCAGAGAGATCACGATTCCGCTCACCAGCACGAGGAACACATTGATTCCGATCAGCGCACCGATGAGCACCACCAGGTAAGGCACCACTTCCCACAGGTTATACTCCAGCGCCTCACTTATCCTGTAGTTTACATCTCTTGTAATAAACCAGAAGTAGATGATCGTGATAACCGCGGCCGGAAGCACGATCAGGAAATTCGCCTTGAACTTGTCCCTCATCTCGCACCCCTGGGTCTTTACCGCCGCAATCGTAGTGTCTGATATCATGGACAGATTGTCTCCGAACATAGCGCCGCACACCACCGCTGCAATACATATTCCCATGGAGAATCCGGTCTTTTCACTGATTCCCACGGCAATCGGCGCCAGTGCCGCGATGGTTCCCATGGATGTTCCCATAGATACCGAAATAAAACATCCTATAATGAACAGTCCTGCCACCGCAAAATGTGCCGGAATGAGCGACAATCCCAGATTCACCGTGCTGTCTACCCCGCCTGCTGCCGTCACCGCACCGGAGAATCCCCCTGCGCTCAGAAAAATGAGACTCATCGTAATGATATTCTCTTCCCCTACACCTTTCGCTATCACCCTGATCTTATCGTCAAATTTCAGTTCCCGGTTCTGGAAAAACGCCACAAACAGCGCGATCAGGAACGCAACGATGGCAGGCATCGCATAAAAATCCCCAAAAACAATCCCTGACCCCAGAAAAATGACCAGAAATACTCCGATCGGAAGAAGGGCGATCGCCCTCCCACTTTCATTCACTTTTTCCATAGATTAATCCTCTCTTTTATCGATTTCAACAAAGGGGTCAGGCCCCTTTGCTCACCGTTTTCAGAATATTCAAAAAAGGATGCTGCAAAACTCAGCCTGCAGCATCCTTTGTCTCACAATTTTAATCAATGTTTTATTTTTTCTTACTGTTTGTGTAATTCACAAGTCCGCCTGCCGCAATCAGTTTCTGCATGAATTCCGGAAACGCCTGTCCCTGAAATTCCATGTTCTTTGTCCGATCATAGATCTTTCCGCTGTCAAAATCCACTTCCACTTCATCGCCGGCTTCGATATTCTTTGCCGCTTCCGGACATTCAATGATCGGAAGCCCGATGTTGATGGCATTGCGGTAGAAGATCCTGGCAAATGTCTCTGCAATAATACAGCTCACTCCTGCCGTCTTCAGGCAGAGCGGCGCATGCTCTCTGGAAGAGCCACAGCCGAAATTTTTATTCGCAACGATCATATCGCCCGGCTGTACCTTTTTGACAAAGTCCGGATCAATATCAGCCATTGCATGGCTGGCAAGTTCCTGAGCGTCAAATGAGTTCAGGTATCTTGCAGGGATGATCACGTCTGTATCTACATTGTCTCCATATTTAAAAACATGTCCCTTTGCTCTCATTTCGCCTCACCTACTTTCTCCGGATTTGCAATATATCCTGCAATAGCACTTGCCGCCGCAACTTCCGGCGATGCAAGATAGATCAGAGAATCCACATGTCCCATACGGCCGACAAAGTTTCTGTTCGTGGTGGACACACATTTCTCTCCTGCCGCCATGACGCCCATGTGTCCGCCCATACACGGGCCGCAGCTCGGCGTGTTGACCGCGCAGCCAGCGTCCACGAAAATTTCCAGAAGCCCTTCTTCAATACACTGCTTATAAATCTTCTGCGTCGCCGGAATGACCATGACACGTACATCCGGGTGTACCGTATGTCCTTTCAGGATGGCAGCTGCTTTCCTCATATCCTCCATACGGCCGTTGGTGCAGGATCCGATGACAACCTGATCGATCTTGATCGGCTCCATCGCTTCCACTTCATCGATGGTCTTCGCATTTCCCGGAAGATGAGGGAATGCCACAGTCGGACGTACCTCAGAGAGATCGATATTGATCACTTCATCATACTGCGCGTCGTCGTCCGCCTCATAGATCGTGTACGGTTTCTTTGAATGTTCTTTCATGTAAGCTTCCGCTTTTTCATCCACAGGGAAGATCCCGTTCTTCGCGCCTGCTTCAATCGCCATGTTTGCCATCGTAAAGCGGTCATCCATGGACAGGTTTGCGATGCCGTCCCCCGTGAACTCCATGGATTTATACAGAGCGCCGTCCACGCCGATCTTTCCGATGATATGGATAATGATATCTTTTCCGCTCACATATTTTCCCGGCTTTCCGGTCAGGACGAATTTGATCGCGCTGGGCACCTTGAACCAGATCTCTCCGGTTGCCATACCTGTCGCCACATCCGTCGTTCCCATCCCTGTGGAAAATGCTCCCAGAGCTCCGTATGTACACGTATGAGAGTCTGCGCCGATGATACACTCTCCCGCCACGACAACCCCTGCCTCCGGAAGGATCGCATGCTCCACACCGGATTTTCCCTGCTCAAAGTACCATGTCAGTCCCTGCTCCTTCGCATATTCACGGATCGCCTTGGAGTTCTCCGCGGATTTGATATCTTTGTTCGGAGTGAAATGATCCGGCACGAACACGACCTTGTCCTTGTCAAATACATGATCCGACATCTGTTTGATGATGGGTAAAGCCATCGGTCCGGTAATGTCATTTGCCATGACCACATCAAGCTTTGCCTCGATAAGCTGACCCGCCTCAACAGAATCCAGTCCCGCATGAGCAGCCAGTATCTTCTGTGTCATTGTCATTCCCATTGGAATCAGCCTCCTTTTATATTAATGATATAACCATTGTCTGACAATTCTGTTCAAAGGGGCCTGACCCCTTTGAACACCGTTTTCAGAATTTTTTTACTTTTTTGCAATATATCCTTTCGCAGTCAGTGCCTCTGCGCACAGCACAGCTCCGCCGGCTGCGCCTCTGACTGTATTGTGGGAAAGACCGATGAACTTATAGTCAAACATCGTATCCTCTCTCAGCCGGCCAATGGATATCCCCATTCCATTCTCATAATCCACATCCAGAGTTACCTGGGGACGATTGTCATCCTCCAGATACTGGATGAACTGCTTCGGTGCGCTGGGAAGTCCCGCCTCCTGCGGGAATCCTTTGAAGTTCACAAGTTTCTCGATGAGCTGCTCTTTCGTCGGTTTCTTCTCGAAATTGATAAATACTGCTGCCGTATGTCCGTTCAGAACCGGAACGCGTACGCACTGGCATGTGATCTTCGGAAGATCTGCCTTTACAATCTGTCCGTTCTCCACTTTTCCGAGTACACGCAGCGGCTCCTGCTCACTCTTCTCTTCCTCGCCGCCAATGTAGGGAATAATGTTCCCTTCCATTTCCGGCCAGTCTTTGAAAGTCTTTCCTGCACCGGAGATTGCCTGGTATGTTGTAACGACCAGCTCTTTCGGTCCGAATTCCTTCCATGCTGCAAGGCAGGGCGCATAGCTCTGGATCGAGCAGTTCGGCTTTACTGCAATGAATCCTCGTGTTGTTCCAAGACGTTTCTTCTGATCCGAAATCACATCGAAATGATCCGCGTTAATCTCCGGTACGACCATCGGCACGTCCGGTGTCCAGCGGTGCGCGCTGTTGTTGGACACAACCGGTGTCTCTGTCTTTGCATAAGCTTCCTCGATCGCCTTGATCTCCTCTTTTGTCATGTCCACTGCGCTGAACACGAAATCAACTGTGGAGGCAACCTTCTCTACTTCATTGACGTTGAGGACAACAAGCTTTTTCACCGCCTCCGGCATGGGAGTCGTCATTTTCCAGCGTCCTCCTACCGCTTCCTCATATGTTTTTCCAGCGGAACGCGGACTCGCGGCCACTGACACAACTTCAAACCACGGATGGTTCTCGAGCAGTGAAATAAATCTCTGCCCTACCATTCCTGTCGCACCAAGAATACCAACTCTTAATTTCTGATCCATTTTATTTCTCCTTTTCCATACGTATTTTTATCTTCCGATACATCTGTTTCACATTGCCGAACTTACAAACCAGTATCCCACATCACTCAGCCGCAAGATAGGCTTCCTCCGCAGCGATCACTTTTTCCATTGCCGCTTTTCCCGGAGCGCCAATCGTGTTCCTTGTCTCCACACATGTCTTCATGCTGATCGCATCATAAATGTCTTCCTCAAACACCGGTGAGATCGCCTTGAACTCGTCCAGCGTCATATCGTCCAGCGCGATCTTCTTCTCCAGGCAGTACAGCACCAGCCTTCCCACGATACCGTGCGCATCCCGGAATGGAACACCGTGGTTCACGAGATAATCCGCCGCGTCCGTGGCATTGGTAAATCCATGCTTCGCGCTCTCCTCCATCCGTTCCTTATTGAACTTCATGGTCTTAAGCATTCCCGTAAACAGCGCCAGACATCCCTTTGTCGTGTCAATGGCGTCGAAAACAAACTCCTTATCCTCCTGCATATCTTTATTATATGCCAGGGGCAGTCCCTTCATCGTAGTGAGCAGAGACATAAGCGCGCCGTAGACTCTTCCCGTCTTTCCTCTCACAAGCTCCGCGATATCCGGGTTCTTCTTCTGGGGCATGATGCTGCTTCCCGTACTGTAGGCGTCGTCGATCTCTACAAACTTGTATTCATTCGTATTCCAGATGATGACTTCCTCCGAGAAACGGCTCAGATGCATCATCACCGTGGACATGGCTGACAGCAGTTCGATCAGATAATCCCTGTCCGATACAGAATCCATGCTGTTCAGAGTAGGTCCGTCAAACTCCAGAAGCTCTGCCGTGTATTCCCGGTCCAGAGGATAGGTCGTCCCTGCCAGAGCGCCGGATCCCAGCGGGCAGTAATTCATTCTCTTATAAATATCCTTCATCCGGGATCTGTCGCGCTTGAACATCTCAAAATAGGCTCCCATGTGGTGAGCCAGTGTGATCGGCTGCGCCTTCTGAAGATGAGTGAAACCGGGCATATAGGTCTCCACATTCTCTTTCATCAGCTTCAGCAGGACTTCCAGCAGTTCTTTGAGCAGTCCGTCCAACTCCAGGATCTCATCCCGGGTATACAGCTTCATATCAAGAGCCACCTGGTCGTTTCTGCTCCGCCCGGTGTGAAGCTTTTTCCCTGCATCTCCGATCCGGTCGATCAGGTTCGCCTCCACAAAACTGTGGATGTCTTCATATTCATCTGTAATCTCCAGGCTTCCGTTCTCCACATCCCTCAGAATGCCGTTCAGCCCGTCTGTGATCTTTTCTTTCTCTTCCTCCGTCAGGATGCCCTGTTTCGCCAGCATGGTCACATGGGCGATGCTGCCCCGGATATCCTGTCTGTAAAAACGTTTGTCAAAAGAGATAGAAGCATTGAAATTATATACCAGCTTGTCCGTTTCCTTTGTAAAACGGCCGCCCCATAACTGTGCCATTTCTGTCTCCTCATTCCTTTCGCTGTTGCATTTTCTCCTAAGTTTATCACACTAAAGTGTGAAATGTCTACCATAAATATCAAACATATGAAGAAAACACCTGATTTTCCCGTTCCTTTTCCTGTTTTTCCCTCTTCCGCTGCGCCAGAGAGAACTCACAGCCGCAGTAATCCTGACGGTACAAGCCGTACTCCGCCGAAAGTTCCGTAGACCGCTTATAACCGTTCTTCTTTTTAAAATCAGACACCAGATAAGGCACTCCCACCTGCTCGCCCAGACGGATCCCAATCTCGTTTAATTTCTGTGCATTCTTCAGCGGGCTGATGCTGAGCGTGGTGGTAAAGTAATCAAATCCTCCTTCCGCCGCCATCTGCGCCGCCTCAGAAAGACGGAGTTCATAACACTTCATACATCTTGCGCCGCCCTCTTTCAGGTGTTCCATTCCCGCTGTCGTCTCATAAAACCTTTCCTTATCATAGGAACCGCCCAGAAACGAAACCGGATGCCGGAATTTCATCTTCCCGATCAGTTCCTGCTGCTCCTCGATCCGTTTCTCATATTCACTTTCGGGATAAATGTTCGGATTATAATAAAACACCGTGATCTCAAAATATTCCGACAGGTATTCCAGCACATAACTGCTGCACGGAGCACAGCAGCTGTGGAGCAGCAGCGATGGGACTTTATTTTCTTTCTGAATCCGGTCCAGAATCTTATCCAGTTCCTTCTGATAGTTTACTTTCTGTACATTCATAGAAATGTCTCCTGTTTCTCACACACTACTTTTTTCTCTGTATTATCCTATATTTTAATCAGTTTTGCTCATCCGTCAAGTCAGAGTCCCCCAGTGCACAGTCTTCTCCCTGTGCATATTTTTCCCGCACACGATTCCGCTGTACATGATTGTATCTGTCCCGGACTTTTCGCGCCATGTCCTTCCGCCGCACAGTTCTCATATTTTTTCATACATTAACTATATACCACAGAACAGGAGTGAACACATGAACCCAATACTGGAATTAAAAAATATATCCTATTCCTACCACACACCGGAGGGGGAAACGCAGGCACTGTCCGACATTACATTTTCCCTGTCACCCGGAGAATTCACAGCCGTCGTGGGACCTTCGGGCTGTGGGAAATCCACACTGCTCTCCCTGATTGCAGGACTGATGAGAGCAGAGTCAGGCGAGATCCTGCTGAACGGCACGCCTCTGACAGAAAACTCGTCCCGGATCGGCTATATGCTCCAGCATGACTATCTCTTCGAGTGGCGCACCGTCTACCGCAATATCATTCTGGGAGCAGAGATCAACGGCACTCTGGATGAGAAGACAAAGGAAAAGGCAGCAGAACTGTTGGAACAGTACGGCCTGGCTCAGTTTGCCCGCTCAAAGCCCTCCGAGCTGTCCGGCGGAATGCGCCAGCGGGCCGCACTGATCCGTACCCTTCTCCTGGATCCGGAACTTCTTCTTCTGGATGAACCGTTCTCCGCTCTGGACTATCAGACACGGCTGAACGTGAGCGACGACATCGGACAGATCATCCGGAACTCCGGCAAAACCGCTCTTCTGGTCACCCATGATCTCTCCGAGGCGGTCAGTCTGGCCGACCGGATCATCATCCTGAGCGCCAGACCCGCTACCATATCCGATATCCTGCCCGTGTCGTTTTCTCTGGAAAAAGATACTCCCCTGGGCAGACGGAACGCCCCGGAATTTAAAAATTATTTCAATAAAATATGGAAGGAGCTGAACCAGTATGAATAAAATATCAAGCGAACAGGCGATATTCCTGCGTTCTTTGAAACGGCATCGCATCACCGTCCGCATTGCCCGTGCGCTGATCCTTATTCTTTTCCTGCTCCTTTGGGAAGTCAGCTCCGATACAGGTCTCATCGACTCTTTCATCTTCAGCAGCCCTTCCAAGATCTGCATGTGCCTCCGGGAAATGGTAATGGACCGGTCCATCTTCCTTCATGTATGGGTAACCCTCTATGAGACCATTGCCAGTTTCCTCCTTGTCACACTTGTCAGTATCCTCACTGCGGTCCTGCTGTGGTGCAGCCGCAGGCTCTCGGAAATACTGGAGCCCTATCTGGTTGTATTGAACAGCCTGCCGAAATCCGCCCTCGCCCCATTGCTTATCGTATGGCTGGGTGCTACGCCGACCACAATCATCGTAGCCGGAATGTCTGTGGCGCTCTTCGGAAGCATTATGAACCTGTATACCAGTTTCACCACCGTAGATCAGGAGAAGATCAAACTGATCTACACCCTCCACGGGAACCGAAGGCACGCCCTGACGAAAGTTGTTCTGCCTGGTTCCATTCCATCTATTATAAGCAATATGAAGGTCAACATCGGATTATGTCTGGTGGGCGTAGTGATCGGAGAGTTCCTGGCAGCGAGAAATGGACTGGGATATCTGATCATCTACTCCAGTCAGGTATTTAAGATGGATTGGCTGATCATGTCGATCCTGCTTCTGTGTATTATGGCAATGCTGCTGTATGCCGGGATCTCTCTTATTGAAAAATTTTACAGACATAGAATATAAAAGGAACGGCTTATGGATCTGATTCTTCCATAAGCCGTTCCTTTCCTGACTTGTCAAATATTACTTATCCTGGCCTTAAAATCTCTTTCTCATTCTCGCTGCAGCTGACACAGCTGCCACAACGCATATCGCCATTAAAGAAATCCAGAATACAGGATGTACTCCCTCATCCCCTGTCTTTACGGTCTTCTGGGATGCCTCATCTGAAGACTGCAGACTCTTATCCGCCGTATTCACCTTATCTCCTTTTTGTATCTGGCTTCCGCCCGTGTTTCTGTCCGGATCGGAATTGGAATCTGATGGATTCATACCCGGTTCTTTGCCAGGATCAGACGGCTCGGTCCCCGGCTCATTTCCCGGTTCAGACGGCTCGGTCCCCGGCTCATTTCCCGGCTCGGACGGCTCGGTCCCCGGCTCATTTCCCGGTTCAGACGGCTCGGTCCCCGGCTCATTTCCCGGTTCAGACGGATCTGTCCCCGGTTCTTCCGCTGTCTCTACCTGTACGTCAACACTCTTCTGCGCCGCTGTAAACACCTTGGAAATTCCATCGATAACGATATTTCCTTTCACTGTATAAGTAACGTACGCTGTTCCTGCACCTATTGCCGACACAGTTCCGTTTTCGTCAACAGTGACAACACTCCCGTCGCTGGTCTCATAAGTCCCGGTATCCTGAAGTGTCACTGAATCCGGAATGCTCTGCACTTTAATCTGTGTATCCAGAGCTGCGCTTTCACCCGTTTTCAGATTCACTTCCTCATCCATTCCCTCAACAGACACCTGTACCGCTTCTTCTTTCCGGGCGCCGCATGCGCATGTATATGTAACAGAAGCATTCTGCCCTTCTGATGCATCTGTGACAGCCGAAGCTGTATAGACACACGGCACGGCATCTTCCAGCTTCACGCCGCAGTCGCCGCATACGATCTGATGGGTCCCGTCGCCGTTGTCAACATGAGCCGAGCTTTCGTGAGAAACCAGACGCATACTGTCAACAGCTCCCCATCCTCCTGCAAGAATATCTACCGACCCCTGCAGTTTCACTGTTGTCTGCGCCTCAAGATAAAATGTTACCGACGGCGTCAGCCATTCAGCTGTATTGTTTGTCCATCCCGTAAGCTCTGTCGGATCTCCGGCAAAAAGCACCTGCTCCTCCTCATCCAGAATATTCAGAGTTACCTGGTCACCCGTCTCGCCCATGGCTGCAGCACTGAATGTATACCAGCCCGGTTCAAGGGCCAGCGGCACATTATATATAAATGATCCGGATCCGCCTTCAGCCTGATACCAGTGTGCACTGTAAGCTCCCTCGTAGACATTCTCAGCGTTCGGTATTGTAATATTGCTGACTGTGAAATCGCTTCCGTTTTCAAATCCCGCTGCATCCGCATCCGTAATCAGGTTTGTCTCTTCCTTTCCTTTTACGGTCAGCGTAAATGTGGTCTCTGCCTCAGTGAATCCTTCATAACTGCCTGCCGTCACCTCTTTTGAAAAGGTAACGGTTCCTCTTACCACATAAGTTCCCGGGAGTGACGTATTTACAGCCGCTGCATCCTCTTCATTCCAGACTACATTTTCGGCCACTGTCGTCCCGTCACTGTAAGAAACATTGACTGTATCCGGCAGAGTGTAGCTTCCGTTTTTCTCAATCGTCTCTGAAACAGTCTCTATACTCTCTGCCGAAATCTTATCAGATACAGCGCCGGTCTTTACATAATCCCAGACATGGAGACTTGCAAGAGCCGCTCCGTCAGCGTCAAACATGGCCTGATTATCTACAGCCGAACCACCGTACCATACGCCTGCATCATCCGGATCATACTCACCGGAATAACTGGATGCCCATCCGGAACCATATGTCTCCCACAGATTTTTATTTTCTTCTACCCTGGCATCATAGGCATCACCTTCCAGCCCGGTGGTATCCCCCACTGTGATCCACGCCGGCTCCCAGTAATACACTCCGAGACCTCCGGCCTCGCTGACCGCGGCTATGATATCCCGGATACAGTCCGCCTGTCCCTGCTCACTGAACTCGTAGGAAGTCACATTGTCATTCTGCCCCACACGTACTGTATTATCATGTCCGTCCGTATCATTCAGCGTATAGGCATAGCTCGTCTCTGCTACCATCACATCTTTTCCGTACTCTTCACGCACCGTCTGGAACTGGCTCTTCAGATTCTCCAGAGTGCCGTGCCAGTACGGATAATAGGACGTTGCCAGGATATCGTAATCCACATTATTATTCTGAAGACGTTCCGCCCAGTTGACAAGCTGATTGGTTCTCTCTGGATTTGTAAAATGGATCACGATCCTGATGTTTTTATCAAAATCTCTGATTGCTTTCGCTCCGGCGTTAAACAGAGTGCACATGTCTGCATAGTTCGTTCCTGTCTCACCGACAAAACTGTTGGTTGTCTCGTTTCCTACCTGCACCATATCGATTTCAGCTCCGGTAGCCGCAATCTTTTCAAGCGAATCCGTTGTAAATGTGCGGATCGCCTCTTCTTTCTCTTCCAGGCCGTAATCTTCCCATGCTTTGGGAGGCTGCTGTTTACTCGGATCTGCCCAGAAATCGGAATAATGGAAATCAACAAGCATCTTCAGACCTGCATCCGCACAGCCTTCCGCAATCTTTACCGCTGTTTCCACGTCATTATCACCGCCGCCGTATCCGTTTCCTTCACTGTCATATGGATCATTCCACACACGCACACGAATATTGGTAATCCCGCAGTCGTCTTTAAGGAATTTACAGAAATCAGATATATTATCGATCACATTTCCATCGAAATCCCGATATGTCACTCCGCTGTTGAATTCCGAAATCACAGAAGAGATGTCCAGTCCCATAATGAAATCTTCACTGAGATCCTCTACCTTTTTTACATTGATATCTCCCTGTACATACCCCTCCGTATCATCTTCCCCGGGATCCGGAGTCTCAGCTTCAGTTACTGCAAAAGGAATCATCGCTCTGGTCAGTTCATTGCCGTCCGCCTCCAGCTGAGCCACGATATAATAGTTCCCGACACTCGGAAGAGTCATATCCACCTCGAAAACCTGTCCGCTGTTGTCGCTGAGCACCGAATCAATCAGACCATCTTCATATCCGACTGTCCACTGATCCGGCCACCACCACAGGTCAACACCTTCTGCCCCAAGATCAGTAATCTCTGTATCCCCTTTGAATACTTTTGCCGTAAGGTGAACCGTGTCTCCTGCTTTCGGGGAAGTATTGTCCGCCGTAACTTCAATACGGTACACATCCGCTCCGTCCGCTTCTTCTGCCATCACGGTAAATGCTGTCATACTCCAGATCATACACAGTGAAAGCAAAAGTGCCAGTGCTCTCCCCCATGGATGAGTTTTCTTACCACCCATTCCTATCATCTCCTTTTTCATAAAATCTCTTGCGCTTTCGGATAACTAAATTGCGCAGCACTCTTATTAAAGTATAGGTTCACCAAAAAATATAAGCAAACATTTTTTACATTTTCTACGTATTTCCTAATATTTCTCTTCATCTTTTGTGCATTAACTATACTCATTGCGCAAACACATAATATTTTGCGCTAAAACAACTTCTCATTTAATGCCCTGTCAGGCTCTCCCCTTGCAGCTCGTTTCCGCTCCGCTTCACCTCGCTCACGGGCTGCGCCCTATACAAAGAAAAGAAGTGCCCACTCATTCATGCAAGCATGATGAGTGAACACTTCTTTTCTTTGTGCATGGCTTGAGCCTAACCTGCAAATTTACTCCAATACCCCTGTACGAACAGGAAGATTACAATCAGAGGGATGACATAAGTTACATAAGGTCTTACCCATTTTGGAAATCTGGGTCCTTCTCCGGAATTTGCCTCTTTCAGGAAATTGTCCCATCCCCAGCCGTATCTGGTAGTACAGAAAAGCACATATAACAGACTTCCCAGCGGCAGGAGATTATTGCTCACAATAAAGTCTTCCAGGTCAAGAATTGCCGACCCTTCACCAAAGGGCTGGAACCCGCTCAGCACATTATAGCCGAGCACACAGGGCATAGAGAGCAGCAGAATTGCCACAAGGTTAATTGCCACTGCCTTCTTCCTGGAACATCCGGTAAGATCCATTGCAAATGCGATAATATTCTCAAACACGGCAATGATCGTGGACGCTGACGCAAAAAACATACACAGGAAGAAAATCGCTCCCCAGAGTCTTCCGCCTGCCATGGAATTAAAAATGTTGGGCAGGGTGATGAAGATCAGGTTCGGTCCGCTGTCCGGATTCACACCGAACGCAAAACTTGCCGGGAAAATGATCAGGCCTGAAATCAGGGCGACACTCGTATCGAGTACAGTAATCGCTATCGCTTCACCTGCAAGCCTCCTCTTTTTATCTATATAGCTGCCGAAGATGGCCATAGCACCGATTCCCAGGCTCAGAGTAAAGAATGACTGATTCATGGCCGCAGATACAACTTCAAGAATCCCCGCGTCTTTCATTTTGTTAAAGTCCGGCAAAAGATAAAATCGCAGGCCTTCTCCCGCGCCCGGCAGTAAAATCGAGCGGATCGCAAGGATGATCAGAAGAACGAAAAGGAGTACCATCATAATCTTGGTAATCCCCTCAACACCTTTCTGAAGTCCAAGGTTCACAATCCCGAAACACAGAATCACAACAACAGCCATACACACTGTCATAAGAACCGGCTGTCCCATCAGCTTGCCGAATTCCCCTTCGATCTGCGTCGCATTCATCCCCACAAAACTTCCCGCTGCCATTTTATACAGATAAATCAGGAGCCAGCCTCCGATTGTTGTATAAAACATCATCAGCAGATAATTTCCGGCAATACCGAACCATTTATACCAGTGCCATTTTGTTCCCAGTGGTTCCAGTCTTTCAAAGGCCCTTGCAATACTGCAGCCGGAGCCACGTCCGATTGAAAATTCCATTACCATGATAGGCAGCCCCAACAGCACAAGACACAGCAGATAGATAAGTACAAATGCAGCTCCGCCGTACTGCCCTGTGATATAAGGAAATCTCCAGACATTCCCCAATCCGATCGCACATCCCGCCGAGATCAGTATGAATCCCAGTCGGGAAGCGAAACTCTCTCTTTTCATTTGATTTGTCCTCTCTTCCTATAAGTCATCTTTATTCTCCGAAGGCTCTTCCGCCGTTTCATAAAAAGCCTTCATCGAACTCACAACCATTTGAAATGTCAGCCTTGCCGCATATTCCGGACTTTTATCCGCCCCTTCTTCCAGCCAGGTCTTGACAAATCCCAGGCATCCGTTCAGACAGAACGAATAAAAATATTTCATTTCTTCAAGCTTCTCGGGAAACATCTCGGCAAGTAAATCGCGGCTGTTTTCCTCAAGAAGCTGTTCAATCCTTCTGATGAATCCGATATCTCCATGAGGCCCCACCAAAGCACAGCCGATTTCCCTGTTCGCCGCTAGCACCTGAAAAATATCCTGGATAAAATACAGTGTCGTATTTTCCTGGATATCAATGGGATGCTCTCTGATTGCTCTCTTCATTTCCTCCATCATCCCGTCTTCGATCTCCCGAAGCAGACTTGGAATATCCGAATAATGCAGGTAAAACGTGGATCTGTTGATGTCTACCTCATCCACAAGCTCCCTCACCGTGATCTCTCCGATGCTTTTCTCTTTCATCAGACGTGCCAGGCCCATACGAAGCTGGCTCTTTGTCTTTCTGACCCTCCGGTCCGTCTTCTTCTGCATTTCACATTTCCTCCCGAAAGCATGATAAAGCGTAAACGCCGCTGTTTTCAAACGGTCTTTACTACTATAATACTTTTTTTGCGGAAATTCAACACTGCATCTATTAATAGATTTTTTCGACTTATTATGCCTTTTTATATCCTGTTGTATTCACGATTGCCGCAATATTGCCAAGCTCATCGCGAACCTCTATCCGATAATAGCTCGTGGTTCTCCCGTTTTTTATACAGAAAGCCTCCGCTTCCAGCCTGTCGCCTTTCGCTGCTCCCAGATATGCGATCTCGGAGTTTAACGACACCGTGCCGATTGCCTGCCAGTTTGCCGCAACCGCAAAGGCAAAATCCGCCAGGGTAAAATAAACGCCTCCCATAACCGATCCCATGGCATTCCTGTGCCTGTCCTCCACTTTAAGAACACATTTTGCATAGTGATCAGAGACATCCTCTATGACCGCCCCGTTGTCTGTCGCAAATCTGTCCTTTTCAAAGAGCCTTACTGTTTCTTCTGAAGGTTTCATCTTCATTCCCTCCTGCCTCGATATAATAAAAAAAGAGAGTTCTCCCTCTCGAAGAACTCCCCTGTATTATGCAGATCTTCTGCCTGCATCGCCACATCTGAAATGTGACAAATAAAAAGAAGCCGGAAATCAGACTTGAACTGACGACCCCTTCATTACGAGTGAAGTGCTCTACCGACTGAGCTATTCCGGCATCTTGTCCGCCTCTTTCAGACGAACCTATGTTATTATATATCTTTTTCTGGTAAATTTCAACTGTTTTTTTCATTTTATTATTCGGTAATATCTGCTTGCAAATGGCAGATCGATATGATAGGATATACTCGTTCGTCCGCAAAATACAGGACGAAACTCTGGAGAGTCTCTGAAAAACGGGCGCCGAAGGTGTAAGGACAGTTGATTTCTGTCCGATCTCTCAGGCAAAAGGACAGGGCATATCGGTTACACGGCAGGCAGGGTGCTGCTTCTGCATCCATATAATAACGCGTATATGTTCATTTTTAGAGACTGGACCATCTGGTACCGGTCTTTTTCTTTTTCTATGTAAAGTAAATATAGAATGAAAAAGAACGATGCGAAAAAGTTACAGAGGAAAATTGAGGAGGATTTTATTTATGGATGCTTTAACGCAGATTGTAACTCAGGCAAGCGACTTTTTATGGAATGTGATCCTTATCATCATTTTATGTGGTACAGGCATTTACTACACAATCCGTCTTAAATTCATACAGGTGAGAAAATTCCGGGAAGGCTGGCATCAGGTTTTCGGAAATTTCTCTCTGAAAGGCAAAAAAGAAAAAGACGGTGAAATGACTTCCTTCCAGTCCGTGGCAACTGCAATTGCGGCTCAGGTGGGGACCGGCAACCTTGCCGGTGCGGCGACTGCACTGATCGGGGGCGGCCCCGGAGCTATATTCTGGATGTGGATGAGTGCATTCTTCGGAATGTCTACAATCTATGCCGAGGCAACTCTGGCTCAGCAATATAAGACCAAAAAAGACGGTGTTGTAACCGGAGGACCGGTTTACTATATCCGTGCCGCCTTTACAGGAACTTTCGGAAGAATCCTTGCCGGGGTTTTCGCCGTGCTCATCATTATCGCGCTCGGCTTTACCGGCAACATGGTACAGTCCAACTCCATCGGAAGCGCCTTCTATGAAGTATTCCGCTCAAGGGGGCTGGAAATTCCCCAGCTCGTATTCGGTCTGATTCTTGCAGCGATCACGGCATTTATCTTTATCGGAGGCGTCAGCCGCCTCGCATCAGTCGTTGAAAAGCTCGTGCCTCTCATGGCCGGAATATATATCGTGGGCAGCCTTATCCTCATTATCATGCATCTCGACGCTGTTCCGAACGCCTTCCGCATGATTTTTGTAGGAGCTTTTAACCCGGAAGCAGTTCTTGGAGCGGGAGCCGGAATCGCAGTCAGAGAAGCGATCCGGTACGGCGTCGCAAGAGGACTTTTTTCCAACGAAGCCGGTATGGGTTCCACACCTCACGCTCACGCAAGAGCCAATGTAGAAAATCCCCACCGTCAGGGGCTGGCCGCAATGATCAGCGTATTTATCGACACCTTTATTGTTCTCAACCTGACGGTCTTTTCCATCCTGACCACAGGGGTTCTGGATAGCGGCAAAACCGGAACAGCTCTTACACAGCTTGCATTTTCCAGCAGTTTCGGAGGATTCGGAGATATCTTCGTGGCGATCTGCCTGTTCTTCTTCGCATTCTCGACAATCCTGGGATGGCACTTTTTCGGCCAGGTAAATGTAGAATATCTTTTCGGGCCAAAAGCGACAAAGTTTTACTCACTTTTCGTCATCATCTTTGTCGTTGTCGGTTCCACACTGAAGGTAGATTTTGTATGGTCCCTCTCCGATTTCTTTAACGGACTGATGGTCATCCCCAATGCACTCGCTCTCTGGGCTCTCAGTGGGATTGTAATCAGTATCGCAAAAAAATACGGCGGACGCAAATAGTCTTTTACAGCGCAGGGTGCCCGGATGAATTATTGTTCTGTAATTTCATCCGGGCGCCCTGCGCTGTTTTACTCTTTCTCCTTATGGCCGAAATCAGGAATGATAATATAACTCAATCGGATCGATCGGATCAAAGGGGTGCTCTTCTTCCATTTTTTTATTTCTTCCTCTGCGTTTAATAAGCTCTCCGCTCTTATTGTATACCCAGAAGGAATAAACAAGCAGTTTGTTGACCTTACCTATCTTTTCCTTTGTCGTTTTCTCATACAGAGTTCCCCCCGCTTTAAACGGAGTCTTCTTATGGATCAGAGAAATAAGTTCCGTCTCGCATGTCACCGGCTCCGGAAGTATCGTATATCCGCGGCCCACACAGTCCGGCTTATGTGCGTCACTCCCGCCGGTTGTAACTTTTCCGTATTTTTTCGCCAGCTTGATGGCACCTTCATTGGATTCGACCGATTCGCAGCTGTTGAATGCCTCTACAAAATCAAACCTTTTTACAATCTCGGGAGACTGATAAAATCTTCTGGCATTCGTAAAACTCATATATTTCTCACCGCACGGATGAGCCGGTCCCAGCACCCCGCCGTTACGATGTACCAGATCAATCAGAAGCGCGAGAGGCATTCCTCTCATCTCCAGCAGCCTCATCTTGACTCCTTCCGGCATAATGACAAGAATGTGTCCCGCATCCCTTGTATCATATTCTATTCCCTTCAGCACAACAAAATCGGTATGTTTCTTTCCCTTAATATTATTCTTCCAGTAGCGATAGCCATTGTACGTGTCATGATCTGTTATGACCATCCCCTGGAACCCATGCTCTTTTAAAATAGAAATATATTCATCCAGTCCGACTTTACTGTCAATGGAGCCTTCTTTTACATGGCAGTGCATATCAATCTTCATACGCGAGCCCCCTTTTATTCTTATCTTTCGGTGCTTTTAAACTGATTCTGTTTCGTTTATTATACCTCTTTCATCGAACTGTGACAACATGAGGACACTTACTTTTCACTTTCCTTATTTCATGAGCCGTCAAGTTTCTTCAGGAAGCCGTGACTTTTGCTCTAAAATATTGTTGACAATACTATCTTACAACTGTAGTATTAAAATCAAGTAAACGCGAGGAGGTCATTGCAATGACAAGGAAACAATATTTGAAAAAGAAAAAGCGCCGGCGTCCCTCTCGTCGCCGCAAATGGCTGATTCCTGTGTCCATCATCCTGATTCTTGCCCTCTGCGCAGGAATCGGATTCCTGCTCTGGTATCTCATCAGCGGACGACCGGTCCCCGAGGACACCATCAGGAGATATTTTTCTCTTTTAAATGACAAGGATTACGAAGGAATGTACTCTCTTCTGTCTTCTTCATCAAAAGAAAGTATAACTCAGGAAGATTTTGTTTCAAGGAATCAGAATATTTACGAAGGAATTGATGCTTCGGATATCCGGATCACCTTTCCTTCCGAGGACTCCTCTTCCAGAGACACAGCCACAGTTACTTACTCTACTTCCATGGGGACTTCCGCCGGCGATGTATCTTTCGACAATCAGATGACCCTGGTAAAAAATTCTGACGGAGAATATCGCATCAACTGGGACTCCACCCTTATCTTTCCGTCTCTTCAGGACGGATACAGGGTAAGTGTTGACACAGAAACTGCCGAACGCGGGAGCATATATGACCGGAACGGTACGGCTCTCGCTACGCAGGGCACAGTATCAGAGGTAGGACTTGTGCCTGGTAAAATGGGCAGCAACAAGGAGGCCGATATCCAGAAAATCGCCGAACTGCTGGATATGAGTCCCGAAGATATTACCAGCAGTCTGAATGCATCTTATGTGCAGGATGACACTTTTGTCCCGTTGAAACAGATTTCCAAAGCTGATACGGAAACAGAATCCCGTCTTCTGGAAATTTCCGGAATCCTGATCAATGATGCAACCGCCAGAGTTTATCCTCTCGGCGCTGCTGCCGGACATCTGACAGGTTATGTACAGTCCATAACCGCAGAAGAGCTGGAAGAAAAGCAGGATGAAGGTTATCACTCTAACAGTGTGATCGGGAAATCCGGACTGGAACTGGCATATGAAGACGAGCTGAGAGCAACGGACGGCTCCTCTATCAACGTTGTGGATGAAGACGGAAATATCGTGGATACACTGGCCTCGCAGGAAGCACAAAACGGTCAGGATATTTACGTGACAATTGACGCCTCTCTTCAGCAGGATGCATATAATCAGTTTTCTTCTGATCCCGGTACCGCTGCGGCAATGAATCCCAAAACCGGAGAAATCCTCGCCCTTGTCAGCACTCCCGGATATGATCCAAATGAATTTGTTATGGGTATGTCTGACAGCCGATGGAATGAATTGAGCAGCGCAGAAGATACCCCTCTGAATAACCGGTTTTTAAGTACGTGGGTACCGGGTTCTACTTTCAAGGCACTTACTGCCGTAATCGGTGTTGACAGCGGCAAACTTGATCCCGCCGAAAATTTGGGATATGAGGGACTGAGCTGGCAGAAAGATGAAAGCTGGGGAAATTATCACGTAACGACGCTCACTGATTACGGGGATCAGGTAAATCTGGAAAATGCGCTTGTCTACTCAGATAACATTTATTTTGCCAAAGCCGCCCTGAATATAGGCGCTGATACACTGATTGAAAAATTCAAGGCCATGGGCTTCGAAGAGAATGTTCCTTTTGAATTAAGTCTTACACCATCTACTTACGATGATGACGACAACATTGATTCCGATATCCAGCTTGCCGACACGGGATATGGGCAGGGTCAGCTTCTTGTGAATCCGGTCCACATGCTCTCTATGTATTCCCTGTTTGTCAATAACGGAAGCATGCTTAAGCCCACTCTCTTGTATCAGGATGGATATACGGCTGAGATATGGAAAGAAAATGTCTTTTCCGCCGAAGCGGCAGAAACCGTAAAAAATGATCTGATCCAGGTAATAGAAAATCCATCCGGTACCGGTGCATCCGCCAGAATCGACGGTATAACTCTTCTGGGAAAGACCGGAACAGCTGAGATCAAAGACAGCCAGGACGATACCGATGGCATAGAGCGCGGCTGGTTTATCTGTGAAACTGTCGATGATATCGACACTCCGATCGCAGTTGTCGGTATGGTCGAAGATGTAAAAGGAAAAGGCGGAAGTAATTATGTCACAGAAAAGGTGCATAATATCACAGCCTCTTATCTTGGTAAATAATATCACATTCTTCATTCAGCGCAAAACAGAGGTCCGCAGGATATTCTGTTTTGCGCTGTCTCTTTTCTTAGCTTTCGGATATTCTTCGTGAGCACGCCAGCATTACATACAGGCACATCATCCACGAAATCAGATAAACCTGGGTCGGAATATTTGTTTCCGTGAAGCAATACAGCACGGTGAGTCCTCCCAAAATGATAATCCCTGCCATCAGGACTGCTGCTCCAATAATCGCTTTTCTGATATACATAATAAAACACACCTTTCTCTGCTGGAAATTTTAACTGATTCCATCTTAGCAGAGCAGGTGTGTCATAAACCGGACTCATCTGACCGATGCCTTGTTTTTATTTCTTGATTTCGTCAATATCGAAATATTCAATATCATCATCATCATCGAAGTACTCTTCTTCGTCATCGTCGTCAAGATATTCGATATCCGAATCTTCCTCTTCGTCGGGGGAACCTTCTTCAAACAGGTCTTCTCCCAGAAATTCTGTCTCATCTGTTTCCTCTTTGTCAATTTCCTCCACAAATGCCCGGGCTTTTTCCACCTCATTTTCCGTAGATTCCGCTTTCCGGATCTCATCTGCCTTTCTGAGGTTCTGCTTTTTCTTTTTTCTCGATTCAAACAATAACTGAACCAACAGCCCTATTACCGCCAGTACGGCACATACAGCTACATGAATAAGTGTACTCCTTACAGGAAGAAGATAACAGAATGCTGTTCCCGAAAGAGCTGCTCCACATAACGCAGTCGCAAGCATTGTAATAAATACAGCAGATTTTATTGTAATCAGCGCAAAAATCAGTCCCGCTCCAATACAGACTGCTGCCGGCACCCAGTCAGATGGACGTACAATGTATGTACACAGGGAAGTCACTGATATCCAGACAGTAAGGAAAACTCCAAAACGATAAAATCTTGCTCCCAGCACCGCTAGTATGATACCGGTCACAGCTCCGGGAATCCAGATATAAGATGTATCTGAGCCAATAAGATACGCCCCCAGAGTCCCCGCAGAAAGACCAGCGCCCAGGCCAAGAACAGCAGCCCAGAAACGGACGATCTTCAGTCCGAACAGACAGAAAAGCGCTCCCGCTGCCGCCAGAACAATCAGTATCGTCATCTCTGTGCGGGACAGTATTCGAGTACTGTCCGCAATTGCCGTAAACATATCATCTAAAGTAAGTTCCTGTATTTGCACCAATATTCTATCCATATACTCCACCTTATCCCTTATTCTTATTATTTATTTCTCTTTATATTTTTCTGCCAGATCATCCAGCAGGCTATGGTACTCTTTTATAACCCTCTCCGGAGAAAGGAGTTCCACATCCCTGCCAAGTCCCGTCAGCCAGCCATAGAACTGCTCACTGACTGCCACCTCAACACGGGCAATGAAACGCTCTTCACCATCCGGATGGAGCGCGACATCTTTTCCGAATCTGTCAATCACAACGCCCACAAAACGGTTATGAAAACGGATTCTCACAACCTCCGTCTTCCCTCCGAACATACCGAAAGTCCTCTTCGTATATCGTGCCAGGTCAAATTTTCCGAATTCATCCCGTCCCTCTCTCGGGCATTCAAGGACTTCAATATCCAGCATTTTATCTACACGGAAATGCTTAATGGCCTTTACATCGGTATCGCATCCTATAAGATAATAATTTTCATTGTCCCACGTTAATGCCCATGGACTGACCCGATAAACTCCTCCGTTCTTTTTCAACCTCATTTCCTTTAAAACAGTCCACTCAAAATAGTGAAATGAAATCTGCCGATTTGTAGAAATCGCTGTATGAAGCTTGTCTACATTGTAGTAGATACTCTCATTCATGGCCTTGATCCGATCTGATACTACAACCTGCCTCTGAAGCTGTCCTGCCTCGAATCTGCTTGCCAGACGCTCAATCTTACGTATCAGACTGTCTGATTTCTTTTCGGTTATGAACCGTGAAGATTGTACCGCATCTACAAGCAGCTTCAATTCCGCAAGTTCAAAGTCACGATGAGCGAGAAAATATCCTTCCGGAGGAGCTTTTCTGTATGATATATCCAAGCCGAAGTTTTTCAGCGTCTCTATATCGTTATACAATGTCTTCCTTTCCATGCGGATACCCAGATTTCCCATTTTTTCTTCTATTTTTTTGCGTGTAAGCGGATGTTCCTCATCTGATTCTTCCTCAAACAGTCGCATCAGATAGAGAATCTTTGTCTTCTGATTACTGATTCTTGTCATATTATACTCCCTGCAGCGGCTTATGCCGCTTCTCGTCATCTGTATGCCCCACCCCTCATCTGGATTCATTTTATCAACTTTCCCCGCATATTACAAGAGTCTGCATTTATCGGATATCATGTTGGCGGATGTCACTTCAAGACTCCCCCCGCGAGTCCTGGCGCGGGATTCGGGCCGGCATCAGCCGACGTAATACTTCTCCGAATGCCTGCCGGAAACAAAAGAAGATGGATGCCAATCATTTCTCTGATCAACATCCATCTTCATTCTGATATTACTATCATTTTTTTACCTCTTTCTATCTTTTTCCTGATAGATTTAACTTATGTTCCCGGCGGTCCATACCTCCTATTCTTAGATTCCCGTTAAACTTTGGTCCTCGATAATCTGCCTTTGATATAGATTTTACTTCTCTCATAACTTTCTCGTCATTATGATATTTCTCTATATCTGATTACCCATTTCCAATTACGACATCTAACGGGTGAATAAAACTTCTTTGAATTTTCTTTTAAAGAAGAATATAATTTTTTATTCTTTCGAATTCATTTTATATTCTTTTTTAATTGATTGTTCATTCAGTTTTATTTGTTGACATTATAATAACTCTATATTCTATTTTTGTCAATATATTTTTAGAAATTTATATTATTTATTTCTTATTTTCTGTTTATTTTGCATTTATAAAGGAATTCTCTTTTAATTTTCAAATTGTTTTTTCTTTCTGATTGACTTCTTTCAGCACTGACATTAGAATAGATTAGTAAATGTCTATTTCAAGAAGGAGTTTTTATATGGAACACTTAAAAATACCCGAAGGTTACTCTTCTCCCCTCACTATCCGTGAGACCGAGGTAGCCATCAAAGAAGTAAAGGATCATTTTGAACGGGCTCTTGCAAAGTCTCTGCATCTGACCCGCGTTTCAGCTCCGCTGTTTGTTCGCCCTGAATCCGGAATGAATGATAATCTGAACGGAGTAGAGCGCCCGGTTTCTTTTGGGATCAAAGAGCAGGATGAAGCAGTTGCCGAGATCGTACATTCTCTTGCAAAATGGAAAAGATATGCACTGAAAAATTACGGGTTCCATTCCGGAGAAGGTTTGTATACAGATATGAGCGCTATCCGCAGAGATGAAGATACTGATAATATTCACTCACTGTATGTCGATCAATGGGACTGGGAAAAGATTATCTCCAGAGAAGAACGTAATATGGAAACACTTGAGTATACTGTACGCAAAGTATACAGTGCTCTGAAAGACACTGAGAATTACATATCCAGAAGATACAATTACATCGAACCTCTTCTCCCGGATGATATTTTCTTTATTACTTCTCAGGAACTTGAGGATCTCTATCCGGACTGCACTCCAAAGGAACGAGAGACACGCATTGCACGTGATAAAGGAGCTGTATTCATTTCACAGATCGGGAAAGTGCTTGCGTCCGGCGAAAAACATGACGGCCGCGCTCCGGATTATGACGACTGGGAATTAAACGGCGATATTATTGTATACTATCCTGTCCTTGACATGGGACTTGAACTTTCTTCTATGGGAATACGTGTAGATGAAGAATCCCTGCGCAGGCAGCTTAAACTTGCCGGATGTGAAGAACGTGCGGATCTGCCATTCCAGAAATCTCTCCTGAACGGTGAACTTCCGTACACAGTCGGCGGCGGAATCGGTCAGTCACGTATCTGTATGTATTATCTCAGGAAAGCCCATATCGGTGAAGTACAGTCTTCTCTCTGGCCTGAGGAAGTTATGCAGCGCACGAAAGAAGCCGGAATTCATCTTCTTTAAATCCAAATCATCAGGTAACTTAGAAAAACGGAGGTCAGGATTCCTTTTCCTGCCCCCGTTTTTTCTATTACCGCCTGCCGTTTATTTTCTTTCTTCTCATCTGCAGTAAAAATTTACCGATTCAAGAAAAATATTATTTTCTTTGACCCAGGAATTATTTACCGCCCTCTTGGATATCTTAAGACACAATTCCAGTTTTCCGGCTTTAAGATGCATAGTATCTTCTTTCAGAAATCCCTTATCCATCTCAAATTCCTGTATTTCATCCCACCAGAGTTCCAGGGGATCTTCTCCCTCCCAGTCACCGGTTACCGGAAAAATGACAATCTCAGTTTCAGTAAAAAGCAGGAAAAAATCTTCCGCCTGTTTAAATACCTCTATATTGGAAGTATCTTCAGGAAGAACCCAGTTCATTTTCGTCTTTGCATGTCCCGGTACAATATTGTGATTATATGGAATATCATATTTCAGTATCAGATTCTGAAGTTTTTCATATGTAAGCATCTTTTTCCCTCCATAAACAGATTATACTCCTGATTCCGCTGCCTGCAATCAGAAATGTCATACTGTCTCTATATGCTCCATAAATATCTTCCGGATCCCCGGGAACTCTCCCAGACCTTTCATAATTACACGTACTTCATATCCTTCTTCCTCCAGCTCACTCTTCCAGGAATCCTCTTCTCCCGCCATATCATTCTTGGCGTGATCTCCTGCCACAAGCATAAAAGGCATGAGAGCGACCTTTTTCTTCTCCGCGATCTTCAGCTTTGCCATCACGTTCTTAAGCTCCGGAAAGCTCTCCACGGTTCCCACAAGGACCTGATTGTACCCAAGAGCATGGAAGGTATACTCAAGCGTCGGATAGGCAGAATTTGCATGATGATCCGTACCATGTCCCATGAGGACAAGCATCTCATCTTCTGCAAGTTCTGTCTCCGCCATTACCGCATGGATGGACTTTTTATAGTCGTCCACACTGCTCAGAAGAGGCTTTCCCACGCGGATCTTTCGAAAAAGGCCCATATGTTCCATCAGGTCCTCCATCATCCGGTCATTCTCGATCCCGTTGATAATGTGAGTAGGCTGGACGATCACCTCCTCGATCCCATCCCGGGACATGCGCTGCAGCGCTTCCGTTACCGTATCTATATGAATCTGCTCTGTCCGTTTCAGTTTCCGTATGATCATCCCGCTTGTAAAGGCGCGGTATACACTTGCCTCCGGAAATCGATCCGCAATTTCTTTCTCAATGACCGAGATCGTCTTCTCCAGCGTGTCCAGATGGCTTGTCCCGAAACTCACCACGAGGATTCCCTTTTTCATCACAAAAATCTCCTTTCCAGCTCTTCCATTGTCCTGGGAGGGTCTCCCTTCTGAGATGCCATCCCTTTTTGCCTCATTTTTTCATACAGTCTCAGCACAGCCGGCACCTCAAGATTGGTCTGTTCCAGTGCCTCCCGGTCCGCACAAACCTCCAGAGGAGTCCCCTTTTTCAGGACTCGCCCCTCATACATCAGCACGATCTCATCCGCCCAGCCGAAAGCATAATCCATATCATGGGTCGCCATCAGCACAGTGATTCCTTTCATTGTCAGTTTCTCCACGATCTCCCGTACAATCTTTGTGTGCTTCGGATCCAGGGAAGCGGCAGGCTCATCCAGGATCATGACCTCCGGTTCCATGACCAGGATGTCCGCGATGGCAACCAGTTTCTTCTGTCCGCCGCTTAAACCGTGGGCAGGCCGGTCCTGAAAGGGACAAATCCCAAGTTCCCGGATCACCTGCTCCACCTTTTTCCGGGCCGTCTCTTCGTCTGCGCCAAGATTCAGTATACCGAAAGAGATCTCCTGATATACACTGGCGGAAAAAAGCTGGTCATCCGGCTCCTGGAACACAATCCCCACTCTGCGCCGCACATCCAGCAGTCCTTTTCTCGTATAGGCAATGGGAGTTCCGTCTATCAGCACTCTCCCTTTATCCGGTCGCCGGATTCCGTTCAGGCACAGAAAAAAAGTAGACTTTCCCGAACCGTTCCCGCCCATGAACGCTACCTTATGTCCCCGGCGGATCTTCAGGTCCAGGTCATCCAGGGCCGGTTTCTCATTTCCGTCATAAGTATAGGAAAGATGTTCGGCCTCGATGACCCATTCTTTTTCCTGTTTCATTCTATTATACTCCATATCGTTATCAATAAAAGCAGGCTCTCGAAAAGAGCGATCCCAACAATCTCCTTTTTCTTCGCCGGCCGTTCCTGTGACAGCACGCGGATCGTCCCGTCATAGCATCTGGACTCCAGGGCGTCATAAAGCGCGTCGGAGCGCCTCATCGACTGAACAAAGAGTGCAGACGCCATTGCTCCGAATGAGCGGACTTTTGTTCTGTAATCCCGGTTTCCCAGCCTGGACTCCTGGGCTGTCATGATCGCGGACGCTGTTTCCAGGAGCAGAAAAATAAACCGGTAGATCAGCATCATCAGTTCGATCAGAAGAGTCGGCAGACGCATCTTTCTGAGCACTTCCAGAATGTCTGTCATCGTCGTGTTCAATGACAGAAAATACAGGCAGGTCACCGCCGAGAGCGCCGTGATCCAGAGACGGCACACACGGGTCAGAGAGGCAGTGCTTCCTGTAAGATACCATTCCCCTATCCGGAATGCAAAGGCGTCCATCGGAGCCCGCGACAGATCGATCAGCATCGCTGCGGTTCCGAGGAGCAGGAACGCCGCCGGAACAAGCAGCAGCTTTATATAATGGGAAAGAGGGATCTTCCCCTTTCCCACAGTCAGAATACCATTTGCAAGAAAGACAAGTACCGCTGCCGCAGCCGAGCGGCTCACGATGCAAAACACAAGAGACAGTACGGCATACACGAACTTCTCTGTCGCATTCACATATCGGAGCTTCGACTGATAGCAGAGTTTATCTATGAGGATCATCTGTATCCCCCGATCCTGTACAGGCGCGCTCCCCTCCCGAAGCAGGCACATCCCCTTCCTGCCCTGTGGCTTTCATCCATTTCTTCCGCTCCACAAAACGTCCCATAAAAAAGGCGATCACTCCGACTCCAATCCCTGTCTGCACGCAGAAGATCAGACTCTCCACTTCCCCGGGGAGCTCTCCGCCAAGGGCAGTTTCCAGTACTGGAGTAAACCAGGGCGTATATTCTCCCCGGATTTCCTCGACCATAACACTTCCCGCGTCATCTGATCCGCCGAACTCCGTATTTCTGAGTGCGAACAGAGGTACTGCCGCGATCAGAACCGCGGCCACCAGAAGAATGATAACAGTCTTTGTGTTTTTCGACATCTTATTTCGCCTCCTTTTTCCTGAGAAATCCGATACTCTTAAGCTCCGGTCCGGCATAAGTCTCCAGTCCGATCACGATCACCACCGTAAGGATCCCCTCAATGACTGCAAGGGGAAGCTGTGTTGGGGCAAAGACGCCCAGGAATTTCAATGCGGAAGCGCCCACACCGCCTGCCTCCGAAGGATAGGCAAGGGCAAGCTGGATGCTGGTGACACAGTATGTAAACAGATCTCCCAGAAACGCTGCCAGGAAGACGCTTACCCGGCGGTTTACCTTCAATTTTCTGCACAGATGATACAGGCCGAAAGAAACGAAAGGTCCTGCGACCGCCATGGAAAATGTATTCGCACCCAGCGTGGTCAGTCCTCCGTGAGCCAGGAGCACCGCCTGGAACAGAAGAACGATGATCCCCAGTATGCTCACTGCCGCCGGTCCCAGAAGGATGGCTCCCAGTCCGGTCCCGGTCATATGGGAACAGCTCCCCGTAACAGACGGGATCTTCAGCGAGGAGATCACAAAGATAAACGCTCCCGCCATGGCGATCAGCGTCATGTTTCTCCTGTTTTCCCTTACCTTGTTTTTCAGTGAGACAAATCCTGCGATCAGAAACGGCAGGCAGATAACTCCCCATGCCACGCAGTATCCTGCCGGCAGGTAGCCCTCCATGATATGCATCGCATTGGATGCGGGCGCGACGGCGAACACCGCGGCCAGCGCGATGGATGCCTTCAATAAGATCTTTTCTTTTTTTGTCATGCTTTTCCTCTCCTTTTTGTGACATTTCGTGCAGCCTCAGCCATTCCCGGCTGATCTGCTGTTCCTGCAGCCGCAAAAGGAAATATCCTGTCGCGACTGCCGAATACCTCCCAGGTGCCACAAAAACGAAAGAATCTGCAGCATACCCCGGTCATATTCCCGTAACCCCAATCTGAAAGTGAATATTCTGGCTCAGGGATCAACACGACTGTCCCGCCTTCCCACAGGCTCTCTCGCCTGCAGTGGCCTTTGCTCCGCAAAAATGGGACGCCGCTCCTCCAATACAGCAACGGGTATTGCGCAGGATTCGCACCTGACTTCCTCTGCTCTCTCAGATGTATGCATGGGTGAGCACAGTTATCACCGCACTCAGTACTCTATCCCTTTTCTCGCCCGGATTCCCCGGTCAAAGGGATGTTTTACCTTGCGGATCTCCGATACATAATCGGCCAGTTCCACAAGAGACTGGTCCGGATCCCGCCCGGTCAGGACGACTTCCAGATATTCCGGTTTCCCCCGCAGAAAACGAAGAGACTCATCGCGGTCGATCAGCCCATAGCGATATGCCGCCATAAACTCATCAATAACCAGCACATCCCAGGACCCTTCCGCTGTCTCCTCCACTATACGCATCCAGAGTCCGGCGTACATCTCCCGCACTTCTTTCTGCTCTTCTTCATTCAGCGTCTGAAAGAAACCATATGATCTTTCCAGGTGAAGGACTTTGATCCGGGGGATCTCATCCAGTATTTTCAGTTCCCCGGAAAACTCATTCTTCAGGAACCGGGCGAACAGAACGTTCATACCGCTTCCCGCGGCCCGCACGGCAAGCCCGATTGCCGCCGACGTTTTTCCTTTTCCGTCTCCGCAGTAAATATGGATCAGCCCCATATCCGCACCTCCCTGTAAAGTCTTCTTTATCTTAACACAGCACACTCTGATTGACAACCACACGGTACCGCTTCAAGCTCCTGTACTTTCTGCATCTGTCAATGCAATCCTGCGCTTTTTACTCATGTATCCTTTTTCTTCCCGGCGTATGATAAAAACATACATCAAACACAACACACCGTTGTGCAAGTATAAGTAAGGAGGAATCAACATCATGAAACCTGTTTTAGAAGCCAGGCAGCTTTCGAAGAGATATCCCGGCGGTCCCGGTCCCGCACTGGACAGCGTGACATTTTCTGTGGATCGTGGCGAATTCGTGGGGATCATGGGTGCTTCCGGTTCGGGCAAGACCACCCTTCTAAATGTCCTTTCCACCATAGACCGCCCTACTTCCGGAAAGATCCTGATCAGCGGAACAGACCTCGGAACATTGAACGACAGTGACGGAGCTGGCTTCCGGAAAGACCGGCTTGGATTCATCTTCCAGGAGTATTTTCTACTTGACAGCCTGACGATACGAGAGAATATCTCCGTACCTCTTGCGTTGAAGAAAATCCCCGCCAGAAAAATTTCCGCCGCCGTACAGCGGCTTGCGGAACGGTTTGGCATTGCCGGACAGCTCGACAAATACCCCGCCGAACTTTCCGGTGGTCAGCGCCAGAGAGCTTCCGCCGCCAGAGCCATCATAAAAAGGCCGGATATCCTGTTTGCCGATGAACCCACAGGAGCTCTTGACTCCGCCTCTTCTACGGGACTGCTGAATGTCCTAAGTGAGGCGAACCGGGAACTTCAGACTACGATCCTTATGGTGACCCATGACGCCTATGCCGCCAGCTTTGCAGACCGAATCCTGATCTTCCGGGACGGACACATCGTAAGCGAGCTGTTCCGTACCGGAGACCGTCAGGATTTCTACCGGGATATCGCATCGGAAACCGCAAGACTGGACGGACTGAGAACGCAGCCGCGTCAGCATGTATGAACAGATCAAAAAAGATTGGAGACTTTCTGAATGAATACATTAACCATATCCCTGAAAAATATACGGAAAAATCTTTCCTTTTACGCCCTGTACCTGTTTTCCGCCGCTTTCGTCATCACCGTGTTCTTTGCCTTTCTCTCTTTCTCCATGGACGATATCATCGTGGAGAAGATTTCCTCTGACGGGCGTGTGGAATCCATGTGCAGGACGGTCTCGATCTTCCTGATGGCTTTCGTCATCTTCTACATGACGTATTCCAACCGCTTCTTTCTCCGCAGACGTACCGAAGAACTGGGCATCTATGCCCTCCTGGGATACCGAAGGACTTCCATCCTTGCTCTCCTGTGCTGTGAAAATGTCTTTCTCTGCACCGGAGCTCTGCTTCTCGGACTCTTTTTCGGCTCCTGCCTTCATCGTGGAATTGTTCTCGCCGTAACTGCTTTGCTGGACTTGAATGTGGATCCTTCCGGCATCCCCTTTTTTTGCCCCCGCGCCGCAGCATATACGGCGGGCTTTCTCCTGGTGGTCATCCTGCTTCTCTCTGCCTCCAATGCCTCTGTCCTCCTCCGTACTTCCCTCATCGGACTGGTCCGGTGCCGGAAGAAAGCGGAAAAGAAGATGAAATTCCATCGTCTCCCGGCTGTGGCCGGACTGGCGATGACCGGGGCCGGATATCTCCTCGCACTGGATATCCTCCGGGGTGAGGATTCCATCTGGATCACCTCCGGCTTTTATCTCACCGGTATGATCACCCTGTCTCTCGTCGTTTGCGGGACAGTGCTTTTTATTTCTGCCTTTCTTCCTTTTCTGCTTAACAGGGAAAGAAAAGACGAGGATCGATTTTATACGCCGAGCCGGATCATCCTGATCCCCGGTTTTATCTACCGGATTCGTTCCGGAGCAAGGACACTGATTATGCTCTCCCTGCTGTCCGCCGCTGCGCTCACTGTTTCCAGCGTCATGGCCCTCTCCCTTTACTATCCTGTGGCCGCGCTCTCCCGGATCACGCCCTCGGAGATTGAATTCCGGGTCACGGAGGAGGATGAAATATCCGAAGCCAGGTCCCTCGTCATGCAGTATACCTCTGATCCCGGGGAAACCTCTTTCCTGGAAACAGATATTTATACCGTAAGCTCCGGTTCACCCGGGGAATATCTGCCGGCGGAATACAGTCTGGGAACAACAGATGCGGCTTCCAAAAGCAGCGGAAACTTAAGAGATCCCGGATTCAAATGCATTTCCGTGAGCAGCCACCGTGCTCTCCTGAAGGCGCAGGGACGGGAGAAAGCTGCGGAACAGGTTCCTGCATTAAAAGACAATGAATGTATTCTGATCAAATACGAGCCGAACCGGGACGGTTCCTCCGAAGCAGGCAGGACATATTCCCTTCAGGTGGGCAGCGAAGAAATAGCCGTAACTGTAAAGGAGACCAGCATGGAGAATTCTGTTTCTTTTGCAAACAGTGTAGGGACACTGATCGTCAGCGATGATCTCTTTCGGGAAATAGACAACTCAGCTCTTCCCTGTCGGCGCATCCTCAGCGTCAACGGAAATGGAGTCAGGGACAATGAACAGCTGTACAGCGCACTGAATCATTTTCTTGAAGGAAGCCCTTATCTTCAGGGACATTCCCACCGCCAGAGAGAACTGCTCTCTGTAAACAGTTCCACTTTCCTGCTCATCGGATTTTTGGTTGTGCTGTTCTTTATCGCCTCAGGAAGCATTCTGTATTTCAACAATCTGACTGCGGTATCGGACAACAAAAACGATTACAGGATCCTCTGGAAAATGGGCTATTCACGGAAAAGGATACGCAGGATCATCCGCAGACAGGTCCTTGTCTTTTTCGCCATTCCTTTCCTGTTCGGCCTTCTGGATTGCATCTTTGCCTCTCTGGTCTACAAAAACGCGCTGATGCAGAATCTTCTGGGGAATTCTCTTCTCCTGTATCTGCCGGTACTTCTTGCAGTCCTGATGACCGGAGTGATATATTTGATATACTGGCTGATCACCGTGCACGCCTGCTGCCGCGCGGTCTTCACAGATTCAGGAACCGGGAGGACATAACGATGAAACTGCTGACAACCAAACTGCTCTTTTTTCTGAACCATGTGGGAGTGCTCCTGTATGTATGCGTTTTTCTATCTGCAGGCTTTCTCACCGGCAGCGCCGGACAGAATCCTTCGGCTGTCGTGCCGCTGATCCTGTCCGCACTGATTCTGGGTGATATCGTCTATATCAGTTTCCGGAACATAAAAGGCAGCCGGATCCTTACCCTGTTCTGTGCTCTGCTCGCGCTGGATGGCTGGTATATCCTGCTTGCTCCGGAGCCCCGATATATGTTCTCCCTCCTCTTTCTGATCCTGGGGCCGGTAATCGGATATCTGTCCGCCCGTTTTCTCCTCTACTTTTTATTTCAGGGCAGCGGATACCGGTTCCGGAAAACAGCAGGGCTTCTCCTTGCACTTTTCCCCTGTGCGGCTGTCCTCGGACTTTTTTTCTCCCGGCGTGCCTACAGCCTTCTGTACGGGATCCAGTTCTGCGGCACCCTGGCAGTCTTTATCTTCCTGCTGCTCTTTCACCGAAAGAGGGTGCTGTTTGTATTGAAAAGTGAGCGGCGTTCTCTGCTTGCCTCCTTTGGCGTCACACTATGTCTTTTTGCCGTATACTCCCTGTTTGCCGAAGGTATGGAAGGGGCAATGGAAAACTTCGGCATTTATCTTCCGGTCCTTCTCTTCTTTATGAGCGTTCATGGCATTGCGCTGAAGGAGAAAGGCCCTACGCCTTTTCTTTCCCTCCTGAGCAGGAAACAGATTTTAGTCCTGACCGGCTCAGCGCTTCTCCTCTGCGGAGCCGTGTCCGCCCTTTCCCGAGCAGGGATCGGAGGATTCTTTGTACTTGTGGATCTGTTCACCTGCCTGGTCTTCCTGTACGGCCTCTGTATTGATCACAGTCTCCGTTCCCGCAATAATGCGGACCCTTACTCCGCCGCGCTTGACCGCCTGAGGGAGGAAGAACAGCTTCGGGAAGAATTTGCCGATTATCTCCACGACGAAGTGCTTCAGGATCTGCACGCTGTCCGGAATCTTCTGAACTGTCCCGACCGTCCGGAGATGCTGGAACTTGCTTCAGACACTCTGGACGGACTGAATGCCCGGATCCGTAAGCAGATGCAGAACTACCACCCGGTTCTCCGCCGGGGACTGACTCCCCGGGAAAACTATAGCATGCTCATAGAAACGGTTTCTGCGGCTTTTCCCGGACGGAAACTCCGGATCCGGTTCGACTGCCCGGAGGATCTCTTTCTCGTAGAGCCTTATGATATGCTGATCTTCCGGATCATCCGGGAACTGCTCACCAACATATACAAGCATTCTGACGGAGATCAGGCTCAGATATCACTGTCCCAGAAAAAAGCCGTAATCCGTCTGGCCGTAAGTGACAATGGGAGCTTTGTCTCGCCGGATTCTGAACCTTCTTCTCCGGCGGGGCACAAAGGGCTTGTCTCCATACAGGATCGCATCTCGTCACTGGGCGGCATTGTAGCGATCCGCTCCGGCATCCCCTCAGGCTGTGAGATACAGATCACACTTCCCATGAAAGGAGAGAATTCTTATGAACATTTTACTGGTTGACGACCACACCCTCTTCGCTGCCAGCCTTTCGGCTGCCCTGGAGGAATACGATGAAATTCAACATTTCATCTCCGCACAGGATGCGGAAAATCTGGAAGAACCGATCCTGAAGAACAGGATCGATATCGTCCTCATGGACATAAATCTGGGAAAGGACAGCGGTTCCGACGGGCTGGAAGCAGCCGCGCTGCTGCACACTCGCCTTCCGGACATAAAGATCGTGATCCTGACCGGCTATGATCTCCCTGTATACCGCTACGAGGCAAAGAAAAACGGACTCAGAGGATTTCTAAATAAAAGTATCCGGCCGGAGGCTCTTGTAAAAGTACTGTCCGATGTCTATAACGGAAAGACCTGTTTCCCGGCAGAGAATGTCTCCGCTGTTCCCGAGGAGCTGACCGCTGCGGAGAAGAAGATCCTGTCCCTGCTCTGCAGCGGGAAAAAGCGCAGAGATATCGCTGCAGAACTTTTTATCAGCGAGAGAACTCTCTCCAACCATATCCAGCATATCTTTGAAAAACTGGACGTCTCCTCAACAGTAGAAGCCGTAACAAAAGCAATACAGGCGGGATATATCCCGCCCGTAATGTAGCAATCCTTCTTATTGCAAGCAAGTCTTGAACCGCCGTCATCGTCCCTGATCACATGTTGCTCAGGTTCCGGAAAATCTTTGCAGTCCGGTAGAGGCAGATCAGTCTCATGACAGCCACGACTAAGAGCCCGATGATCGCTGTTATTGCCACAATCAGGCCAATCACCAGGGAAAATACCATGAAAAAGACGCTGCCGATTGCCACGGCAAACATTCCAATATACCATCTCCAGAGCGATCTCCACTTCTCTGACAGTATGATATCCACTCCCATCAAAACAGCCGCATGCCCCCTGTACTCATTGTACTCTCCGATCAGAGCTGCAACTGCTGCCGGGAAACCCAAAAACATCGTCCACCCCGCACTGTCGCCGCTGCCGGGAAAGAAGAGTGTCGGTAGCGTAACTATTACGGAAACCATCCCGCAGATCCCGGCCGTCCGATAATGCCGCTCCGCAGATGAAATTTTCAGTAAGACAAAATTGTAGATAAAAAGGCAGACAATCTGCAGAATGATTCCCGGCCGATACAGTCCCGGCATCCATTCAATCAGGGTCTCATTGCTCAGAATCTCTGCCAGAGCCGATGGAATAAACAGCCAGAAAAGGATCCCTATTCCTTTTCCAAGGAGCTGCGCGCCCCGAATCACTTCCGGATCTTTGTTGTTCACTTCCGTTTCGTTCCCGAAATAATTTTGTTCCATGTTTTCCCCTCCTCCATACTCTTGTCTCAGAATCCAACATTCTTTTCTATTCGAAATGCTCTGTCATCCTGATCACATCCGCCAGTGTTTCTCCCTCTTCCGCCGGACGTCCTACAACAACGAGCACTGCGCCGGTCTCCCGGGCAGCCTTCTTCTTTTCCTCAAATCCGCCTGCTTTTCCCGACTCTTTTGTCACAAAATATTTCGCTTTTGTCTGATGCAGCAGCGCTACATTCATCTCTGCAGAAAATGGACCCTGCATGGCGATCAGGTTACGGCCTTTAAATCCAAGCCGTACACTCTCCTCCACCGCGTCCCTGGTAGAAAGGACACGGGCAAAGCAGCGTTTTTCATATCCTTCGATAACAGTATAGAGATGAAGTTCTTTACTTCCCGTAGCGATCAGGATATTTCCCTGAGTATGCCGAAGATATTCCACTGCCTCTTGTACGGAACCGGTAATGACAATATTTTCCACTTCACTGTCTTCGCACAGATCAGACTTTTCCCCGTCCTCTCTCAGACAACGGATATACCGTGTATCTGTAGTCAGACAGGCCGATCTGATATTTTTCGTTGCTTCCACCGCAAATGGATGAGTCGCATCGATCACAAGACGGATATCATGCCCTTTCACGAAATCTTCTATCTCTGTCTCATCCATTCGCCCGGAGATACATTCGATTCCTTTCAGATCTCCAAGAATGCTTTTCCCATATTCGGTTGCCGTGCTCACATAACAGTTTATGCCGTGCTCTGATGCATATTCCGCGAGCCGTCTCCCTTCTGTTGTCCCGGCAAAGATCAGGATTCCCGGACTTTTCATAACGCTTTCCCTCCTGCCGCTTCCATGCGGGGCCGTCCGATCTCATCATCTGTTCCTCCGGAGAATCTTTTGCTCTCATCGGGGACAAGCCCGACGTCCGGCATTTTTATAATAATCTCCGTTTTTCTCTTTCTTCGGCCTACAGCCCGCCCTTCTTTACGTCCTTCCTGTACTCCCTCTTTCACTGCATCCGCATACCATTCTTCCATTGCCTGGCACATATTGATCTTCTCCTCCTTCTTCATATCCGGTAACCCTTTCATCACGGGACCAGACTGAAGAAATACTCTCACAGCCTGATATGTTTCCACATCCGCGTTTTCACAATACTCTCAGTTTCCCTGAATATGTTTGTAAAGTCTTTCTTTTTTACCCTTACATTGTAACATTACAAGTATCTGCTGTAAATCCGTATGAAACCGCTCTAACTGTCCCATATTTCCCGCATCAATTCTGCAATTCTGTTTCTGAGTATGGGTGGAGGTCATAGTATCATGTTTTCTTTTTTCTTTGATTCCTCTGCAAATATGCCCGATAATTTATGAAATTTCCTGAAATTTTCTTGAATTTTTAACAAAAACTTTATTTTTATTCGTTTTTCGCTTGATTTTTGCTTTTGCTTCTGCTAGACTTAGCGACAAGACAAAGACGTCTGATGATGAGGCAAAAAAACGCCCTCACCAATCAGGCGTCTTTTCTTCTTTTGTACGGTCTTTTTCCTGTTGACGTACGGCGGCAGATAAAAGTCCGGAAATCCAAAGGTACATGGGAGGTATTTTTATGGACACAGGAAACACTGGATTTATAATGATCTGCGCGGCGCTCGTATTTATTATGACGCCGGGACTTGCTTTTTTCTACGGCGGTCTCGTCAGAAGGAAAAATGTTGTTAACACAATGATGGCCTGCGTGGCAATCATGGGACTCTCCGTATTTATGTGGACTCTCTTCGGTTATTCCCTTGCTTTCGGGACAGACCACGGCGGAGTCATCGGAGGTTTTGACTGGCTTGCACTGAACGGAGTCGGCTGGGATGCCGGTCCTTATTCTGACAGTATCCCGCATCTTGTATATGCCGGATTCCAGATGATGTTTGCAATGATCACACCGGCACTGATCACCGGTGCGGTTGTAGGAAGAATGAAATTCAAGGCACTGTTTGCTTTTATCGCACTCTGGTCGATCATCGTTTACTATCCGATGGCACATATGGTATGGGGCCAGGGCGGATTCCTTGCTGCAATCGGTTCTGTTGACTTCGCAGGAGGAAACGTAGTACATATCAGCTCAGGTGTGAGCGCACTCGTACTTGCGATCTATCTTGGAAAGAGACGTGGATACAACAAGGCAACTTACCGCATCCACAATATTCCGTTCGTTGTAATCGGCGCTGCTCTTCTCTGGTTCGGATGGTACGGCTTCAACGCAGGAAGCGCACTTGCAGCCGACGGACTTGCAGCTCACGCATTCATGACAACATCCATTTCAGCGGCAACTGCTCTGCTTTCCTGGATGCTCATTGATACAATCAAAGATGGAAAACCGACGCTGGTAGGCGCCTGCACAGGTCTTGTAGTCGGACTTGTCGCAATCACACCGGGAGCAGGTTTTGTTCCGATCTGGGCATCCTTCATCATCGGCGCTCTTGTAAGCCCGATCTGCTATACAATGATGAATATCATCAAACAGAAACTGAAGATCGATGACTCTCTCGACGCATTCGGATGTCACGGTATCGGCGGTATCTGGGGCGGAATCGCAACAGGCCTCTTCGGTCAGAGTTCCATCAACTCCGTTGCTCAGTGGGATGGTCTCGTATTCGGTGAAACAAAACTTTTTGTTGCTCAGATCATCAGTATCCTTGTAACGATCGCTGTCGCAGTAGTCGGCTCCCTGATCTGTATCGGAATCATCCGGATCTTCACGAAGCTCCGTGTCGATGAGAAAGATGAGATCGTTGGACTGGATGCTTCACAGCATGGAGAGAATGCTTACCCGTCCTTCAACGGTTTTGACTAAATAGAAGTATTCTGGTATAAAGGTGAAAGGATAGGAGGAACAGACTATGTTGATTAAAATAGAAGCAATCGTCAGGGAAGAAAAATATGAGGAGATTAAAGAAGCCCTCAACAAGATCCAGGTAAACGGTATCACCGTGGCACAGATCATGGGATGCGGCGTACAGCGCGGATACAAAGAGATCGTCCGCGGATCCGAGGTTGACCTTTTCCTTCAGCCAAAGATCAAATTCGAGATTGTTGTCTCTTCCGAAGAATGGGAGAAAAAAGTCATCGACACGATCCAGAAGACCGCATATACCGGCGAGGTCGGAGACGGTAAGATCTTCAGCTATGAGATCCGCAGCGCAATGAGGATCCGTACGAAAGAGACCGGATACGACGCTCTCCAGTCCGAATTCTGATTCTGACATACAAGTTTATAAAAGAGGCGCAGGATGTGAAACTGATTCACATCCTGCGCCTCTTTTCTTCACTGTTTACTCATCATCTGTACGTTCACCCTCTTTTCCTGCACCATCCTGCCACTGTGAGAGGGATAAAAAGAATGATTTCGATGAGAGCCGCCGCCATCATAAGGTACGGCGTCCAGATTGCCTGGTCTCCGATAAAAGCAAATTTTGTATCTGTCACAGCATAGGTAAAGCTGTTGATCAGCCCCGTCCCGCTGGAGGGGAGGATGCTGCAGATCCAGTTTCTCACATTTCCGTCGAAGATCATATAACACACCACCGGAAGCAGGAAAAAGACAAATGCCGTGACCACCGAGGCGAACACGCTTTTCATCCGCCCGGACAGGAAAAGGGTAAAGCAGACTGTCGCAATCAGCGTGATATAGCCTGCCGCTGCAATGATCACCTCCAGCCCTCCAACGGTAACAGGAAGGAAGACGACCGCCGAAACCGTGATCTGCACCGACGACTTCAGGCTCTCCCATCCGATCAGACTGTTCATGACCAGGAGAAAAAGCGTGATCCCTACAGCATACATGACAGTCACCACGGTCACGCCTGTCAGGATCCTGACTGACGCGAGCCGGAGTTTTCCGTATTTTGTGCACTTGATGATCTGGTCTGCCTGAGTCTGCCGGTCACTGGCAAACAGCGGTACCATCAGAATCATGCCGATCAGGACGAGAAAGAGAACACAGAGCCCGGTATACTCTATGGCATCCGTACTGATGTATGGATAATAGGAGAACGGCATCTGTACTTTATCGTAAAGCATTTCCGCCTGTGCAACTGCGCTGTCCACCTTCGCCCCATGTCCGTTTTCCAGATAGATCAGGTCTCTCACATGCTGTCTGCACTGCTCATAAAAATTCTGGGCATCCTCCTCTGTCAGATCTTCCATTCCCGGTGCAATTCCCGTATGCGGATCCGCATTTACCTCCTGCATCCTGGCCAGCAGACGGTTGATCGCAAATACATATCTGTACGAATCCACCGTGGTCACCCTCTCATCGTAGATGCCGTTGGGAAGCCCTCCCTCATAGCGGGAGGCGAACCCGTCATACTGTCTCACCGCGTCGGCAAGCTTTTCTTCTGTAATCTCTCCCTGATACTCTCCCTGCCGTTCCTGTATCATCCGGATCGCCTTCCGCCCCGTCAGTGTTACCTCCTGTCCCGCCTCATCCTCATAGACATATTCCGCAAACGTGCACGGGAAATATGCCAGTACCGCCGAGAGCAGGACTGCCGCCGCAAGCAGGATCTGTACAGATCTGGTCTTCAGTATCCTTTTTAATTCAGCCTGATATACTCTCATCCTATCTCACCTCTCCTTCCTCCGGAAACAGCCACAGATAAAGATCCTCGAGCCGCGGCTCACATTCCCTGGAATCCACTGTCACCGGGCGTTCAGACAGATAACGCACAGAAACCATCTGATCCTCTTCGTTGCGGATACTGACGATCCGCATCTTTTTCTCAAAGTTATGGAGATCCTGTTCCGGGATCACCGTCGACCATACTTTGTGCTTTATCTCTCTGACCAGTTCTTCCGTTGTCCCTTCCGCGACAATCTTTCCTTCTTTCATGACCGCATTGCGCGATGCGATATACTCCACGTCCGATACGATATGGGTAGAGATCAGGACGATCCGGTCAGAGGCAAACTCGGAGAGAAGATTCCGGAACTTGACCCTCTCTCCCGGGTCCAGCCCACTGGTGGGTTCATCCAGGATCAGCACCTCCGGATCATTCAGAAGCGCCTGGGCGATCCCTACGCGCCGCTTTGTCCCCCCGGAAAGCTTCGTGATCTTCTTGCGGCGCACATCCGAGAGACCGAATACAGGGAGAAGCTTCTCGATCTTTCCCGCCGCCTCCTTCCGGGACATCCCTTTCAGGGACGCGATATAATCCAGATAGTCCCATACGGTAAACTCCGGATAGAACCCGAATTCCTGGGGCAGATATCCGAAAAGATCTCTGTACTTTTCTCCCAGAGCGCCGATCTCGATCCCGTCGTACGTCACGGTTCCTTCTGTAGGCCTGCTGAGCCCTGCGATCATCCGCATCAGAGTAGTCTTCCCCGCTCCGTTCGCCCCCAGCAGTCCCCATACCCCCGGTGTGATCGTCAGATCCACATGATCCACCGCGGTCTTGTCTTTAAACTGTTTTGTCAGTCCTTTTATGCCAAGTTCCATCTGTTTTTCTCCTCCTTTTTCCACGTCCATATCTGATATCCCCATACAAGGATCATCACTCCGCACAGGATCCATACGACAGGACTTCCCGGCTCATATCCGGTCTCCTGAGAAATCCTGTTCCACCCCAGGGAAACCGCCAGGAGCACCGCTCCCGCTGCACTGCAGTCCCGGAGCAGAAAGGCTGCCTCCCTTTTTCTGAGAAAATGCAGGATACAGCTTCCAAAGAGCAGAAATGGAAATACCAGATAAACTGCCACCCGCTCCGTCCCCGCCGCAGTCTGTAGAAGGACTGTCCCCGCCACGCCTGCGACCATCAGTACCGCTCCTCCCCCGATCAGGAGCAGTTGAGCGGCACGCAGATGCAGCATGGAACATCTTGACGCAGCCTCCACTTCCGCCATATTCCAGCGGTACGACCGAAACAGGAAGGGCACGCTGCTCCACGCAGAGAGGATCCCCGCCCCGCACAGGAAATCCTGGAATCTGCGGTAGAAAAACAGGTCCACAGTCCCTTCAACTGTCCGGAAAAGGACATGATACACTGCCATAATTCCCAGAAAAAGCACCGCCTGCCAGAGCCAGACCATCCATCCCGTATACCGGATCTGCCTCAGGAGCAGTCCCCTGAAGTTCAGAGACCGTTTTCGTCCTGGCGCAGTTCTGTATGCCTGAGTCGAAAGCAGCGCCGTCCGGTCCGCTTTTTCCTTCTCAGCCACAGTTTTCATTTTTTCTTTTCTCAATCCCTCTCTCAGCCAGACCTCAGTCTGTTTCCTTTTCATGAATCTGTTCATTCTGCCCTGCCTCCCTTGCGGATTTCTATTTCATTTGGTTTGTTCCCTTCTTCCTCTGCTTCTCCCTCCCGTTCCATCTCTGTCCTCAGCAGTTCCAGCGCCCGCCGAAGCCTGGACTGGACAGTCCGAAGGGGGATCCCCACAGTCTCTGCGATCTCTCTCAATCTCAGTTCCTGGGAGAACCGGAGGAATACAACCTCTCCCAGTTCCGGCGGAAGTTTCCGTATGATCCGCAGGAAATCCTCCTGCTCCTCAGTCTTTCGCATGCCGCTTTCTTCCTGTGCCGCATCCTCCGGGATCGGATCCCACTGCTTCTTCCTCATCATGTCGATACAGGTATTTCCCGCCACTTTATACAGAAAAGCTCGAAATCTGCCTTTATGCCGGTAGTCGTCAAAGTAACGGAACACCTTCAGAAATGTTTCCTGTACGGCGTCCTCCGCCAGGTACCGATCCGGAAGCCGGAACATGCAGTACCTCAGGATATCTTCATAGTACATTCCCACCAGTTCGGCAGCGCCGCTCTCATCGCCGTTTTTCAGTTTCTCAAATATTTCATCTTCGCGCGTCAAATCTCTTTTTCCTCCTGAAGAGCACTCTCTATATAATAGAACGATCCGGGATAGTCAAAATGATTCCCAATAATATGTAAAACTTTCAGATATTAAAATGGCTGCAGGCCATCACAGATGCATGTCACTGTTCAGCATCATCTATGTCTGGCCTGCAGCCTTAAATATATCGCTTTTGTCTGTTATCTATTCACTTATTCTATAATGCCCCACAATGTCATCCCGTTTTTCAAGAATATCTTCCTCATAAGAGGCCTGAAACGGATCATTGTGATGAATCACATAAGAGACTCCATCGTCATTTCTTTTGTCTGAGACAATGCCGATATGATTCTCAAAGATCACAATATCTCCTCCCTGCCATTCGCCGATCTTATAAGGATCGGTTGTAAGAGAAATGGCGTTCCGGGAAAAATATACCTTCAGATTCTTCACTCTGCGAAAATCAATATTAATGTCCGGTTTATCTATGTCATATACATACGGATCCGAAAGTATATCCTCATTAACAAGCTTCATAAGATCATATCCGGCATTTCTCATGGCATTTGCCACCACATCCGTACACACGCCGTATTGATCATCCGGGTATCCGGTCTCATAATACCGGCTCTTATATACGGGATTCGAAGCGATATACGCTCTCGCTCCCTGCAGGATATCCGTCTGATCGTCAATTCCGTCTCCATCCATATCTACAGAACTACAGAAATCAGGAATTCCAAAATCCTCATTCCCCATTGCCTCCACCGGATCGCTGCTTGTACCAATAAAATAATAACGAAATCGATATGCAAAACAAATTAATATAAACAGCAGAATGAGCAATGCGGTTATTATAACTGTTTTTCTTTTCATCTTTGTCCGGACCTTTCCCAGATAAAGTCTCTACGCTAATTATACTCTATGACATCATACAGATCCTTTTCGTTTTACCGTTTCCGGAATACGACTGCTTCATATGGCCTGATCTTCATCACTCTGCCGGCATCCCGTTTCTCATAATTTCCGATCATCAGTTCCATCCGGTCAGGTTCCCATCCTTCCGGCAGCTCGAACTCTCTTGTATTTCCATAGAAATTGCAGATTACAAGCAGCTGTTCCTCTCCAAGAGTCCGCGTATACACATACAGTTCCAGATCGTCGGGGAGAAGAAGATCATAAGATCCATATACGATAATCTCATTCTCTTTTCTCAGGCGGATCAGTTTTTTATAATAGTTAAATACTGAATCTTCCCGACCTATCTGTTCTTTTGCATTGATCTCTGTGTAATTCGGATTTACCATGATCCAGGGGGTTCCCGTCGTAAATCCGGCATTGTCCTCGTCACTCCACTGGAATGGTGTTCGGGCATTATCACGGCTCTTATAGCGAAGATACTTCAGCATCTCCTCTTCCGTAAATATCCCCTGTCCAACAAGTTCATGATATGCATTGATGCTGTCCAGATCCCGGAAGTCGGAAATATCCCGAAACGGCACATTCGTCATTCCCAGTTCCTCGCCCTGGTAGACATAAGGCGTCCCCTGCATCATATGCAGGCAGGTGGCAAGCATCTTTGCCGACGCTTCTCTGTATTCTCCGTCATTTCCAAAACGAGAGACAGACCGTGGCTGATCATGATTCTCCCAGAACAGACTGTTCCAGGCAATCTCCTCCAGGCCTTTCTGCCATTTACTCATAATGTTTTTCAGATCCCGAAGATCCATCTTTTTATCTGACCATTTATTTGTTCCGTCCGCATCTACATCCATGTGTTCAAACTGAAAAACCATGTTCAGCTCTTTCTCATCACTGCGGGCATATTTTTGCGCTTCTTCAAGTGTCACACCAGAGCATTCCCCCACAGTGATTGTATCCCTTCCGTCAAGAACTCTCCTTCGCATTTCCTGAAGGTATTCATGGACATGAGGCCCGTTCGCGGGCTCATTGAAGCTGGCATACCCGTTGATGCCAGGTTTCCCGTCTGGGAGATCCGCTTTCTTGGAGATCAGACTGATCACATCCATACGGAATCCGTCCACGCCCTTGTCCAGCCACCAGTTCATCATGTCAAACACCTCGTCACGCACTTTCGGGTTGTCCCAGTTCAGATCCGGCTGTTTTTTCGAAAACAGATGCAGATAATACATATCCGTTGTGCTGTCGTACTCCCATGCCGGCCCTGAAAAACAGGATCCCCAGTTGTTCGGCTCCTTTCCGTCCTTTGCCGGACGCCAGATATAATAATCTCTGTACGGATTATCCGTTGACTTCCGGCTCTCCACAAACCATGGATGCTCATCGGAAGTATGATTGACAACCAGATCCATCACAAGACGGATCCCTCTCTCATGCGCCGCTTTAAGCATCCTGTCAAAGTCCTCCATCGTACCGAATTCCTTCATGATCGCGCGGTAATCACTAATATCGTATCCATTGTCGTCGTTCGGCGACTGATATACCGGAGAGAGCCAGATCACATTAATTCCCAGCTCTTTCAGATAATCCAGTTTCTCCGTGATTCCGTTCAGATCACCGATCCCGTCCCCGTTGCTGTCATTGAAACTGCGGGGATAGATCTGATAAACAACACATTCTTTCCACCATCTTTTTTCCATATCTTTTTCCTCTCGTTTCTGATAGATAGTGTCAAAACTACCTTCGTTTTTTATTGTAAAAATATCTTTTTACCTTTGAATTTCCGGTTGCTGAATTTTATCTTCAGCAGTCTGTCAGATCTTTTCAGTACCGCATCCCACTGCGCATTATTCAAAAGTTGTGGCTGTTCCATTTCAGTCAGTCTGCTCAGATCAAGTCTGAGTTCTTCCTGCGCCCTGACTGCCGCATCTTCCAGCGTCATCGCAGCTTCTGTTGTCTGCGACATTACATTATCATAATTGACAAATGCATGGTCATGATCGAACAATGGGAAGAAACCGGTCAGTTTCCCGGTTGTATTTTCCATAAGGAATCCCCAGTTCTGCTCATGCCTGTCGTTATTATTCAGAATATAATCCGCGATCTGCATTTTCAGGTAAAACTCTCTGTCGATTCTTTCTGCTTCTGCGTATGGGTTCATCTTATAATGGGAGCAGAAAATCGCAAACTCCTCAAAGGTCACCAGAGATATTTCTTCAGAAGTAAAAAGTTCTGAATTAACTACCGCCTCACCCACGCCATTTATCCACTCTTTTCTCTCTTCCGTAAGGTAAGAGGCGATTTCCTGATCCGCAGACAGACGGTAATGAATGTGTGGAATATCCACTGACGTCAGGATCTGGTCCGCGGGTATTTCATATTTTCCGATTTTATGCAGAAACAGTCTCCCGTTTTGACGAATCCAGCCTTTCGCGCTCGCCCCGAGTGTAGTCAGCTCCGGCGTATGGATATTCCGTTGTCCTGCTGCCTCGGCCGAATAATGAATATTTGTGCCTGACAAAGAAATCTCTGTCACAAAAAGGGTCAACGGATTATGAAACAGGTTGACCTCTTCCCACGTCTTTTCATCGCCGTCCTGTCTGATCCAATATGCGTCCTCTAAACTTAGTCCCCGGCAGGCTTTGCACACGGCAAATCTGTTTGTCTGAGATAACCGAAGTGAATTTAATATTTCTTTCGCATAACTGCGTCCGATGGACAAAGTTCTGTTTGATGCCCACTCGATAAAATCAACAAAAGTAACATTCTCTTTTCTCAAGGCAAAAGGAAGGCGGTCAAAGTCCAGTATTCTGCATGTCCCGTTTTCCTGTATATCTAAAATCGGCTCATCTTTTAATAATAACTGCATATCCGCATTTCCTTTCCGGAAATTATTTTGTCTGATACTCTTATCTTATAGTACTTTTGGATTTCTCTCAATTACTTTTTTGAATTATGCCGTTATCCATCTCATACACTCTGTCGCACAGAACTTTTATATCTTCCGCATTGTGGCTGGCAATGACAATGAGCTTATTGTGTGCCTTTAACGACAGGAGCAGGCTTCTTATCTCTTCTACTCCCTGACGGTCAAGCCCGTTCATCGGTTCGTCAAGGATCAATACTGACGGTTCCTCCATGATTGCCTGCGCCAGCCCGAGACGCTGCCGCATCCCGAGGCTGTACTTTTTCACAGGCAGTTTCAGATCCGGGTCGAGTCCTACTGTACACATTGTATTGCGTATCTTCTCCTGACCGATCTTATGCCTGATCCCTGCCAGCACCTTCAGATTCTGCAGTCCGCTGTAATAGCCGATGAATCCCGGCGTCTCTATAATGATTCCGGCGTCCGGCAGATAATCAAGATCCTTCCCTATAATCTTGCCGTCCACTTCAACCTGTCCTTCAGTCGGGTGAACAAATCCGCAGATGCACTTCATCAGCATAGTCTTGCCGCAGCCATTATTTCCTGCCAGCCCATAGATATTTCCATTCTGAAGTTCCAATGAAATATGGCTCAGTATCTGCCGTTTATTCATCACTAATGATATATCGTTTACCCTGATCATCCTGCTTTTCCCCTCCAATTTTCTAAACCTTTCCGGCCTGATACTTTCCTGCTGCCATCAGGCAGATCACCGCCAGCGCGGCACAGATACCGCCCAGATACAGATATGATCCGGCAATCGGGAACACCGGCTCGCTCAGATACTTCTCAAAATGCACCCACGGAATACTGTGCGCCATGGGGAACAGCCACATCCAGTCCGCCTCTGCAGCGGTCGATACTGTTCCCAGTGCGATCAGTACAGCATCCGCCAGCAGTCCCGCATATTTCCGGTTGAGCAGCGCCGATACCAGAAGAACCAGTGCAAGAAGCAGGAAATAGAGCATCATAAGAATAGCAGTATGCCTGACCGCTGTCCCCAATGTCATCTGCTGATAGAGATTCTCCGGAAGAAGCTGCAGAATATAATCTCCTGTCCGCTCCGGAAATACAGACGAATAATGTGTAACTGCGCGGCTGAATTCCGACATCCACTCTCCGCATCCTGTCAGCATGACCACTGACGACAGGATCAGAAAGGTCACAAGAAACACCACGGCCCCCACAGCGAACAGCATCTGCCCCAGAATCCATTTTCTTTTGGATGTACGCACCTGATAGAAAAAATCAATTCCGGCTTTCTGAGGGAAATCCGCCATCAGGGCAAGAAAAAGGGCCGGAACTACCAGAACGATCACCCCGGAGTTCCCCAGCGCGATAAAGCCCTCCATAAGTCCTACCGGCTCTCCCATCATGGCGGAACATTCCTGCAGAGTCGTGATGATCTGCATGTGGACAAATACCAGCATTACAGCCAGTATGATGATACGGCTGCTGCGCAGCCAGCGCCGGAACTCCGAAACCGCTATATGTAATACTGTCCTCAACTTCTGCTCCCCCTTTACATGCATTACGATATTTTTCCTCTTTTCACAGAGATACAGAATGCCGCCGTTACCGCCAGATACACCAGCAGAAGTGCCAGAACCGGTACTGCCCAGTACCGGTCCGCCGATATATCTGCAATAGACGGCGGATAGAAAGCTTCCGCCCAGACTGCCGAATCAGCCCCGTCCGCATACAGTCTCTGGGCAGTCTTCTGAATGATCTGCTGATATATATAATTCAGGAGAAAAGGAAGACATATCAACATATATTTATCTTCAAAAAAGACAGCAACGCCTATCCCGAATACACTGGAAAATACTCCGAACATGAATGCTCCGGCCAGACGTCTGAAAACGAAACTCAGCATAGAATTTCCAAGGTACAGTTCCATACAGAGGCTTTGTTCCTCTGCCCTGAAAGACGACAAGGTGGGAAAAAATATGTTCACCGCCAGACCGAACAGCACATACCCGGTGAGAAAGACAGTTCCTCCGAACAAAGCCCCGCTGACTACTTTTGACGCACAGTAACGGATGCTTCCCGCACGGATCAGTTCAAATTTCATCTGCCCGTTCTGACGTTCTGACGAGAGAGTCACAATGTACCCGAAAGACACAAGGAGAGGAGCAAACAGGACCAGCCAGCTCCCCAGCCCCTGCTGCCAGATAACAGGCGCACTGAACGAAATATCCGGCGCAATTACACCTGCCCGGAGCTGTCCGGCAAGCTCAAATAAGGTTATACTCTCACCCGAAGCGTCATACACCGTATTCCCAAAGCCGAGACATACGATCCCGATCACAGGGAGGAGCACATAAGGCCAATAACAGTTTTTCCTGAATTCAAGTCCGATGCATCTCAGCACTGGAACCCCCCTCCTTTTTGCTGCGTATTCATATCTACTGTTCTGTCTTATAAATGCCGGTGTCCCCGACTATAATCCCTCTTACATAGTGTAGTAATATAATTCGCCGGTGAGTACATCTGCATAGATTACCATTTCTTCTCCCTTCACCAGATTTGTTCCTGAAAATCTCCAGCAGGGAAACAATGTGATCGAGCCGCTTTCGGAAGAGAAGGTAACCGGCACGTATTCAAGCCCGGCCTCTTTCACATCAATATTTACCTGCGGCGCGATATTCTCGCTCATCATCTGGACTGCCCGGCTTAACCCGAGCATCAGATGATCCGAATAAAGCTCTGTCAAAACAGCGGACGCATTTTTCCCGCAATATGCGGAAACCCCTTCTGCATCTACAACATATGCGTTTTTGACATCTTCCTGCGGTATTCCATATGTCGGTTCGGAAAATGTTCCGTAATCCCTGTAAGCAATCGGTATCCCTTTATAGATCCGCTGTATGAAATAATCATAACCGTATACGTCTCCCAGCGTAAACACACGCACTTCCGGCACTTTCAGAGAAACTCCATCCTGAATCGGGAAAGGCGTTCCTGCTTCAAAATAACTTTTGACCAGCTCCGCGCCTTCTCCAACCGTCAGTTCTCCCGAAATGAGCGGCCATGATTCATCTGCGAGCTGTGAAACAGCGCCCTCAGCAACAACGTTATCAGAATATTCCCCCAGCGCGCCCTTACTTGCATAACGGGTATCCTGTAAATACTGATTCATTTTCCCGTCGCTCATGGAATACGCGCCATCATACGATATCTGCATATGGCAATCTGTTGTTGTGATAAAAGCCCCTCCGCCGCTGGACAGATCCATGTGTTCGCACAGTGCGGGATAGCTGTATGGAAATTCCTGAGTTTCATCCCACTCTACTTCAGGAGTTACGATCCGCACTTCCTTTTCCATGTCAACCAGGTCTCTCTTGCCGATACTATCCAGCCACTCTTCCAGATAATCCCAGCTTTCCTGTGTGGTGATCCCGTGATCCTCCTCCGCCATCACATAGAGCTCGTCAAATTCCGGCAGCTCGTCAAACTGGCAGGAATCGAACGAAAGGTTTCTGTAATCAGAAGCTTTCACTGCCTCAATATCCTTACTGTATCGCTCTGCACATTCCTCAATAGATATCCTGCCGCCGCAAAGCCCTTCTTTGTAGTGCTCGATATCATAGACTTCCCACTCCTGTCCGTTGTTGATGACCACATCAGAGGATGAATCTTCATTCTCGTCATTGGATACCTCCGGAGAAGAATTACAGCCTGCCATGCAGACGCATGCCAGAAAGGCGATTCCCGCAACAACGCTGATCGTTTTCTTCACATTTTTCAAGCTCAAACACCCCCTGACTTATTTTACTATTAAAACAGGACAAAAGCTGACACGGATTATCCTGCATCATATCCGGTATCTGCAGATACATAAGTGTAATAATAAATGTCACCGGTAAGAACATCCATATAAATCGTAATCTTTTCGCCTTTCGCAAGATTTGTCCCGTAAAAAGCCCAGCATGGAAAGAGGGTATTGGAATCATTTCCGTTAAAGGAGTCAAAAGAAACAGGAGCATATACAAGTTCAGCTTTATCTACCTGAACCGTCACCTGCGATGCCATCTCTCCGCTCATCATCTGTACCGCCTGACTTAATCCGAGCATCTCTCTGTCAGCATATATTTCCGTGAGGACAGCAGAAGCATTTTTCCCGCAGTAAGCAGAGACCCCTTCGCTGTCGACTATATATGCTTCCTTCTTATCCTCGTCCGGAACGCCGTATGTCTGCGGCGTATATGATCTGTAATGTCCATATGCAATCGGCATACCTTTATAAATCCTCTGGATCCAGTAACCATATCCGTATACATCCCCAAGCGTAAATATATATGCTTCCGGCACTTCCAGAGAAACTCCATCCTGAATCGGAAAGGGCGTTCCTGCTTCAAAATAACTTTTCACCAGTTCTGCGCCCTCTCCAACCGTCAGATCACCCGAAATCAATGGCCACGATTTGTCCGAGAGTTCCGAGACAGGCCCTTCCTCAATAATGTCCTCAGAATAAGCCCCCAGAGCCCCGTGACTGGCGTCTGAAGATTCATCCTGTAAATATTGATTCATCTTCCCATCGCTCATAGAATATGCCCCGTCATACGATATCTGCATATGGCAGTCCTTTGTTGTAACAAAAGCCCCTCCGCCGCTGGACAGATCCATGTGTTCACACAGCGCAGGATAGCTGTATGGGAATTCCTGAGTATCATCCCACTCTACATCAGGAGTTACAATCCGCACTTCCTTCTCCATATCAACCAGATCACGTTTGCCTATACTTTCGAGCCACTGTTCCAGATAGTCCCAGCTTTCCTGTGTAGTGATCCCGTGATCCTCCTCCGACATCACATAGAGCTCTTCAAACTCCGGCATCTCCTCAAATTGGCAGGAAGTGAACGAAAAGTTGCCATAATCAGCAGATTTTACCAATTCGATGTCCTGGCTATATCGCTCTGCACACTCTTTAATAGATATCCTGCCATCGCAAAGCCGTTCTTTGTAACTTTCGATATCATAGGGCTCTGCTTCCTGCCCGTTTCTAATAATCAGATCGGGGGATGAGTCCTTATTATCAGTATTGCTCGATGGAGAAGCCGCGTTGCAGCCGACAAGACAAATACTTAGTCCGAAAATCACACCTGTAATCAAAAAACGTTTTGTAACCATACCGCCGTGCATTCCCCCACTTATAAATGGTGACTGTATTTGCCTCTTCCTTTGCACTCCCCTGTATTATTGTATTAATATTGATTTATCGTTCCACGCGCAGAACAATTCGTAGCTCCTGATGCCACGAATTTAAACGTTACAGTACCCTTTGTGGAGTTAACAGTTTGCCATCTGGCGGATCTTCCAGTCGATGTAATATATTTCGTGCTTCCATTTTTAAAGCCGCCTACATTTGTTGCAGTGACACTGACTCTTTTATCGTTGCTTCCCGTAATCGAGGAACAGTAAGAATAGAATCCCTCTGCATCGTAAGAAACGTAAGCATAATCTACAGGATTTGCAGATCCTGACGGAGCGCCCTTTGTATAGTCAACTTTCCAGCTATCACTTGAAGCGGCTAATACGTTAGCCGGAAATATTCCCACTGCTAACGCAGCTATACACAATGCAGCAACTAATTTCTTTTTCATTTTCTTTCATCCTTTCTTTAATGTCAAGCTTTTCCTCTGTGTTACTCGTCCAAAACCATTTAAACAGGTTCCACATTTTGTCTTCTCTTATCCGATTTATTAAATGATTACCATTTTCACCATCCCCTGCATCTTTCAATTCGTGTATTTTTATCAAAATCTCACAATAAAAGAACTGTTCAAACTCAATATCTTTTCCGGATCTGGAAAATCTTTCATTCAAAATCTTAAATGCTATTGTATCCCTTAAGTCTTGCCTTCATATATTGATTACTTAAATTATAATTTTATATTTTATATATGTCAATATAATATATTTATTTATTATTTTTATAATGTTATACTTTATATAAATAGCTCTATAATATGGAATGCGGAGGATATAATAATGAAAAAGGAACTTTCTAAAACTTCCGCCAATAAGAATATACAAAATTTCGAAGCCCAATTTAAAAAATCAACTACACAATTGCTTGTACTTCATTTTTTAAGTAAAGAAGAAATGTATGCATACGATATTATCCGCAAAACACTGGAACTCAGCAATAACGTATATAAAATGCCATTACTATATAATATTTTAAATAGGTTGGAAGAGGATAATTATATTATGCAAAGCCGGCGGGAAGTCTCTAAAACTAACAGAGTTCGAGTATATTATAAAATCACAAGTAATGGGCTTCAATATTTATTAGATTTAAAGCATTGTTATATGCAGTTATCAGAGTCTGTAAATAATATTCTTTTCGGGGAGGATAGTACCACATGAATAAGGTTATTGATCAATATATAAGCAATGTCAAAAAAGGACTATACAATCTTGTTCCTTCAGATAATTATTTATTTGATTTAAGGGAAACACTTGAAGAATATATACAACAATTCCCTAACAGTACTTATCAAGACCTAACAGAGCAGTTTGGAACACCAGAAGATGTTGCCGACGAATATATCAGTTGCCAAAAGAAGGACATTCCCAAAGAACTGGCTAAACACCGAAAAAATTTTCGGCTTTTTATTATTCTGGCAATATCAATCATTATTTTTTTAATCTGCTTCGTTGCATCCTTATCACAAGGCAGACAGGCATATTACACTGATACAATAACTGAAACAGAAGGAGAGGTAATATCAGAATGAAGAAAAAATGTAAGATTATTAGTACCATTTTCTCGATTATTATTTGCGTATTCCTTGTTAATTCACCTGCATATGCAGCTGACATACATATTGGTGAGGAGCAAACATACGATCAAACTATTTTATCCCACATTATTCCCATGGAAGATGGATCTTTTATTATAGATGAAATCAATATAACAGATTCTGAAGCGAATAATATTGCCCCCGCAGCAACAACTTATCAAAAATCCGCAACAAGAACTTATACTTATTACGATAAGTCAGATAGAAAATGCTGGTCCTTTAATTTAAAAGGAACATTTCAGTATAATGGTTCCTCCTCAAAAGCAATCGCTGCTTCGACATCCTACACAACTTATGTAACAGGATGGTCATGTAACGCAAGAAACGCTTCATATTCTGGAAATACTGCAAAAGGAACAGCTACTTTTAAGCATCTTACTGCTCCAGTCTATATAGAAATAGGATTAAGATGTTCAGCTTCTGGAACAATAAGCAAAGTAAACTATTAGGACTACAATATAATATATATTTTTAGCTTATTTATCTGTTTACATAAGATTACAAAACTTACATTCCTGTTCAACTATATGTTTCGTTGACACCCATACGCACTCGGGACATGTACCCGTTGGAGTCCACCCATGACAGGTAATCCAATCTCCAAAAGTGCTAAAAAGTTCATTCCGGGATTGTAAGTGATTATCAAGATCCTGATCAGGCCCGGACTTTTGCTCGTCAGCAGTACAAAAAGAGAGACATCAGTTCTGCCGTCATTTTTACGGCTGTCCTGATGTCTCTCTGACATGTAATTTATACTTCTTCGACATATTCTCTGTATTCCGATTCACTTGCGAAGAGCATGTAATATCCGTTTACCAGTCCCATATAACCTTCCGATGTATTGTATCCTTTCATACTGCAGACCTCCATAACCTTTATAATCTCTTTTCCCTGAGCTGGTTATAGTCTACAATATTACGTGTCCAATAAAACGGACTTCACTTATTCTCAAAAAGTCTTTAAATGAAACATTAACTGTCAGAAACTCTGGGAAGATAGACCGCTCCCGTAACAGTACCGTCCTTATTCAAGGTAAAAGTGACTATCTTCAAAGCATCTATTTCATAATCAAAATACGCTATGCGGTCTGACATGCCTGTCCTGCCATCCGGAAACTCTCTCTCTGCTCATAAGTCTTCTAATATGCTCCCCGTCCGGCATTGTATAGTCATACCATACCTCGTCCTCTTTGGAACCGAATACATGCACCGACTCTTCGATACAATCTGCATACTGTTCTATATTTTCCGGCGTGATTTCCGACATAAATGCATCTGCCTCCCTGCTCCATGCAGCATAGTCGTCCCCGCTCTCCTCACCCGGCTCAAAAGCAGAAAGATATTCTTCTGCCGCTTCCGGATCTGCAAGTTCTTTATCCAACGGCAGCACAAACAACGCATTTACCCCCTCATAATTTTCTCTCCTGCTTATCGCGCCTGTAGTATTGTCAAATGTGTAAGCCTCTTCGTTGTATCCGAATGGACTGCTTTGATCCGCATCTGATACGCAGAGATAGACTGTCCGATCTGCAAAAATCTCTATATTGCTGCATTCTGTCAGACGGTAGAGCGTCCCATCCTGAACAAATTCCGTATAAACGCCGTCCATTGACACAATATTCACCCTCATCGGGTCACATCCCTGTATCAGCGGCGATATAAAAAATCTCATGTTATCATATGCTGCATCGGAAAGATTCTCCGGCATCGGATTGCCGTCCGTTCTCGTTACAGCAGTGACAATATAGCTGCGGTCACTCAGGATTTCTCCGTTTTTTTCTGTAATATGTTCCGCCAGATTTTCCCCTGACGCTATGCCGAGCAGAGTCACGTCAAAATCCTCAAAATGCTGCGTTTCATTAATTTCAACCGCATCCTCCCCGGAAAAGGCCCGGGCAAGCTTCTCATCACCGGCTTTCTCTGCCGCCTCTTCTGCATTCAGCAGTTTATATGCCGCATATGCGACTCCCGATCCTGCAGCTAAAATGAACACAAGCGAAAAAACAATACCGGGAACCCACTTTCTTTTTCTTATCTTCATCTCTTCCTTTTCCTTTATCTGATTCAAAATCTTCCGGTTCAGCAGCAGATCCGGTTTCTGATCCGGAGTCAGGGCCTGTTTTAAAATATAATCTAATCTCTCACTCATATAGCATATACTCCAATTCTTTTCTTAAAATTCCCCTGGCCTGATGCAGCCTGCTCTTGACTGTTCCCTTTGGGATATGGAGGATTTCTGCAATCTCTTCTACATTTCTTTCTTCCATATAGTAAAGCAGAACTGTCACTTTCATCTTGTCAGGAAGTCGGAGGACGGCGTTTCTTACTGTCTTCTGCATTTCTTCCCTGATTACTTTCTGCTCGGTAAATCATCGCTGGAATCCTTCGGGCTCATCTCTGTATCTTCCTGCCCGTAATACTCTGTATCCTTAATCCGCTTTCTCCATCCGGCCTTGCGTCTCTGATTCTTCCATAAATAGACCGCTACTGACAGAAGATAACTTTTCGGGCTTCCGGCCATATCAAGATGCTTCTGCTTTTCCACTGCCCTTAGAAATGTCTCCTGATAGAGGTCATCTGCTTCCTGCCTGCTCCCCGTAAGACAACAGCAAAATGAATAGATATCCGCACCGTATTCTGCTATAAACTGTTCCATTTCAACATGCGTCATAAACATTTCTCCCGTAAGACGTCTTCAAGAGTGTGTTTGCTCTTCAATATTATATTGTAATAAATAAAAAAATGGTTCAAAAAAACACCTGAAAGATCATTCTCTCAGGTGTTCCTCTCATTCCCTCTGAAATTGTCTGTATACCTTCAAAACTACATACAAAGAACCAATCATCCATACCTATTCCCGCTTTGGTTATGCCCTCGACCTATTAGTAACAGTCAGCTCCATGCG
>CAKNHF010000003.1 GCA_930972465.1 uncultured Lachnospiraceae bacterium
AATATCATTATATTCCAGAGGAACAACAGTATATTGTAGAGGGTATGCATGAGCCTATTATCAGCCGGGATACTTTTGAGCAGGCCAAGGAAATCATGAAGAAAAGGTCACGGACGTCTGGCTTTCTCAGCGAGGTGAGGAAAGTCAATCCCTATGCTGGCTTTCTTGTCTGCGGGGACTGTGGTTATAATCTCCAGAGAGTTACCTGCAGAGACGGTTATGAGTGTGGCTCCTATCATAGAAAAGGAAATAATATGTGTTATTCCCATTTTATTAAGAAAGAGGTTCTGGATTCTATTGTAATAAATGAAATCCAGAGACAGGCAAAGCTGGCTCTGAAAGAAAGCGATAAGGATGAATTGCTGAAAGCGGCTGACCGCAGGAAAGAAATAAACCGGCGGTGCGAAGAAGCGAATCAGCGGATAGAACGCCTGCAGAAAGAACTGGCAGGAGTTCAGAAATATAAAAAGAAAACTTACGAAAATTATGTGGATGGCATTCTGGATAAAGAAGAATATCTTTCTTATAAAGCGGAATATGAGAAGCAGGATCAGGATATCCGGGAGAAAATTTCACAGGCAGAGAAGGAGAAAGATAATTTTGAAGAAGCGGAGGAAAGCTATGAAAACTGGATTGAAAAGTTTGTCAGGTATGGAACACTGGCAGAAGTGACAAGAGAAATCGTAACGGAGCTGATCGATAAAATTATTGTGAATGGGGACAAGAGTATTGATATTGTATTTAAATACCAATCCCCTTATCTGTACGGGGAGAAGGAAGAGAAAGGCATATCTGAGGCAGGACGCACAGAAAGTTTTGAAGTGTGGTGTACAAATAAAAACGAAATATATGTAAATAATAATTGATATCATATGAAATAATGGGTATAATTAAGAAATAAAAACAAAATAATCGGATAAAAATATGGAGGGAAACATGAAACTGTTAAAATTGACAATATGTGGACTGCCTAATTTCAAGGATACACTAGACTTGGATTTTGTGGCACAGCAGAGGGTGAATGACAGAGATAAAGAAAAATTATATAATGTTTTTTCGAATATATATGTAAATGAAGCTATTTCATTTATCGGCATTAACGCTTCCGGAAAAACTACGATATTGAAAGCGGTTTCTTTTGCTGTAAGTTTGCTAAACAATGAGGCAATAAACAGTATAGAAACAAAAGAAATTCTGGATGATTTACAGGAAGGACAGACAGTTACTCTCACAGCTTATTTTTACGCTAATTCGTTGGTCAGTAAATTAGAGACAATAATTAGTAAAAAGATAAATGATTTGGACGGAAGCGCAAAATTTATTATTACTGATGAGAGACTGTGGAGTAAAGATTCTCATAAAATTAAATTAAAGAAGAATTTATTTGAATTCAGTGATTCAGAACTGAAAATCAGAAGAGATCAGAAAGAACAGTTCCTGATGGAGGATGTCAGCATTATTATTGCAGTAAACAAAGAAAATGATTCGCACTTTTTTTTGCATGATATGTTAAGATGGACGAATCATAATATAATAGGAATTCTGGGACGTTTTCCAAAAGAACTCTTAATGTTTTTGGATCCCAGTATAGAATATCTCAGAGGAGATGTAAATGACAAAGTGACAGATATTCAGTTAAAGTTTTACGGTAAAGAAGAAATTTCTATAAATAATCCGCTTATGCTGGAACATTATCTCTCTTCCGGTACAATAAAAGGTCTAACCGTTTTTATGAATGCATTGTTGTCATTTTATGAAGGTGGATATTTGCTGATTGACGAAATAGAAAACCATTTTAATGAGGAAATTGTTGTTACACTGGTTCGTTTCTTCCTGGATAAAAAAGTGAATAAAAATGGAGCTACAATTATTTTCTCAACGCATTATTCAGAGTTGTTAGATGAATTTGAAAGAAATGACGGTATTTATATTGTACGGAACAGAGGGGGAATTGAGGCTGAAAAATTGTCAAATATTCTGAAAAGGAATGATATTAAAAAAAGTGAAACCTACGACAGCGGATTTTTGGAGGGTACAGTGCCTGCATATGAGGCATATATGGCTTTGAAAAAAGTCCTTATCAATATGCAGGAGGAATAAAAATGGCAAAGTATACAGCGTGCATATGTGAGGGCGCGGCAGAAAGAGCAATTATTGATTTACTGCTTGATAAGAAAAAACTGATTTTTGAAAGAGAAGACTTAATAGAGGAAGAAGTGCTCAAATCCAGAAGTGCAAAAGAGTTTGAAACCAGGTATCTGAGAAAAGGTTTTTCAGAAAAAATCACAGTTTATCGGATTTTGGATTCCAGAGGAGAGGAATTTAAACTTAGTAAAGCATATGAACATAAAGTAGATGTTGTAAATGTGATTACAGCTCCGGAACATGACACATATTTATTTACATAATTGAGGTCGCGTCCATGTAATATGCCGTTACGATAAGGTAATGTAATCATCTCGGAGTTTGTTTTTGTGCGATTTTGATTAAATATCTCTTTTAACTTGGATAACCCATCACTACAGCCGACTAAGCAATCCCACGCGTCAACAGAAGTCCCCTCTGCAAAAAAACCTTTACTTTTTGTGAAATCGTTAACTGCGCCATCTATTATAATCAAAGCAAGAGGAACACTTGCGTAATATCGCCCTGTAAAATGGTCTTCAAAAAAATGCTCAATCAAATTGTTTCTTACAGAAAATGCATCTGAGCTGTTCTTTATCCAATGAACAATCTTGCTAACATCATTTGTGTAATAGTTAATCAATACCTGTTCGGCGTTTTCAATCCCGCCCTTTTCAAAAGCGTCATTTGCGCTTTCTATAAGGGTCAAACTCATACTGTCATAAGCGCACCAACCATAGGAGGAAAATCTCTCGTTGAAAGCGGCAGTCTGAATAATCATATTATCAAGCTGCTTTTCTAAAACACGTAATTGCTTCTTTTGATCTGAGTTCAGAAATGGAGCTAATAGTTTCATTGCTTTTATATCGTTTTGCAATTTATTTAGGGAAAAAGATTATCATCCATATTTTTTTACCGCCTTTTCTAATGTATTCTATCACAAAACATTTCCGAATGCTATTACGCACTTGGAAGCGTTTTAGGTTCAACCTGTTCTTCATGACCCCAATAAATAGTTATGTTTATTTCCTTAATCAGTGCTTACTAAAATGAGGGTCTTTTTGAATGGTAGCAGAGCGTGATATGGTGCATACCAAATAAGTTCCCCTAGTTATAATGAACACATGACGGGACATCGCTGGTGGAAAGGTTCCTGAATGATGCGGCCGATACCTGGAAAAATGTCATCTGTGCGGGAAGCGGAAATGAGGGAAGCAGCGCCGGACATGCAGCCGGGCAGGTGCGGGAGGACATGGAGGAGACTGTTCAGCTCGCGGTCCAGAACAGGGAGCCTGCACTCAATGTGCAGATCTGGAAGTCCTATGTGGATGAGATGGATATTTCTGTTGTCAGCCCGTCTGGGGTGACCGCAGGACCTTTCCGGGAAATACTCGGGCCTCAGAGATTCGTTCTGGGGCGGACAGAGCTTCTGGTTTACTATGGCGAGCCAAAGCCGTACAGTGTAAAGCAGGAGATCTACATATCATTCCTCCCGGAGGAGTCGTATATAGACAGCGGCGTATGGCGTATCGTGCTTACGCCAAGGAGCATTGTTGACGGCACATATCAGATGTGGCTTCCGTCCCAGGGGGCCCTGAATGAAGGTACGGCGTTTCTTTTCCCGGACAGCGGTACCACTCTCACGATTCCGTCTACGGCGGCACGTGTCATTACAGCGGCTGCATATGACGGACTGAGTTTTTCGTATGCGGATTTTTCCGGAAGGGGAGCGCCGGAAGGATATGGCGGAAGCGGTGTGCCAAAGCCGGACCTGGCCGCTCCGGGAGTGCGTATCAGCGCTCCGGTTCCCGGGGGAGGATACGGGGAGTTTACCGGCACATCTTTTGCGGCGCCCTTTGTGACAGGGGCAGCTGCGCTTCTGATGGAGTGGGGAATTGTGCTGGGAAATGATCCGTATCTGTACGGAGAAAAGGTAAAGGCATATCTGCGAAGAGGCGCCAGGCAGCTTCCCGGATATGCGGAATGGCCGAATCCCCAGCTGGGATACGGAGCGCTCTGTGTGAGGAACAGCATCCCTGTATAGTTATACGGGAAATCAGGTGTTTTTATCTGTTCCGGGATATGATAGAATAGACAGGAAGATTTTTTGCAGAAAATCATAAAGGAATGGAGAGATGCTATGAAATCACTTCTTGTATATCTGAAAAATTACAAAAAGGAGTCGGTTCTGGCCCCGCTGTTCAAAATGCTGGAGGCGTCTTTTGAACTGCTTGTCCCGCTTGTGATGGCGGCGGTGATCGACGTAGGAATCGCCGGGCGGGACCGGCCGTATATCATCCGTATGTGTTTCGTCCTGATTGCCCTGGGGCTGATCGGACTTGTCTGCTCGATCACGGCACAGTATTTTGCGGCGAAGGCAGCGGCGGGATTCGGAACAGGCGTCCGGCATGCTCTGTTTAAGCATATCCAGGAGTTTACATTCACAGAGATGGACACCATCGGATCGTCCACTCTGATCACCAGGATGACAAGCGATATCAATCAGGTTCAGTCCGGAGTGAATCTTGTGCTCCGGCTGTTCCTGCGTTCTCCGTTTATCGTGTTCGGAGCCATGATCATGGCATTTACGGTGGATGTCAAGGCAGCGCTGATTTTTGCGGTTGCGATACCGGTTCTTTCGGTGATCGTGTTCGGGATCATGCTCATCACCATGCCTCTCTACAGAAAAGTCCAGTCTGACCTGGACAATGTGCTTCTTATGACGAGGGAGAATCTCACGGGTGTCCGGGTGATCCGTGCCTTTAACAAAGAAAAGGACGAGCTGAAACGGTTTGAGGAAGGCAATCAGATTCTTACCGATGCACAGAAGTTCGTGGGGCGTATCTCGGGACTTATGAATCCTCTGACATATGTGGTCATCAACGGAGCAACGATTATTCTGATTTATGCGGGCGCTCTGAGAGTGAATGCAGGAGATCTGACCCAGGGCGAGACCGTGGCGCTTCTCAATTATATGTCTCAGATTCTTGTGGAACTTGTGAAACTGGCAAATCTGATCATTACAGTGACAAAAGCCATAGCATGCGGAAACCGGATCGGAGCCGTGCTCGAGATCGAACCGGAGATGAAGAGCGGCACAATGAAGTGGCCGGACAGAATGCAGGCAGATGACTCCGGGATGCCCGCTGTAGAGTTTGATCATGTTTCGCTTCGGTATAAGGGCGCGGGAGCAGACTCTCTGAGCGGCATTACTTTCCGCGCGGAGCGGGGGCAGACGATCGGCATCATAGGAGGGACAGGCTCAGGAAAATCGTCCCTCGTAAATATGATACCAAGATTCTATGATGCCACCGCCGGCGAGGTCAGGATCTGCGGAAAGAACATACGGGAATATGAAACAGAAGATCTGCGTTCCCACATCGGAATGGTGCTTCAGAAAGCCGTGCTGTTTAAAGGAACCATAGCGGAGAATATCCGATGGGGAAAAGAAGATGCGACTGATGAGCAGATCAGGGAGGTGCTTGAGATATCCCAGGCGCAGGAATTTGTTGAGACCAAGGAAGGCGGGATACAGTTCCAGATCGAACAGGGGGGGCGCAACCTTTCAGGAGGACAGAAGCAGAGGCTGACTATCGCAAGGGCTCTCGTGAGAAAACCGGAGATCCTTATCCTGGACGACAGCGCGTCGGCTCTGGATTTTGCGACCGACGCGGAGCTCAGGAAGGCGATCCGGGGAATGAAGGAGAATCCCACGGTATTCATTGTTTCTCAGAGAGCCTCGTCCATCCAGTATGCGGATCAGATCATTGTCCTGGATGACGGGGAGATGGCAGGCATCGGAACGCATGACGAACTTCTGAAGACCTGTCCCGCTTATCAGGAGATCTATTACTCACAGTTCCCGAAAGAGGAGGCGGCATCCAATGAATAATGAAAAGAAAAAGACAAGACAGGCGGAAACCCTGAGAGAAGTCGTACGCCGCCTGGGAAGATACCGGATATTCCTGGTGTTTTCCGTTCTGCTGGCAGCAGTTTCGGTGGCACTTACGCTCTATATACCAAAGCTTACGGGAAATGCCGTTGACTATATTATTTCCGAAGGAAATGTGGATTTCCCGGGAGTGTTCCGGGTCATGTTTCAGATCGGGGTATGTACCCTTGTCACAGCTCTGGCCCAGTGGCTGATGAACGTATGCAATAATAAAATGACGTATCAGGTTGTCCGGGATATACGGAACGAGGCGTTCCGCAAGATTGAGATTCTTCCGCTCAAATATATCGACGGCCATCCCTACGGGGATGTGGTGAGCCGTGTAATCGCAGATGTGGATCAGTTTGCAGACGGACTCTTGATGGGATTCACCCAGCTTTTTACAGGAGTCGCCACCATCATCGGAACGTTTGGATTTATGCTGTCGGTAAATGTAAAGATCACATTTGTGGTCGTGCTGATTACACCGGTATCTTTTGTCGTGGCAAACTTTATCGCAAAAAGGACTTTCGACATGTTCCGGCTGCAGTCGGAGACACGGGGAGAACAGACCGGTCTGATCGATGAGATGATCGGCAATCAGAAGGTTGTGCAGGCGTTCGGCCGCGGCGCGGATGTGACAGAGCGGTTCGATGAGATCAACGAGAGACTGCGGGACGCTTCTCTGCGGGCTACGTTCTTTTCGTCAATCACCAATCCGTCTACCCGATTTGTAAACAGTCTCGTGTATACCGGTGTGGGCATCGCGGGAGCATTTGCCGTCGTCGGAGGGAGTCTTTCCGTTGGACAGCTGTCGAGTTTCCTGAGCTATGCGAACCAGTATACCAAACCGTTCAATGAGATTTCCGGCGTAGTGACGGAATTCCAGAACGCTGTTGCGTGTGCAAGACGGACCTTTGACCTTATTGCGGAAGATCCGCAGATTCCGGAACCGGAGAATGCAGTGGATATGAAAGATATAAAAGGAAATGTGAAGGCGAAAGATGTATCTTTCTCCTACACTCCGGAACAGAAGCTGATCGAACACTTCAATCTGTCGGTCAGACCGGGACAGCGAATCGCCATCGTAGGGCCTACCGGATGCGGAAAGACGACATTGATCAATCTTCTCATGAGGTTCTACGATGTAGACGGCGGCGCCATCCGTGTGGAAGACGTGGACATAAGAGAGATGACCAGGAGAAGCCTCAGGGCCGGATACGGTATGGTGCTCCAGGATACCTGGCTTAAGACGGGGACAATAAGAGAAAATATTACCATGGGACGCCCGGACGCTACAGACGAAGAGGTGATCGCCGCGGCGAAGGCCTCTCATATCCACAGTTTTATCATGAGGCTGCCGCAGGGATATGACACCTGGATCACAGAAGACGGAGGAGGGATCTCGCAGGGACAGAAGCAGCTGCTCTGCATTGCCCGCGTCATGCTCTGCAGGCCGCCCATGCTCATCCTTGATGAGGCTACTTCATCGATCGACACAAGAACGGAGATGCGGATTCAGAATGCATTCGCAAAACTGATGGAAGGCCGCACTACATTTATCGTAGCCCACCGGCTTTCAACCATCCGTGAGGCGGATCTGATTCTTGTGATGAAAGACGGAAAGATCATCGAACAGGGGAGCCACGAGAGACTTCTCGCACAGAACGGCTTCTATAGATATCTGTATGAGAGCCAGTTCAGCAATGCTGGCTCCGCGCAGGGAAAACAGTGAGAAGAACAGCTGAAAACAGACACGGAAGATTTCCTGCCGTGTCGTTTTTAAAAAGGCGGAGGAGTTTTCGACGGCCCTTCCGCTGTGTGACAGGAGGAGAAAAATGGCATCGAGACTGAGTACACTTTGCTATATTGAGAGAGAGGGGCAGTATCTTATGCTCCACCGCACGGTGAAAGAAAATGATGTGAACAGAGACAAATGGATCGGCGTGGGCGGTCATTTCGAACATGGTGAGAGTCCGGAAGAGTGCCTGCTCCGCGAGGTGAAGGAGGAGACCGGATACACGCTTACATCCTGGCGGTACAGAGGGATTGTAACCTTTGTTTACGGGGAAGATGTTGTAGAGTATATGTCCCTGTATACAGCGGACAGATTTGAGGGAGTTCCGATCAGGTGTGACGAGGGAGAGCTGGAATGGGTAGACAAAGAAAAAGTCTGGTCTCTGGAACTGTGGGAAGGGGATAAGATATTCTTCCGGCTTCTGGATGAGGGAAGAGATTTCTTTTCACTGAAGCTGGTATATAACCGCGATGACATCCTTCAATATGCCGCCCTGGACGGCGCCCCGATGGAACTGTTCGACGAGCGGAATCCGGATGGGAGCAGGACCGGGGTAATAAAGGAACGGGGCGTGGCGCATATGGAAGGGGCTCTCCACGCGACAGTACATACATGGATCGTGAGGCCGAATGACAGGAGCGGTTATGATGTTCTCCTGCAGAAAAGGAGTGAGACAAAGGATTCCAACCCGGGATGTTATGATATTTCTTCGGCGGGTCACGTAGACGCGGGATGCGATTATCCGGAGAGTGCTCTGAGAGAACTTCGGGAAGAACTGGGGATCACGGCACGTCCGGAACAACTGGAAGAGGTGGGAATGCGGCGGTGCGGCTTTGAAGGCGTTTTCTATGGACGTATATTCCGGGATAACGAGCTGAGCATGATCTATCTCTACAGAGAACCGGTGGAGGCGGAAAACCTTGTGCTGCAGAAGTCCGAAGTCTCGGAAGTGATCTGGATGGATTATGCGGAATGCAGAGAAAAGATTCTTGCAGACAGCTTTGAAAACTGCATTTATATCGAAGAATTTGACATGATCGGGGAGGCACTGGGAATCCCGGAGAAAGGAAACGGTGACATATGAATTATGCAGTAGTTTATGCAAGCGTCACAGGAAACACAAGGATGCTTGCGGAAGAAGTAAGAAGAGTGTATGGCGGAGAAGAGTGCGTGTATTTCGGCACGTCCGGAGCGGATGTGCCTGAAGCAGGACTGATCTTTGCGGGATTCTGGACAGACAAGGGAGACTGCAGCGGGAAAATGACAGAATTCCTGGAAGGACTTCACGGGCAGAAAATATTTCTCTTCGGAACGGCCGGATTCGGAGGATCGGAGGAGTATTTTTCACGGATACTGGAACGGGTGAAAGCACATATTCCGGAAGAGAATGAGATCATCGGAAGTTATATGTGCCAGGGAAAGATGCCTCAGAGTGTGAGAAAGAGATATGAGAGCATGCTGGAGCAGAATCCGGAGGATCAGAGAATGCAGGGGATGATCGATAATTTTGACCGGGCGCTTGCACATCCGGACGAGCACGACCTGAAGGCGTTTGACCGGGCGCTTGAGGCGCTGCGCACCGCGGAACGGAATTCCGGTGAGTAAGGGCATAAAAAGAGAGGGGCGAAGGAAGCCTTCATAGATTCCTTCGCCCCTCTTCTGTATGTCATCGGAAATTGCGTTTTACGGAAGAAGGAATGCATACATTACCACAAAATGGCAGGCGCTTCCTCCCATGACAAACAGGTGAAATATTTCGTGACTTCCGAAGTTTTTATGCCTGCTGTTGAAAATCGGAAGTTTAAGCGCATAGATAACACCGCCGACGGTATAAATGATACCCCCTGCCAGCAGCCATCCGAATGCTGCGGGAGACATATTGTTAAGGATCTGGGTAAATGCCAGTACGCAGGTCCATCCCATTCCAATGTAAAGTACGGAAGAAACCCACTTCGGACAGTAGACCCAGAATGCCTTGATCAGGATACCGGCGATGGCGATCGCCCATACGATCGAGAGCAGGATGATTCCTGTCCGGCCTTTCAGGACAATCAGGCATACCGGAGTATAGCTTCCGGCGATGAGAACGGAAATCATCATGTGATCGATTTTCTTGAGTATTGTGTTGACTTTCTCGGACACATCAAATGTATGATAACTTGTACTCGCTGCATATAACAGGATCAGGCTCGCGGCGTAGATCGTAAGCGAGATGATATAGATACGACTGGGCTCGTGGGCTGCCTTGATCAGCAGAGGAACTGCAGCAAATATGGCCATCAGCATGCCGATGAAATGAGTTATCGCGCTTCCGGGCTCTTTAATGTGATGTCTTTTTTCCATAATATATGCACCTCCCCAATGCATGGAACGATACGTGGTTTTTAAAACTACATTAAGTATATGCATATACTACAACATATATTCGCGAAAATCAACTATAAATTTGAACAAAGAAAAACCGGGTTTCCCCGGTTTTCTGGATGATTTGTCATCGGATGCACGTACCTGTTTTTCCTTTCAGTGCATCTTTTACTTTGTCGAAAGCAGTGATATAAGCGCACCTTCCTTCCCGCTGTTCGATGAATTCAACGGCTGCCCGGAATTTCGGAAGCATGTTATAGATTCCGAAATGTCCCTGCTCCATGTAGGATTTCGCCTGATCTACAGTGATATTGTCCAGAGGCTGTTCGTCGGGCTGGCCGAGATTGATGCAGACTTTTTCCACATTCGTAAGAATGATGAGCATATCGGCGTTGATGCCCTCTGCGAGTTTTCCTGCAGCGAGATCCTTCTCAATTACAGCGCTGGCGCCTTTCAGATGATTATCCTGTTCCAGGACAGGAATACCGCCGCCTCCGGCTGCGATGACGATCTGATCGACATCCAGAAGCGCGTTTACTGCATCGAGCTCCACGATCTTTACCGGATTCGGGGCGGAGACAACGCGGCGGAAGCCTTTTCCGGCTTCCTCTATGACATAGTTTCCTTTCCGTCTCTCTTCATTGGCCTCCTGGGCGTTCATATAACGGCCGAGAACCTTTGTGGGGGTGTAGAAAGCCTCATCATAGGGATCCACGATAACCTGTGTCAGAACAGTGCTTACCGTGCGGTATATGCCACGGTTCAGCAGTTCCTCGCGTATGCCGTTCTGGAGATCATATCCGATATATCCCTGGCTCATGGCAGAGCAGACAGACATGGGGCATGCGGTATACTCGGGATGTGCTTTCGCGAATTCGTTCATGGCAGTATGAATCATGCCGACCTGGGGGGCATTGCTGTGGGTGATGGCGACCTGATATCCTTCTTCGATCAGATCCGCAATACATTTTGCAGTATGTTTTACGGCAACTTTCTGTTCGGGAAGTGTGGTTCCCAGTGCCCGGTGTCCGAGGGCGACTACAACTCTCTTTTTCATCATATCTATTTCCTTTCGCTTTGATTATAGTGTTTTCAGACGTTATAAAAAGTTTACTATCATTTTGCATAAAAATCAACTGCGGCGTGGCTGATAAAGCGTTTATATATGTGTCAGCGCAAGGGCAATATCCGCTATGAACAGAACGGTGAGAACAAAACACAGCAGGAACCGCCAGATCTTCTTCAGTTTCAGAAAATGATCCGCGCACCTCGGCGCGATATAGTACAGGAAAGCACAACCGAAGAGTGCCACGCTTACGGATCCGCCTACATATACACGACCGCTCAGATTGAGAAAATATCCGCTGTAATCCCATGGCTGTAATCCCAGGGCGGATTCAATGAGCAGGCTTGCGGCATATTCTTCCACTGTGTAAACAAGAAAATTCACCAGAAAGACAAGCACGGGCCTGTCGCTCAGTTTCTTGATAAACAGAATGATGATTGTACCGTAGATTCCGTAGAGAGGAAGCCACGGGAGGAACGGATCAAATGAGTCTGAAAGCGTACCGTTTGCCAGCAGGTGAACCGCCGTCTCCGCAAGCCATCCCAGAATGGAGAAAACGTGGAACAGGAACACCAGGGAAAGAAAGTCATATTTTCTTACGGCTCTGGCCGGTGAGCGGACCGCCTTGAATGGGGGCTGCACAGAGAACAGGAAAACCGGATACTGTTCCGGATTGAAATAAGAGATCTTCGTATAGGGTCCTCTTGAGTCATCATAGAGCGCTTTGCTTATCAGAAGTTCATCTTCCGAGGGAACATGCTCCAGATAGGAGTCATTCAGAAATTCATATCTGGGAGAACGCGAGAGTACATAGTTTCTTCGGAGCGTCAGATACAGTTCGGCTTCACTTGCAGACATATAAGGGTTTACAAATACAAGATCCAGGATACCGAAGGTGAGCAGCGAGAGGAGCTTCCATCCGATAAAAGAAACATGCATCTTAAACATTTTCCATTTGCTGTGCTGCATCAGCTGACGGGACAGAAAGAAGGCATCTCTGCGGCTGATTTTCGGGTTTTCCGCCAGTATAAACGGAATCATGCGGTATTCATAATACTTGATGACGCCGCCGACTATTGTGAGCCCCCACAGCAGCTGAAAGACAGTACGGCAGAACAGGATCCAGGCAGGTCCGGCGATACAGCGCAGTTTATACAGAAAAAAGATCTTGGAGATGGGAGCCTGTCTGTAGCTGTGTGCTTCCAGAAAATAACGTCTTTCACCCACAAGGAGCATATTGCTGATAAAAAAATGATACAGAAGGGAGACAATGACTCCCAAAATCAGGAGAAAAGTGGAAATGTCCCAGCTTTCGGTCAGAAAATTATTAACGGCGCGGAGCAGGGAGAAAAAGGCCGATGTGCTCGTGGATCCGAGATCTACGAGGATGTCAGCGAGAAAGGAAGCGGGGGAAGCCATAAAATCCGAGATAAATGTGCCGTGGAAAAGACGGCGGACAATCTCTGTGATCACTTCGGAATTTGTATCTTCAGAGGCAAAAGGAGCGCTTACCCGGCGCTCGATGGATGGAATCAGAGCCTGAGAACCGAGAAAAGTTGTGGAAGAAGGGTATGCGCCGGCAAGCATGGCGGCGAGAAAGCAGACGGAGATCATTCGCCAGTAATTCTGTTTCATGGATATGCGGGCTTTCTTTTTCATTACTTTTCTTTTCCACATGATGTATGCCTCCCAAAAATCCCATAATACTATATTATAAAATAGATGACCCGGATTTGCAATCTGCTGTTTGACGGCGCGGTTTTCTTCTGAAAGGTACCGTTATTCTGCGGGAATATGCTGAAACTATCTGAACGGGAGAACGGAAGCATGTTCCGAACAGATCTGTCCGGGCAGAAAAATGTGAGGCCTCTGCCTGTACGGCAAAGACCTCATATATGTTTTATCCGGCAGTTCCTGATCAGGTGACCCGTCTCATCCCGCGGGCCGTCCGGGGATCATTCGGACTGATATACTCCCCAAATGTACAGAACCGGAAGAATCAGGTCGAAAATATACAGGAAGGAGAAGCCGGATGATATGGATGCATAGACAAGGTTGGCAACGACTAGGATACACCAGATCACACCAAATACAAATACGGATTTTCTTGATTTGTACATGACTCCTGCGATTCCCGCCGCAAGTTCGAAGCATGCGAATACGAGAGCCCACACGTAGTACAATGTCGTCGGCGGAGTCATGCCGAGCATTTCATACGACTGGTTCACAATATCCTTCATAAGGAATGACAGTATGCCGCTGAGTACGGCCAGGGCACCGACTACAATAACGATGATGGATACGACGTGTAATAATTTGCTTTTTCTTTTCATAGGATGCTCCTCCTCATAAAATAAATATGTTGTTTCTGGCGTGACATACATTTCCATCAGCCTGAGGCAAGTATATCACATCCGGCGCAGCGCTTCAATCGGACTGAGCTGCGCCGCTTTTCTTGCGGGATAGATCCCGAAGATAATCCCGACTCCGCAGGAGAACAGTGTGGCAACGATCACCGCGGGCAGAGACAGGGAAGCGTGGATCCCTCCCACTTCCAGCGCGCTGATCAGCGCGGTCAGTCCGCCGCCGAGCAGGATCCCGATGATACCGCCCATACCTGAGATGATGGCGGATTCACACAGAAACTGGGCGATGATGGATCCCGTCCGGGCACCGAGCGCCTTGCGGATTCCGATTTCCCTCGTCCGTTCCGTGACGGAGACAAGCATGATGTTCATGACTCCGATACCGCCTACGACCAGAGAGATCGCCGCGACCAGAGCGACGAAAGCCGTGACGCCGTCCATGACCGCTCCCATCATATCGGAGAGATCTACCGGGCGCTGCTGCATAAACGGCGCATCTCCCAGATCCTGGTGCCGGGAGCCGAGAAGCCGGACCGCTGTCTCAGCAATATGGGATGCGCTGTCAGTATCTGCGGCGGTCAGGGAGATCGACGAAAATCCTTCAACAGGCTGACCGAAAGCCTCTGAGAGCGTATAGGGGATTTCGATGGAGATGGATTCAGGCATTCCCATTGACTGGTAGGCTGCCTCTACTTCCATCATATCGGCAGATGTTTCCCGGATTCCCAGTATGGTAACTTCCTGGATTCCGCTGTCAATGGCAAGCTCGAAGCTCATCCCCACCACATTGGTATTACCGAAGAGATACCGGGCGGTCAGCTCATCGATGACGCAGACCGGCCTGCCGCTGTCCATATCGTTCTCTGTAAAGTAATTTCCTTTTACAAGAGAAGATGAGTACTGGGCATTCTCATAATCCGGAGTCGTCATCGTGACATAAGCGTCGAATGTTCCTTTTCGCGTCGTACATTTGCCGGTCGTCATCTGATATGCGGTAATGTTTTCGACGGAACTGCCGAAAGTATCTCCGAGGAAAGCGATATCTTCGCCGGTAATGACCTGCGTGTCCGTAACTTCCTCTGTATTTACCTGTACGGTTACGGTGTTTGTCTGCTGGTTTGTGGCATTCACCACATCATTTTTCAGCCCGTTTCCTATGGAGACGATGGTAACCACGGAAGTGATGCCGATAATGATTCCCAGCATGGTGAGAAAAGACCGCCCTTTGTTGGCGCGGATGTTGTCCAGCGCCATTTTTATATATTCCAAAAACTGTCCCATATGTCATAACCCCGCTTTACTCTTCAGACTGCCCGGATGATGTTTCCTGCGGGATCGCGCGCATTCCCGGTTCAATATCCACGTTCAGGTCGCTTACGACCTGATCGCCTTCTTTAAGACCGCTTACGATCTCGACCTCTGTGGCAGAGGAAGTTCCCAGTTCTACAGGCTGTTGTTTCACAATGCCGTTCTCAATAATATATACGAAGTCTCCGTCTGTGGAAGCGTTTACTACTTCAGTCGGGACAACGAGGACGTCTTTTGATTCGGCCACGGTCATGCGGACTTTGGCTGTGGCGCCGATGCAGATGTTTTCATCGGGATTGTTGATATGTATCCGGGCGCCGATAACCGGTGTGCCGCTGGCGTTCTGTACGGCAATATTATCTACGGATGTCAGCGTTCCTTCGTAAGCGCTGTCGCCTACGGTAACATTGACCGCAGTCCCGGTCTTCATTTTCCCGTAATCATCAGGCGAGACCTCGATACGAACCCGGACCTTTTCCATACTTGCAATGGAAAACAGAGCAGCGCCCTGGGTCGCGCTGTTGGTCTGAAGGGAATCCACGGAAGCAATGACGCCGTCCATATCTGCTTTCATTCCTTCCCGCCCTTTCTCAAGAAGCTCTTCAGGAGTGAGGGCAGTAAGCTCTGCAAGATTGTCGCTGATATCCAGGCTTTCGGATTCGGCTGCTGTCATGCCTGTCTCTGCCGCGGGAGCATTCGCCGCCTGCCAGGCCGCCTGCCATTCGGCGTATTTGGCATCGTACTGAGCCTTTAGCCCGGAATAGCCGGCATCGTCCACATCAGCTGTGGAGGCGCTGAGGGCCTGCAGTTCTCCGGTGGCTTTGCTGACGGCTGCCTGAGCCTCGTTGCGTGCGGCAACGGCGGCGTCGTAAGCTTCGAATACCGGCTGAAGGTCGGCGATCGTCTTGTTCTGCTCATCCGTGCGTTCTGCTTCGGGTGTGTTCAGAGCGGCGTCAAGATCGGCACGCCGGCCTGCATATCCCGAGTCGGTGGAATCGATGATGGACTGATTGGCATTTACAATTTCCTGATTCCGGTCGATAATGTCCTGCAGCTCTTCGGCCCTTGCCTGGATCGACGCGGCCTGCGCGCCTGCCGCCTCAAGGTTCGCCTGGTACTGGGCATAGGCAGCGTCCACCTGTTCCGCCAGTGCGTTGACTTCATCCGCCAGTGCGTTGGCCTGTTCGGCTGCCTGGGCGGAAGCGGCGTCGGCCGCTTCAACAGCCCGTGCATTCTGCGCCCGGGTTGCCTCGGAGGCCTTCAGGCTGGACTGGAGAGTAAGCTGTGCCTGCTCATTGTCCCGCTCCAGATTTGTCGTGTCAAATGTAACAAGCAGATCTCCTGATCGGACAGTCTGCCCGACGACGGCTTTGCAGTCTTTGATCGGAGCAGTGACCGGAGAGTAATAGGTTTTTGTGTTTTCACTTTCTATGACGCCGCTGGAATTATAAATCTCCTGTACCGTTCCTCTGGTCACCTCGGTTACTTCCAGAACAGTTCCCGCATCGGTCTTGTCGCCTCCGGCGATCAGGGACAGGCCGTATGCACCGGCAATGACAACTATGAGGATGGGAACGATGACCCATGCGGGCAGCTTTTTCTTTGGCGTTTTCCCGCCGTCTGATCCTTCATCCGGATTCTCGTCCAGAAGATCGATATCGTCTGTGATTTCTGTATCTGAACCGGTCAGGATATCCGGTTCTCTGTCTGATGCATGCTTTTTCTTTTTTGAAAACATGTTTATTGCCTCTCTTTCCCCATGATAATGATTTTGGTCTGGTGAAGTTTATTCCTGATACGGTATCTGTATCTCATCGGACTCGACCCTGCCGTCCATAATGCGGATCACGCGGTTGACCTGACGCGCGATGTCATCGTCGTGAGTGATGATGATAACGGTCCGGCCATTTCCATGAAGTTCTTTCAGGATATCCATGATCTCGACTGTGGATCTGCTGTCAAGATTTCCGGTCGGCTCGTCGGCGAGTATGATAGGCGGCTGCGCCGCGATTGCGCGTGCTACGGCAACTCTCTGCTGCTGACCGCCGGACAGCTCGCTGGGCCGGTGCTTCAGCCGCTTCCCGAGCCCTACTTTCTTCAGCGCCTGTACTGCGATGCGGCGTCGTTTCTGTTTCCCGATTCCACGGTAAATCAGTGGAAGTTCCACATTTCCCACTGCATCCAGATTGGCGATCAGATTGAATCCCTGAAAAATGAATCCGATCTTCCGGTTCCGGATGTCAGAGAGCTGATTGTCGGAAAGTCCGGACACATCCCGCCCTTCCAGATAATAGTGGCCGGTTGTGGGAGTGTCCAGGCATCCCAGCATGTTCATCAGCGTGGACTTGCCGGAACCGGAATGTCCGACAATCGCTACAAACTCTCCCCGGTCGATCGTGAGGCTGATACCGTCCAGCGCCCGGACTTCGTTTTCCCCGGGATTGTAGATCTTATGGAGGCTGTCAACCCTGATTAGTGGTTCCATTTGTTGATCTCCTTTGACTGTCAATATTATTGTATTAGTTGAATAATACAATAATATAGTGCGGGAGAAAAGTCAATAGTATCAGAAAGAATTTATCGCGACAGACGCAACATTTTAAAAAAGAAGCAAGACACAGAGAAAGCCATGCACATCAGGGGTGCATGGCTTCGTGTTCACGCCGGATCTCGGTAAAGCAGTCCGGCGCGGTCCAACGGCTGTTTGTCGGCGTCAGGACCGCCTTGTACGGGAAGGGGCCGGCGCCGCATTTCCGCAGGGAGGCAAGCACCTGTTCCAGCCGGCTGTCGCTGAAGTTGCAGAATACAAACAGTGTGTCCGGAAGTTCCCCGCCTTCATATTTCCCTTCTGCCGGCGGAATGTCACGGATTCCGGCAAGAACGCCCAGAGGCTGATTGTAGTCCTCCGTCGGAACACGCTTCAGGCGGATGTGGTGTGGAAAAAGCGCCATCTCGATTTTCAGAAGACGTTCCTTTTCCGGTGCGTTGAATAATAACACGGTTTCTTTCATGGTATATGATTCTCCTGTTCTGATATATTCGGTATCTATTGTAATCCAGATGAAGAGAAAAGGGAAGGATATTTATCGGAATATTCTGATAATTTGAAGCAAAGGGGCCTGACCCCTTTGCTTCAAATTGTCAGAACATTCCGGAGGGAAACGCATATACTGTCTGTATAACGGGGGTGTCTGGTATGCGGATCTGTGAACTGAGAGACAAGGAGGTTATCAATATATGCAGCGGCAGGCGGCTGGGGTGCGTGGCGGATGTGGAGATCAATATCCACTGCGGAGAGGTCGAGGCCATTGTTATTCCGGGACCGGGAAAACTGGGCGGATTCTTCGGGACGGACTGTGAGTATGTGATTCCGTTCGGGTGTATCAGGAAGATTGGCCCGGATATTATTCTTGTTGAAATACAGGAAGAAAAGTTTTTGCAAAAGTTTTAGATGTTGTGTATAATGAAGGCAGTTTAAGGAAAGGCGGAAAAGATTATGCGATGTCCATATTGTGGAAACCCTGATACGAGAGTGATCGATTCCCGTCCGGCGGAGGATAAGAGTACGATCCGCAGGCGGCGTTCCTGTGATGAGTGCGGCAGGCGTTTTACTACCTATGAAAAGGTGGAGACGATTCCGCTGATTGTTATCAAAAAGGATAATAACCGTGAGCAGTACGAGCGCTCAAAAATCGAGAACGGGGTGCTGAGCGCATGCTATAAAAGACCGGTTCCGGCAGATCAGATTCAGAAGACCATTGATGCGATCGAGAGGGAGATCTTTAACCGGGAAGAAAAGGAGATTTCCAGCAGCGTGATCGGGGAGATCGTGATGGACAAGCTGAGGGATCTGGATCCGGTGGCATATGTAAGGTTTGCATCCGTATACAGGGAATTTAAGGATGCGGAGACATTTATGGATGAGCTGAAAAAGTTTCTGCAGTGAAAGAAGCCGAGGATATCTGAGACAACGGAAAGATCCGGTTATACTTATGATGAGTATGGCCGGTTTTTTCTTCGGCGGAAATCAGCGGTCTGCCTGATCTTCGCAGAGGACATTTCCGGTGCTCCGCTTTCAGGAAGCGGTATAAAGGGAGAGAAAAGATGAGAACATATAAACTGACTGTCGCTTATGACGGAACAGCATATCAGGGATGGCAGCGCCAGGCGAATACAGAACGGACGATTCAGGGGATTCTGGAATCCTGTATCTCGGAACAGACAGGATATGAGGTGGAGGTAGACGGATCCGGCCGGACAGATGCCGGCGTACATGCGCTTGGGCAGACGGCAAGTGTGGTGCTCCGCGGCAGGGCTGAAGAAGATTTTTTTACAGGCAGGGTAAATGCCGTTCTCCCGGAGGATATCAGGATTCTTAAGGCCGAACTTGTCAGAAACGGGTTCCATGCAAGAAAGAGCGCGGTGGGAAAAGTTTATGAATACCATATCGATACGGGCAGTAAGGCCGATGTGTTTACCAGAAGATACTGCCTGCATTATCCGTGTGCACCGGATCTTGACGCCATGAGGAAAACAGCGGAATACCTGACCGGAACACATGAGTTTGCGGCCTATACGGATAAAAAAGACGAAAAGTCCACAAAGAGAACAATTTATGCTATAATAGTCAGCGGACAAGGCGGCAGGGTGACAATACGGTATGAAGGCACCGGCTTTCTGTACCATATGGTGAGAATTCTCACCGGAACTCTGCTTGAGGCGGGAACAGGACAGAGAAGTCCGGAAAGCGCCGGAGAAGCGCTCGATTCCCGCGACAGACGGCAGGCCGGTTTTCTTGCTCCGGCGAGGGGACTGTTCCTGCAGAAAGTGTACTACGGTAAATAAATAATTAAGAGGGGACAGGTATGAACGTTATCTGTCCTCTCATTGCACACCTTATAAGAGGAGGCGTTATGAAACTAATATCATGGAATGTAAACGGAATAAGGGCATGTGTCCAAAAGGGATTCCTTGATTTCTTTAAAGAGGCGGATGCGGATATCTTCTGCATTCAGGAGACAAAGATGCAGGAGGGGCAGCTTGCGCTGGAGCTGGAAGGATATTGCCAGTACTGGAACTACGCAGTGAGAAAGGGATATTCCGGGACTGCGGTTTTCACGAAGAAAGAGCCGCTGTCCGTTGCATACGGAATAGGAATCGAGGAGCATGATCAGGAAGGGCGCGTCATCACCTGTGAATTTGAGGATTTTTATTTCGTCACAGTATACACGCCGAATTCTCAGAATGAACTGGCGAGGCTGGATTATCGGATGAGATGGGAGGATGACTTCCGCGCTTATCTGAAAAAGCTGGATGAGGCGAAGCCGGTCATTGTCACAGGCGATATGAATGTGGCCCACGAGGAGATCGACCTGAAGAATCCGAAGACGAACCGGAAGAATGCCGGATTTACGGATGAGGAGCGCCGGAAGTTCACAGAACTTCTGGATGCGGGATTCATCGACACATTCCGGTACTTTTATCCGGATCAGACAGGCATCTATTCATGGTGGTCATACCGGTTCAGCGCACGGGCGAAGAATGCAGGATGGCGCATCGACTATTTCTGTGTATCGGAGAGACTGAAAGACAGGCTGGAGGATGCCAGGATATTGACAGATGTGATGGGATCTGATCACTGCCCGGTGGAACTGGACCTGAAAGACTGACGGTATACGCTGCGGTGAAATGCGGCGTATTCATATTTTAAGAAATAAACAACATACAGAAAGAAGGATTTAAAATGACAAAGATTGACATTATCTCCGGCTTTCTCGGGGCCGGAAAGACTACATTGATCAAAAAACTGCTTTCGGAGGCATTTACAGGTGAGCAGGTCGTACTGATCGAAAATGAATTCGGAGAGATCGGAATCGACGGCGGATTTCTGAAAGAATCCGGAATTGAGATCCGTGAAATGAACTCGGGGTGTATCTGCTGTTCACTGGTGGGAGACTTCGGGAAATCACTCCGCGAAGTCGTTGATACCTATCATCCGGACCGCATTCTGATTGAGCCGTCCGGCGTGGGTAAACTGTCTGACGTTATCAAGGCGGTGCAGGATGTGCAGGCAGAGATCGATGCACAGCTCAACAGCTTTACAACGGTGGTGGATGTGACGAAGTGCAGGATTTACCGCAAGAATTTCGGAGAGTTTTTCAGCAATCAGATCGAGTATGCGGGCGCGGTGATCTTAAGCCGGACAGATAAGGCAAAACCGGAGAAAGTGGAAGAGGCCGTATCCCTTCTCAGGGAACTGAATGACAAAGCTCCGTTCATCACGACTCCGATTGCACAGCTTCCGGGGAAAAAGATACTTGAGACAATGGAATCAGGCAAATCTCTTGAGGACGAGCTCCTGGCGGAAGTGATCTGCCCGGAATGCGGAGAACATCACGATCACGGTGAGTGCTGCGGCCATGATCATCACGATCACGACCATGAGGAGCATGGCCATCACCACGATCACGACCATGAGGAGCACGGCCATCACCACGATCACGATCATGAGGAGCACGGTCATCACCACGATCATGATCACGACGGATGCTGCGGACATGATCATCATCATGACCATGCAGGACATCATCATGCGGATGAAGTGTTCACAAGCTGGGGAAAGGAGACGATCCGCACTTACACAGAGGAGCAGATTTCAGAGATATTAAAACAGCTTGAGAGCGACGGCTCATACGGAAATGTGCTTCGTGCAAAGGGAATGGTCGCCGGCGCTGATGGAGAGTGGATCTATTTTGACATGGTTCCCGGGGAACATGAAGTCAGAAACGGCGCGCCGGAGTATACAGGAAGGATCTGTGTGATCGGCGCAGAACTCAATGAGGAGAAACTGGCAGAACTGTTCGGAGCGGCATAAATCACAGAAAATGACAGCAGGGCGAGCAGGTACGCGGACCCTGCGTCTCTGCAGGATATGACAGGAGAGATAGAAGATGAATGAATCGGATGTAATGGTTTATCTGATGACAGGGTTTCTTGACAGCGGCAAGACGCAGTTCCTTGACTTTACCCTGAAGCAGGACTATTTTCAGATCGACGGGAAAACGCTTCTGATCCTCTGCGAAGAGGGGGAGGAAGAATACAATCCCATGGAGCTGCTGAAATATGGCGTTGTGATCGAGAAAGTGGAAGATCAGGAAGAACTGACAGAAGAATGGCTGGAAGAAATGAACCGGAAACATGAACCGGAGCGTGTTGTGATCGAATACAATGGAATGTGGAAAGTCAGCGATTTTGAGAACATGAAGCTGCCGTACGGCTGGGCGATCGAACAGAAAATTACGACAGTTGACGCCAGCACGTTTCAGATGTATCTGACAAACTTAAAGCCGCTGTTCGTGGAGATGGTAAGAGGAGCCGAACTGGTGCTCTTCAACCGGTGTGAGGACAAGAAACCTCTCGCCGGCTACCGCAGGAGCGTGAAGGTGGTAAGCCCCCAGGCGGAGGTAATCTTTGAGGATGAGAACGGCGAGGTGGACAACATTTTTGAGGATGACGTCCCCTATGATCTGAATGCGCCGGTGATCGAGATACGCCGGGAAGACTACGGCATCTGGTATGTTGATATGATGGAGCATCCGGAGCGCTATAAAGGAAAGGTCGTGGAATTTACGGCGAAGGTGCTTAAGCCCAAGTCATTCCCGTCAAAGGTATTTCTTCCGGGACGTATGGCCATGACCTGCTGTGCGGACGACACCTCCTTTCTGGGGTATGTGTGCCGGAGCGCATATGCGTCCAAGCTGAAAGCGGGACAGTGGGTGAAGGTGAGGGCTAAGGTCCGGTTCGCCAATCTGTCGGTATACCGTGGGGAAGGTCCGGTGCTTGAAGCAGAAAATATAGAGCTTGCAGAGCCAATAGAAGAGCTGGTATACTTCAATTAAAAAATACGAATAAACAGACGTGTGAAATGAATCCAACAGTAGGAGGTACTCAGGAATGGAAAAGAAATATGATGTGATAGCACTAGGAGAACTGCTGATCGACTTCCCGATGAACGGAAAGAGCGAACAGGGAAACAATCTGTTCGAGGCATGCCCGGGAGGCGCACCCTGTAATGTCCTGGCGCTTTTGAATAAAATGGGAAAGAGGACAGCGTTTCTCGGAAAGGTGGGAGAGGATCAGTTCGGCACACTGCTTCGGGACACAATCACGGAAGCGGGAATCGACGCGTCCCATCTGATGATGGACAAGGATGTGAACACAACGCTCGCATTCGTACACACTTTTCCGGACGGAGACAGAGAATTCTCATTCTACCGTAATCCGGGCGCGGATATGATGCTGCGAGAGGATGAAGTGGATCCGGAATTTATTGCGCAGACAAGAATCTTCCACTTCGGCACACTTTCCATGACCCATGAGGGAGTGAGGGCTGCAACGAAAAAAGCGCTGAAAGCGGCAAAGGAAAACGGATGTCTGATTTCCTTCGATCCGAATTTAAGACCTCCGCTGTGGAGTTCTCTTAATCTTGCGAAAGAGCAGATGGAATACGGTTTCGGATACTGCGATATCCTGAAGATATCCGACAATGAGATCCAGTTTGTATCCGGAAAAGAAGACTATGACGAAGGGATTGCTTACCTTCAGGAGAAATACAATATTCCGCTCATCCTTCTTACTATGGGCAAGGAAGGAAGCCGTGCGTACTATAAGGGAATGCGTGTGGAGAGACCGGGATTCACGGTGAAGGCCATTGAGACCACCGGAGCCGGGGATACCTTCTGCGGAAGCTCCCTGAACTACATACTGGAACATGATTTTGATAACCTGACAGAAGAGCAGCTGGGAGAAATGCTTACGTTTGCGAATGCTGCCGCCGCGCTCATTACGATGAAGAAAGGCGCGATCCGGGCAATGCCGGAGCGGGAAGAAGTAATGAAGATGATCGGCGAATAGACAAAACTGAATGAAAGAGGAACATAAAACTGCCATATCGGAGACGGATTCCGGTATGGCAGTTTCTCTTCCGGAAAATTACAGGCACTGTCACGGAGAATAGAAAGCCTTTGGGACAGGAGCCGGCGGGACCGGAATAAGGTTACGCTTTTACCCGGTTTCTGATTCTCCATTCCCGGGGAGAGATCCCGTATACGTTTTTGAACGCCCGGGAGAAGTGGAGCTGGTTCGGATACCCTACCGCGTTTGCGATATCCCCGATGGAGAACCCGGTCAGCTTCAAAAGTTCGGCTGCCTTTACCATCCGGTAGTTCAGAAGAAACTCCTGGGGAGACTTCCCGACGGTCTCCTTGAAGATCCGTCCGAAATAACTGCGGTTCAGACCGCAGAATTCCGCAATCCCTTCTACGGATATATCATTCTGAAAATTCTGCTCAATATAGGTGAGCGCTTCCTTAATATAAAAGTCTCTGACTCGTCCTTCCTGGGAAAGCCTCAGGGAGGCAGAGGAACGGGAGAGGTAATCAATGAAAAGATAGAGATGCCCGATCAGATGAAAGGGGGATGCGTTTCCGTGTTCTGCGATGTAGAGCATTTCCTGCTTCATCTGCTCGCCGAGATCCTTCGCGTGGGCGCGGTACACCGGATCATCCGGCGACAGTCCCGCGATCTCGATGATCTCTTTCGCACGCAGCCCGTCGAATTCCAGCCATACATACTCCCACGGCAGCTTCTGGTCTGCGATATAAGTGGAGATCTGGCGGGGGAAGAGCATGAATCCCTGACCGCTTTTTATCTGATACTCACGCGTGACGCCTTTTGAATCATCCGCAAAGAGTCTTCCTGTCCCGGACAGAACATAGTGGAACAGAAAATGTGTTCTGGCAGCAGGCCCGAAAGAGTGGGCCGGGGAACACTGTTCTTTCCCGGACTGGTACAGTCCCAGGTCTACAAAATTTTCATTTGGAAAAACAGAAAAAATAAGGTCGCTCATATAAATAAATCTCCTTCGAATTCCAGAACTTTTCATTCTTAACAGATATAATATACCAAAATGCGACTATACTTTGCAATATATAAATAAAAACATCATAAAGGCATAAAACATAGACTATGGCGGAATTTATGAGCGCATTTTGGAATGTTATAATGTCCCAAGAAACAGCAAAAGCTAAAAGGAAGGAGCTGAAACTATTATGAAAAGGAAAAATGCGATCAGTGCTGTTCTGGCAGTAACCATGCTGACAGCCGCCATTCTTCCGGGATGCAGTTCAGGAGGGGACAGTGGAGTTACAGAGATTGAGATCCTCCAGTACAAGCCAGAGGCAGCTGCATACTTTGATCAGGTGGAAGAGGAGTTCAACGCGTCTCACGATGACATCCATCTGACCATCAGTTCTCCCAATGACGCGAGTACGATCATGAGGACCCGTTTTGTCAGGGAGGATTATCCGGACATTATCGGTATCGGAGGCGACATCAACTATTCCTATTATGTTGATGCAGATATTCTTGCCGACGTGTCGGATTATCCGGGAATGGCGGACATCAAGCAGTCCTATGTCGACATCCTGGAAGCGCTGGAGATCACGCCGAAGGACGGTACATACGGTGTGCCTTATGTGGCAAACGCGGCGGGTATCCTCTATAACAAAGACATGTTCGAGGAACATGGATGGGAGATTCCGGAGTCCTGGGGCGAGCTGATGGATCTCTGCGAGGAGATCGAGTCGGAAGGCATTCTGCCGTTCTATTTTGGATTCCGTGATACATGGACCTGTCTGGCCCCCTGGAACTCCCTGGCGGTAGACCTTGCCCCGGCGGACACCTGCAAGCAGGTAAATGCAGGGGAGACTACATTTACGGAGGAGTACAGAGAGACGGCGGAGAAGTGCCTGCAGCTGGTAAGCTACGGACCGGAAGACCCGATCGCGTACGGATACAATGACGCATGTACGGCATTCGCCCGCGGAGAGTCTGCAATGTATCCGATCGGAAGCTATGCGGTGCCGCAGATACTCCAGGTGAACCCGGAGATGAACATAGATTCCTTTGTGATGCCGGGAAATGACGATGCGTCAAAGAACACGCTGAATTCCGGTGTGGACCTGATGTTCTCCGTGACCGCGGCGTGCGAGAACAAAGAAGCCGCATACGAAGTGCTGGATTTCCTGCTTGAGGACGCGAACCTTCAGGCTTATATCGACGATCAGAACGCGGTACCGTGCAAGGAAGGCGATTTCGAGCTGGCTCCGATGCTGGACGGCATGAAGCCGTACATCGAGTCCGGCAACATGACCGACTATCAGGATCACTACTATCCGTCTGAGATGGCGGTGGACGCGCAGATCCAGACACTTCTGATCAACAAGGATGTGGATGCGTTCCTCGCGAAGTTCGATAAAGACTGGACAAGGTACAACAGGGATATCATCCGCGCGGTTCAGGAGTACAATGAAGAAAACGGAACTGCCGAGTAGGAAAGGAGCGGGAAAATTATGAAAAAAGTAAATGACAGCAAGCGGACATATATGCTGATCACCATACCGATCCTGGCGCTGTTCGTCTGCTTTAACACCATACCGCTGATCCGCGGTGTGATCTACAGCTTTACAAACTTTAAAGGATTCGGTACCTATGATTTCGTAGGACTCCGCAATTACATGGATCTTTTCACAGATCCCAGGATCGGAGGCTCTTATCTGTTCACCATCAAGCTCGCCATCGCGGCAACAATCGTGACAAACGTGATCAGTCTTCTCCTTGCGCTGGGATTGAACAGCAAGATCAAAGGCAAGACTTTCCTGCGCGCGGCTTACTTTGTGCCGAACGTACTCGGAGCGCTGGTTGTAGGATATATCTTCCAGTATTTCTTTACATATATCCTTCCGGGGCTGGGCGAAGCGCTGGGGATCAAGGCTCTTGAAGGAAGCATGCTCTCCAACAGCAGCACCGCGTGGATCGCGATCGTGATCGTCTGTGCATGGCAGTCCATCGCCATGAATACAATTATCTATATCTCCGGACTTCAGACAGTGCCGGAGGACGTTTATGAAGCCGGAGATCTGGACGGAGCGACGGGCTGGAAGAAGTTCAGATATCTGACCTTCCCGCTGATCATCCCCTTCTTTACTATCAACATGGTTCTCTGCGTGAAGAACTTCCTGATGGTATTCGATCAGATTATGGCAATGACAAAGGGCGGTCCGGAGCAGAGCACGGAGTCTATCTCCTACCTGATTTACAATAACGGTCTGTCAGGCGGAAGTTTCGGATACCAGAGCGCCAACGCGGTTGTATTCTTTATTGTGATCGTGGCGATCTCTGTGGCCCAGATGACCATATCAAGTAAGAAGGAGGAACAGTTATAATGTATGAGAAAATGAAAGCAAGAGTAAACTGGCCCATTACGATCCTTCTGTTTATCGGACTTATCACAGTGGCGTTCCCTCTGTATATGACGATTGTCATCGCGTTCAAGCAGCCGACGGAGATGACAAACAGTATCTCAGGCATCCTGTCTCTGCCGGCGCACTGGTCCCTGAGCAATTTCGCACAGGCAATGGAGCTGACTGACTTCTGGCGTTCTCTCGGGAACAGCCTTATGGTAACAGTTGTGACGGTAGTGCTGTGTATTGTCCTTCACGGGCTGATGGGATATGCAGTGGGACGAAATAAAGCGCACAGTAAATTCTATAATATTGTGTATCTCTTTATCGTAAGCGGTATGTTTGTACCGTTTGCGATCCTGATGATGCCCCTGGCAAAGCAGACGGCGGAGATGCATCTTGATAATTGGGCTGGCGTAATTCTTCTTTATGTGGTATTCTATATGCCGATGAATTTACTTCTTTATACCGGATATCTTGTAAATATTCCGATTGCCCTTGAAGAAGCAGCGAGAGTTGACGGTGCAAGTACATGGCGTACATTCTGGAAGATCATCTTCCCGATTATGAAGCCAATGCACGCGACGGTAGCAGTCATCACTGCTCTGGCGGTATGGAACGATGTTATGACACCTCTGATCATTATGTCAGGAAAAGGTCAGAACACACTGCCGCTGGCGCAGCTGACATTCCAGACACAGTTCGGTACGAACTACAATCTGGCGTTTGCGTCCTACCTGCTCGCGCTGATTCCGATCATCATCTTCTATGTGATCTGCCAGAAGCATATCATTAACGGTGTTGTAAACGGTGCTGTGAAGTAAATACATTCGGATGCATGTGATGCATCTGCCGCAGAGCGGGTCTATGTATCTTTAAGAGATATATGCACCCGCTTTTGCAGTAAATTATAGAACAGTAGATTGCAGAGCAGGAGAGACGAAAATGAGTATTATTTATGATGAAAAGCAGAAGACGATCACGTTGCACACAAAAAACACGACATACCAGATGCAGATTGACAGATATGGATTCCTGCTGCACCTGTATTACGGGAAATATGCAGAGGGATGTATGGATTATCTGCTGACCTATTATGACAGAGGATTTTCAGGAAACCCGTATGACGCCGGAAATGACAAGACCTATTCCATGGATTCACTGCCGCAGGAGTTCCCCTCGCTTGGAACCGGGGACTACCGTACGCCGGCATGTATTATTAAAAACCCTGACCGTACATACTGCAGCGATTTCCGCTATGAAAGCCATACAATCAAAGACGGAAAGTATTCGCTCCCGGGACTTCCGGCAGTTTATGCGGATGACAAAGAAGCGCAGACTCTTGAGGTGGTTCTCGTGGACCGGGTGACCAATGTAAAGGCTGTGCTGCTCTACGGAGTACTGCCGGAATATGATGTGATCACAAGAAGCGTACGGATCGTCAACGCGAGCGGCGGACATGTTTCCGTAAAGAAACTGGCTCCGGCCTGCCTTGATCTTGTGGGCGGCGAGTATGATTTCATCACGTTCTACGGACGTCATGCCATGGAGAGAAACTGTCAGAGAATGCCGGTGGGACACGGCGTGGCCAAGATCGGAAGTCTGCGGGGCACTTCCAGCCACCAGTACAATCCGGCGATCATTCTGGCGGAGCATGATGCTACCGAGGATGCAGGCGGATGCTACGCGATGGCTTTTGTTTACAGCGGAGGTTTCCAGAGCGAGGCCGGTATGGATCAGTATTCGCAGACCAGAGTGCTCATGGGATTCAGTGAGGAACAGTTCGCGTATCCGCTGAAGGCGGGGGAAGAATTCCAGTCTCCGGAGGTCATGATGACTTATTCTCCGGACGGACTTGCGCACCTTTCCCAGAATTTCCATCGTTGTATCCGTACTCATCTCTGCAGAGGAAAATATAAAGAGACGGTGCGCCCGATCCTTCTCAACAGCTGGGAAGCATCTTATTTTGATTTTACAGGCGAGAGCCTTCTCAAACTTGCGGAGCAGGCAGCTGAGCTTGGAATCGAGATGTTTGTCATGGATGACGGCTGGTTTGGAAAACGAGACAGCGACCTCAGAGGGCTGGGTGACTGGAAGGTCAATGAAGAGAAGCTGGGCTGTACCCTTGGAGAACTGATTTCCAAGATCAATGCAATGGGACTGAAATTCGGTATCTGGATCGAGCCTGAGATGGTGAATGAGGACAGTGATCTTTACCGGGAACATCCGGACTGGGCATTTGTAATCCCGGGACGCCGCCCGAACCGTTCCAGACATCAGCTTGTTCTTGATTTTTCAAGAAAAGAGGTCGTTGATTACATTTATGATCAGATCTGCGGTGTTCTGGATCAGGGCAATGTGGAATATGTAAAGTGGGATATGAACCGAAGCCTCGCGGATATCTATTCTGCTACTGCAGACAGCCAGGGAAGAGTGCTTCATGATTATGTGCTCGGACTTTATGATTTCCTTGAGAGACTGGTAAACAGATATCCGAACATTCTGATCGAGGGCTGCAGCGGCGGCGGCGGACGTTTCGATGCAGGCATGCTTTACTATACACCGCAGATCTGGTGCAGTGACAATACGGATCCCATCGACCGTCTGGAGATTCAGTACGGCACATCGTTCATCTATCCATCTTCCTGTGTGGGAGCTCATGTATCTGCATCGCCGAACCACCAGACAATGAGAGTTACCTCCATGAAGACAAGAGGGATGGTTGCAATGGCCGGAACTTTCGGGTACGAGCTGAATCTGAATGAGCTCAGCAAAGAGGATAAGGACGAGATACGCCGTCAGATCGCAGAATACAAGAAGTATGCGGCGCTTATACAGAGAGGACAGTATTACCGTCTTACAAATCCCCAGACAGACAACCAGGGGGCCTGGGAGTTTGTTTCCGAGGATCAGAAAGAGGCGCTTGTTCAGGTAGTCGGCATAAAGAAACATGCAAATATGACAGTGGACTATATCAAAGTCAAAGGACTGAAGGAAAATACGATGTATCGTGATACTGAGAGCGGAAGGCTCTATAACAGTACTGCGCTTATGGAAGCCGGAGTACCGAAACCGGTTCTGGAAGGAGAATATCAGGCATTCCAGTGGCACTTTGTATGTGAAGAATAAAAAGGCGTAAACGGGGGATGAAACAGATGGCGAGAAAGGCAGGAACTGCAAAGACAAAGAGCAGTGTATCAACACAAAAAGAAACTGTGGCAAAGAAAGAGACTGTGAAAACAGAGATTCCGGCAAAGACGGCCGCAGTTGACGAGGCCGCAAAGGCGAAGGCAAAAGCGGAGGCGGAAGCAAAGGCAAAAGCAAAGGCAAAAGCAGAGGCGGAAGCAAAGGCAAAAGCGGAAGCAAAAGCAGAGTCTGACAGGATTTTTATGGAACGTCTGCAGAGACATCATGACGAACTGAGATGGCTGTATATGGAGTTGTACGGAAATGACGACATGTTTGCTGAACTCTGCGATCAGATGAAATGGTATTATGACCAGAGAAACGGAAAGCTCAAGAAGCTGGATGCGGAGCGTGAAGCGGCTGGTGAATGGTACAGAAAACGCGATATGCTCGGCATGATGATGTATATTGACAATTTTGCGGGAAATATCAAGGGTGTGCAGGAGAAACTTCCGTATCTTGAAAGCTGTAATGTAAACTATATTCATCTGATGCCTTTCCTGGATTCTCCGAAGGGACGTTCTGACGGCGGTTATGCAGTGGCGGATTTCCGTAAAGTAAAACCGGAACTGGGAACAATGGAAGATCTGGCAGAACTGGCCGAAAAATGTCATGATAAAGGGATCAGCCTGTGTATGGATTTTGTCATGAACCATACTTCAGAGGATCATGAATGGGCAAAGAGAGCGCGCCAGGGAGACGGAGAGTATATGAGCCGTTATTTCTTCTATGCAGATCCGTCAATTCCGCAGGAGTATGAGAAGACGGTTCCACAGGTATTCCCGACTACCGCGCCCGGAAACTTCACTTATCTTCCGGAAATGGGACACTATGTGATGACTACGTTCTATCCCTATCAGTGGGATCTGAACTATCGCAATCCAAGGGTGTTCAATGAGATGATGTATAACTTCCTTTATCTGGCAAACCAGGGGATGGACATTATCCGTATTGATGCCGTGCCGTATATCTGGAAAGAGCTGGGAACAAACTGCAGGAACCTTCCGCAGGTACATACCATTGTACGTATGATGCGCATGATCGGCGAGATTGTATGCCCGGGAATCGTACTGCTCGGCGAGGTTGTAATGGAACCGGACAAGGTGGCTCCGTATTTCGGAACGGTAGAGAAACCGGAGTGCCATATGCTTTATAATGTGACGACTATGGCGACAACGTGGAATACTGTCGCAACGAGAGATATCCGCCTGCTGAGGAAACAGATGGATATTGTATGTGCTCTTCCGCGGGAGTATACATTCCTCAATTATCTGAGATGTCATGACGATATCGGATGGGGACTTGACTATGCGACCCTCAAGGAGTGGGGCATGGAGGAAGTGGCTCACAAGAAATACCTGAACGACTACTTCCAGGGTAAGGTCGAGGGAAGCGTCAGCCGCGGAGAACTCTACAACGAGGATCCGGTGACAGGGGACGCAAGGTTCTGCGCTACGACAGCGTCTATGTGCGGTGTGGAAAGCGCCGGATTTGAGCAGGATGAAGAAAAGATGAGCTGGGCGATCCGCAAAGACCTGATGCTTCATGCATATATGTTTACACAGTCCGGGATCCCGATGCTTTACAGCGGGGACGAAATCGGTCAGGTGAATGATTATACGTACAAGGAAGATCCGGATAAAGCTCCGGATTCCAGATATATTCACAGAGGAAAGTTCAACTGGGATCTGGTGGATAACATCAAGGATAAGACAAGCGTACAGGGACGCATATTCAACGGACTTGAGGATCTGGAGAAAATCAGAAGGACCGAGGCGGTCTTCAATACAGATGCCGAAGTATATACGAAAGATTATAGCGACACTTCGATCCTCTGGGTTGTTCGTAAAGCGGAAGGAGAAGAACTCCATGCGGTGTTTAACTTCAGCGATGAAGGAAAGACGATCTGGATGCCGGAGAAGGCTGTATACACGAATCTGATGACCGGAGTTACCAAAGAAGTCGAGACCGTGGAGCTGTCCGGATGGGATTTCGTGTGGATGAAGCGGGGATAAGATAATCCTGTAATACAGATACGCGGATTCTTTTGAGAAAGCGGAAAAAGAAATATTACAATAAAAGTTTGACATTCGCAGATCCAGTGGATATAATAAGGACGAAACAAGGGCGTTTTCTATTAGAAGGAGAACGCCCTTTTGTCTTATATTCATAGAATATTCGGAAAAAGAAACTGACCGGGCGGCGAGAGCCTGCCGCCCGACAGGGGATGAAAAGGAGGTTTCAATCTATGCAGGAATATACGAGAGGAGATATCCTCAGAATCGTGGAAGAAGAAGACGTGGAATTTATACGTCTCCAGTTCACGGATATCTTCGGAACGATGAAAAATATGGCGGTAACCGTGAGTCAGCTTGAGAAAGCGATGGACAACAGATGTATGTTTGACGTCTCTTCTCTGGACGGATTTTCCGGGGAGAAAGATTCGGATATGTATCTCTATCCGGACCTGAGTACTTTTGAGATATTTCCGTGGAGACCGCAGCAGGGCAAGGTGGCAAGGTTTATCTGCGATGTATACCGGGCGGATGGAACGCCCTATGAGATCGATCCGCGGCATGTCCTGAAGAAAGAGATTGCCAGTGCGGAAAAGATGGGGTATACCATGTACGTCGGACCGGAGTGCGAATTCTTCCTTTTTCACACGGACGAGGACGGGATGCCAACAACTCTGACCCATGAGCAGGGGGGATATTTCGATGTGGGGCCGCTTGATCTGGGAGAGAATGCGAGGAGAGATATGATCCTGACTCTGGAAGATATGGGGTTTGAGATTATTTCTTCCCATCACGAGATCGCGCCTGCTCAGCATGAGATCGATTTCAGATATGACGAGGCCCTTGTGACGGCGGACAATCTGATGACTTTTAAGATGGTTGTCAAAACGATTGCCAAACGCCATGGGCTGCATGCGACATTTATGCCGAAGCCGAAGATGGAGACTTACGGTTCGGGAATGCATATTAATATATCCCTCAGCAGAGAGGACGGAAGCAATGCGTTCCGTGACAAAAATGACATCAACGGACTGAGCCGTGAAGGGTATTATTTTATCGGCGGGCTGATGAAGCACATGAAGGCCATAACATGCATTACAAACCCGACAGTGAATTCCTATAAACGTTTTATCCCCGGATATGAAGCACCGGTCTATATGGGGTGGTCGGCGAAGACAAGAGGCCCGCTTATCCGCGTGACTACCGGCAGCGGAGATAATACAAGGATCGAGCTGCGCAGTCCGGATGCAACCGCAAATCCATACCTGGCTCTTGCGGTTCTTCTGAGAGCGGGGCTGGACGGAATCAAGAATGAGATCATGCCTCCGAAGAATATCGACGAAAATATTCAGAAGATGACTCAGGAACAGAGAGACGCACTTCATATCGAGGAACTTCCCAGATCTCTGAAGGCTGCGGTGGCTGAACTGGAAAAAGATGAGCTGATCTGCGATGTACTCGGGGAGAAACTGGCAAGCAAGATCATAAAAGCGCACAGAAAAGAATATCGTGATTACTATATGCAGGTAACAGACTGGGAGATCGCCAACTATCTTTACAAGTTGTGACACCAGTCTGAGCATGCGCTCGTGGAAAGACATCCTCCCGGTGCATGCTTGCATGTACAAGGGAGGATGTCTTTCCACGGGCATATGGCGGACGCCAAACAGCGAGAAGGAGGGGCGAAGGCCCCGAAATCGAGCTGGCATGCGAAGACGGAAGTCAGGGAAAAGCTCCGGTGCATGCTTGCATGTACAAGGGAGGATGTCTTTCCACGGGCATATGGCGGACGCCAAACAGCGAGAAGGAGGGGCGAAGGCCCCGAAATCGAGCTGGCATGCGAAGACGGAAGTCTGGAAGAATTTTACATTTGATTCAGAGATCAGGAGGTGAGAGCAGATATGAGCCATATCATTGTTGCATTCGGTAAGAGAGAGAATGCGGCCAATATACGGAATGTGCTGGTACGGTCCGGTATGGAAGTATCTGCGGCCTGCCTGACGGGGACAAAGGTGCTCCAGTATACGGATACATGGAACGAAGGCGTTATAATCTGCGGATATGCTCTTCAGGACATGCAGTATACCGGACTCAGGGAATATCTTCCGGAGAGTTTCCAGATGCTGCTCGTTGCGTCTCCTGCCAAGTGGGCGGACGGTCTGCCTGACGGAGTGGTGGGACTTCCCATGCCGATCAAGGTATATGATCTTGTCAATACCGTGGAGATGATGCTTCAGACAATGGAGCGTCAGAGGAAAAAGCGCCGCGGCAAAGCGCGGGAGAGAAGTACGGGAGAAAAGCAGGTTATTGAGGAGGCAAAGGCTCTTCTGATGGAACGGAACAATATGACAGAAGAGGAGGCTCACAGATATCTCCAGAAAAGCAGCATGGAGAGCGGAACAAATATGTCGGAAACCGCGCAGATGATCCTGACAATTATGAATGAATAGTGTTATACTGATAGTGTATGTAATGTGATAAATGAGGAAAGGCTGGAAGAAATATGAAATTTACCAAAATGCAGGGGATCGGGAATGATTACGTATATGTAAACTGTTTTGAGGAGAAGATTGAGAATCCTTCCAAGCTGGCGGTAAAAATAAGCGACCGCCATTTCGGTGTCGGAGCAGACGGGCTGATCATGATCAATCCGTCCGAAAAGGCGGACTTTGAGATGGAGATGTACAATGCGGACGGCTCCAGAGGAGAGATGTGCGGAAATGGAATCCGCTGTGTCGGAAAATATGTTTATGATCACGGAATGACAGATAAGACGGAGATCTCGGTGGAGACGCTGGGCGGGATCAAATACCTGAACCTGAATGTGGAAAACGGAAAAGTAAGAAGTGTAAAGGTGGACATGGGAGAACCGGTACTTGTTCCGTCAGAGGTCCCGGTTGTCTGCGACGGAGAGCGGGCGGTGGACGTTCCCATTTCCGTGGACGGAAAGGAATACCGCATGACCTGTGTTTCCATGGGAAATCCTCATGCCGTGGTATATGTGGATGATGTGAAAAATTTCCCGCTGGAGACGATCGGGCCGAAGTTTGAAAATCATGAAAGATTTCCGAACCGGATCAATACAGAGTTTGTCCGCGTGATCGACAGAAAGACGGCAGAAATGCGTGTGTGGGAGCGGGGCTCCGGGGAGACCCTTGCCTGCGGCACCGGGGCGTGCGCGGTGGCAGTGTCGTGCGTGCTGAACGGACTGACAGATCCGGAAGTGACAGTAAAGCTCCTCGGGGGAGACCTTTTCATACAGTGGGACAGAGAGAATAATCGAGTTTATATGACAGGGCCTGCAGAGACAGTATTTGAGGGAGAGTGGAAGGAATGATGTCAAAGGGGTCAGGCCCCTTTGCGCACCGTATTCAGAATATTCAGAAAAAGAGCGGGGCCGGAATCTTTTTATTCCGGCTCCGCTAATTTTTCAACATAACTTTTTGACCGTTTACCTTGACATTTTCCAAATTCTGGAACACCCAGTTTCCCACATATGGGGAATACTCGATGACTACCGGAATCCAGCAGTCGCGTACGGACAAATAGAGAAACTGTCCGGGCTTAATGCTGATATTCTGCGGCTTGCTGTCATCAGTGATGTAGAGTCCGGTATCCGGAGCGGCTTTTAATGTTCCTGTTATCATGACAATCAGCTCCTTTCATAAAATAACAGCAGAAATTTGATTTCCGAGTTTTACCAGAACAGTGTATCCGAGAATTATGAATAAATCATGTCTATTTCTGTAAAAATTTTTAAAAGGTATGTTAAATCCATATAAATTCAGAAAAAATGAAACAAATAAAAAAATGTATAGAATTTAAAAAAAGTGCTTGATTTTTTTGATAAGTTTGGTATAATAACCATGTTGCTTGTGAGCGACGAAAAAAACAACTGATGCGGAATGGTGTAATTGGCAGCACAGCAGACTCTGACTCTGTTAGTAGGGGTTCAAGTCCCTTTTCCGTAGCTGGGAATTTGCGAAGAGCAAGTTCCCTATTTTATCGGAGTGTGGCTCAGCTTGGTAGAGCGCTACGTTCGGGACGTAGAGGCCGCAGGTTCAAATCCTGTCACTCCGATTTTTTTATGCAAAAATATAGGTTTTCGGGCGCTGGACATCCGGTATTTAAACAAACGTTCGTGTTACCTGGTGTTACCTAACCCGGATAAACCGGAAAAGTTTATTTTATATATTTCCCCTTTGTGTTACTCTAAAGAAAAAGGGGGTTTTCCATTATGTTATGGAAGCAAAAACGGAATAATCATAAGCAGGAGTGATAAAGTGAGAATAGAGGATATACAATATTATTGTGCACAATCTAAGATTAAATGGTATAAACACGTTTTGGAAAGAATGCAGGAAAGGGATATCAGCCGTGCAGATGTAAAAAATTGTATAATGCATGGAGAAATAATAGAGGACTATCCCGATGATTTTCCGCATCCTAGCTGTTTGATTTTTGGTTATACTGTAAATGAAAAAGTGATTCATGCTGTAGTAAGTTTGGATGCTGGAAATGATTCCATCGGAATTATAACGGTATATTTTCCAAACACAGATAAATTTGAAGCTGACTTAAAAACAAGGAAGGGGCGTTGAGTATGTGCATGTTATGTAAATGTGACACGGTTAAGCAGAGTACCACTACTCATGTGGTTAATTACAATGGATCTGTTATTATTATTAAAAACGTTCCGTGTGAAGAGTGCGAGCAGTGCGGTGAAATCTTTTATACCGATGAAGTAGCAGAACGTTTGGAAGAGATGGTTAATGATGCAAAAAAGTTATTGCAGGAAATCTCTGTTATTGATTATTCAAAGGTAGCATAAAAAATTTTCGCAGATAAAAGCACCAACTGGAGGGAAAAATAAATTACTCTCCGGAAGGTGCTTTTTCTTTTGCCTGCTGCCTGGAATGGATTTCCCTTAATGCCTGGTCAAGATAAACCTTATCCCAGTTTTGACGGATTGTTTCCTGTTTAAGCTGCTGAATGCGTTTATCCAGATAGCGGTCAGCCCAATGCATGAGAGTGTCCGGAATAAACTTCTTTGGAATCTTCTGAAGAATGTGTGACATGGAAAGTGCAAGGGCATACAGGCAGGAGCGCAGGAGATAACCTGCGAATGCCATAATGCACCAGAATACATAAAAACCAGACTCTCTGTTGCCGTTCATAAGACCGATGATGATCCTGGCGGCTGCAAAATAAGGCAGCATTCCGCACAGGACGCCGACAGAAGCGGAGATGACCGCACGGATCAGGCCGCCGTGGTACTGACTGCTCAGTTCCCAGAGACGGAGCATAGGGCTTTTTTGCTGCATTGTAATTCCTCCTTGTGATTAGAAATATATTACTTGAATTAGATAAGACTAACCAAGCGGTTTATAATAAGGCCATCGCCTGCGGTACCGGACAGGAAACAGCCTGATTATCAGTGTAACGGTTATTCCGAGATCTCCGGATTGAAAACTATGGAGAATCCCTGCATATGGTATCGGTTGAGCAGCCGGATATACTTCCTTGCGTCATCGCGGCTCATATTGTGGCGTACCACCTCAAACATTCCATTAAAATATGCAGTGACAATGATGTGAATGAAGTCTTCGGTAACAACACCGGATTTTACACTTTCGCAATTGATCACTTCCATATATTTGTATGTATATTCAACTTCAATATCCACCAGCTCATCAACAAAACCGGAAAAACGGGTTCCGTCTGAGCAGTCCAGAAGCAGACGGAACTCATCAAAATGGTCATAGATATATTCCAGCATCTCCATCTGATGACGGGATGTGTATTCTCCCATTTCCGCTTCCTGTGTGCTGTCGTCCAGTGAATGGAAATTCTCCTGGATCTCCACAAACATATCTTTCAACTGGTCTGCAGCGGGACCTACGATAGCATCGAACAGTCCTGCTTTATCTTTGAACCGGGTGTAGATCGAACCCGTACTTGTGCCGGCCGCCTGCGCGATAACGCGAAGGGAGGCGTCTTTATATCCCTTTTCCAGAAATTCCTTTTTCGCACAGGCGAGCACAGATTCGTATACTCCTTCAATTTGCTTTGCCATAACAGCCTCCATTCCGCCTTTTCATCCGGCGGCACAAAAGATCATTTGAATTCATAACGGTGTTTCGTAACGCTGTTATGATTATATTCAACTGGAGAAGATCTGTCAATAGGGAAACAGGAACTTCTGTATAGAACCAGAGGCGATCAGTTAGTCGCTGCAAAACAACAAAATGATAAAAGTTATTATTATCGATATTTTTGTTGACATATAATCTGCCTGAAGTTACAATTAGATTAGCTGCAACTAACTAAAAATGAAGTCATTTAAGGAGGTATTACCTATGTCATTGATCAACAAAGAAATCGGTGAGTTTTGTGTTCAGGCTTATCACAACGAAGCTTTCAAAGAAGTGAAAAAAGAGGATGTGCTGGGAAGATGGAGCATTTTCTTCTTTTATCCGGCGGACTTTACTTTTGTGTGCCCGACGGAACTGGAGGATCTCGCGGGCAAATACCCGGAATTCCAGGCGGCAGGATGCGAAGTCTACTCTGTGTCCTGCGATACCCACTATGTCCACAAGGCGTGGCATGACGCTTCTGAACGGATCAAAAAGATCGGATATCCCATGCTGGCGGATCCAACACATGTGATCTCAAGAGATTTTGATGTTTACATTGAGGCGGACGGCGTGGCAGAGAGAGGGACATTTATCGTCAACCCCGAAGGAAAGATCGCGGCCTATGAGGTCAATGCGGGAAATGTGGGGCGCAACGCGGATGAGCTGCTGCGTAAACTGCAGGCGTGCCAGTTCGTATATGAGCACGGCGATGAGGTGTGCCCGGCGAAATGGCAGCCGGGAGCAGAAACGCTGAAGCCGAGCCTGGATCTGGTGGGCCAGTTATAAACGAGAAGAGGTTTGAAAAGAGGGGCGGCTGTGTGCTGCCCCTGAAATAATGAAAGGCTTATTATCCAAGGGAGAAAATGATGAAGGAATTATATGATGTAGTTGTGATCGGAGGAGGACCTGCCGGGCTGACTGCCGCTCTCTATCTGGCGCGGGCACGCTATCGCGTGGTTGTTGTGGAAAAAGAACAGTTTGGAGGACAGATCGTGATCACAGAAGAGGTAGTGAACTATCCGGGAGTGGAGCGCACTTCAGGAAGAGCGCTGACTGAGAGCATGCGCAGACAGGCTCAGAATTTCGGTGCGGAATTTCTGCTTGCGGAAGTGACGGAGCTTGATATGTCAGCCGATATTAAAAAAGTAAAGACCAGCCGCGGTGAGTCGTCCTGTTTCGGCGTGCTGCTGGCAGCCGGAGCTCATCCCCGCAAGGTGGGATTTCAGGGGGAAGAGGAATTCCGCGGAAGAGGGATCGCCTACTGCGCCACCTGTGACGGGGAATTTTTTACCGGAAGGGACGTCTTTGTGATCGGCGGCGGATTCGCGGCTGCCGAGGAGAGCGTATTCCTGACGAAATATGCGCGTCATGTGACGGTGCTGATCCGGGGGGACGGATTCAAATGCGCGCCGTCTGTTGCGGAGCCGGCGCTGAACCATGAAAAGATCACTGTGCTCACGAATACGGAAGTGATCGAGGCGTCAGGGGAAAGTACGCTTGAGTGTCTGCGTTATCGGAAGAATGTTACAGGAGAGATCATGGAATACCGGCCGCCGGAAGGGGAGAATTTCGGAGTCTTCGTCTTTGCCGGATATGAGCCCGCAACGGATCTGGTGAGAGGGATCGCGGAGTGCGACGAGCGCGGTTATATCGTGACAGACCGTCTGCAGAAGACAAGCTGTGACGGATTGTATGCTGCCGGGGACGTGTGTATCAAACCTTTGCGGCAGGTGGTGACGGCAGTGGGAGACGGAGCTCTTGCTGCGACAGAACTGGAGCGCTACGCTGCCGCCATGCAGAAAAAGACAGGGCTTCATCCGGAACAGCCGTCGGCAGAGCGTCCGGGCCGGGGAGCTGCGGATCCTGAGGGACAGACGTCTGCCGTCCCAGGAGAAAACGCGGGCAGCCGTGAGCCGGGGGCAACAGGGATGTCTTCGGGGAAAACGGAGAACGCAGTAAAGACAGCGGAAGAAGGCGGCATCTTCACTCCGGAGATGACCGCACAGTTAAGGAGCGTGTTCGATAAGATGTCTTCTCCCTTGATACTGGAGCTGTATCTGGATGACACGCCCCTTTCAATGGAACTGAAGAGCTACGCGGAAGAACTTGCCGGGCTGACAGGAAAGATACAGTTGAAAAACATCCGGTTATCTGATCCGGATTCTGTTCCGGTGAAAGCGGAGGATCTGCCCTGTGTACGGGTGTGCAGGGCGAATGGAGAGTGGAGCGGCCTCGCCTTTCACGGCGTGCCCGGCGGACATGAATTTACGTCATTCGTTCTTGGACTTTATAATACGTCGGGACCCGGCCAGCCGCTGGATGAGAAAACGCTGGAAGACCTGGGAAAAATATCGAGAACAGTGAATATGAAGATCCTGGTCTCCCTGTCCTGCACGATGTGTCCGGAACTGGTAACGGCTGCCCAGCGCATTGCGGCGGAGAATCCCTTTGTAACAGCGGAAGTCTACGATCTGAATCATTTTCCGGCGTTAAAAGACCGGCATCAAGTGATGAGCGTCCCCTGCCTTGTGATCAATGACGGGGAAAAAGTTGTGTTTGGGAAGAAGAATGTGGGGCAGGTAGTGGAGTTGATAAACAGTCTGTAGATCCTGCTGACTGCACGGAAATTTCTTTCCGCAGATCAGTTTTTAGCTGCCCGGAGGGAGAAAGCACTGGGAAGAGAAAAAAAGATAAAGAGAAAAGAGGAGAAGAAAGATGACAATTCTTATTGAAAGCCTGATCGGAATTCTCTTATTTACAATTATCATAGTGACTTTAACATTGAAAGATCCATTGACCTCGGTCGGAGATTATCCTCCTGCTATCCGGGAAAAGTGTATTGAACTGGGCCTGATCGCTGAGAGAAAGCAGCGCTTTACCAGGGAAGATCTCATCCGGAAAGGGATAGCGGCGGCAGCTTTTGTGCTGATATTCGCTCTGGTCCTGAAACATTTCAACGGCGCAGACACATTTTTGCAGGGATTTGCGGAGTCCTATCTGATCTGGCTGATCATTGACTGGTATGATGCGCTGGTTCTTGACTGCATCTGGTTCTGCCATTCACGAAAGGTCCGGATCCCGGGCACGGAAGATATGAAAGAATATAAGGATTACCGGTTTCATATCAGGCAGTCCTGTATCGGTATGCTGCTGGGACTGCCGGTCTGCCTTGCGGTAGGGGTGATCACGGCGATCCTGTGATTGTGGTTGACATTTTCACAGATGCATAGTAAAATAACGTTGTTATTTACGGAGGTGGAGACTCATGTCAAGAAAAGCCGGGACGATCTCGGAGGAGACAAAGACCCGCCTGCTCCAGGCGGCAACGGAGGAATTCGCGGAATTCGGCTATGAGAAATCCTCTCTGCGCAGGATATGCAAAAACGCGGAAGTGACCACAGGGGCACTTTACTTTTTCTTTCAGGATAAGGAAGACCTGTTTCAGAGTGTGATCGCTCCGGTCACGGAGCCGATCCTGCAGATGATGGAGTCGCACTATGAAAAGGAGAGGGCGTGCAACTGGGAGGAGCTGGGGGACGCCGGGGGCGAGGAGGAAGACATCAGGGCTTCTTTTGCGATCCTGGATATCTGTTACGGGAATAAAAAAGTCACGGACATTATCCTCAGCAGCCGGAACCTTCCTGTGGTCACAGCGTTTTTTGACCGCATGATCGAGATCATGGATATGCAGACGGTGCATCTGCTGAAGCTTGCGGACGAAAACAGTATTTCCGTACAGAATAAATATGCGATCCACTGGTTCTCTCATCTGCAGATCGACGCCATGCTCAACGTCGTATCCCACGGGCTGGGAGAAGAAGAGGCGAAGGAGCAGTTGAAGATCGCGATCCGTTTCTTGCGGGGTGGCTTTCAGACATTTGCCGAAAGCGGGCAGTGAATTTTTGGGACCTGATCAGGGTCCTAAAAAAATAACAAAAACATAACACTGTTATTTTATAAGGAGGGACAGATATGTATATTAAAGTGGAAAAGATCAGAAAGAGCTACGGAGAGGGCGGAGCGCTGGATATCGGAACCGCAACGGAGATCCTTATACTCCTTGAGGAGATCAACCGGCGATACGGGACTACCATGCTGATCGTGACGCACAATGATGCGATCAGGGATATGGCGCATAAGGTGATCCGGATACGGGACGGTCAGATCAGCAGAGAATATGAAAACACAACGAGGGTTCCGGCGTCGGAGCTGGAACGCTGAGAGGAGGAGCGTATGCAGAAAATATTTTTGAAGAGGACGATACGGGATCTGAGGGAAAATCTGTTCCGGTATCTTGCCCTGTTCCTGCTGATCATCCTTTGCATGTTTATGGTAGTGGGAATCGTGGGAGCGGCGCAGAGCGTTATAGGCACCGTGAATACCCATGCGGAAGAGAACCATCTTGAGGACGGACAGTTTGGAGTTTTCCGGCCTTTGGCTGAGCAGGAAAAAGGAAACTGGAAGATGCCGGCGCCGTTCTGGAGGAGCATTTCTATCTGGATTTGCAGACGGATGACGGCTCCACTCTGAGGGTGATGGAGAACAGGAAGAAGATCGATCTTCTGGATCTGTACGACGGGAGTGAGGCCGCTGCTCCGGATGAAGCGGCGGTGGAACGGATCTATGCGGACGCCCACGGGATAGAGACGGGAAATACAGTGACGATCGCCGGAAAAGAGTTTACGGTCAGCGGGATCGTCACGACTGCCGATTATGAGTACTGTCTGCGGAATATGTCGGATATGTCTGCCGACGGGAAGAAGTTCGGCACGGCCTTTGTCACCCCGGAGGCATATGAAGAACTGCTGAAGGGCGGTATGGCAGAGCACAGCGAAGAATATCGCTACAGCTATATCCTTCGGGATGGGCTGACGGACGCAGAGTTGAAGGAAATGCTCTCATCCATAAAAATCTCTGCGGATCAGGCGGGGAATCTGACTGATCTTACGACGGCGGACGCCAATCCCAGGATCAAGGCGGTGAATGACGACGTTGCGATCAATCAGAGCGTGGGACTGCTGGCAGGGGTGATCGTTCTTGTCCTGATCACCTATGTGATCTCTGTCTTTATCGTGCATTCTATTGACAGTGAAAGTTCTGTCATCGGCGCTTTGTATGCCCTGGGGGTAAAACGGGGACAGCTCATACTCCACTATACCATGCTTCCGACCTTTCTCTGTCTGGCAGGCAGAGGAGTACGCCGGAGAGCAGGGCGAAGAGCATGCCGTCAGGACCAGGGATATATCCGGACGTTTCAGGTACGTCAGCTCACCCGGGAGAAGCGGAGCAGCTTTGCAGTTCTGGGAGGAATGTTTGTGCCTATGCTGATCCTGATGCTGGGGCTTACCTGCTATGCGCTCTGCCGTAACATCCGGACCGACACCGCAGCGGATATCCGGTATGAGGCGATGTACCTTTTCAAATATCCCTCTGAGACCGTGCCGGAAGGCGGCTATGAGGCCTATGTGGAAACACTGAACAAAGAAGTCATGGGATATGACATGGAGGCAACGGTCATAGGGCTGATCGAAGAAAATCCGTTTTTCCCTGAGATCAGCAGCCGGCAGAAGAATCAGATCAGCATCTCTGATTCAGTGGCAGAAAAATACGGTCTGTCAGTGGGAGACGACCTGGTCTTAAATGACAGGCTGGATGAAATGTCATACGGGTTTGAGGTGAAGGAAGTAGTCCCGTACTCGGCAGGGCTGTGTGTGTTTATGGATATTGACAGTATGCGGGAACTGTGGGGGCAGAAGGAAGATTACTATAACGCGGTCTATGCAGATCACGAACTGGATGTGGATCCGGAGCGGCTATACTCGGTGTCGATGCGGGAGGATGCCGTGACGGGAGCGGGAGTCTTCATGGACGTCATGAAGGAAATGATGTTTACACTGATCGCGGTCGCGGCTGTGTTCGGGGGGATCGCTGTCGGATATTTCCTAATCCGGACCGCGCTGATGAGAAGGGTGAAAGCGATGACGCCGGCGGAGGTGCTGAAGGAGCGGGAGTAAGGCGCCAAAAAAGGTATAGAAGAGATATCTTTTTTCTTTTGAGGTAATAATATCCCGGTAAACGACGGGAGCGATCCCGATGAATGGCAGAAATAATTGGTGAAATGATTCTGATTGGAGAAACTTATTGTATCACAGGAGGTGCGGGCGGGCTTGTAAAATACCTTCAGATTTGAAAGCAACTGGAGGAGATGGATATTCGGGGGCACTGAGAAACTTGTATAACGGCAGGAAAAATTGTGCTATACTGGAGACGTTAAGAAAATATAAAATGATCGAGGAGGCCGAGATGCTGAGTATTTATCTGGGAAAAATGGATGAGGCAATTTACTATCCCCCGACATATTTCGACAACAGATACGAGGACGAATGGATCACGGAACCGCTGACAGTTGATATGATTAAGGATGTGGATCATTCCACAGTGATAGGAAGTCACCTGATAGAAAGTCCTGTTCTGGGACCAATTTCAGTAAAAGAGTTATCCGGCGGCGTTAAAACTCTGATCCTGATGGCGTTTGACAGTTCAGGAAAGGTATTTAATGCGTCGGCATGTGGTGATAATTGTGCCGGCTGGATTTTAAAGATCGGAGAGTTAAAGGATCTGACGATAAATCTGAGGCACATTATGGACTTCGGGACAGAAAGGTTTGAAGCAAAGATTCTAAATACGGGCAATACAGTTCATAATATGGCGGAGTTTATAGAGATTGCCGGGCAATATGTATAGGTGGTGCGGATGAGAGGAAAGCACAGGATTATAATACAAAATAACAGGTTGCATTATGAGTTTGAAATAAAGAGGAATATTACGATCATACAGGGAGACAGTGCGACAGGAAAGACTACACTGATCAATATGCTGAGACAGGTGGAAAACCTTGGAGATTCGAGTGGGATTGATGTGATTTCCGATGCGCCATGCAGGATATTGGAAGGAAGAAACTGGAAAATCCTTTTGGAGAATATGGCTGGAAATATCATTTTTATTGATGAAGATAATGAATTTATCAATACTGAAGAATTTGCGGAAGCGGTACGTGGATCAGACAACTATTTTGTTCTGATCACCAGAGAAAATCTCTACAATCTGCCATATAGCGTTGAAGAAATATATGGGCTTAGATCTTCCGGAAAGTATCAAAACACAAAAAGAGTATACCAGCAGATGTATCAGATTTATTCAAATATTCAGGATGTACCTGTAAAGCCTACTTAAAAGCATAGAAGGAATCGTATTATAATTAGAAAAACAAATAATGAATGAACATTGTTCATTGACATCTTTAAATGACAGTGATATACTTTCTTCTGCAAGAGGAGGTCAGGAAGATGCGTATTTCAAAAGATCCCGCGGAGAGAAAACAGGAGATCATTGAGACGGCGATGCGCCTGTTCTACGAAAAAGGGTATGAGAAGACGTCCATTTCGGATATCGCGAGAGAGATGAATGTGGCGCAGGGGCTATGCTATCGGTATTTTCCTTCCAAGGAGGCGCTGTTTGATACGGCGGTCGAACAGTATGCACAGCTCCAGGTCGATCAGATGACGTCTATCCTTAAAAAACCGGGAATGACTTTAATCGAGATCGTGGAGCAGATGCCGACTTTTATCGATGCAGAGCAGGAAAACAGCTATATGAAAAAAGTGTTCCACGGTCCCGGGAGCAGAGAGATTCATCTGCGCCTGTCCATGAGTATCTGTGCTAAGATGCAGCCCATCGTGCAGAAGCTGCTCGAGGAAGCCAACGAACGGGGAGAGACACAGATACAGGATACTGCCGCCGTAGCTTCTTTCTGTGTGTACGGACAGCTTGGCATCCTTCTGGACAACGAAATCCCGCGTGAGGAGCGTGTACAGCGGATCAAGGCGTTTTTGATCCATGTGCTGACAACTTTATAAGGGAAGAAATCCCTGCTTTTTATGCAGGGTTTCTTTATAGACATTAAATGAATAATATTCATTCATTTAAGGAGGAGATCACTATGAACTTTGAAATAGATTTTATTTCCGGAGACACGAAGAAATGTCTGCTGGCGGTATCTCTGCCTATGCTGGCAGCCATGTTCCTGAACATGGCATACAATCTGGTGGACAGTCTGTGGATCGGCAACCTGATGGGAGAAACGGCGTATGCGGCGCTCACGGGTGCGACCCCTTTGATCCTGATCCTGAATTCGATCGCGATGGGAGGCACAAACGGGATCTCAATCCTTCTGTCCCGGGCTGTGGGAGCCAGAGATAAAAAGAGTATAGAAAGTATTGTCGCCACGTCGCTGGTCATAGCGGTCCTGCTCTCCGGGGGCATGACGATCCTGCTGGAACTGCTGCTGAAGCCAATCCTTACATTTCTGCAGACACCGCAGGAGACATATCAGATGGCGTACGAGTATCTTTCAATCTATCTCATCGGTTATCTGGCAGTGTACCTTTACTGTTACTTTACTGCAGTGCTCCGAAGCTTTGGAAATACGGTCTTTCAGGTGATTGCCATGCTGATCTGCACCATATTAAACGCGATCCTGGACCCGCTTTTTATCCGCTGGATGGGATTTCAGGGAGCGGCGGAAGCCACCCTTCTGTCTCAGGGACTCTGTCTTGTGTTTATGCTGATCTATCTGTGGAAGAAAAAGCTGTTTGCATTCCATATTTCAGCATTCAGTAAAAAGTGGATCATACCGCTCTTTGCCAAGGGGATACCGGCGGCGTTTCAGCAGAGTATACCGGCGGTCAGTACCAGCTTTCTGACTTCTCTGGTGAGCTGCTACGGGATCAGCGCGATCGCGGCCTACGGGATCACGGGAAAACTGGAGACCATCCTGTTTTATCCGGCGATGGCGCTGAACATGGTGCTGACGACGGTGACAGGACAGTGCATCGGAGGAAGGCGGTGCGACAGGGCGAAGGATTACATAAAAGCTTCGCTGATCTATGGATGCGGACTTCTGGCTGTCCTGTCAGCAGTCGTCGTGCTTTTCGCAAGACCTCTTTCCGGCCTGTTCGTGGACAGTGAGACGGCAGCGAAGATTGTAAGGACGTATTTTCTGATCATTGGGATCGGATATATTCTGAATACGGTGACAAACTGTTTCCTGGGCGCTGTGAACGGAATGGGGAAACCGGTAAAAAGCCTGTGCTGCATGATCCTTTACTATCTGATCGTGCGGATGCCTCTGGCATGGCTGCTTTCATTTCTGGGATTCGGACTGAACGGGATCTGGACGGCGGTGCTGGTGAGCCATATTGTGGCGGCGGCAGCGGCATGCCTGATCGGGAATCTTGAACTGAAAGGTCAGGAAAGGATATTGTCAGGAGAAGGACGGATAAAATAAATGTAATCCGGTAACAGATCATTGGCTGTGCTGTTCTGACGTTTTGTAACAGGACAGTCGAAACGGAGCAGACAGGTCCATGAAAAAATGCTATCCTGAAAAGAAAGAGGGGACCCTATCAATATGGCCCACTGCAAATGATCTTTTCGGAGGAGACGGACAGATGACGGACATTTTCAGGTGCTGTGAGGATGCGGTGCTGCTGGCGTCCAGCGGCGGCTGCAGTGTGTATCAGCTTCACAACGAGACCGGCGAAGGCGTGATGACGATATACGAGGTATTTCCCGGAGTTACATTAAGCTATAATGATTTCCATATGCAATATTATGATTCCCGTTTCCGGCCGGACCGGGAGGTCTTCTGCATCGATCACTGCCGGGAAGGGCGGCTTGAGTATACTTCAAAGCATGATGCGTATTCCTATGTGGAAGCCGGAGATTTAAAACTGGATCAGAGGATGACTCATGAGGGTCGTTTTGTGCTTCCGCTTTCTCATTATCACGGGATCACGATCACGTTCGATTTTAAGACCGCGTGCCGGACCATGCCGGAGCAGGTGAAGGATTTTCCGGTGGATCTGCGTGATATCCGGAAGAAATTCTGCAGGGACAAGTGGCCGGTGGTCCTTCACGGGGAGAGTGCTATCGAGCATATTTTCAGTGAACTGTACGCAGTCCCTCAAAAGATCAGGCTGCCTTATTTTAAAATCAAGATCCTGGAACTTCTGCTGTTTCTGGAAGCGCTGGAGCTGCCTTTGACAGCGGAAGAGAAGCCGTACTTTTACAAAGGACAGGTGGAAGCGGTGAAGGCGGTACAGCAGTTCCTGGCGGAGCATATGAGCGAGGATTTTTCTCAAGACGAGCTGGCAGAACGGTTCGGCATCTCTCAGACCGTGATGAAGAAGTGCTTTAAGTCTGTTTTTGGTACGACGATAGGGCATGGCTCACGCAGTACCGGATGAACCGGGCGGCGGTCCTGCTCAAGACAGAACGGAAGATGAGCGTGGCGGAGATCGCAGGCCGGGTCGGTTATGACAGCCCCGGCAAATTTGCCGCGGCGTTCCGGAAAGTGATGGGGATGTCTCCAACAGAATATAGAAAGGAACGGGTATGTATGGAACCGGGACACTTCGGATAGGAAGGAAGTCCCGGCTCTTCTCAGAATGTAATATTGCCTGTATGTTACGGAAACTTAATAATATTTAAAAAAACAGAACAACTTTTTTAAAATCTCTATTCTATAATAAGGGTTATTCATATGGTTTTCAGCTGTTTGAAATTATTAATAATTTCTTAATATGATATATTTGCGGTACAGTATATTGTATACTGAAAATATACAGGACACAAATGAGGAGATGAAATAATGCACAAAAAGAGGGGAAGATATAATATCAACGCGCTTATCCTGTGCGGGCTGGTATTTTTTGTAATTGCCGCAACAATCTTCTGCATGGTGGCGAATGGGAGAGAAGCTGCCAGAGAGGAGCAGAGGATTGCAGCAGAGAAGAAACAGGAAGAGGAGAAACTTGCGGCTGAAGAGAAGGCCAGGGAGGAAGAAGAGCAGGCAGAGAAAGAAAGGATGCAGTCTGATTCTGTTCAGCCCGGAGTTCCGGTGGGAACAACGGAGGCGGACGATAATGAAAAAGTTGTTTATCTGACATTTGACGACGGCCCGTCGAAAAATACGCAGAAAGTTCTTGATATACTGGACGAATATAATGCAAAGGCGACATTTTTCATAACCGGACAGCAGCCGGAATATTTATCGATGATAAAGACGGCATATGACGCAGGGCATACGATCGGGCTCCACTCGTACATTCATGATTATGAAAAGGTATACGCTTCCGTGGATGCATATTTTGAGGATCTGGAGAAGATCGGTGAGATTGCAAAGGAACAGATCGGATTTGTTCCATGCTATATCCGTTTCCCGGGAGGCGCTTCCAACACTGTATCCAGGAAATATACGAAGGGGATCATGTCAAAGCTTACGGAGATGGTTCAGGAAAAAGGCTATCAGTATTATGACTGGAATGTAAGCAGCGGAGACGGATCGAAGGCAACGAAAGAAGAAATCATAAAACAGTCTGAGACAGATGAATACAACCATATTATGATCCTATTCCACGATGCGGCTACAAAGGACACTACGGTGGAGGCACTTCCGGAGATACTGAAATATTATCAGGATCACGGATATGAGTTCCGCGCCATTGACAGGGACAGCCTGATCTTCCATCACCAGACAAACAATTAGAAAAAAAGAATGCAGGGATCGGCATATAAGGCCGGTCCTTTTCTATGGCAATTCTGCAGAGGGAAGAATGCTTTATCGACTTACACCCCTTTCTGTGCTATGATTATGAAGGCAAAATTATAGACAGAAAGGGGTATTTTCATGGAAAATACGTCTGGAAATAAAGAGAATTCATTAAAAAAGAAACCATTAAAACATATCTGTATGGGGGTTCTCGCCCATGTGGACGCAGGAAAGACAACGCTGTCTGAAAGTATGCTCTACTTAAGCGGAAGCATCCGGAAGCTGGGACGCGTGGATCACCGAGATGCCTTCCTTGACACATACGGACTGGAGAAGGAGAGAGGAATCACCATCTTTTCAAAGCAGGCGGTCTTCACATGGAAATATACGAAAATCACCCTTCTTGACACTCCGGGCCATGTGGATTTTTCGGCGGAGATGGAGCGGGTTCTGCAGGTGCTGGACTGTGCGGTCCTTGTCATAAGCGGGGCGGACGGGATACAGGGGCATACAGAGACGCTGTGGCGGCTGCTGAAGCGGTACGATATCCCCACATTTATTTTCGTAAACAAGATGGATCAGGACGGAACGGACAGAGACAGCCTTATGGAAGAGCTGAAAGAACGTTTCGGCGAGGAGTGTGTTGATTTTGCAGGAGTTTCAGGAGGGGAGCCGGAAGCCCTGGAAGAGCTGGCCTTCTGCGATGAGGAAGTCATGGAGGAGTATCTGGAGACGGGAACGGTAAGTGGGAATTCCATCCGCCGGTCTGTTGCGGAGAGAAAGCTTTTTCCCTGCTTTTTCGGATCTGCCCTCCATGTCCAGGGGGTGGAGGAACTTCTGGACGGACTGGAGCAGTTTACCAGGACGCCGCAGTATGGCGAGGAGTTCGGGGCGAAGGTCTACAAGATCGCAAGGGACGACCAGGGAAACAGGCTGACTTATTTAAAGATCACCGGAGGGGCGCTGAGTGTGAAGGAAGTTCTTCCGGACGGCGAAGAAAAGGTCAACCAGATCAGAATTTATTCCGGCGCGAAATATGAGCTTGCGGCGTCTGTCGGAGCAGGTCAGGTCTGTGCCGTGACCGGACCGGAGAACACTTATCCGGGACAGGGACTGGGCGCGGAACATGCGTCTGACATGCCAGTGCTTGAACCGGTGCTCACCTACCGTATCATACTGCCTGAAGAGTGCAATGTGCATTCTGCGCTGCGCAGTCTGCGACAGCTTGAGGAAGAGGTGCCGGAACTCCATATCGTATGGGAAGAAAAACTTCAGGAGATCCATGCGCAGATCATGGGAGAGGTGCAGATTGAGATACTTAGAAGTATCATCCGAGAACGCTTTGGAGTGAAGGTGGAGTTCGGAGAAGGGAACATCATGTATAAAGAGACGATTGCGACAACGGTGGAGGGAGTCGGTCATTTCGAACCACTGCGCCATTATGCGGAGGTGCACCTTCTTCTGGAACCGGGAGAGAGGGGATCGGGGCTTCAGTTCGCATCAGAGTGCAGTGAGGATGTCCTGGACAGAAACTGGCAGAGGCTGATACTTACTCATCTGGAGGAGAAGGAGCATGTCGGGGTACTGACAGGATCGCCCATCACAGATATGCGTATCACGCTCATTTCCGGACGGGCTCATCAGAAGCATACTGAAGGCGGGGATTTCCGGCAGGCAACATACCGTGCCGTGAGACAGGGGCTGAGGAAGGCGGAGAGTATTCTGCTGGAGCCTTACTATGAATTCCGTCTGGAACTTCCGTCAGAGAACATAGGACGCGCGATGACGGATATCCAGAGAATGTGCGGAAAGTTTGATCCGCCTGATACGGATGGAGAGCAGGCTGTTCTTACAGGGACTGCTCCGGTGGCCGCCATGCGCGGATACCAGACTGAGTTTGCCGGATATACAGGAGGAAAAGGACGGCTGTTCTGTTCTCTGAAGGGATATGACGTATGTCATAATGCGGAAGAAGTGGAGGCGGCTGCCGGGTATGATCCGGAAGCTGATATGGAAAATCCTTCCGCATCTGTGTTCTGTGCCCATGGGGCGGGATTTATCGTGCCCTGGTATCAGGTGGAAGAGTATATGCATGTTGAGAGCGGACATCAGACGGAAGAGAGCGAACAGCTTCTCTCTGAGATACGCGCGGCACACCGCCCTTCAACCGGAATCGAGCTGACTCAGGAAGAACTGGACGCTATCTATGTCCGTACGCCGGATCCGGTGAAGAAAAGGGAAAATTCACGCCCTGTGACCGTATACGGAAGAAAAGGGCGGACAGACCATCCAGGCAGAAAGAAGCCGGCAGAGGCGGCGGCCCAGGAGGTCCGCAGATCCGGAAAGCACAGAGACGGGAACAGGGAGGAGTACCTTCTCGTGGACGGCTATAATATTATATTTGCGTGGGAGGAACTGAAACGGCTGGTGGAGACGAACGTGGAAGGCGCCAGGGGAAAGCTGGCGGATGTGCTCTGCAATTATCAGGGGTGGAGAAAATGTACGGTGATTCTTGTGTTTGACGCCTATAAGGTGGAAGGCGGCCGTGGAGAAGTGCTGAAGTACCATAATATTTATATCGTATATACAAAAGAAGCGGAGACTGCTGACCAGTACATCGAAAAGACGGTGCGGCGGATCGCCCATTCTGCGGACGTGACAGTGGCCACATCGGACGGACTGGAGCAGGTCATTATTCTGGGGCAGGGCGCACGGAGAATGTCCGCGGCAGGACTCCGGGAAGAAGTGGAGCTGGCGCTCAGAGAGATGAGGGAAGAACATCTGGGGGAGGAAGAAGGACTGAGAAACTATCTGTTTGATTATCTGAATGAGTCAGATGCGGAGGAACTGGAGCGTGTGAGATTAGGAAACAGGAAGAAATCGGACAGGCCATAAAGAAAAAACTGGACTGTATAAAAAACAAAGAACTGGCAGTTTCATAATAGCCAGTCTGGTGATAGTATACCAGTGTCAAATATATATGGTCTGGAGGAAACGTTATGGAGAGAAGAAATGAAACGGTTATAAAGCTGGCTCAGACAGCACTGATGGCAGCGCTCTGCTATGTGTCGTTTACATTTTTGCAGATAAAGATACCCATGCCGGGCGGGGATGCGACCTCCCTTCACATCGGCAATGCATTTTGTGTACTGGGAGCTCTGATACTGGGCGGATGGTACGGCGGACTTGCGGGGGCTATCGGCATGTCAGTGGCGGATCTCATGGATCCTGTGTATATTACGGGAGCGCCGAAAACATTTGTGCTGAAGCTTTGCATCGGACTGATTACGGGACTTGTGGCTCACAGAATCGCAAAGATCAATGAGAGCACAGACCGCCGTTATGTGGCGCGGTGGAGCGTGATCGCTTCGGTGGCCGGACTTGCGTTTAATGTGATTGCGGATCCAGTTGTCGGATTCTTCTATAATCAGTACATTCTGGGACAGCCGCAGCAGATGGCGGAAGTGCTGGCCAAGTGGGGCGCTGCGGCGACATTTGTCAATGCGGTGGTATCCACGATACTTGTCGGTGTGCTGTATAACGCGCTGAGGCCGGTTCTTCTCAGAGCGGGCATGATCCATATGGTGAAAGCATCATAAAACGGAATCCGCTGCAGAACAGACGATTTATTCCGGTCATCTGTTCTGCAGCGGATTTTTGTTTCTTCTAAGAGAATTCTTCTATCAGCATCCGGAGTCTTTCCGGAGTCTCTTTTTCAGAATAAAACAGGCTGTCATCCATATTTTCAAAGAAATCCCTGAAAGTATTCAAAAGACTTGACTCTTCGATATCAAGATATACGATTGTACCGTCGGACAGACTGAACTGGATATAACCTGCGTTGGAATTCACATATACGCTGATCCCGCGGGTCACATTTCCAATATTCTCTCTCAGAAGTCGGAGACGGATTGTGTCCAGCGATTCGAGGAGTCTTGTTATTATAAATATGCGGTCGCTCATTTCCGGAGGAGAATAGATGTCATACGGGTACTCTTCCATCCTGCCCGTTTCCAGGAAATGGCGGATGCCGTCTTCCGAGCAGATGAACACGGGATGGGTTGCGGCAAAACTGCGGTATCTTTCCGAAGCGTAATGGCAGAAGAGGTCGATGAATCTGTCCCGTTCCGGAATATGGTGCGACAGACAGCGCGTCACAAGCTCCCTGGTGAAAAAGGGCGTCAGGCACGGGATCATCTGGAAAGAGTATTCCGGAGTTTTCAGCTCACTGCAGAGACTCTGGATATAATTGAGCTGTCCGAACACGTCGCCCATTCCTCTGAGCATAGGGGGGGCCTGTTCCAGATAAGCGGAATAGATCTCACTTAGAAAGTCCAGGATATCTTTCCGGCTGTATAAGATCCCGTTGGACATGTCCTCCGAGAATGTGACCGCATATTGCGAAGTCAGCATCATATAAGGAAACAGGTGGAAAGAATCCAGACGGGATATGATATTGTCATAATAATAGTAAGGATGATACCGGCATCCGGCTGTGTACAGCGGAAGAATGCTTTTGAGACAGTGAAGATTGTAGTCACGCTTTGAATTCGGAATCTCCGGATTATTGTTAAAACACATAATATGCTCTATTGTAAGTGCGTCTTTCTTCAGGATAATATGATTCAGCTGTTCAAAAAAGGATGTGAAATCCGGCTGAACGAGCATTCTGATATATCCGTTTTCCGTCTGGACCTCCAGGGCGGCAATGTTGAGAAGCACGCCGGAGATATGCGATTCTCCGCGCAGAGGAACGACAGATTCGGAAAAATCCATGGGAGAAGCTCCGGTCTGCCGGGGAATGAGCGGGTCAGGCTCACTGGTGAAGGTGCTGAGAAAGTGGAATACATCTTTCCGGCGGTAGTAATTTGAGCGGCCCGTTACAGTGATGCGGAAGGACTCAAGAAGACTGTTCTGCTCCAGTGGAGTCAGCTGCATAAAGCCGGCAATTTTTTTTACCATCTCTTCAGAGGAAGGGGTGCGTTTTCCGCGGAGTATCTTATACATAGTTGAGCGATCCATTCCGCAGTAGGCGGCCATGGAATAAATTTTAATATCTTTTGCATGTACATAATCCGAAAAAAGTTGTGAAAATTCACTCATAGGAACCTCCTTGCTGACAGGTGTTTCTGTAGTATCCCCCCTGATGAGCCTGTACCGTCATTATAGAATAATATTCTGTCTTATGCCATAAAAATTGTCCACAAAATATGCCACATCTTGAGAAAATATGCAAAAAAATTATATAATAATCTATATTTGCATTTCTGTTCATCAGATGGGGGAATCCGGGAATGCACAGGACAGGAGGAATGTTTATGCTAAAAAAAATCATGCTTCGGATCTTATCAGTGCTGACAGTCCTGAGTCTCGTTTTTATACCCGCAGCAGGCGCATGGAATCTGTGGGGGCTCATCATGGCTCTGGTGATTCTGATTCCGGCGGCCGTCCTTTTTATCTCCACCTTTATGAAGACAAGGGTGATATCAGGCGTGATCTCACTGCTGGGTATGGTGTTCATGACTGTTTATCTGACAGCGGCAGGCCTTATGGAGGGGCCGGGATATCTGTTTGATCCGACAGCCGGAAGTCCGGCGGCCGGGGTGTGGACAGCGCTGGCTTTATTTGCACTGGCATTTATAATCTGTATAGTGCGGAGAAAGAGAAAAAAGAAAAAAGCCGAGGGTGACCGTTACTGTCCGCAGTGCGGGGAGAAGCTGAGCGGCAGCGCAGCCTTCTGCAGGAGATGCGGATGCCGGCTGGACCCGCCGGGCGGGGAAAACGGAGGAAAAAAAGACGGGGGAGGACCGGGCTGGCCGCGGGGAGTGGCTGCCATCCTCTGCCTTATCGTCATCCTCACGGGAATGTTCGGGACAGCGGTTTCTTCAGGGCTCATAGACATACCTTTCCTTACAGAACTTGGTAAAGTCAGCGACGCTTCAAAATTCACGGCGCTGACCGGAAACTTTACAAATATTGCAGTTACAGACGGAGAATTGGCAATTGCGGCGGCTCAGGACGCATCGGCAATGCTGGGATTCGAGAATGCCGCGGATGAACTGACATCCAAAAATACGACTGTATCCGGAGAATATACATACTATCGTCTCCAGCAGAATTATCAGGGGATACCGGTCTATGGACGCACATTTGTTGTTGCAGCGGATGCGCAGGGAAACGCCCGGGGGATTACGGCCAATGCCTCTGACACGGATACGTCTGTTTCGCTGGAAGCTTCCCTCACCCAGGAGCAGGCGGAGGCATCTGTTGCGCAGTACATTGAAGATAATTTCGCAGATGTGGACACGGCTTCTTTGTCAGTTGACGAATTATCAGAAGATAAGCTTGCAATATACGATCTCGACAATGAGGAACCGGTTCTGGTGTATGTTCTCGGCGTATATGCCCAGGACTGCAGTGCAGAAGTTCTGATCAGTGCGTCCGACGGACATATCGTACTCTTTAACGATCTTGCGGACTATGCCCAGAGTGAATTTACATGTCAGGGTCAGGAGAAGGAACAGGAATTTATCGCAGAACAGGGAGAGTCGGAAAACTCGATGGTCTATGAGAGCCCCAGCGGGACGCAGATCACGGTCTCCGTTCCCGGGGACGGGCATAAATATGACTGGTACTATGATGAGAACCATGATGTCGTGACATGGAAAGGAGAGGAAGCTCCGGATAAATCCGCTGTGGATGCCATGGCAAATATAACAGGGATTTACGGCTATTTTTATGAAACGTTCGAAAGAGATTCCTTTTCGGGAGAAGGAGAAGATATCAGTGTATTTGTACATGTAGACGGATACCGCAGCTGGAGCAATGAGCGGAAAGACATGACAAATAATGCATTTTACTGGCCTTCTCCCAACGGTTCGGTTATCGCGTTCTGCAGGAACTACGATGACAGCGGCGCTTCTGTGACAGAATATTCTGCAATGGCGGATGTGAGCGGGCATGAATATATGCATGGCATTGTGAGGTATACTTCGGGGCTGAGCAATACATCGGACAATGAAATGCCGGATGCCGTCAACGAGGCTCTGGGCGACATAATGGGGTACTGTGCCGAGGCGTATATAAACGGAGGGGAAATAGACTGGACCAGCTCCGTGCGGACTTCCTATGAAGGACGGGCCGAAAGCAGCGGCTATATCTATCATATGGATGATTACAATGATTCCACCAGCGAATGCCACACGGCCAGCACCATCATATCCCATGCCGCATGTCTGATGTATACCGGCCTGGACGGCAAAGAGGAGAGCCTGAGCAGGGAAGACATTGAAAAGCTCTGGTATAATGCAAATCTGATCTTCCCCTCAGACTGCACTTTCTCGACGGTGAGGGAATGCGTGGAGATGACGGCAGATATGCTGGGATTTTCAGAGGAAAAGAAGGACTGCATAGAAGCGGCCTTTGATGAAGTGGGAATAGATGGCAGGCAGGAAGACAGTGAAGAATATTCTCCGGACATGGAACTTACGGTTCTTGACAGAGAGGGAGCCCAGTACGATGATTACACCGTGAATGTGGAAGGAGAAAGAAAAACCGGGCTTTTCGGTCTGTTCCATGAAGATTACAGCGATGAGATCAAGGTGAGCGACTCCGGACCGGTGGATCTGGGACTGCCTGAAGGTACATACATCATAAAAGTTTCGGACAATGTGGACAGCACAAGGGTATTTTCACGGACAGTCGAGATAAAGGACGGCAGCGACAGAACGGATCTCAGCATTTCTACAAACTTTGGCATGGATTATACCGTGTCATCTCCTGTGCAGTTTTCGGTATATGACATCAACAATGTGCGTTACGGGGAGTACACGCTCAATATTTACGGCACGGTTGACCGGGAAGAAGGAGTCAGTGAGGATTATGAGTATTCCATGGATTATGGCTCAGAAGAGCCGGTAAGGCTGGATCTGGAGGCAGGGAAGTATACGTTTACCCTCCGGGATCTGCAGGATTCTTCGAAGACGAAGGAATTCACGGTCCGGGTGAAGGCGGAAGCGCTCGTGTCTGACCTGAAGGTCAGCACGGATTTCGGACATAAGGCCGGGGAGTTCAGTGAAGCGGCTGTCCCGCCGGGGGCGCAGGAGTTTGACGGACATTACTATTATATTTACCGGTTTGAGGGAGATGTGGATTCCTGGGAGGAAGCGAAAGCCTTCTGCGAAGAACGAGGGGGCTATCTGGCGACTGCCACATCGGACAAAGAAAATGAGTTTATCTGGACTCTGCTCGATCATTTCGGATATTCCCGTGCGTTTTTCGGTATGTATGACGCCGGCTATGATGAATGGAAGTGGGCTAACGGAGAAACATTCGGATATTCCGGATGGGCTGACGGTGAACCGGGATTCTCGGGAGGCCGGTACGGCGTATATTATCAGGGCGGAAGTGAGGAATGGCATTCGGGAGACGTCGGCTATGGAACTGAGCTGGACGGAACAGGCTTTATCTGTGAGTGGGGAGAATACGAGATGGCTGACGCAGAAGTCGTCGGAACCTCGGCAAAGAGAACGACTTCGGATGAGAGGGATATTGTGCTTGTTCTGGATGTATCCGGCAGTATGGACGGAGAGCCTATTGAAGAGACGATAGATGCATCGGTGAAGTTTGTAGACTCTGTCCTGGAAGAAGACGCCAGCATCGGAGTCGTGACGTATTCCAGCCAGGCCGGAGTCATCAGTGATTTTTCCATGGACAGGGATATCCTTGAGACTTCGATCACGCAGATCGGCTCCGGAGGCGGGACGAATATGGAAGACGGCCTCAGCACTGCGTATGAGATGCTCAGTTACAGCAATGCCAGAAAGCGCATTATCGTCCTTATGAGTGACGGAATGCCGAATCAGGGAAAAGAAGGTGAAGAGCTGACGGCGTATGCAGACGGCATCAAGGAAGACGACGTATATATCTATACTCTCGGGTTCTTCAGCTCACTGAGTGAAAGTGAGAAAGCGTCTGCCCAGTCGCTTCTGGAAGATATCGCGAGCGAAGGATGCCACTATGAAGTGGATTCGGCGGAAAATCTGCGGTTCTTCTTCAATGATATTGCAGACCAGATCAGCGGACAGCAGTATATTTATATCCGGATCGCGTGTCCCGTGGATGTAAAAGTAACCTGTAACGGCGAGACCCTCGATTCAAGTGAGGAGAGTCTGAATACAAGAACGGATTTCGGAACGCTTACGTTTGAAGAAAGCGGAGAAGATCAGTCCGAAGAGACGGATACCGGACAGGACGCCTATGAGGATACCGGACAGAGCGGATCGCTTTTCGGAATTCTGAATCAGACCCAGAACGGGGATGACCGGGAGGAAGAAACAGATGACCGCATAAAAGTGCTCCGTCTGAAAGACAACACAGAATATGACATTGAGATAGAAGGCACCGGCGAGGGTACGATGGACTACACGATCGGTTTCATGGATGACACCGGAGAGTACTCTGATTTCAGAAGATTTGAAGATATCAATATTACGAGAACGACTGAGATTGATACGGTTGCGAAATCGTCGGGGGATACCTTCTTAAATGTTGACGAGGACGGAGATGGGAGATATGATTTAAGATACAGGGCCGGAGCCAATGGAGTAGGGGAGATCGTGGATTATACCTATCTCATTTTCATAGCGGCGGGAGCTGCCGCCGTGCTCGTGATCCTGATCACCATACTGGTCATAAGACGGAAGATAAAAAAGCGCCGGATGGCCGGTAAGTGAAAATAAATGATTCTGGAGGAAAAGAGACATGAAAGAAAAACTGAAATATCTGACAGCCGTTCTTCTGGCGGGATCGATTGCGGTATGGTTTCTGCCGCTGATCAGCATAAGCGTCGTGGATCTGTCCGTGATGGACATCATGAAGACCGGGCTGGGGTTCTACGGAGGATCTGCCGAGGCGGAGATGATCTACGGAAGCATAAGAACCTATCTGGAACCCTACGCATGGTGCATTGTGGGGGCGCTGGCCGTTATTCTCATCGAGGCGTTTCTGACAGCGATCCTGAGCGGAAAGAAAGCATATGTGGTATCGCTGGTAAGCTGCATAATCAACTGCGCGGCTATGACAGTTGTTTTTGTGCTTATCCGCATTCAGCTTGACGAGGTACAGTCGGCTCTGATTCTTCTGGAGGCTGCGGATCTTATCCTGCTCCATACGCTTCCGCTGATCCTGTGGGGTGTGATTTATCTGATCATTCTCGTACTTTCGATCGTGGGAATCTGTCTGTGGGCATCCGCGTCCAGAAAGGAAACGAAGTCGGAAGATATTTATATCGATCAGATACGTATGCTGGAAGAGGAAAATGCGGCTTCACAGCATACGGACAAACTGAACGCGGCGCCTTACAGACCGTCACAGCAGCCGGCAGAGGAGACGGTACCTCCTGTATCCCCGATACAGCCGGCCGGAAATACAGAGCAGCAGTATCGTCCGGTACAGCAGATTGAGAGAACGGGGCGGCAGGAAATGCCGGAGACGCCCGCATACGGGAAAGAGACCGCAGAACACTTTGAAGGCGCGATCGTCGGAGAGGCAGGAATGTATGCCGGCAAGGTGTATTCGCTTACTGAGATGAAAGAAGTATTTTTCCGCGAGGAAGAGGATCAGATCGTGTTAAGCCCATATGAGGAAGAAGGCAATATGGCGGGTGTTTATTTTATCGGCGACTACAATGAATACTGTGTTGAACCGTATGAGAAGAGCGCAGTTTTCCTTGAGAGCGGACAGCCTCTTGGAAAAGGCAGGAAGTATTATCTGCCGAGAGGAACAAGAGTTTATCTGAAGGATAAAAACAATCAATTTACTTTAGCGTAGGGAGGAAAAGATTATGTTTTGTAAAAATTGTGGAACACAGCTGAAAGAAGGGGCGAAATTCTGTCCGAAATGCGGAACACCTGTGACTCCGATGCCCGGAGCCGGACAGGCGGGGCCGGGCGCAGGCCCGCAGCCTCCGTATCAGCAGCCGGGAGGAGGTCAGCCCCCGCATCAGGGTCCGGCGGCCGGAAAAGCGTCAAAAATTCCGATCTTTGCGATCGGAGCGATTGTAATTCTCGTGGTAGCCGTAATTCTGATATTCCGTGCGTGCGCAGGCGGAGGTTATGAGAAGCCGATTAAAAATTTTATGCAGGGAATGGAAGATCTCGATGCGGATAAGATGCTTTCCGCGTTCCCGCCGGAGGCTCTGGAGGCTCTGGAAGATGAGGGCTATGACGAAGATGAGATTTCCGAGCAGTTCGAACAGATGGTGACGGCCGGTATGGACAGCCTCGGATTTGACATTGATTATGCGATTGATTATGAGATCGAGGATGCGACGGAACTTTCAAAGCGTGAGATCAGTGATATCGAAGAAGCGTTTGAGGATGAGGATATTGATCTGTCGATTAAGGAAGGCCGTTCGGTTGACCTGACATTAACGATTTCACTGGACAGTCTGGGAATAAGCCAGGACGAGGAGATAACGCTTGAGGTTATAAAGGTCGGCGGAGGCTGGTATCTGAATCCGCTTTCAATGGACTTTTAATCAAACGACGCAGGAATTAAGGACAACAGGGGAACTGGAGAATGTTTTGCAGAAACTGTGGAAAAGAAAATAAAGATGAAGCAAAGTTCTGTGCCTTCTGCGGCGCGCCGCTGGAGCAGCCGAATAAGACGCACGAAACAGAAATGCCGGCCGCCGGGCCTTCCGGTCCGGAATCACAGAATGGAGACGGGGGAGTCCCGGATCCGGAGGGAAGCATGCCGGAAATGGAAAAGCCGGGGAAGAAAAGGCGCCGGCGGATATGGATTCCGATCCTTGCGGTATGTGTGATCGCAGCTGCTGCGGCTGCCGCGGTGATCATAGGTTTTTTCATAACGAAAGATACACGTCAGTATAATCGGTATATGTCCGACGCTGAACGGTATATGGAAGAGATGGATTATGAAAAGGCGGAGGCAGAGTATCTCAGCGCGATTGAGATTGACCCGAAGCAGGAAGAACCGTATATACAGCTGGCAGACCTCTATATCGCGACAGAGGAGCCGGCAAAGGCAAAAGAAATCATCCGCCGGGGAATCGAAAATATAGGAGAACCTGAACCGGACGAAGAAGGAAGCGGCGGCCGGGAGGAAGAAAAATCCGGTGATGAGGGCGTGAGCATCTGGGATAAACAGAAGGAGATCGAACATTACGCTGAGTATGAGTGGATTACAGAGCCGGAGATCGAGGCTGATGATATCTATTATGTCAAGAGCAATGACTATGAAGGAAATCCGCTGAACACATTGAATCTCCAGTTTGAATCGGAGACGGCGGTCATCAGAAACGGCAGCAGCCTGAGTCTTATAGGAATGGACGGGGAGCGGATAACGGATCAGAACTTCAGCAGTATATACGAGGAAGGCAAATGGTATGTGCTGACGCCGGAGGAGCCGGTTTATGAAGAAGAGATCGGGGAAGTATGCCAGACGTATATTTCGGATGGCAGGGACATCGTTCCCTCATTCGACGGTGTGAGCGGAGGCGCGCTGACCGATGCATATTATTACAGTCAGGGCGCGCTGCACAGCATCTGGGAAGGCACGGATTTCAGTTATCTTCAGCAGGATGCGTCCGGGCAGACTTTCCCGGTACAGCAGTCGGAAGAGATCTGCAGCATCCCTTCGTCAACAGGACAGTTCGGTGAGAGGATCACATGGTGGAGCAGCCTGTCGGGGAAATATGCCGTGTTCACCAACGGCACGGCCGTGACAGATTTCATATATGACCGGTGCGGATCAGAGTCAGACGGACTTCTCGCAGTGGAGTCAGACGGGAAAATCGGCTATGTCAACACAGAGGGAGAAGAAGTCATCCCGCTGGAATACGACCCGTCATGGGATCAGTTCTATACCTACAGACAGGACGAGACTCCGTTTGCCTACGCGGCTTCGGAAGGATACGTTCCTCTGGTAAGCGACGGGGCGTGGGAACTGAGAGACGTGGAAGGCAATGTGGTGATACCGTCAGGAATCTTTGAGAAGATCCTTCCCGTATATGACGGAAAGTGCTGGGTTAAGAAAGACGGCAGATGGGGCGTTATCAGTCTGGGAACTTCCGGGGCCGGAGAGGAAGCCGCGGAAGAAGAGAATCAGGAGGATGATTCCCTGCAGGAGACGGCACTTCTCGGACAGCTTCAGACAGCCGTGGGAATGGATCCGCAGACCTATTATTTCGGGGATTTTAACGGCGACGGCGAGGAAGAGATCTTTGCGGTTTACCAGTACAGCAGCGGTATGCTTGAAAATGACAACTGTCAGATCTGGTACTGTGGAAATGACGGCGCCCGTCAGCTTTTCCTGTGGGAAAATGATACGGGAAACGCATTCTGCAATGTGATGAATACAGCAGAATACGATTCGCCTGACGGCAGACAGTATTTTATTGTCAATACGTACCAGAGAGTGGCCATGAGCTATAATCAGCTTATGGTATTCGGTCCGGATGCGGGCGGAGAGTTTGCGCAGATATTTGATGTACAGGGGATTGCAGAGGTAAACGGGGATGAGCTGACGGTTACGGAAGAGACCGTAGAGATAACAGACAACGGACCTCAAAATTATACAGATACCTATACTGCAGAGATCACCAACGGTTCTCTGCAGCGGAAATAAACTGAGAAGGAGATTGGATCATGGAGAACGACAAGACAGTATTGGTAAATTTTGATGGAGATATGTCGCTGGATCAGGCGTATCTTGAACTGGGAAAGGCATATTATGAAGGGGGATTCGAAGATCCGCTCCCGGAACTTCTCCCTCTGTTTGACAGGATCACAAGGCTGCGCAGCGAAGCGGCGGCCTCGGAGGCTCAGCAGGCAGCTGCGGATGCAGATGTCAAAGAGGTGAAGCCGGCTTCAGAAGAAAGCGCGGAAATGAATGAAGGAAGAGAAGAAGCAGAAGCTCCCGCAGAAATACCGGATGTACCTCAGACACCGCCCAGACCGGTATTCTGCCCGAACTGCGGGGAGAGACTGGAGGAAGGCGCCGTATTCTGCGGAAACTGCGGGTACAGAGTAGGATGAAATGCCCGAGATGCGGAAAAGAGAATAAAGAAGGCGCAAAATTCTGCGGGTACTGCGGCGGGGCTCTGGAAAAGAGCCCGGAACCGGATATCCCGCCGGCCTCCGTATCGCTGCCGCGTGGCGGGAAGAAAGAGAAAAAGAAGAAATGGCCCTGGATTGCAGGGGGCGCCGGCCTTGCAGCCGTGATCATCGCAGCCGCGGCAGCGGCGGTTATCCTGCCCGGAAGAAGCGGTGATTCGGGAGCCGGTATATACGCACCGGACCAGGCGTATGAATGGGTGCTGGAACCGTCGATTGAAGCGGATGACATTTTTTATATCACCAGGAATAATTTTGCGGAATATTCAGCAAATGAGCTGATGCGCCAGAAGGAGTCCCCGTACGCCGTCATTGAGATGGGAGACTCTTACGGCCTGATCGGGCAGGACGGGGCCATGCTGGGAGATATGGACTATGTGCTTATCAGTGACAGCAACTATGGCTATGTCCTTGTGAGAGAGGCCGAGAACGACACAGGGCTGTACAGCGAATGGCTCCGGGACGGAGCAAGTGAGATCACAGCTTCCGATTCGGGAGGCAGATCTGTGAACCGGGGAATATTCTATTACTGTGACGGACTTCACAATGTGAATGAAGGACTTCAGGAAGAGGACGGCGACATGTATCCGGTTATTATTCCGGACACAGCCATACCAGTGAAACAGTCAGACAGTCTGTACAGAACGGAGGACGGAGAGTACCTGGACTGGGCGGCGGACCTTCCGGGAAAATACGCTGTCTGCAGAAACGGCAGCCTGATGACTGATTTTATTTATGATGAGTGCGGCTCTTCGTCGGAAGGCCTGATGGCGGTGAAAAGAGACGGAAAATGGGGATATGTAAATGAGAACGGCGATATTGTCATACCGATAGAATATGATGCGTCATGGGAACAGTATCAGCCGAATATTTACAGGATGGATGAGTATACCGGGGAATATGAAGAGTTCTGCTATGCGGCGTCGGATGGATACATTCCCCTGAAAAAAGATGGCGCATGGGAGTTGCGGGATACGGAAGGAACCCTTATAATAGAACCGGACATATTTGAAGAAATACGCCCTGTGTATGACGGAAAATGCTGGGTGAAGCAGGACGGAAAATGGGGCGTAGTTCAGATCAAAGAATGATCTCAAGGAGGATAGAAACATGGCTTTTTTAAGTGATCTTGACAGAAAAATTTCAATGCTTGGACAGGGAGCCATCCAGAAGACAAAGGACGTGACAGATACGGCCAAGATGGCTGCAACGATCAGAGGACTGGATGCCCAGAAGAGAGAAGCTTTTGAACAGCTGGGACAGTTCTACTACGATAATTATGAGAAATACCGCGGCGAACTTCCGGAGACGGCGGCCGGTCTGGTGAACAAGATCGAGAATCTTGAGGCGCAGAAGAAACAGCTCCAGGAGCAGATGCAGAAGATCAAGGGAACGATTTTCTGCCCCAACTGTAATACAGAGATCCCGGCAAATTCGCAGTTCTGCAATGTGTGCGGAACAAAAATCGAGCAGCCGCAGCCGGAACCTCCGGTACAGCCGTCCGGCAGGGTCTGCGCAAAATGCGGCGCACCGCTTGAGGAGGATCAGCTCTTCTGTACAAACTGCGGAGCGAAGGTTGAAGCTGCACCTGCGCCGGCACCGACACCGGCACCAACACCTGCACCGGTACCAACACCGGCACCTGTGCCGGTAGTTGAGGAACCTCCGGTGAGTGAGCCGGAGAAGATCCTTTGCCCCAACTGCGGCAAAGAACTTAAGCCGGAACAGAAGTTCTGCACCTCATGCGGAACGCAGATCAGACCATAAAAAAGGAATATTGGGACCGGAGGTATAAGTGAATGAGATGTCCAAATTGCAACAGTCCGGTTGAGAAGGATGACGAATTCTGTGAGATCTGCGGCGCCAGACTGAACGGAAAGAGAAAATCGAAACTTCCGGCAGTGATCATATCGCTGGCAGTAGTCCTGGCCGCGGCAGGAGGCATAGGAGTCTGGGTCTTTACAGGAGATTATCATCCGAAAGGAGAGGACACTACGACGGACATTGCCGAGCTGAATAATGGTGCGGAACAGGAAACAGGGTCAGAAAAGTCCCAGGCCGATACAGATGAGTCCGACAGCGTTGAGGACAGGAGCACAGACAGGACAGACGGGACTGAGGACAGCGGAACATCATCCGGAGCTGCGGTGACGGATGGAAAAACAGTTGACGGCACAGACCAGCAGGAAGCGTCCGGTCAGACGGATGCCTATGATTCTTCGGAGGGCGGCATACACAGATATGAGTATGTTGCAAGTGACTGCTCCTGGAGCGAAGCGTATCAGAAATGTCTTGATTCGGGCGGCTATCTGGCAAGGATCAACAGTCAGGAGGAATATGATTATATTCTGTCCCAGATCGATCAGAAGCAGATGCAGAACATACATTTCCGCATTGGCGGAAGACGGGATGCCAATTCCCAGGACTATTACTGGGTCGATGATACGAATACTCTTTATGGAGAGAAAATCAATTCCGGAGACTACTGGTGCAGCGGACAGTGGATGTCCGGGGAACCGAGTTTCAGCGACGGAGAGATCCAGGAGAACTGTCTTGATATTTTCTACTATCAGAAAGAAGGCAGATGGGTGTGGAATGATGTGCCGGATGACATCCTTGCAACGGTGCCGGAATATGCTGGAAAGTTAGGATACATATGTGAATATGAAGATTAAGAGAGCGCTTTTCATTCTCGCAGCCGCGGCCGTGACCGTGATATGCGCGGTCATTATCGTGGCAGGTGTGGGTGAACTGTTGGGAAGGCCTGAAGCATCGGATATTCGCGCAGAAGATCCTGACGAGAGCACGGATATCTCCGGCGTGCGGGAAAACGAAAAAGGTGAAGCCGCCATGGAACCGGAAGGACAGGAGCAGGAGAACGCCTCCCGGCAGACGGAGGACAGCAAAGACAACGGCGTCGAAGAAATTCTTCAGAACATGACAATTGAGGAAAAAGCCGCACAGCTTTTCATAGTCACTCCGGAATCGCTGACAGGAGGCCCCACGGTTACAGAGGCGGACGATACTCTTGAGGAGGCTTACAGAAGCCTGCCGGCAGGCGGATTCATCATGATGCAGGGCAATATCATTTCTCCCGAGCAGATCACGGAACTGAACAGCCGGCTGGAGGAAATGAGCCTTGAAACAGTGGGAGTCATTCCTTTTCTGAGTGTGGACGAGGAAGGCGGGACCGTGACACGGATTGCCTCCAACGACAGCTTCCCGGTGGAAGACGTCGGAAACATGAGCGAGATCGGCGCTGCGGGAGACTCCCGGAAAGCGTATGAAGCAGGTGCATATATCGGGAAATATCTCAGAGACTATGGATTTAACCTGGATTTTGCGCCGGACGCGGATGTGTGGAACAACCCGGAAAATACGGTTGTGAGATACCGTTCTTTCAGCTCGGATCCCGGGACTGCCTCGGAGATGACTGCGGCTGCCATACAAGGATTTCACAGCAGCGGCATCTGGACTGCCTTGAAGCATTTCCCGGGACACGGGGCAACGGCCGAAGATTCCCACGAAGGCTTCGCCTGGTCGGACAGGACGCTGGATGAACTCCGGCAGTGTGAATTTCTGCCTTTTGAAGCAGGAATTGAAGCGGGCAGTGAGTTTGTGATGGCGGGCCATATTTCCGTGCCTGAGGCGGCGGGTGAAGATACCCCGGCGTCACTGTCGGAGAAGGTTATTTCCGGTATCCTTCGGGATGAACTGGGGTATGACGGAATCGTAGTAACAGATGCAATGAATATGGGAGCTGTTACGGAACACTACTCTTCTGCGGAATCTGCGGTTATGGCCGTACAGGCAGGTGCGGATGTGATACTGATGCCGTCGGATCTTCAGTCTGCTTACCAGGGAATTCTTGATGCCGTGCAGGAAGGGAAGATCACAGAAGACAGGCTGGATGAATCTGTAAGACGTATTTTAGAACTGAAAACAGAAAAAGATATTTAAAGGAAGGTAGAAAAATGAAGTGTGTGAAATGTTATCAGGAAATTCCGGACGGATCAAAGTTCTGTCCGTACTGCGGAGCTGACCAGTCGGCGGCTCCGGCCGGTGTTCAGCCGGGAGAACAGGAGACTGTCGTACTGAGCAGCGTGAATGAAGAACAGGCTCAGACTTTCGGACAGGGGTATCAGCAGGGGGGAGATGCAAACAGTCAGCAGACTGCGGATCCGTACGGAAATACTTACGGGACTCAGAATACGGACCCCTATGGAAATGCTTACGGGACCCAGAATACAGATCCCTATGGGAATACTTACGGGACTCAGAACACCGATACATACGGGAATACATATTCTCAGCCGGCAGGAACGCCGGAGAAGCAGGTAAACTGGGTGCCTTATCTGGTACTTTCGATACTGTGTACGCTTTTCTGCTGTCTGCCGTTCGGTATTGTAGGTATTGTATTTGCGGCAAAGATCAATTCGGCAATTTCTGCCGGTGATATGGCAGGCGCACAGGATGCGGCGAAGAAATCCAGAATCTGGATCATTGTTTCCGCTATCGTAGGCGTTGTGGCATACGCTGTTTTTATCGGACTGATGGTGATGACTGCGGCAGCAGGATACAGCCTGTTTGATTCCTACTACTATTATTATTAAACCGGAGGAGCAGCAGCTGGCTATGTCAGAATGGATAAGGACAAAAAGATCGGTCAGGGCAGCTCTGCTGCTGGGAGCCGCTGCCGTATTCGCTGCGGGAGCGCTGTATCTGTATTTTCATGACCCGTATCAGTACCCGCTTCCCTGCATCATTAAACTGCTGACCGGGCTGTACTGTCCGGGCTGCGGAGCAGGGCGGGCGTGTTTTTCGATCCTGCATGGAAAGTTTTTTGATGCGTTTTGTTATAATCCGCTGCTGGTCATTCTTCTTCCCTTTGCGGGAGGATACATTGCGGCGCGGGGGATTGACTGGGCGGTTACAGGCGGAAATCATATAGACGGAAAGATCAGTATAAAGCTTCTTCTGGCGGTTCTGATCATCATATTGGTATATGGAATTCTGCGGAATACCCCGATATTTCCGTTCAGCCTGCTGGCTCCCGGAGGAATAAAACAGATTCTTTAAACATAATATTGACAAAGTAAAAAAGAGTTCCGTCCGCGGAACTCTTTTTATGATGCTTCTCTTGCAATTCAGGCATAGGGTATTATATACTAGAGACATATATTGTGTAGAATATTCTGAAAAATCAGGTGCAAAGGGGCCTGACCCCTTTGAGAAAATGGAGGATTTGTTATGATTAACAAGCTTGTGGAAAAAATCAGAAAAACAGGAGCGCCTGTCGTTGTAGGTCTTGATCCGATGCTGAATTATATCCCTCAGCATGTGCAGGACAAGGCGTTTGCAGAATATGGAGAGACCCTGGAGGGAGCGGCGGAAGCGATCTGGCAGTTCAACAAAGAGATCGTGGACAAGACATATGATCTGATCCCGGCGGTAAAACCGCAGATCGCAATGTATGAGCAGTTCGGTATACCGGGACTGGAAGCTTTTAAAAAGACTGTGGACTACTGTAAGTCAAAGGATCTTGTCGTAATCGGAGATATCAAGAGAGGGGATATCGGTTCTACTTCTGCAGCGTATGCGGCCGGACATCTGGGAAAAGTAAAAGTAGGAAGCAGAGAATATGTTCCGTTTGACGAGGATTTTGTCACAGTGAACCCGTATCTTGGTTCTGACGGAGTGAATCCGTTTATCGATGTCTGCAGATCTGAGAAGAAAGGACTCTTTATTCTTGTCAAGACATCGAATCCGTCCAGCGGCGAGTTCCAGGACCGTCTTATTGACGGACGCCCGCTCTACGAACTGGTAGGAGAGAAAGTAGCGGAATGGGGAGCTGACTGCATGGGAGATGAGTACAGCTATATCGGAGCTGTTGTCGGTGCAACCTATCCGGAAATGGGAAAAGTACTCCGCAGAATTATGCCGAAATCATATATTCTTGTCCCGGGATACGGCGCCCAGGGCGGACAGGGGAAAGACCTGGTACATTTCTTCAACGAGGATGGACTCGGAGCGATCGTCAATTCGTCGCGCGGCATCATCGCTGCATATAAGCAGGAGGCATATGCAAAGTACGGAGCAGAGAATTTCGGAGACGCATCCAGGGCAGCGGTCGAGGCGATGATTTCTGACATCAGAGGTGCATTGGAGTCAAAATAGGATAAATTACAGAATATTCAGATAAATTGACACCAAAGGGGCCTGACCCCTTTTAAAAGGAGCGTATATGACAAGAAAAAGAGAAGATGCGGAAATCCTTTCGCAGGAGAGGATCGCAAAGGATATCTACAGTATGTGGATCAGAACGGAGGCTGCAGAAACTGCGCAGCCGGGACAGTTCATTTCCATGTATACGAATGACGGGAGCAAGCTGCTGCCCCGTCCGATCAGTATCTGTGAGACGGACCGGGAGGCAGGAAGTCTCCGGGTGGTGTACAGAGTTACAGGCAAGAATACGGGAACCGAGATTTTTTCGCAGATGAAAGCCGGTGACACGATTCCGGTCATAGGTCCTCTGGGAAACGGTTTTCCCTATGAAAGAGCGGAAGGAAAGCGTGTCTTTCTGATGGGCGGAGGAATCGGAGTGCCTCCTGTGCTTGAGCTGGCAAAGCGGATGAAATGTGACAGGAAGCAGATCGTTGTCGGGTACAGGGACGAAGAGACTTTCCTCAGAGATGAGTTTGAGCAGAACGGGGAAGTGTATATATCAACAGAAGACGGAAGCGTGGGCACGAAGGGAAATGTGATGGATGCGATCAGGGAAAATGCCCTTGAGGCTGATATCATTTATGCCTGCGGTCCCACACCGATGCTTCGCGCAATCAAAAAGTACGCGGAAGAAAACGGAATTGAGTGCTATATTTCCCTGGAAGAGCGCATGGCCTGCGGAATCGGAGCCTGTCTGGCCTGTGTGTGCCAGTCAAAAGAAAAGGACGAACACAGCAACGTGCACAATAAACGGATCTGCAAGGACGGTCCGGTATTTCTGTCGACGGAGGTGGAGATCTGATGAACATGAAAGTAAACATTGCAGGTGTAGAGTGGAAGAATCCGGTTACGGTTGCATCGGGCACTTTCGGTTCGGGAGAGGAGTTTTCCGAGTTTGTTGATCTGAACCGGCTTGGAGCCGTGACCACCAAAGGCGTGGCGAATGTTCCGTGGAGCGGAAACCCGACCCCGAGGGTGGCGGAAGTCTATGGCGGAATGATGAACGCCGTAGGACTTCAGAATCCGGGGATCGACGTATTCTGCAGAAGAGACATCCCTTTCCTCAGAAAATATGACACGAAGATCATCGTCAACGTGTGCGGAAGATCCACAGAGGACTACTGTGAAGTTGTTGAACGTCTCGCAGAGGAAGATGTGGATATGCTGGAGATCAATATTTCCTGTCCCAATGTGAAAGAAGGTGGGATCGCTTTCGGGCAGAATCCGAAAGCGGCAGAGGATATCACGAAAGCCGTGAAGAAATATGCCAGACAGCCTGTTATCATGAAACTGAGTCCGAATGTGACAAGTATTGCCGAGATGGCAAAGGCCGTGGAAGCAGGCGGCGCGGATGCGGTATCTCTGATTAATACCATCACCGGAATGAAGATCGATATCAACAGAAAGACATTTGTGCTTGCCAACAGGACCGGCGGCGTGTCGGGGCCTGCCGTCCATCCGATCGCGGTGCGCATGGTATATGAGGCGGCAAATGCGGTCAGGGTTCCGATTATCGGTATGGGAGGAATATCTACAGCGGAGGATGCCATCGAGATGATACTGGCCGGTGCAAGCGCGGTATCCGTGGGAACCGCCAATTTCCATAATCCGGCGGTGACTCTGGAGATAATAGACGGAATTGAGCGGTACATGGAACAGCAGGGATTTGATTCCGTGGAAGCTATGACAGGCATTGTGAAATAATAATGCGGCATTATGATATAGCGCCGAAACTGCAAAAGGCAGTTTCGGCGCTGTTTTTATCCAAAGATTTAACATGTTTCAAACAAAGTCTGAACATGGTTTTGAAGAAGAGCGTTTCCCTTTTTGGTAAAGTTAAATCAGTGCCGGTGAAAGCCGGACAGACTGTTTACAGAAAAAATATGAATTTTTCCAATGAAAGGGGATAAGTTGATGAGAAGACAGAAGAAGTGGAAACAGGTACTGGCCTGTATGTCTGCCTTTGCGGTGACGGCGTCAATGGTGCCGGCAGGCTCTGTGTCGGCCGCAGAGACGGGAGACGGAACGCCGTATACAGCGGAAGGGGTATACGATGTGACTGTACCGCATGTGATCGTGAATCAGATATACGGGGGAAGCGATGACGGGAATGCCAGCCATAGTTTTATCGAGCTGTATAATCAGTCGTCAGACACAGTAGATCTGACAGGCTGGAGGATCGCATACCGCTCAAGCCGGGACGGGGATGACAGTGAAGCCTGGAAATATCTTGATCTTACCGGAGATATCGGGGGGAACGGCTATTACCTTATCCGCTGCGGGGAAACCACAGGGACAGATTACCAGGTTCCGTCCGGAGATCAGGAATGGGACATCCGGCTGCATAATAAAGGAGTGTCCGTCGCGCTTTTCAGCGAAGACGTCCAGCCGGGAGATGATTTCGCAGGTGCGGTGACGGAATCAAACCGTCCGGAAGGTTACGTGGACCTTCTTGCGGTGCAGGGAAATGATGAGGAAGAGGCGCAGATGCCGCCGGTATATGAAGGCCGGACAGAAGCAGTCCAGTCAAAGAAAAAAGCAGTGCGCAGAGTCGGCTTTGCAGACACCGACAATAATGCAGATGATGCGGACTCACTGGATTATTCTGAAACTGTTGATCCGGAGATGGGACCTCACGGGCCGGAAGGCAGCGGTGAAGAAGGCGGAGAAACGGATCCGGGCACCGGAGAACAGCCCGGAAGCGGGACTCCGGAAGAGACTTACCACAGCAGCAGCTTTGAGAACGGCGCGGCTCTGACGCTTGACAGGACGGGGGATGTCACTCTCGGAGAGGCAGATCCGGACGGCGGAGTGGCGGAAATCGTATCCTATAATTCAGACAACGGAAAAGCATATATTGTCAACGGACAGCAGGGACTGCTGAATGTGGTGAATGTAAATGAGGACGGAAGTCTGACTACAGAAAACACGATAGAGGTCCAGAATCTGATCGACGGTTTTGCCTATGGAGATATGACCAGTGTTGCAGTGGATACGGTGAATGACCATGTGATCATCGCGCTGCAGGCTGCGGACTATACGGCGGCAGGAAGGATTGCAGTGCTGGATTATGAGGGGAATCTTGTGACCAGCTATGAGACAGGCGTCCAGCCGGATATGGTCACTGTCAGCAGCGACGGAAAATGGATCCTGACAGCGGATGAAGGAGAGCCGAGAGAAGGATATGGACCCGGGACGACAGACCCGGCGGGAAGTGTGACTCTTGTAAATACGGAAACAGAAGAAGTGAGGGTTGCCGGATTTGCCGGATTTGATTCTTCCGTACTTGCAGGACAGGGAATCCTGTTCAATAAGGTGGACGGGCAGATCCTGAGTGCGTCAGCCGACCTGGAACCGGAATACATTGCGCTGGATCCTGACGGTACAAAGGCATATGTATCCCTTCAGGAAGCCAATGCCATTGCCACGCTGGACATCGAGGAAGGGACCTTTACGTCTATAAAAAGTCTCGGTTTCCAGGATCTGAGTGCGGAGGAAAACCGTGTGGATCTTTCAGAAGACGGAGAGTACAAGGCGTCTGTATATCCGCACACGGTCGGAGTCCGTATGCCGGATGGAATCAGTGCCTTTGAGGTAAACGGAGTGACCTGGCTGGCGACGGCCAATGAAGGTGATGCGAGAGAGTGGGGAGAGTTCAGCAACGAAGCGAAAGAAGACATCGCTGATGCGGAAGGCATTGTGGCAGAAGGAGTGCGGGTCCTTGACCATTCTGTGACGGCAGGACTTGAGGATGGGATCAACTATGTTTACGGAAGCCGTTCCTTTACCATTTACAATGCAGATACAATGGAACCAGTCTATGACAGCGCAAATGAGTTCGAGAGCAGAACGGCCTCTTATTTAAGCGCATGGTTCAACTGCTCAAACGACGACATCGAGATAGACAGCCGCAGTGCGAAGAAAGGCGTGGAGCCTGAAACTGTTACGGTAGAACAGATCGGAAGCAGATGGTATGCTTTTGTGGGACTGGAACGCATTGGCGGAGTGATGGTCTATGACGTGACGGATCCTGCATCAGCGTCCTATGTAAATTATGTCAATACAAGAGATTTTTCATCGGATGTGTCGGGAGATGTAGCGCCGGAAGGTCTGGCATTTATCCCCGCGGAAGAGTCGGCATCCGGATACCCGATTCTGCTGGCCGCGTGTGAAGTGTCCGGTACGGCTGCGGCTTATACTTTGGGCGGAAGCGCGGTGACGCCGGCTCCCTCAGAGGACACGGCGGGCGCGGTGGTTCTGTATACCAATGATGTGCACTGCGCGGTTGACGGATATTCTTCCCTTGCGGCTTACCGGGCACAGCTTCAGGAAGAAGGGTATGATGTGATTACAGTAGATGCGGGTGATGCGATCCAGGGAGAGGCAGTCGGCTCTGTCACAGAAGGAGCGGCCATAGTGGATATCATGAATACGGTCGGCTATGACTTTGCGGTGCCGGGCAATCATGAATTTGACTACGGACTTGACCGGTTTCTGGAGATTGCTCAGGACGAGGCGCAGTATGAATATCTCAGCTGCAATTTTGTGGACCTGTTGACAGACAGCACAGTTTTCGAACCGTATCAGATCGTGGAGATGAACGGTGAGAACGTTGCGTTTGTAGGTATCAGTACACCGGAAACTTATACAAAATCCACACCTGCCTATTTCCAGGATGAGAACGGAAACTTTGTCTACAGCTTTTCGGAAGATGATTTCTATGAGACGATTCAGAATGCGGTGGACAGTGCGGCTGAAGCGGGAGCAGACCGGGTGATTGCTGTCGGGCACCTGGGAATTGAAGGAACCACAGAAGGATGGAAATCCACAGATGTGATCGCCAATACGACAGGAATTGATGCCTTCATCGATGCACATTCTCATGAGACGATCGAAGGAAAGACTTATGAAAATAAGAATGGTGAGACGGTTCCTCTTACTTCCACAGGGACAAAGTTTGCCGATTTCGGCGTGATGACTCTGAACGAAGACGGAACATTCTCTACAGAACTGATTGCGCCGGGAGATGTGGATACGCAGAGTTCCGAGGCTGCTGCGGCGGCATATCAGACAGTGCAGGACAAGATCGACGGATATAATGAAGATCTGGCATATCTTAATGAAAAACTCGGTACTTCAGAAGTTGAACTGACGATCAATGATTCGGAAGGAACGCGGAGAATACGGAACGGCGAGACGAATATGGGAGATTTTGTGGCTGACGCATACCGCACCATGACGGGGGCTGATATCGCGCTCGTAAACGGCGGCGGCATCCGTGATTCCATTTCGGCCGGAGATGTGACGAGAAAAGATCTTATGGATGTAAATCCGTGGAATAACGAGATGTGTGTAATACAGGCCACAGGACAGCAGATTCTGGACGCTCTGGAACACGGAGCGCGTATGAACCCGGAGGAGAGCGGAGGATTTCTTCAGGTCTCCGGAATGACTTATGAGATACATAATTATCTGGAAAGTCCGGTTATCACCGACAGTATGGAGATGTTCCAGGGAATCGATGAGACGAAAGAGCGCAGAGTGCAGAATGTTATGATCGGCGGAGAGGCGCTGGATCCGGAGAAGACATATACAGTGGCCGGAAGTTTCTATACACTTCAGGAGCAGGGAGACGGATTCACCATGTTCCAGGGAGCGCAGATCCTTCAGCATGAAGAGCTCCCGGTTGATTCAGAGATGCTGATCAGTTATTTTACAGACCGGCTGAACGGTACTGTGACTGCCGAGATGTACGGCAATCCTCTGGGTGACGGAAGAATCACGATCCTGACGGAAAAGGAGGAAGATCCGGGAAGTCAGACGCCGGGAATCCAGGATCCGTCCGAAGATCCCGGAAAGAACCCTGCAGACGGAACGGATAATTCGACAGGACAGCAGGAAACTTCGGACCCGACAGGGACGGGAAACAGCGGGTCGGATGTAAAACCTGTAAAGACAGGAGATGAAAACAGGATATACCCGATGCTCGGTCTGCTCGCCGCATCAGCGGTTCTTGCAGGCGGAACCGGTGTTTATGTGATCAGAAGAAGAAAAAGTTCATAGAGCTGGTTTACGGGAGCTGCCGCGCTGAATTAGTGCGGCAGTTTCTTTTGATGTTATCCCGGAACGAGAAGGTCCGATTCCTTAATTGAAAATGGCGGTAAGTTATGGTAGAATTGTAAAGAATCAGAAATCAGTATTCTATATGACGGGAAGAGCGGCGTCATATTTATCAATACAGGGAGGTTTTAGGGATATGGAGCAGTATAAAAAGGAATTTATAGAGTTTATGGTTGACAGCGACGTGCTGAAATTTGGAGAGTTTACGCTGAAAAGCGGAAGGAAGTCTCCGTTTTTTATGAATGCCGGGGCATATGTAACGGGTTCTCAGCTTAAGAAACTGGGAGAGTATTATGCGAAGGCGATCCATGAGAAATACGGAGATGATTTTGACGTATTGTTCGGACCTGCCTATAAGGGAATCCCGCTGAGTGTGGTGACGGCCATTGCTTACAGTGAACTCTACGGAAAGGAAGTGCGCTACTGTTCGGACCGCAAAGAGGAAAAAGACCATGGAGCGGACAAGGGAAGCTTTCTCGGCAGCAGTCTTAAGGACGGCGATCGTGTCATTATGATTGAAGATGTGACGACATCCGGCAAGTCCATGGAGGAGACTGTCCCGAAGGTGAAAGGAGCAGCGGATGTTACGATCAAAGGGCTGATGGTATCGCTGAACCGTATGGAAGTGGGAAAAGGCGGAGAAAAATGTGCGCTCGATGAGATACGGGATCTCTACGGATTTGATACTGCAGCGATCGTTACAATGGAAGAAGTTGTAGAATATCTGTACAACACCCCATATAAGGGAAGAGTTATCATAGATGATACATTAAAGGCGGCAATTGATGCATACTATGAAACATATGGAGTCAAATAGCAATAAGGAGGCGCAGAGCATGGAAAAAGCATATCGTACAATGAAGAGCAGCGGAACAGGAAACATTGTCGTTGGAATTATAATTCTGGTCCTCGGGATCACCGCAGGAGTCATCTCCATTGTCAACGGTGCCAGCCTGCTGCGGAATAAAAAAGAAATAACATTCTGATTTAAGAAGGGACAGACCCCGACACGGAGAGGGCCTGTCCCCTCTTCGTAATCCTCACAGGTGCCTGACGTTTTCTGATAAACGTCAGGCACCTGTGAGGGTAAATATTCTTACAATTTTGGCGAGGTAATATTTTGAATCGCAAAGAAGTGAAAAAGTTCAGAATTCTTGGAAAGATTCTGTTTATTTTATATATAGGGTTTTTGATATATTTTCTCTTTCTGTCAGACTGGTATGGCAGAGAGGGGGTAATGGATGAGTACCGTTATAATCTGGAACTGTTCCGGGAGATCAAACGGTTTATTACATATCGTGAACAGCTGGGAACGTTTGCGGTATTTTCGAATCTGTTCGGAAACATCCTGATATTTATGCCGTTTGGATTTTTTATTTCAATGGCGAGCAGCTCAAGGGGTTTTTTCAAAACACTGTTCTGCAGCCTGCTGCTGAGTCTCTGCGTGGAGATCCTTCAGCTTGTCACAAGAGTGGGAAGCCTTGACGTGGATGATCTGCTTCTGAATACAATAGGAGGAGTGCTTGGCTATATCATATTTATGATCTGCAATCAGATAAGGAGAAAACATTATGTTCGGAAAAAGAAAAAACGTTGAAGAAAAACAGCGGGAGAAGGAGAGGAAAAAGCGTGGAACCAGAAAATACGGGCAGGCCAAATACAGGCATTCCCGTATGGGAATCGCTTCATGCTGGCTGGCTGCCGCTGCGTTTGTTCTTCTTGCAGGCTGTATCCTTTATGCGTATATAGAGCGGGGGAGAGCGGCCGGAATCGTTGGCGGAATCGCCATAGTCTCATTTGTTCTTTCGCTGCTCGGGATCAGAGCGTCGGTGAAAGGATTTCATGAGAGGGAGCGCAATTATCTTACATGTAAGATCGGACTTCCGGGCAGCTTCGTGACGCTGCTCCTGTTCCTGGCGATATTTATAGGAGGACTGATGTAACAATGGGTTGGAAAGAGATACAGAAAGAAAGAAACGAACAGTGTGAGGAGCGCCATGCCCTTGCGGTGGACAGACTGCGCGGCATCGTATCGGAGGAGACAGTATCGGAACGATACCTGCCTTTCTTTCAGGACACGGCGATCTTTCTGCTGGAACTGGAGAATAACAGGAGGAAGATTTCGGACGGCACATGGGACCTCTGCACACTGGAAGAGATGCAGAGCCTGAATGAGATCCTTTACCGGGATATTCTTCCGCAGAATTATGGAAACAGCTATGCGGATCCGGCTTGCGCCGTGAAAAAACTGGGGGAAGACAAAGGCGGGATGCTGTGTTTCCTCTATGCGGAAATGCGCTCCGGCATTCCATATGTGTTCGAAGGGCGGACAGACTATCTGACCATTCTCTGTGAGCTCTTCATTGAAGTGTACAACTGCTTTGAGGAGAATGCCGAGCCGGATGCAAAAGAGATTCGGGACATCATTTACTGGTACGCAAGTGATTATTGTGATGTGTTTCTTGCGGACCGGGTCGAAGAACAGATCGATCCGGAATACTCTTTCGCGGCGGACATCATCGAGAATGCAGATCTGGAGGATGACAAATATCTCTACCGGTTCGGGGAATATATTACGGAAAATGAGCTGGGAACTGCGCGGCATCTGCGTACCCTTCCGGAGGAAACCATACAGAAGATGGCGGATGTCTATACGGAGGGATACCGTATCGGCTTTATCAACACGGGCAAAGACCTTTCAAAAAAATCCGTTGTAAATATCCGCTACAGCCTTGGGTTTGAAAGGGTAATCCGCGCGGCAATCGAGAATTTCCGCAGAATGGGCCTTAGGCCGGTGATCTACCGGGCGGCGTCCGGTGTGATCACGAAGAGGGAGCATCATAAAATCGGATATTTCGGCGCGGTTCCGAACTGGCAGTATGAGTATGACCACAGACAGGATCAGGCGCTTTTCATGGACAAACGTTATGTTGAGCGCAGGCTGGAAGTCATGAAAACCGTGTATGAGAAAAAACGTGAGCTGGCGGCGCAGTTTGCGGGACCGGCCGTGATGGAGACCTTTGGAGAGAAGCCTTTTTCACCGGAGACAAAACCGGAAGCACCCGGGTATACCCCGGAACAGCGTGAGCTGGCCCTGATGTATGACAACAGGTCCGGGCAGATCACCAATGAATATATCCGGGGAGACGAGAGGAGTTTTACCATCGTCGCATATCCTGTTCCGGAGATAGGGGAGCGCTATCCTGAGATATTCAACGAGGTGATCCGTATCAATACGCTGGACGCGAAGCTGTATGAAAAGGTGCAGCAGACCATGATTGACGCTCTGGATCAGGGGGAATATGTCCATGTGCTCGGAAAAGGAGCGAACAGAACGGATCTGAGAGTACAGCTTATCCATCTGGACGATCCGGAGAAAGAGACAAAGTTCGAGAACTGCGTGGCAGATGTGAACATCCCGGTGGGGGAAGTATTCACTTCGCCTGTTCTGGAAGGGACGGACGGGGTTTTATACGTCAGTCGGGTGTATCTGGACGGCCTGGAGTACCGGGATCTGGAGATCACTTTCAGGGACGGAAAGATTACCGATTACAGCTGCTCCAATTTAGACTCTCCGGACGAAGGAAGAAAATATATCTTTGATAATGTCCTGAAGAATCATCAGACCCTTCCTCTCGGCGAATTTGCCATCGGGACAAACACGACCGCTTATGTGACGGCGAGAAAATACGGAATCGAGGAGAAGATGCCCATTCTTATTGCAGAGAAGACGGGACCTCATTTTGCGGTGGGAGACACCTGTTATTCCTGGAGTGAGGACATCCGGGTCTGCAACCCCAACGGGAAAGAGATCATGGCAAAGGACAACTCCGTGTCCATCCTGAGAAAGGAAGACGTCTCAAAGGCATACTTCCACTGCCACACAGATATAACCATACCTTATGAAGAGTTAGAAGAAATAAGTGTAGTGACAAAAGAAGGCAAAAACATTATACTAATAAAGAATGGAAGATTCGTATTACCGGGAACAGAAGTATTGAACGAACCACTGAAGGAGGAGACAAAATGCCAAAAGTAGGAATTGTCATGGGAAGCGACTCGGATCTTAAAGTAATGAGCAAGGCAGCTTCCATGCTTGAAAAATTCGGAATTGACTATGAGATGACCATCATCTCCGCACACCGCATGCCGGATGTGTTTTTTGACTGGGCAAAATCAGCAGAAGGAAAAGGAATCAAGGTGATCATCGCGGGAGCAGGCATGGCTGCCCATCTTCCGGGAATGTGCGCTGCATTATTCCCCATGCCGGTCATCGGTGTTCCCATGTCGGGAAAGAACCTGGACGGACAGGACGCTCTTTACTCGATCGTACAGATGCCGCCGGGAATCCCGGTTGCTACAGTTGCCATTGACGGAGGAATGAACGCGGCGATCCTTGCGGCGAAGATTCTTGCAGTGTCTGACGAAGAACTTCTGAAGAAGCTCAAGGATTATTCCGCAGAGATGAAGGACACCGTACAGGCAAAGGCTGACAGGCTGAAAGAAGTAGGATACGAGGAATACCTGAAATAGCAGGACGTGGACGTCCGATATAGAAAAGGAGAAGACGGTATGGATTATAAGAAGGCAGGCGTTGACATAGAGGCCGGCTACAGATCAGTGGAACTTATGAAGGAGCACGTGAAGAAGACCATGCGCCCGGAGGTCCTGGGCGGACTGGGCGGATTCTCCGGCGCTTTCTCCCTCTCAAAGATCAGGGAGATGGAGGAGCCGGTACTGCTCTCCGGAACAGACGGATGCGGGACAAAGGTGAAGATTGCCATGATCCTGGATAAACATGACACCATCGGGATCGATGCGGTGGCAATGTGTGTGAATGACATTGCCTGCGCAGGCGGAGAACCGCTGTTCTTCCTGGATTACATTGCGTGCGGCAGGAACGAACCGGAGAAGATCGCAGATATCGTGAAGGGCGTTGCAGAAGGCTGCCTTCAGGCAGGCGCGGCGCTGATCGGCGGAGAGACTGCGGAGCATCCGGGGCTGATGAAACCGGATGAGTATGATCTTGCCGGATTTGCGGTAGGAGTCTGCGATAAGAAGGATATGATCACAGGCGAAGACCTGAAAGAAGGGGATGTTCTGATCGGTATGGCGTCCTCCGGGATCCACAGCAACGGGTTCTCGCTGGTAAGGCAGGTATTCAATATGAAGAGAGAGGCGCTGGATACATATTATGACAGTCTGGGCTGCACTCTCGGGGAGGCGCTTCTTGCTCCCACAAAGATCTATGTGAAGGCTCTGAAGAGCATCAAGGACGCGGGCGTGAAGATCAAGGCATGCAGCCATATTACAGGCGGCGGTTTCTATGAGAATGTTCCCCGTATGCTGAAAGAGGGAACCCATGCGGTGATCAGAAAAGACAGCTACCCGATTCCTCCGGTATTCCGGATGCTCTCAGACGATGGCGATGTGGAAGAACATATGATGTACAATACGTTCAACATGGGACTTGGAATGGTTCTGGCTGTGGATAAAGATGATGTGGAACGCACCATGGACGCGATCCGCGCGGCAGGCGAGGAGCCCTACGTAGTAGGGCAGATCGAGGCAGGAGAAAAAGGAGTAACCTTATGTTAAAGATAGTGGTGATGGTTTCCGGAGGAGGGACCAACCTCCAGGCGATCATCGACGGGGTGAGAGACGGGAAGATCATGAACACACAGATCGCAGGCGTAATCAGCAATAACCGGAATGCCTACGCGCTGAAAAGAGCGGAGGAGAACGGTATCCCGAGCTGCTGCGTATCCCCCAAAGATTATGAGTCCCGGGAAATCTTTAACGGGAAGCTTATGGAGGCAGTAGACAGTTACGAGCCGGATCTGATCGTGCTGGCCGGGTTCCTTGTGGTGATCCCGCCGGAGATGATCGAAAAGTACAGGAACCGGATGATCAATATCCATCCGTCCCTGATCCCCTCCTTCTGCGGGAAAGGATTCTACGGGCTGAAGGTGCACGAGGCGGCTCTTGAGCGCGGCGTGAAGGTGGTCGGAGCCACCGTCCATTTCGTGGACGAGGGCACGGACACCGGTCCGATCATCCTGCAGAAGGCTGTGGAGGTACAGCAGGGAGATACTCCGGAAGTACTCCAGAGGAGGGTCATGGAACAGGCGGAGTGGATCATCCTTCCGAGAGCCATCGACCTGATCGCGGGCGGAAAAGTCCGGGTGGAAGGCCGGAAGACAGTAATATCAGAATAGACTGCTGTGCGCCGCGCGGGAAACTGCTGTGCTGACAGAGAGTGGAAAAGCACTTGAGGCAGGGGCAGCCGCGCTGCGTCAGAACGGATAGCGCATGGACATGTATAAGGGGGTGCGTCTGTGGTATCACAGATGCACCTTTGTGGTTTCAGAAGAAGAAAAGGAGGCTGTTATGAAAGTACTGATAGTTGGAAGCGGAGGAAGAGAACATGCCATCGCGGCGAGCGTGGCAAAGAGCCCGCGGGCGGACAAGATCTACTGTGCGCCGGGAAACGCGGGAATCGCGGAGTATGCCGAGTGTGTGGACATCGGCGCCATGGAGTTTGACAGACTGGCGGCGTTTGCAAAGGAGAAAGAGATCGACCTCTGCATCGTGGGAATGGACGATCCTCTGGTGGGAGGACTTGTGGATGTTCTGGAGGAGGCGGGCATCCGCACCTTCGGGCCGAGAAAGAACGCGGCGATCCTGGAGGGATCCAAGGCGTTCTCAAAGGATCTGATGAAGAAATACAATATCCCCACAGCGGCGTATGAGAACTTTACGGATCCGGACAAGGCCCTTGCCTATCTCGAGACGGCGAAGTTTCCCATCGTCCTGAAGGCGGACGGACTTGCACTCGGAAAGGGTGTGCTGATCTGTCAGAACCTGGAAGAGGCAAAGGAAGGCGTGAAGACCATCATGCTGGACAAGAAGTTCGGGACAGCCGGAAATGAGATGGTCATCGAGGAGTTCATGACAGGGCGCGAAGTGTCTGTTCTCTCTTTTGTAGACGGAAAGACAATCAAGACCATGACCAGCGCACAGGACCACAAACGTGCGGGAGACGGGGATACTGGTCTGAACACGGGCGGAATGGGAACTTTTTCGCCAAGTCCCTTCTATACGAAAGAAGTGGAGGAGTTCTGTGAGAAATATATCTATCAGCCGACTGTGGACGCCATGGCTGCAGAAGGACGTCCTTTCAAGGGAGTCATTTTCTTCGGACTGATGCTGACGGCGGACGGACCGAAAGTACTGGAGTACAATGCACGCTTTGGCGATCCGGAGGCACAGGTTGTGCTCCCGCGTATGAAGAATGACATCATCGACGTGGCGGAGGCATGTATCGACGGAACTCTGGATCAGATCGACCTGCAGTTTGAGGATAACGCGGCGGTCTGCGTGGTTCTGGCGTCAGACGGATACCCGGTAAAATATGAAAAGGGATATCCCATCACAGGGCTGGATGAGTTCAAAAAGCATGACGGGTATTACTGCTTCCATGCGGGAACGAAATTCGAAGGGAATCAGATCGTGACCAACGGCGGACGCGTGCTTGGCGTGACGGCAAAGGGAAAAGACCTGAAAGAGGCGAGAGCCAACGCCTATGCAGCCACCGAGTGGGTACAGTTTGAGAACAAATATATGAGACATGATATCGGAAAGGCGATCGACGAGGCTTAGGATGCCCTCGGCAGAAAGGCGGAACTTGTGAAAGGATTATATTTTGACGGAGAAAAAGCGGTTTACCGGGAAGACCTTCCCAAACCGGTCTGCAAAGAGGGAGAGAGTCTGATCCGCATCCTTATGGCTGCGGTGTGCAGCACGGACCGGGAGGTGTTAAAAGGCTACCGGCCCAACTTTCGCGGCGTGATGGGACATGAGTTTGTGGGCGTGGTGGAAGAGTCTGAGGATAAGAGCCTGATCGGGCAGCGGGTAGTCGGGGAACTGAACGCCGGCTGCGGACACTGTCTGTACTGCCGCACGGGAAGGGAGAAGCACTGCCCGGACAGGAAGGTCATCGGCATGGAAGGAAAGGACGGATGTTTCGCGGAGTATATGACGCTTCAGACCCACCTGATCCACAGAGTCCCCGATGAACTTCCGACAGAGAGGGCGATCTTTACCGAGCCTCTGGCCGCTGCATTTGAGATCACGTCCCAGGTGCATGTCAGTCCGGATACAAAAGTGGCTGTTCTGGGAGACGGAAGGCTGAGCCTGATGATCGCCCAGGTGCTGAACCTGACGGGAACGGATCTGACCGTGATCGGGAAGCATCCCGAGAAGCTGGAGAAGTTCAGTCCCTTTGCAAAGACGGTGACAGAGGCAGACGAGACCTTTGAGATCATTGTGGACGCCACCGGTGCGGAGTCGGGACTTCAGCTTGCGAAGAACCTGATCCGGCGTCAGGGAACGATCATCCTGAAGAGCACATATGCAGGGACGGCGAATGTGGATATGAGTTATTTCGTGGTAAATGAGATCACCATCAAGGGCAGCCGGTGCGGTCCCTTTGAGCCGGCGCTGAGGATGCTGGCGCAGAAAAGGATCGTTCTGCCGGAGATCGAGCTGTTTGATCTGAGGGATCACGAGAAGGCATTTGCTTACCGGGGATTCAAGGCCGGATTCCGGTTCTGAGGAGACAGAACAGAAACATGCAGAGAGGCAGAACTTCTGCGGATGAAAGGGAGAAAGATGGAAACACTGAGAGATGTAACACATATTGACAATGTAAAACTGAATGAAGAAGAAAACGCGGTGGTGATCATTGATCAGACACAGCTTCCCAACAAGACAGAATATCTGACGCTGGGAACGGCAGAAGATCTCTACGACGCCATCTTTGAGCTGAAAGTGAGAGGGGCTCCGGCGATCGGAATCTGTGCGGCGTACGGGATCTGTGTCCTTGCGAATAAAATCGAGACAGATGACTATGATACGTTTTATGAACAGTTCAGAAAGGACAAAGAGTATCTGGATTCATCGAGGCCGACGGCAGTGAATTTGAGCTGGGCTCTGAATCGGATGGAGAGAGTGGTCACCTCCAATCAGGATAAGCCGGTGGAGGAGATCAAAGCACTGCTCCTGGCGGAGAGCAAAGAGATCCAGGCGGAGGATATGCGTATGTGCCGGGCGATTTCCGAGTACGGGCTGTCCCTGCTCCATGACGGGGACGGGATTCTGACCCACTGCAATGCAGGACCGCTTGCCACTTCCAGATACGGCACCGCTCTTGGCCCCCTCTTCCTCGGAAAGGAGAGAGGCATGGAGTTCCATGTATTTGCAGATGAGACAAGGCCGCTTCTTCAGGGAGCAAGACTGACCTCCTATGAACTGCAGAAAGGAGGCATTGATGTTACCCTGATCTGTGACAATATGGCAAGCATTGTCATGAAGAACGGATGGGTGCAGGCATGCCTGGTGGGATGTGACCGGATCGCGGCGAACGGAGACGCTGCGAACAAAATCGGAACCAGCGGCGTGGCGATTCTGGCAAAATACTACGGGATTCCGTTCTATGTGCTGGGGCCCACATCCACCATCGATATGAACTGTCCTGCCGGGGATGACATTAAGATCGAACTCCGGAATCCGGATGAGATCAAGAAAAAATTCTATACCGAACCTATGGCTCCGGAAGAAGTAAAATGCTACAATCCGGCATTTGATGTGACAGATCACAGTCTCATTTCCGGAATTGTAACAGAGTATGGGGTGGCAAGGCCGCCCTATACCGAGAGCCTGAAGAAGATTTTTGAACAACAGGGCGTTGCACATCAGATGAACAAGTGTTAAAATGTATGTTAATAAGTTGGCTGGAAAGTATTAGTCAGACTTATCAAAACAAAGAAGGAGGAGTTATAGAATGAAAAAGAAACTGTTAGCAGCATTTCTCTGCGTAGCAATGGTGTCATCCATGGTTATCGGATGCGGAAGCAATTCAAATGACGGCGCAGCATCCGGCAGCGGAGAGGATTCTACAACAGAAGAGAGCGGAGATGCACTGAATATTGCCATCGTTTCAAGCCCGAACGGTGTGGACGACGGCTCGTTTAACGAGGATAACTATAATGGCGTCCTTGCATTTATCGAGGAGCATCCGGATGCAAAGGTAACACCGATCCGTGAGGAGACAGGAGTTCCGGCAACAGTAGTTGAGAGAATCACAGAGATCGCAGGAAGCTATGACGTGGTGGTATGCCTCGGATATCAGTGCGCCGGAATCGGCACGGTGGCACAGGATAACCCGGATGTGGATTTCATCCTCGTAGACAGCTATCCGACAGATGCAGAAGGCAATACAGTAGAGCTTGACAATGTATATGCAATGCTGTTCGCTGAGCAGGAGAGCGGATTCTTCGCAGGCATGGCTGCAGCTCTTGAGACAACGACAAATAAAGTCGCTGTTGTGAACGGACAGCCTTTCCCGTCCAATGTAAATTATCAGTATGGTTTTGAAGCCGGCGTGAACTATGCGAACGCAAAACTCGGGACAAGCGCTGAGTGCGTAGAGCTTGCTTCCTATGCGGGAACATACAACGATGAGAACATTGGCGGAAACTACACAGGGAACTTCTCAGATGAAGCGACCGGAAAGGTAATCGGAGAATCCCTGATCAAAGAGGGATGCGATATTATCTTTGTTGCGGCAGGCGCATCAGGAAACGGTGTGTTTACAGCGGCGAAAGAGGCCGGCGATGTGAAAGTCATCGGATGTGACGTAGATCAGTATGATGACGGAGCAAACGGAGATTCCAATATTATCCTGACATCTGTTCTGAAATGCATGAGCATTAATGTTGAGAGACAGCTTAATGCAATCGCGGACGGATCCTTCGAGGGACAGAACATAACTCTGATGGCCGACACAGACTCTACCGGATATGTTAAGGAAGAGGGAAGACAGCAGCTGTCAGATGATACGATCAAGGCAATCGACGAAGCGTTTGAGCTTGTGAAAGACGGAACCATTGTTCCTCCTTCAAGCGACAGCGACAGTACACCGGAGGACTTTCCAGGACTGGAGTAATAAACATCAGGTAATGCAGAATGGACAGTTCACTTAACAGGTGACACTGTCCATTTTCACTTTACTGCAAACCCGTCGGAATGAATGAAGAGAACAGGAGCTGCCAATGTCAGAAGAATATATTATTGAGATGAGACATATTACGAAAAGATTTCCGGGCATTGTGGCAAACGATGACGTGAGCATACAGATCAGAAAGGGCGAAATTTACGCTCTTCTCGGCGAAAACGGAGCGGGAAAGTCCACTCTGATGAGCATGCTTTTCGGAATGTACGAGCCTGACGAGGGGGAGATCTACGTAAAAGGGAAAAAGGTGCATATCACTTCCCCCAACTATGCGACAAAACTGAATATCGGAATGGTACATCAGCATTTTAAGCTGGTATCCAACTATACGATCGCAGAGAATATCATCATGGGAATGGAACCGGTGAAAAAAGTGCTGGGCCTGTTCCCCACGGTTGATATAAAGAAGGCAAACGAAGATATAAGAAAGCTTTCAGAGGAATATGGACTGGAAGTGGATCCGACTCAGGTGATCGAGAAGGTGAATGTCTCGATCCGGCAGAGAGTGGAGATCCTGAAGATGCTGTATCGTGAGGCGGAGATTCTGATCTTTGATGAGCCTACAGCTGTGCTGACTCCTCAGGAGATTGAATTCCTGCTGCAGATTATCCGCAACCTCAGGGACAGCGGGAAGACGATTATTCTGATTACACATAAGCTGGAGGAGATCAAACAGGTTGCGGACCGCTGCGCGATCCTGAACAGAGGAAAGATCGTGGATGTCCTGAACGTGGCGGAGACTTCTACAAAGACCATGGCGAACCTGATGGTGGGAAGAGAAGTCTCTTTTACTGTGGATAAACCTCCGGCCAGATTCGGTGAGACGGTACTGGATGTACAGAATATGACCGTGCGCAATCAGGATAACTTTGATGTGGTAAAGAATGTTTCTTTCCAGGTGCACAGAGGAGAGATCTTTGCCATAGCAGGTGTGTCGGGAAACGGACAGATCGAGCTGGCGGACGCCATTGCCGGGCTGATGGAAGTGGCCTCCGGCAGAGTGATGCTAAACGGCGAAGACATCACGCACATGCCGATCCGCAGGAGAACGGAGAAGGGAATATCCTATATTCCCGAGGACAGACAGGAGTTCGGACTTGAACTTGATTTTACCCTGCGGGACAACCTGGCTCTTAAATCCTATTATAAAGAGCCTTTTTCGGGCAGAGGCGGGGTGCTGAGACCGGATGAGTTTGAAAAATACGGACAGAAACTGATCGAGGAATATGATATCCGCAGCGGACAGGGAACGATGACCCAGGTGCGGTCAATGAGCGGCGGAAATCAGCAGAAGGCGATTGTGGGAAGAGAGATTGAACTTCAGTCCGACCTGATGATTTTTGTACAGCCGACCAGAGGCCTGGATATCGGCGCTATTGAAAATATTCATAAGCAGATCATTGCGGAGCGAAACAAAGGAAAAGCCATCCTTCTGATTTCTCTGGAACTGGATGAAATCATGAACTGCGCAGATACGATCGGTGTTATCTATAACGGAGCTATTGACAAGATCGCCCCGGCTGAGACTCTTACGATGAATCAGGTGGGAGAATTCATGATGGGGGTGAAAAGTAAATGAAAAAAATTTGTGTTAAGCTTCTCGGAAATGACAGGACACAGTTTATCGCGATCCCGATATTTTCAATTCTCCTGAGTCTTATTGTAGGAATGATTATCATCGCCGGGCTTGGCAAATATCCGCTTACTGCCTACATGAATCTGCTGCAGGGAAGCGGCCTTATGCCGAAGCCGGCATACTCGGCATATCAGGGAATGCTGACTGATTTTATGAGTTTTCTGAACATGCTGACGCCTATGATGTTTGCGGCTTTGTCTGTGGCAGTGGCACAGAAGGCAGGACTGTTCAACATCGGTGTGTCCGGACAGATGCTGGCTGCGGGCTTCGTCGCGACTGTCACGGTAGGATATTCGGAAATGACGGCTGTGATCGCAAAACCGCTTGTCATACTGATCGGAATCGTGGTGGGAATGCTGGTGGGAGCACTGGTCGGCTTCCTCAAATACAGGTTCAATATCAACGAAGTTGTTTCGACGATCATGATCAATTATATCGTACAGTATCTGACCAGTTTCTTTATCAATACCAGGTATATTGATGAGATATCCAGGCAGTCCAGGGCAGTAAGCAGGGCCTCCAGACTGACCCTGATGCAGGTTACGGTCGGGGAGCTGAAGGTGGACATTCCGCTCTGTATTATCCTTGCAGTGATCATTGCGGTACTTATGAAATTCCTTCTGGACCGGACAAGCCTCGGATTTGAGATCAAGGCGGTGGGATCGAACCGCAATGCGGCGAGATATGCGGGTATCAGCGTGGGAAAGACCATGGTGGTTTCGATGATGATTTCAGGCGCGCTGGCCGGGCTGGCCGGAGTCACCTATTATATGGGATACCTGGAGTCCATTCAGCCGAAAGTACTCACGGACACCGGTTTTGATGCCATTGCAGTGGCGCTCCTCGGAAACAATAATCCGATCGGCGTTATTTTCTCATCCTTCCTTATCACCGGAGTGACGAAAGGAAGCAGTTACATGAGCGCGGCATCGGGAATAGAGACAGAGATCGCTTCCGTTATCACAGGACTGATTCTTCTGTTCAGCGCATGCAGTGCATTTATCAGATATGAGGTGAAGAAGTGGAAGACGGAGCTGGAAGAAGCAGAAAGGAGGAACGCAGATGTCAAGAATAATCATTGATGGTCTTTCATTTGCACTGCCGCTGTTTATCATGGCGATCGGCGGAATCTACAGCGAGCGGAGCGGCGTTACCAATCTTGCCATCGAGGGACTCCAGGGATTCGGAGCTTTTGTCGGAGCGCTCTTTGTCGTGCTGACATCGGGCACTCAGGGAACGGATTCGCAGGTGATCTTCTATTTTGCGTTTCTGTTTGCAATGATCGGCGGAATGGTTTATTCTCTGCTTCATGCACTCCTGTGCGTGAAGTTTAAGGCAAATCAGGTCATCAGCGGTGTGGTCATCAATATCCTTGCCATGGCGCTGACAGCTTTCCTGACAAAACAGGTCAATAAGAGCGTGTTCAACCAGCCTTCCGATAAATTTCAGCTCGGCGTATCGTCCAGGTTCACGGTCCCGGTGCTTTCCGATATTCCGGTTGTCGGGGCAGTGTTTACGAATGTATACCCCTTTGAGGTGATCATTATCGTAGTTGCGGTGATCGCATGGTTCGTCCTGTACAGGAGCAGATACGGTCTCCATTTAAGAGCGTGCGGCGACAACCCGCATGCCGTTGATGCAGCCGGAAGAAATGTAGGAAAGATCCGTACTGTGGCGATCATGGTGTCAGGGGCCCTGTCCGGTATCGGAGGAATGTGCTTCGCATATTCTATTTCAGCACAGTTTTCGGAAAGCATCTACGTGGGCTACGGATATCTTGCCATTGCGGCAATGATTTTCGGAAACTGGAAGATACTTCCCACACTGGGGGCATGTCTGCTGTTCGGATTCGCACGGTCGGCAGGGTATCAGATCGTACAGGTGCTGGAGAAGCCCAGCAGCTATTCAGATCTGGTCATGACACTTCCCTATATTCTGACTCTGCTGCTTCTGATCTTCTTCTCGAAGTATAACAGAGCGCCGAAAGCGCTGGGCGAGATTTACGATAAAGGAAAGAGATAGGATCGTCGGATCCGGTATCATGTTACAAATGGCAAAACCGGCCGTCATGGATGGGATTCTCCATGACGGCCGGTTTTGTCTCTGACCGGGGGATTTCAGGCGGAAGTCTCGTTGTTCTCACTGTACACCTCGAAGGATTTCTCCATCTTTTCCAGTATCTCCGAATACTGCCGGAACGCGCTCCGCATCTCCATCTCGTTAAAAGGCTGCGCCTTGTAGCAGATCCGGTGTTCCATTGCTGCCCAGAGATCCATGGAGATTGTGCGGAACTGGATCTCCACGGGATAATATTCCATACTGTTCATATAATAAGTGGGTACACCGACGATAACATGATAGCTCCGGTATCCGTTGGGCTTCGGGGTACTTATGTAGTCCTTCTCCCGGATAAGGATAAGGTCAGACTGTTTTTTCAGTGAGCCGACCAGGTGCCGGATATCCTGTTCGAAGAAGCAGACTACCCGTACGCCCGCGATATCCTTGAGCAGTGCTTTGGCGTCCTGTACGCTGCCGGAAGAGCCTTTCCTCCGGAGTTTGTTTTCAATGCTTTCTTTTTCTTTGATCCGGTTCGTGATGCTGTGGATGGGTTTGAAATCCTCTTTTTCGTACGTGTCATGGTCCATGATCTTCAGCCGTGTGAGAATCAGGTTCATGGCGTCCGTATATGGCTTGATCAGTTCATAATATTCCTCAAGTGTCATTTGTTATCATACTCCCTTCAGCGTTCATGGAAAAGTTTAGGCCGGGAATGTGAAGATTCGGTGCAGAGAATCTTATTTTTTTATAAAGAATACCGGGATTGCTTTCGGACGGACAGTGCTCTATACTGGAGATATGCAGCCTGCGGATTCACAGCTGTTTGACAGGATCCGGGGAGGCTGAAGAGAAAGGCGGCAGCAAAATGAGTACAATAAATGAATTGTTTGAGCAGTCGTTTCCATTCTGGGGCAGCCTGGCAGAAGAAGAGCAGGCTGAGATGATCCTGGGAACGACAAAAAATGTGTGTAAGAAAAAGACCAGACTTCATTTCGGCGGAGGGGGATGTGCGGGCGTCCAGATCATCGAAAAGGGCAGAGCCCGGATTTTTATCACATCCCCGAACGGAGGAGATATCACACTGTTCCGTCTGATAGACGGAGATGTGAGCATCCTGAGCGCCGCATGTATGTTAAATGGAATGGATGTGGAACTTGACATGGAGATGGAGACGGACTGCACGGTATATACTGTACCGAAGAGATTATATAAGAAACTGTACGATGAAAACGGTTCAGTCAAGGACTATACGATGGAAATGGTTTCGGAAAAGTTTTCGGACATCATGTGGCTTTTTAATCAGTTTGTATTTTCCAATGTGGCATCCCGCCTTGCAGGGACCCTGCTTGAACACAGGGCAATGGAAGGAAGCGATATCCTGCATGTAACGCATGAGACCCTGGCCAGAGATGCGGGAACGGCCAGAGAGGTTGTGACAAGGCTCCTGAAGCAGTTTCAGGCCGATGGAATGGTCAGTCTGACGAGAGGAAAGGTTGAGATTCTGGATGTCAGGAAGCTGGGGAAAGTCTGAGAATATTGTGATTTTGTCACGGAAAAAGCCCGGCATTGTGGTATACTAAGTACATCGAAAGCAACGGAACAGATGTCAGCTTTCGAAAGGAAGAAAAGAGTCTTGAAAAGGAGGATATAAATATGGCAGTAATCAAATTGACAAAAGATAATTTTGACCAGGAGGTAATGCAGTCCGATAAGCCGGTTCTTGTTGATTTCTATGCAGACTGGTGCGGACCATGCAAGATGATGAGTCCTGTGGTGGAAGAGATTGCCGGCGAAGAAGAAGGAATTAAGGTGTGCAAGATCAATATCGATGAGCAGATTGAGCTGGCCCAGCGGTTCGGCGTGATGAGCATTCCTACATTCATCGCGGTGAAAGGCGGGGAAATCGCAGGAAAGCAGATCGGTGCTGTGCCGAAAAGCACACTGCTTGGCCTGGTGAAATAATTAACAGCTGCAAATTCCCGGCTTGTTTTCCTTAATCTGCTGTTATAAAATGGTAGATAAAATATGTGGTTAAACAGCAGCCCGCACCGCGGGCTGAAAAGGCGGGAACAGGATTATGACAGATTCATATTTTTTCACACAAATGGTGAACATTATGTGTGCGCCTCTGTATGTTTATGATACAGAGGCGCATCTGGATGAGAAGATCGGCGGCGGAGAAGAAGCGTGGTGGGTCAAGCTGGGATATGACAGTGATACGGCTTTCGGAATCCTTACGGAGAAAAAAGAATATCCGGTTATATGTGCCGGCGAAAATGGATATGCAGCTGTGGTCATATATGATGGGAAGGAAGCAAGAACAGTGGCTGCGGGGCCGGTGCTTCTCGGCCCGGCCGGCACGCAGAGCGCCGATGGGAGAAAGAACGGCGGCATGAAGAGACAGGAGCCGCAGATTACAGTATGTTCTCTCGGTACATTTGTTTCGGGCTGTCTCTTGCTGTACTGGAAGATCACAGGCAAAGAGATGTCGGCGGCAGAACTGTGGGAATGCAACCGGGAGAGTTATGAGAAGACACGGATGATACTGAAGAGGATCTCGGAGGATGTGTTCTACCGTCAGGAAAATTTCGGAAGGCATAACCCGTATCAACAGGAATTAAGAGAACTGGAGAGCATAAAGACGGGAGACAAAGAAGCGCTGCGCGACAGTATTTCGGAGACTTATGAAGGTTCCATCGGAATTCTTGCAAGAGAACCGCTGAGGCATTACAAAAATGTTGCGATCGGAAATATCACGCTGGCTTCCAGGGCGGCTATTGCAGGAGGGCTGAGTGCGGAAAATTCTTTTTCCATGGCGGACAGTATGATCCAGCAGGTGGAGGAAATCAATAATATTCCGGAGGTGGAAGCGTTCAAGAGGGAATGCCAGTATCTGTATGCGGAAGCTGTGAAGGAGGAAAAGGAAGGCGGAGTAACGGAAGCAGAGAAGAATCCCCTCGTGGGAAAGGTGAAGGACTATATATTCAGTCACCTCCACGACAGGATAAAGGTCTCGGATATTGCGGAGAGCCTTCGGGTCAATCCGAATTATCTCTCTTCTGTGTTCAGCAGAAGTGAGAATATCACGATCAAGAAGTACATTCTTCAGGAGAAGATCCGGCGAAGTCAGAATCTGCTGAAATATTCCGATTACCGTATTCAGGAGATAGGGTTTTATCTCGGGTTCAGTTCACAGAGTCATTTTACAAGAAGCTTTCAGGAGATGACGGGCATAAAACCAAATGAATATCGTAAAATTTACGGTAACAGAGAAAAATGGAAACAAATATGAAAAACATACAAAACGGCTGAGAAATATGATATATTTTGGCCGTTTTTTTATATATAATCATATATTAGTACAGTTTTTTATTTTACGGTAGGTTTGAGAGGACTTCCGGTAAAATAAAAAAGCCCTCCGGACAGGATACGAACGATGCAATAGGTGAATTTCACCGTATGCGATATTGCAGCAGTGCGTAAAGGGTTCATTCTCCTCGAGATTGAGGGGGAGGGTTTTGAAGTGGGCATCGCCCGCTTTATTATTCAGCCGAAAACTTCCAACGGCTGTAATGTACAAGAAAGAAAAGGGAGGGAAGGAAGATGAAAGTTATCAAAAAGTGCGTCGCGGCAGCAGCAGCGGCAGCACTCACCCTGACGTCACTGCCGGCAGCACCTGCGGTAACGGTGCAGGCGGCAGATGGTGTGGATCAGACGGTCCGGCTGGAACCCTGGAACGCGTCAACGTTCAACGATACGAACGGTGACGGTCTGGGCGAGTTTGAGGGCTGGGGAACTTCGCTCTGCTGGTGGGCCAACAGAATCGGTTACAGCGAAGCGCTGACGTCTCAGGCGGCAGATTTGTTCTTCAGTGAGAACGGTCTGAACATGAACATCGGCCGCTACAACGTGGGAGGCGGCGACGCTCCTCACGAGATCGAGGAAGTGCCTGTAAATGAAAAGGCGCAGTTCTACGATCTGGAGACAGACGGGCGGACACCGGAGTATGCCGGAACGAGCATGGAGGTCAATGACATTACTGAAATGCAGAGTGTACAGTTCTCTAAATCAGATGCGGATTTCGGTTTTACAAAGGGAACGAATGTAGGTACATTCAAAGCGATCGGATGGATCAATGAACTCGGTGATGAGGCCGGTCAGGGAGACAACCTTCATTACACGGTGAATGTGGAGGAAGAAGGAACCTATACGGTGAAACTGCTTCTTACTCTGTCAGGTTCCAATGAGAGAGCCGTCGCGATCCGTGTAAACGGAACAGATGATTACGTTGTTGACGCAGATACAGTTAATGCGAACGTAATCGCATCCGGCAGCAACAATATGCTCTTTTCCGTCGCAATCAGCGATGTGGCGCTGAATGCCGGCGAAAATACCATTGACATCGGCGGTTCAGGCGACTGGACACTGGACTTCGTGAAGATGGCAGTGATCAAATCCGGCGAAGAAGGTGTTGTTCCGGAAGAAGATGAGTTCGCACATGCAGAGCACATCATCCGTTCGGACGGAGGCGTGCCGGGATACTGCACAGATGTAACAAAGATGGATCCGGATAAGGATGAAAGCTATTACATTAATGATCTGGGATTTGACCAGGCAGATGCGGAATGCGGTTATGCATGGAATTATGACTGGGAAGCAGATATCAACCAGATCAATGTGCTGAAAGCGGCAGCGGTTGCCAGCGGAGAGGAGTTTATCGCGGAGGCATTCTCCAACTCACCGCCGTACTTTATGACAGTCAGCGGATGCTCTTCAGGAAACACGGATTCCAATAAGGATAATCTGAGAGAGGATTCCTATAAGGCATTTGCAAAGTATATGGCAGATGTGATCGAGCACTGGGAAGACGAGGGAGTGATCGATTTCCAGAGTACAGATCCGATGAATGAGCCCAATACAAATTACTGGGGCGCATACAGCAACAAGCAGGAAGGCTGTCATTTCGATCCGGGCGATTCACAGTCAAATATTCTCATAGCATTGAACGAGGAACTGGAATCGAGAGGAATTGACATTATCATCTCCGGTACGGATGAGACAAGCATTGATACGCAGATTAATTCTTACAATGCACTGTCCGATGAGGCGAAGAATGTGATCAGCCGTATCGACACCCATTCCTACAGCGGCTCCAACCGTGAAGGATTAAAAGAGCTGGCAGAAAGTGAGGGAAAAAATCTCTGGATGTCAGAGGTTGACGGAACTTACACGGCCGGAACAAATGCGGGTGAGATGACAGCTGCACTTGGCCTGGCCCAGAGAATGATGACAGACGTCAATGGTCTCGGGGCATCCGCGTGGATCCTGTGGAATGCGATCGACATGCATGCAGATGGCAGCGAATACGGGCAGAGATGGGTAAATATGGGAAGCGCTAATGACTACCTGACCATCGATGACCTGGTAGAGGCATGGAAGCCCAATGCCGACAGCAGCTACTGGGGACTTGCAGCGGCGGATCATAATAATGAAGAAATCGTGCTTACCATGAAATATTACGGATACGGACAGCTGTCCAGATATATCCGTCCGGGGTATACGATTATCGGTTCCAGCAGAGGAAACGTGCTCTCTGCTTATGATCCGGAAGGCGGCAAGGCAGTGATCGTTGCCCTGAATACTTCTGATAAGGATAAGACCTGGAAGTTTGATCTGTCTGCATTTGAGACAATGGGATCTGATATCACAGCGATCCGTACCAGCGGCACAATGGCGGATGGTGAGAAATGGGCGGATGTGACAGACAGCGACAACATTGTAGCGGATACAGAGAACAGAGCCTTTACAGCGACAATGAAAGCCAACTCTATCACTACATATATCGTTGAGGGAGTAGGCGCAATCAGGGAGGATGCCGGTGAAGATACAAACCCGGCTGTATCAGAGATCGAGGTAGGTGCGGATCAGGTATCCGGTGGAAAAGTATGGAACGACGGAACAACCAATACTCCGCAGACTGTTATTGATGGAAACTATGAGACATACTATGACGGCGTGGATTCCGACGACGGAACACCGGGATACGTGATGTTTGACTTGGGCGAGGCAAAGGAGATCGCGGCCTTCAGCTACGCGCCGAGAAACGGATTCTCAGACCGGATGATCGGGGCGACAATCTACGGCTCCCACAACGGAACAGACTGGACTCCGATCTATACGATCGACAGTGCTCCGGCACAGGGATCAGATACATTTGTATACTACAGAGATTTCAACGATGGGAAAGCAGTAACATACCAGTATGTCAAGATTGAGCGCGCGTCCGAGTGCAATATTTCCGAATTCAGCGTATACGAACTGGCAGGAAGCTTCACGGAACAGGAAGCTGTGACAGCAGTGACGTGGGAAGGTTCAGAGCCGAAGCTTCCGGAGACTGTAGAAGTGACGATGGAAGACGGAGAGACAAAAGAAGTTTCCGTAACATGGGATCTTGACAGTATCGACGTTGGCTGGGACGAAATGGATCTGTATGACTGTTATGCAGTAACAGGGACATCATCCGAAGTGAACGGAGCGTTTACCGGATATATCCTCTGCGCTCCGGATGAGCTGGAATATCTGATTGACTGTATGTCAGGAGATACTCCGGTAAAACGGGACAATGAGTATGTTTCACAGGTATGGACAGCCGCATCGGCTTTGGACAGCCTGCTGAATAAGGATTCTTCCGATCAGGCGAAGACAGCTGACAACAGCTGGGGTCTGACGACAGATCCGTCCGGACTGAATACCTGGGCTTACGAGCAGGGGACGACGACACCGCTGTATTCTTACGGATACTGGGCAAATCCAGATGTGGATATTACATATGATCTGACTCTTCCGGCAGGAAAGCATGACATCATGCTGGGCGGATATGACTTCTGGAGCGGCCGTACAATGGATGTGTATTACTCCGTAGACGGCGGAGAGAAAGAAGAACTCTGCAAGCTGACGGTCAACCATGATACCGGAAGTATGGCGCAGGGTACGATCACTCTGGCAGAAGACGCGGTCGTTACAATCTCGGTTGAGAACGGCGGCGATGGCGATCCGGTTCTCGGCTGGATTTCCGTTAATGAGCACACAACATTTACAGATCCGGAAGACTATCTGAACGCGGCACTTGACCAGGTGGATATTCCGAACAAGGACGATGTCCGCGGTAATATTACTCTTTCCGATCAGGTGAAAGTTGACGGTGAGACGGTCAATGTGACATGGGAGACAAGCCATCCCGAAATCGTGGATGTGGAATCCCATGAAGTGGAAGGGTATGACGCAATGCCGGCCGGCGTTGTGACAAGACCTGCCGAAGATACAGAGGTCACAATGACAGCAACCCTTTCTTATGGAGAGGAGACAAGAACAAAAGAAATTACTCTGAACGTAAAGGCAGCGCCTGAAGAAATTTCAGAGGATGACTACACAGATTACTTCTTCGCATATTTTGCCGGAGAAGGATATTCCGACGGCGAGCAGATTTATTTCGCTTCAAGCCAGGACGGCCTGAACTGGGATGACCTGAACAACAATGAGCCGGTGCTTACTTCCACACTTGGAGAAGAGGGAGTACGTGATCCGTTCATTATCCGTTCTCCGGAGGGAGATAAGTTCTACCTGATCGCTACGGATCTTAAGATCTACGGCAACGGCGACTGGAACGCAGCACAGAACAGCGGCAGCCAGAGCCTGATGGTATGGGAGTCCACGGACCTTGTAAACTGGAGCGACCAGCGCATGGTGGAAGTATCCGCGGATATCGGAGCGGGCTGCACATGGGCTCCGGAGGCAACTTATGATCCGCTGACAGGAGAGTATGTTGTATACTGGGCATCCAGAACACCGTCTGTTGACAACAAACAGCGTGTATATTACGCAAAGACGAGAGACTTCTATACATTTACAGAGCCTAAGCTGTATATTGAGAAAGATCAGTCAAGTATCGATACAACAATGATCGAGAACGACGGAACATACTACCGATATACAAAGAATGAGGGCGACTCTACAAATGAACTCGGTGCACTTACAAAGACAATCTTCATTGAGAAGAGCGACAGTGTACTCGGTGATTTTACACAGATCCCGTCTGATTCACTGAACTCATCTGACAATCAGTGGGTTGAGGGACCGACGATCTTCAAGCTGAACAGTGACGATGCGGCAGAGGATACCTGGTGCCTGCTCGTTGATGATTTCGGTGGCATCGGATACTATCCGCTTCTTACAACTGATCTTGAGAGCGGAGAATTCACAGCTCCGGAAGAAGGAACATTCAAGATGCCGTCCAGAGCAAGACACGGCACGCCGCTCAGGGTTACAGCAGAAGAATATGCACGCATCATGGCTGCATACGGTTCACCGGAAGAAGTGGATACAGTGACAGTTATGGGCGAGACACCGGATCTTCCGGATACTGTAACAATCAATACAGGAACTGAAGAAGTTCAGAAAGCAGTAACATGGAATCTTGACGGAGTATCCTTCGAAGGAAATCCGTACAGCTATGTGACTGTTACGGGAACAGTGGAAGGCAGCACAGTGGAAGCGATCGCAAATGTACAGATCATTCCGGCGAACATAGAATATATGATCGACTGCAATAACCTGGATTCCGAGACATGGAAGCGCGTTGCGGAAGCAAGCAGCGGACTTCTGAATACAGAGGCTGCTGATCAGGCGAAGACAGAGGACAATACATGGGGTTACACAAGTATTGTCGGATCAGATAATTCAGCCGATATGACAGGCTTCGGCCAGAGCAGCGTTTCGAATCCGTACACAGGCGGATGGTGGGCACGCGGCGGAAAGAACATTACCTATCAGGTAACACTTCCGGCGGGCGATCATCAGATTATGCTCGGATGCACCGGATGGTGGAGCATGGGACGTCAGATGGATGTTTACTATTCAGTAAACGGCGGAACAGAGACAAAACTCTGCGACTTCGATGCAGTGAACAGCCAGGAGAGATATGCTTCAGGCACGATTTCACTTGACGAAGAAGCACTTGTTACACTTACAGTGAAGAAAGCAGACGGCAATGATCCGATCTTAAGCTGGATCAGCGTGTCTGACGTGACAGAACCGGCAGCGCTTCAGATTACTGCGAACCCGGAAGATTACGCAGGTGTCAAAGGTGAAACAGCTGTATTCACAGTTGCGGCAGAAGGAACAGGGTTAAGTTATCAGTGGCAGTATTGCAACGCAGCTTCCAGCATCTGGAGGGATTCCTCGATGGAAGGCAGCAACTCAGAGAACGTAAGCGTTCCGATTGCAAGCTATCGAGACGGACAGAAGTACCGCTGCGTTGTGACAGATGCTTACGGCAATACGGCAACATCAGATGCGGCAGTTCTGACCATGGTTGAACCGGAAGCTCCGAAGATTACAGGACAGCCGGCGGATTACACAGGAACAGTCGGCGAGACCGCAGTGTTTGAGGTTAAGGCATCCGGCACAGGACTTACATATCAGTGGCAGTACCGCAATGCTTCAGGCGGCACATGGAGAAATTCGTCCATGGCAGGAAATGATGAGGCGTCGATCAGTGTTCCGATTACAAGTGCAAGAGACGGCCAGATGTATCGCTGCGTTGTAACCGGAGAAAACGGCGGAAGCGTAATATCAAATGTTGTTTACCTTACAGTAGGCACAGTTGACACTACTCCGGTGATTACTGCTCAGCCTGAAGACTTTACAGGAGCATCCGGCGAGACCGCACAGTTTACTGTTCAGGCGACCGGCACAGGGCTTACATATCAGTGGCAGTACTGCAATGCAACATCAAATATCTGGAGAAATTCTTCAATGGAAGGAAATGATACAGATACGATCAGCGTAACAGCAGCAAGTTATCGTAACGGACAGAAATACCGTTGTATTGTAACTTCAGAGGATGGACGGAGTATAACCACAGAGACAGCAGTATTAAATGTTACTGAATAAGCAAAAGAAAGAATACGGCAGGGAATTCCGTTCTTAACAGAGCCGGAACCTCTGCAGGAACAAAGTCACTCAAAAGGCAATCAGAGTCGAACATGACAGCAACAGAGTGACGGCAGAATGAATTACAGGTCCGCCAGATATCAGAGATGATATCCGGCGGACTGTAGTCAAGGGAAAAGGAAATTATGAAAATAAGAAGAAAAATCATTGCCGGAATACTGGCGGCCTCAATGGTGGCTACAGCCGGCACTGTTCCTTCTGCAGCCCATGCGGAAGAGAATCCCGCAGATGGAGCTGAGCGTATCGTAGCTTCTCTGAATTTTGATGATGAAACTGTCGGGGATGCATCTGCAGTGACAAAATCCTGGGCGGATTATACAGGGAACATCACCTACGCGGAAGGGCGTACCGGGAAGGCGATTCAGCTGGACGGCTATGGACTGCGGCTGAATCAGAAAAATGTAGGAGCGGAATACACGGTGTCCATGTGGATGAAACATGACAGTGTACTGGCGGAAAACCAGCAGATCCTGTTCCTGGGACACGGGGACAGTTCATCGGAAAACTGGCTGGATATCGGCGGTGACCGCGGATCAAACAGAACCTATGAAATATGGACGCGCAATACTACGGCGTCTTCCGAGATCAGCGGATGGAATTATCTTGATGAATCTGTTCCGCAGATTACAGGAGAATGGGTAATGCTTACAGTGACCGGCGACGGAAACAGTTTCCGCGCCTATGTCAACGGGCAGCAGGTCGAGCTGACCGGGGGCGGCATGACGGATGCTTCAATCCGGAATGCAGCCAATGTTCTGAACGGAGAGAATCAGGATATTTATGTCGGCGTCAATTACTGGGATACTGCTTTTTCGGGACTTGTGGATGATATCGTGGTTTATGGAGACGATCTGTCAGCAGAAGAGATCAGTGCTCTGTATGAACAGCAGTATACGGAATATGTCGCTGAGCATCTGTCTCTGGGAGATCTGACTTCAGTCAGTGAAGATCTGACGCTTCCGGTATCGGATGCAGACGGTAAAGTGTCGATCGCATGGTCTTCAGATCATGAGGACATTATCTCGAATGACGGTACAGTGACACGGCCTCAGACAGATAAGGATGTCGAGGTGACGCTGACCGCGATATTTACATACGGCAGCGCCGAAATAAAGAAGGAATACACTGTAACCGTAAAACGGGAAGATACGGCCGCAGATCTCGAGGAAGCGGCAGACGCGCTGACTCTCTGCACCGTAACAGCCGAGGATCTCAACCTTCCGTCAGAAGGAGAGAAAGGTACGGCGATCACATGGTCGTCATCGGATCCTGAAGTGATGACAGATGACGGAAAGATCGTTTCCCGTCCGGCGGCAGGAGAAGGAAATGCGGCGATTACGCTGACAGCGTCCATTTCAAAAAATGGCGCAGAAATAACAAAAGACTTTGAAGTGGAAGTGCTGGAAGAATATTACGGCTATATCTACGGATATATTACCGGGGACAATGACCGTACAGGAAGCCTGCATCTGGCGTACAGCACAGACGGAGAGAATTATACGGCTCTGAATTCCAATGCTGGAATACACTTCGCAAAGATTGATACCAATGACGGGACAAAAGATCTTTCAACCGGGATCCGGTTTACAGAGATCAGCCTGTTCCGGAAGGCGGACGGCAGCTTCGGCATGGCGGCGCCGCAGGGAAAGGACCAGAAGCAGGTATATATTTATGATTCCGAAGATCTGCTGACCTACAGCGGGGAAAGACTGATCGCAACGAACAGTGATCTGGGAAATGTATCGGATGTCGCTGTCAAATACGACGCATCTGTCGGAGGTTATTACCTCTGCTGGACAGCTGCGGGAAGCCAGTACGCGAACGTGACAACAGATCTGAACACTTTCGGCGCAGCAGAGAATGCCGAGTACAGCAGGGACGAACTGAACGCAGACGCAAAAGTTCCGGACGGCGCAAAGAACGGCAGTGTGATCGGAGTCACAAAGGATGAGTATGAGACGATTCTCAACCATTTCGCAATGGCTGCCTATGTGTCAACAGAACAGCCGGAGGAAATAACCGTGGATACGGCGGCGGATGTGGAAGACGCTCTGCCGGATACCGTGAGCGTATCATACGATGACGGATCTGCATCTGCTATGAATGTGGCCTGGGATGTGGACACCCCTGATTTCAGTAAAGCGGGGACCTATACAGTAACAGGCACGCTGAGTTCTTATGTGAATCCGCTGATCGAAGAACGTGCCGATCCGCAGATTATTTATGACGAAACAGATAAATGTTACTACTTTACAGCGTCTTATCCGGCATACGGAAACGTGAACAACGGATATGACAGGATTATTTTAAGGAAAGCCGATACCATCAGCGGTCTTTCCGATGACAATACGGAGATCACCATCTGGAAGGCTCCGTCAAGCGGACAGATGGCAAAACACGTATGGGCGCCGGAACTCCACAAAGTGGACGGCAGATGGTATGTATTTTTTGCGGCCGGCAATTCAGACAACATCTGGGCGATCCGCCCGTATGTGCTGGTATGCCAGGGAGATGATCCGTACGATCCGGACAACTGGGTGCAGGAAGACGGAACAGCGGAGATTCATGCCGCTACAAGTGAGGACAGTGCATATTTTCAGCACATGTCCCTGGACATGACTTATTTTACAGATGAAGATTCCGACGGTACAACGCATCACTATGTGATCTGGGCGGATATCATCGGGCAGTCAGCCCTGTATATGCAGGAAATCGATCCCGAGCGCCCGTGGGCGGGAACCGGAAAAGTGATCCAGCTGACCACCCCGGAATACGGATGGGAGCGCGACAGCGAGCGTGTAAATGAGGGACCGGCGATTCTGAAGCATGACGGCAGGATATTCTGTACGTTCTCCGCATCAGGAACAGGACCGGAGTATTGTATCGGACTGCTTTATGCAGATGAAGATTCTGATCTTATGGATCCGGATTCATGGACAAAACTTTCATACCCCATCCTGACATCAGAGGACGTGCCGGGAGAATACGGACCGGGACATAATTCGTTTACGGTTGACGCTGACGGCAATCCGGTGTTTGTATATCACGCGCGCTCCGAAGAGTGTTATCTGGATCAGTGCGAATACGCTTCATCAGATCCGCTGTACGATCCGTGCAGACATGCAAGAGTGAAAAATGTACACTGGAGCAGAGACGGTCTCCCGATCCTGAAGATGAGCGCGGATGAGGAGCTCCCGGAAGGAGCGGAGAAAGTAACAATCCAGGTAACCGTACGTGAAGACTCTGAAGTGGTAAGAGACTTAAGTGACGCCGTTATCAGCGGCGTGGAGAATGCAGTGGAAAACGGAAGCCAGATCAGGCCGGATATCTCAGTGAGCTGGGGAACGGCAGTCCTGGAAGAAGGCACAGATTACACTGTTGACTATGGCCAGAATATACTGGCGGGAGAGGGAAGTGTTACAATCACGGCCGTGGAAGGCGGACGCTATACCGGAGAACAGACGGTAACATTCAGAATCCTTCCGTATTTGATCGCAGATTTTACATTCGATGACCCGGAAAACGGACTGCAGGGCGGAAATGCCGCGGCAGCTGCTGCGGGCGGAAGGATAGATTACGTTGAACGCGACGGTGGATATGCGGCTCAGTTTACTGCAGGGGATCAGGATTATCTTAATGTTACTGCGGCAGATGGAAGCAGTCTGCTGACGGGATACGATGAAATTTCGATTTCCTATGATCTGCTCGTCCCGGATACATCGGGTACCAACTGGGTGTATTATATTGCACCGGATGATACTTCTCTGACCTGGAATACGAACGGCAATAAAGAACGGTATCTTGGAGTTCTCATTAAAGACGGAAATCTGGAAGCAGAGCGCTATAATAATAATGGAAGCCGTCCGGCCAACCCGTCCGCATCTGTGGAGGAAGGTACATGGACGCATGTGGATATTGTATATGTGCAGGACTGCACGCAGGTCTATGTGGACGGAGAATTGAAGTCACAGGCGGACACAAATTATCAGCTGACAGATATTCTGGGAGATGAGAGTATTTTCCAGATCGGCAAGGCAAACTGGGCTCCGGGTGAGTACAGTACAATGACGCTTGACAATTTCAGGATTGTTGCAGGCAATGTGACAGAAGAACCTGAAGAACCGATCGAACTTCAGATTCTCTCAGATCCGGAGGATTACGCAGGAGCAAAAGGAGAGACCGCCGTATTTGAGATCAGGGCGGTGGGAACCGGACTGAATTATCAGTGGCAGTACTGCAATGCTTCGTCAGATATATGGAGAGATTCTTCCATGGAAGGAAGCAGTACTTCACGGCTCAGCGTTGAAGTGGCAGGATATCGTGACGGACAGAAATACCGCTGCGTTGTGACAGACGCGGAAGGAAACACGGCTGTGTCGGGCACTGCAGTAATTACAGTGGCGGAGCCGGAGGCACCGGTGATCACCGGACAGCCGGAGGACTATACCGGCAGTGTGGGTGAAACCGCACGGTTTACGGTGCAGGCGTCCGGGACAGGGCTTGCATATCAGTGGCAGTACTGCAACGCTTCGTCAAATATCTGGAGAGATTCTTCCATGCCGGGATCCGATACGGAGACGGTCAGCGTACCGGTCACAAATTCGAGAGACGGCCAGAAATACCGTTGTGTTGTCACTGGTGAAAACGGAGGCAGCGTCATATCAAGGGTGGTTTATCTTACCGTAGGAATTGCGGAAGGTGCGCCGGAGATAACGGTACAGCCGGAAGATTTCACAGGGGCTGCGGGTGAAACCGCACAGTTCACTGTACAGGCATCCGGAACAGGCCTCACATATAAATGGCAGTACTGCAATGCCGGATCGAATGTCTGGAGAGGATCATCCATGAAAGGAAACGGAAGCTCCAGCTTAAGCGTACCGGTCACTGCGGCAAGAGACGGACAGAAATACCGTTGTGTCATTACAAGTGAAAACGGAAGAAGTGTTATTACAGAAGAAGCTGTGCTATACTGTGTACAGCAATAAATTCAGTCGTTTACAGGAGCAAGGGAATCCTGTGAATGTATAAAAAGTAACCTGGATGCAGGGAAAAGACATGCCCTGCATCCGTAACAAGGAGGGAGAAAATGAGAAAAACCAGGAAAATGTCAAAAGCCATAATGGCAGGTGTGCTGTCGATGGCCATGGTGATCCAGCCGATGACAGCTTTCGCAGTGGAATCCACAGGCGATACGTCTGAGTTCCAGGACGGGGATACCCTGTATCTCGTCAACTGCGCCACAACGGATCCATCGGTTGTCCCGAGCGGTTATGACATGGGATCGTGTCAGTCAAACGTTGATCAGGAATATGGTCAGGACAGCACCGGGTACAGCTGGGGCTATGACGAGAAAGATTTATCTGGTAAGACGGATGGATCATCTCCGTCAGATCTGACTTCCAGCTCATGGTACATTTCAGATGGAGCAGTCTACGATGAAGCAACCAGCGGGATCAAATATGAATTTGATCTTCCGGAGGGAGTGGACAGCGTAGAGGTAACTGCCGGAGTATTTATTCCCCAGTGGTGGGATGACCGTACCGTGGTAATCGAGCTGGAGGGCGAGGACGCCGGCTCCATGAGCTGCGTGGACAATGTCCTTTCTGAGGAAACTTACACAGTCAATGTTGACGATGGTGTTTTGAATTTCCGGGCAAAGGCAGCGTCTGACCGGGGGGATGACGCAAATAAAGACCCCATGCTCAGTTATATTATTGTAAAAGCAAATGTGGAAGAAGAGGAACCGGAAGATCCTTCTGTTCTGACGATCCAGTCAGTAGATGCAAACAGCTATCAGAGTGGAAATGAAGCGAACCTTGCTATCGATGGGAATACAGGCACACACTGGCACTCATCATGGGCGACAGGACATCCGACGGTAGCGGACGGCCTGTATATCACGATGGATATGGGACAGGAAGTATCCAATCTTTCACAGCTGACTTACACTCCGAGACAGGATAGGGATTCCAATGGTATTTACACAGAGTATGAGATCTCTGTAAGCACCGACGGATCGGAGTACACAAAGGTGGCCGAAGGAACCTGGGCTGCGGACAAGGATGTGAAGACAGCTACATTCCCGGAGACAGCTGCAAGATATGTACGTCTTACAGCGGTACATACAATGGGCAACAGCGACAGTGAGGCAGATCAGTATGCATGCGCGGCTGAGCTTGCTCTCGGAGCAGTCGGAGACTGGGACAGAGATGCGGAAAAAGCGGCGCTCAGCGAGGCCCTGGCAGCTGCACAGGAATATCTGGACAGCGAGAACGGCAAGACAGAGACAGAGCTTGCAAGATTAAACGGCATGGTAGAAGATGCTGAGAAAATTGCGGCTGATGCATATCTTGCAGTGAAAGAGGAACTTTCCGGACTTGCTGATGATATAACAGCCGAAGTAGAACGTCTGGAGAATAACGAGCCTTATGTCACATACGATTCGATTACCGGTACAGCCGCAGAGAGAATGTATGACAACAACGGAAACAAGATTCAGGCTCACGGCGGACAGGTACAGAAGATCGGCGACACATGGTACTGGTATGGTGAGGATAAGACAAACGGATACCGCCCGGTAGAAGGTGTTCACTGCTATTCTTCAACAGATCTGTATAACTGGAAAGATGAAGGTCTTGCTCTTGACGCCATCGATGTGCCGGATGAGCACTATGGTGACGACAGCTATGTAGATCTTTCTATCTTTGAGACAGATGAAGAACTGAAGGCGCTGTATGGCGATTATGCGGGACAGCCCTCCGACGACCCGACTTATGAGACAAAGCTTGAAGAGGTTTACTGGAATCTGGCGGAGGACCGCTGCGTTATGGAGCGTCCGAAAGTTCTCTATAATGAGTCAACCGGACAGTACGTTATGTGGTGGCACTGCGACGGACGTACGCCGACCAATACCGCTGATTACGGCAAAGCGAGAGCCGGCGTGGCGGTAGCTGATAATCCGGCCGGACCGTTCAAGTTTGTGGGAACATACCTTCTGGCTTCTGATCCGGACCGCACAAGCCACGGATTTGACAGTGAGGGCGGACATGTCCGCGATATGAACGTGTTTAAGGACGACGACGGAACAGCTTACGTTCTTTACTCATCTGAAGGAAACGAAGTAATGTATATCGCCAGACTGAATGATTCTTATACAGGTCTGGCAAAAGATCCGGAAGATATGATCCACGGTGAAGATTTTGCTACGATCAGTACGGACTCCCGTGAGGCTCCGGCAATGTTTAAGTATAACGGTATGTATTACCTGATCACATCAGGGTGTACGGGCTGGGCTCCGAACCAGGCGGCATACGCGGTGGCAGAGGATCCGATGGGACCGTGGACAAGAATGGGTGACCCGTGTGTGGGGGACACAGACAGGAATACATTCTGGACACAGAGCACCTGCGTGATCCCGGTAGACCCGGAGAACGGTGAGTTCATCTACATGGGCGACCGTTGGTATAATCCGGATACAGGCGCTGATATCAGTGATTCAAGATACGTATGGCTTCCGATCGAATTCGGTTCCGACAATACGATCATGATCAAAGATTACAGCAACTGGACACTGGATGAACTGAAGGGTAAGGGAGCAATCTCAGTTGATACAGAGTTCCCGGAGACGACGACATCTGTGAGCAGTCTAATGGAATCACTGCCGGATACAGTTGACGTGACAATCGGAGATACACAGTATACTGGAACACCTGTAGAGTGGAGCATGGATGACAGAACAGCCGCGCTCGGAGATTATGCGCTCGGAGATGTGACAGTGACAGGAAATCTGACAGAGCTGAACAGAGAATTTACGGTTACGGCATTCAACTGCCCGCCGTCTCTCGTATACTTTGCGGACTGTGCAACGGGAACAGACAATCCGTCAGAGATTTATGACAGATTTGCAGAAGGAGCAGACGAGCTGTTTAACATGGTTTCCGACCAGGCCTACGGCAACGACGGCGGAATCAACTGGGGTTATACAAGTACTCCGGGGGCATCCGGGGCAGGCTCTTCTCAGGATATGGGATCTCATACCCCTGGCGATTTTTATGACAGCGGCTGGTGGGCAACAAGCAGCGGAACGATCGACTACAGTTTCGAACTGGATCCGGGGAATTATGCGGTAATGACCGGATATCAGGAGTGGTGGAGCAGCACAAGGGGCATTAAGATCACAGCGACATCCGTTGATGCAGACGGAAATGAGACGGAGATCGGAACAACGACATTCACCCTGTCCGGCGAGCAGGATATGCAGCAGAGAACAGACATGACTGTTCCGGAAAATTCTGACCATGTGATCGTATCCATAAGTAAAGCGTCCGGCAGCGATCCGGTATTAAGCTGGATCGGTATTGTAAGCACAGACGAGCAGGCAGAGCCGGCCGAGAACCTTGTGACAAATGGAAGCTTTGAAGACGGCGCGACCGGCTGGAATCTCGGAAACGGCGCTTCTGTACAGAGCGGCGACGACGCTCCAGACGGAACACAGTATTTGCGCGATAACGGCGATGTCAACAGCTGGGGCGACGGAAGCAGCCAGAGCGTAGCAGTAGAGCCGGATACAGAGTATGTACTTACCGGATCTGCAAAGGTTGACAGCGATGTTCCGTACTACGTAGGAGCAAATGTAGACGGAAGAGAGATTTACGCTGTATTCTCATCAGACAGCGGCTATACAGATACGACAGATACTGCAGACAAGCTTGCATATGAAGTACACGCAGGCGCAGCAGACTGGACAGATTTTGAAATCAGATTTACAACAGGTTCAGAGACAACATCCGTCAACGTTTATACATGGATCGACGGCGGATACGGATATCTGGACAATGTGGTTCTCAAAGAAGTAACGGGCCAGTTAGACTGGACGGAATTCGACGCACTGATGGCTGAGATCGATGCACTGGACGAAGCGGAATATACCGAAGACTCCTGGGCAGAGTTCCAGACAGTTGTAGCAGAGGCGAAAGAATTCAAAGAAAATGCAACAGACGAGACAAAACAGAGAGAGATTCGTCAGATGATCTCCACTCTGGAAGACGCTATGGAGAACCTGATCTCCATCCACGAGCCGACAGGCGACGTAACTTACTATGTAGACGCTGAAAACGGAGATGACAGTAACGACGGTACATCACCGGAGACAGCATGGAAGACGCTTGCAAAGGCATCCTCCATCCGTCAGCTCAAAGAAGGCGGAAGCATTCTTCTGAAGGCAGGCAGCGTATGGAACGGCGAGCAGCTGACAGTAAAGAACGCTCAGGGAACAGAAGAGAATCCGGTCGTGATCGGAAGCTACGGTGAAGGAGCAAAACCGGTCATCAACGGAAACGGCGCGAACTGGGATGCCGACACGAAAGAAGAGCTGGCAGCAGTTCATATTTACAACAGTGAGAATATTGTGATCGAGAATCTTGAGATCACGAACTGGGATGAAACTGCAGCGCCGGGAAGCGGCTGGACATATGGACAGAGCAGCAAGCTGTTATCCGGACTTGTTGTGGAGAACAAAGATGCAGGAGCACTTTCCAACGTAGTGATCCGCAACAACAAGATCCATGACGTGAACGGAAAAATGTCAGGCGGCGCGGAGAAGGCAGCAGGCGGACTGATTGTTGTCGTAACCGGCGGAGGATCCAACCACACAGGCAAAGTTGAGTCCTGGTATGACGGATTGACGATCGACGGAAATGAAGTTTACAAGGTATGCCACGAAGCAATCTACATGGAGAGCGTATGGGCAAGCCGTACATTAGTAGGCGGCACAAGCAGCGACACAGGATACCAGAATGCCGGAAACAGCAACTGGATCGGCAGCAACGACGTTCTGATTGAGAACAACTATGTACACGACGTAGCCGGAGACGGTATCGTGCCGATCAATACAACAGACGCGCTCGTTCAGTACAACCTGATTGATAATGCGGCAGATACAAACTGGGATTACAGCGCGAATGTGAACCATGCCGCACTGTGGACATGGGATTCAGACAACGTAACATTCCGTTACAATGAAGCGTCAAATTCCTCGAAAGATTCAGCCGGTGAGGCAATGCTTCCGGGAACAAACGACAGCATGGCGTTTGACTTTGACTACGGCGTGCAGAACTGTCTGTATGAGTACAACTACAGCCATGACAACTACGGCGGATTCTTGATGCTCTGCCCGGGACCGGGAGCTACGGTGAACAATATCGCAAGATACAATCTGAGCATCAACGACGGACGTTACAATGGCGCTCCGATGATCCGCGTCGGCGGAGGCAAATACGGCTCCAACGGCGTACAGGTTTACAACAACACAATGTACTGGGAAGGCAACGGCGGCTACGCGGCGGCCCTGGCACCGGCATCCGACTGGGAAGGCTCTGTTGTGACAGATGTATCCATCTTCAATAATATCTTCTACGGACCGGCGACAGACGGAAGCGTGAAACAGTCTGAAGGAGTATCCTACTACAATAACCTTGTATACAGCAGCGACGGAAGCGCGCAGAAAGTATACCAGGCGGCAGCTAACGATGAGAATGCAGTTTATGAAGATCCGATGTTTGCTGATGTGACAGACTTCACATCCGGAAGCTGGGCAGATGGAAAGACAACTCTCGGCACAGCAGAAGGATTTAAGATTCAGGAAGGTTCTCCGGCGATCGATGCCGGCGCTGAGCATCCGGATGCACCTGCAAGCTCCCCGTCAGCAGTAGCTGATGAACTGGTTCCGAATACGACTGACAAGCCGTTATCCGATTACTATGGAAACGCACTGACAGACGGCAGGAACGATATCGGTGCGAACGAGTACACAGAAGAAGAAGCAAAAGAACTTAAGATCACTGCAAATCCGGAGGACGTCGAAGGAGCCGCAGGCGAGAACGCGGTATTCACAGTAGCGGCAGAAGGCAGCGGCCTGAGCTATCAGTGGCAGTATGCAAACGCAGGCTCATCCGTATGGAGAGCATCTTCCATGAGCGGCAGCGATACACCGGAGATCACAGTACCGATCGCAAGTTATCGTGACGGACAGCAGTACCGCTGTGTTGTAACAGACAGAGACGGAAACAGTGTTACGTCTGAGAGTGCTACGATCACGATGATCATTCCGGAAGATACGCCGGTGATCACATCACAGCCGGAAGACTTTGTCGGAACGGCAGGAGAGATGGCAGTTTTCGAAGTGGAAGCAGAAGGTAGCGGCCTGACATATCAGTGGCAGTACTGCAACGAGGGATCCAATGTATGGAGAAATTCTTCAATGGCAGGAAGCACGACAGCAGCTATCAGTGTAGAGATCGCTTCTTACAGAGACGGCCAGAAATACAGATGTGTTGTAACCAGCGAATCCGGATACAGCGCAACATCTGATGCGGCAGCGATTATTATCGGAGTCGCAGAAGACGCGCCGCACATCACCAGCCAGCCGGTAAGCTATGAAGGAGCCGCAGGCGATACTGCAGTATTTGAGGTGAAGGCGGAAGGCGAAGGCCTGACATATCAGTGGCAGTACTGCAACGCAAATTCTAATGTTTGGAGAACCTCATCCATGAAAGGAAACGGAACATCAACATTAAGCGTACCTGTTACTGCAGCAAGAGACGGCCAGAAATACCGCTGCGTAATAACCAGCGGAACAGGAAGAGTGGTAACGACTGAGACAGCAGTTCTGACAGTTATCGCAAACTAGTTTTATTGTAAAAGAAATTATCGCGAATAATGGGCTGTAAGTCCGGCAGAAAATCCTGTTTGGAATGAGTAGATTTAGAGGTGTTACGGCTTTATCGTCGGAACAGATGTATTGCCGGAACTTACGGCCCATTATGAATCTTAGAGAAGAAAGGGGAAAAATGAGAAAAAGGGCAGCGGCAGCTTGGCTGTTGACAGCAGCAATGACAGTTACTGTTTGTTCTCCGGCGGTTGTGCAGGCGGAAGGTGTTGATAGCGTAGACAATACACTTATTGCCGAACTTGATTTTAATACACCGGCTGTAGACGGCGCTATTACGGGGACAGGAGCAATTGCCAGTGTAAAGGGAAATGTTCAGCTTCGGGACAAGCTGTATAGAGACACAGCGCTTTATCTTGACGGAAGCAGCGGAACCTATCTGGATGTAACAGCTGAAGACGGTTCCAGTCTGCTGACGGGTAAAGATGAGATTACGATTTCTTTTGATACCAAACGTGAGCGTTCAAACACAAGCTGGATCTTTTTTGCAGCGCCGAACGCGAGTGAGCAGAAATATAACAGCGAACATTATATTGCCTGCTATTCCGCGGCGGACCCCGGTATCCGTGTGGAGCGTTACAATAACTCCGGGGAAAGATCTGAAGCAATAACTGCATCAGCAGGAGAGAACTGGATACATGTAGATATTCTCGTTTCAGCTGAAAATACAGAGCTTTATATTGACGGCAAACAGATGAATGCTGCGGAAAGTGATTATACACTTTCTGATATTCTCGGAGAAAACAGCATTTTCTATATCGGTAAGGCAAACTGGACGGCGAGCGGCGAGTACGCGAACTGCTGGATCGACAACTTCCGTATTTATGACGGACTGCTTGATAAAGAAGAAATTGACGCTCAGTATGCAGAATTTGCGGGGCAGATGTTCTGGGACGGCGTAAGCCTTCCGACAGATCCGGTCAATGGTGATCTGGATCTTCCTGAAACAAATACGGCCGGAGATACTGTGACATGGAAATCCGGAAATACGGAGATCATCAGCGATGATGGAAAACTGGTTTCCCAGCCGGAGAAAGATACAGAAGTTATAATGACAGCTTCAATCGGAGATCAGGAAAAAGAATTTATCGTAACAGTAGCAGGTTTAAATTCTATTCTTCAGGAAGCGGCAGACGCTCTGACAATTGAGGACGCAGATGATGTGAGAGGCAATCTTTCCCTGGTAAAAGAAGGGAAGAACGGAGTGGCCATCGACTGGAAATCCGATAACACAGATGTGATTACGGATGAACCCATGAATGCTGACAGCCTCTATGACGGCGGTGAAGTAACCCGCCCGGCAGCAGGAGAGGATGCGGTTCAGGTAAAACTGACTGCGGAACTTTCTCTGAATGGTCAGAAAACAACAAAAGAGTTTACCGTAACTGTGCAGCCGATGCCGGAGGATCTGGATACAGATTATGATGCAGGCTACCTGTGGACAAACTTTGACGCGTCAGGCGGTTATGAGAAAATTTTCTTCGGATACAGTGAGGATGGACTTACATGGAGCAAGCTCAATAAAGATGAATACGGCAATGCCCAGCCGGTACTTGTAAATGACGCGGAGGGAAGCGATCTCGGTGTTCGCGATCCGCACATTATCCGCTCCGCAGAGGGAGATAAGTACTGGATCCTGGGAACCGACCTTCATGCAGAAGGCGGCGGAGCAGGTGGAAGCGGATGGGATCAGTTGAACGCCAGCCAGAATATTGTTGTGTGGGAATCTACAGATCTTGTGAACTGGAGCGAGCCGAAGCTTGTATATGCCGGGTTTGATAATGCAGGCTGTGTATGGGCTCCGGAAGCAATCTATGACGAGACTACAGGAGACTACCTGGTATACTGGTCAGCAAGAGATAAGTCTCTGAATGGTACAGATGACAATGCGCTTCGCGTATATGTATGCCGGACCAGGGATTTCAACACATTCTCCGAGCCGAAGGTATGGCTAAGCGAAGACCAGGAGAATGGAGCAGAGACAAACATTATCGATACAACAATTGTGAAAGGCAATGATGGAAGATATTACCGTTTTTCTACATCCGACTGGAACACCATCGTTGATGTAAGCAATACACTTGCAGCAGATGATGTATTTGATGTAAGCGTAAATTCGGACAAAAGTGAACCGGACGGCAGATGGACCCGCCTGGTAAAGCGTGACGGACAGGCAGCGGCAGGATTCTCCAGCGGAGAAGGTCTTACCGTATATCAGCTCCCCGACGGAACATGGTGCGCAATGGCTGACAACAGCGGATACACAGCTTACCTGACCGACGATCTGTCATCCGGTACATTTACAAAATCCAGCGACGCTTCTTTTGTTGACGGCAGATTCCGTCACGGTACAGTCATGAGACTGTCAGAAACAGAACAGGCACGTCTCCTTGAGGCGTATGGACAGGAAGGGCCAGATCCGGATGAACCGGAAGCAAAAGATCCGATCCTGGAGTATAATTTTGAAAGTGATGCAGGTTCAGGCATTATGACAGATACCGGATCAGGAAACGACACGGCAGATAACGGTATAATTTATGGAAATGCCAAGGTTGTATATGATGAAGAGCGCGAAAGCAATGTCCTTGAGCTTGACGGAAGCAACAGCTCTTACGGCCAACTACCGACAGGCTTTTTTGACGGCCGGGATACAATGACGATTTCCATGGATGTGAAATCCAATCTGAGTTCAGGAAACTTCTTTACATTTACATATGGTAAAGACAATAATTTATATGACTTCCTGCGAGTACGCGGTACAGAGGTCCGCAACGCGATCAGTACATCCGGATGGCAGAATGAACAGGAAGTAAAAGGCAGCGGGGCTGCTGCAGGTACATGGCAGAGGATTGACATCGTAATTGATGGTACGAATATGAAGCTGTATATAGACGGACAGCTCGTAGCCGAAAACACAAATACAGGTATTACAACATCTGATTTCGGGACAGGTGTAATCTCCTACCTTGGAAAATCATTTTATGATGATCCGTATTTCAGCGGAAGTTTTGACAATATCAAAGTTTACAACCGTGCACTGAGCGAAGAAGAGATTGTAGAAGATGCACTTGCGAATGAAAATATAACACTGTTAAAAGATGCTGTGATCGGAACAGTTCCGGAAGATCCGGCCAACACAATGGCTACGGATTATCATACGGCGGTAACATCCAAACTGGATGCCGAGAACAAAGTAATTACTTCTTATATAAGAAAAAATGCAGATTTTGCAGCAGTTCCGGTTGACTTAAGCGTACTTGGTTCCTCGACGGAAATCAAGGTAAACGGAGAAGCATTTACAAACGGATCTGAACTGGATCTTACCAGCGATATAGAGGTTATACTGACGTTCGGTGAAAGAACAGAAACATGGACATTAAAAACACCGGAGATCGCGTACAATCCGGTACTTCCGGGACAGTATGCTGATCCGGATATTGATTTCCTGGACGGCAAATACTGGATGTATACAACAACCGACGGATATTCCGGATGGAGCGGAACCGTATTCCATGCATGGTCATCGGAAGATATGAGAAACTGGACAGACGAAGGAATTATTCTGGATGTGGCAAACGACGATCCGGGAGTTAATGACAGCGGCGTTCAGATCGAGTCTTCCGACTGGTCAGTAGGAAGCGCCTGGGCTCCGACGATCGAGGAAAAGGACGGCAAGTATTATTTCTACTACTGTGCGAAATTCCCGAACGGTGAGTCCGCAATCGGCGTTGCAGTCGCGGACGACCCCGCGGGTCCGTATACCGATAAGGGAGAAGCTCTTATGACTGTTTCTATGTGCAGGGAGGCAGGAGTAAGCATGGGACAGGCTATCGACCCGTCTGTTTTTACAGATGATGACGGAACATCCTATATCCTGTTCGGAAACGGTTCAGCCGCAATCGCGGAACTCAACGACGACATGATGAGCATCAGGGAAGGAACGATCCGCCAGATTAACGGTGTAAACGACTTCCGTGAATCGGTAGTCGTAACAAAGAGGGACGGGCTTTATCACTTTACGTGGTCCTGCGACGACGCGGGAAGCCCGAACTATCATGTGAATTACGGAACAGCTGAGAGTCTGGACGGCAGCAGCGTCAATGTAGATTACAGGTACACACTTCTTCAGAAGGATGAGAGCAGAGATATGCTGGGAACGGCACATCAGTCTGTTCTGTATTTCCCGGAGACGGATGAGTGTTATATCGCATATCACAGATTTTACACGCCTCTTGGAGTTTATACAGAAGGCTTCGGCTACCACAGAGAGACATGTATCGACAAAGTTACATTTGGCGAGGACGGTCTGATGCAGCCGCTGTCACCGACAATGGAAGGAGTATACAGACCGGTCGGAACGGAAGAACCGATCGAACTTCAGATTCTATCAGATCCGGAGGATTACTCGGGAGCAAAAGGAGAAACTGCCGTATTTGAGATCAAAGCGGCGGGAACCGGCCTCACATATCAGTGGCAGTACTGCAACGCTGCGTCAGATATATGGAGAGATTCTTCCATGGAAGGAAGCAGTACCTCACGGCTCAGCGTTGAAGTGGCAGGATACCGCGACGGCCAGAAATACCGCTGCGTTGTAAAAGACGCGGAAGGAAACACGGCTGTGTCGGGCACTGCAGTAATTACAGTGGCGGAGCCGGAGGCACCGGTGATCACCGGACAGCCGGAGGACTATACCGGCAGTGTGGGTGAAACCGCACGGTTTACGGTGCAGGCGTCCGGGACAGGGCTTGCATATCAGTGGCAGTACTGCAACGCTTCGTCAAATATCTGGAGAGATTCTTCCATGCCGGGATCCGATACGGAGACGGTCAGCGTACCGGTCACAAATTCGAGAGACGGCCAGAAATACCGTTGTGTTGTCACTGGTGAAAACGGAGGCAGCGTCATATCAAGGGTGGTTTATCTTACCGTAGGAATTGCGGAAGGCATGCCGGAGATAACGGTGCAGCCGGAAGATTTTACAGGTACTGCGGGTGAAACCGCACAGTTCACTGTGCAGGCGTCCGGAACAGGCCTTACGTATAAGTGGCAGTACTGCAATGCCGGATCGAATGTCTGGAGAGGATCGTCCATGAAAGGAAACGGAAGCTCCAGCTTAAGCGTACCGGTCACTGCTGCGAGAGATGGCCAGAAATATCGCTGCGTTATTACAAGTGAAAACGGAAGAACTGTTATTACAGAAGAAGCTGTGTTATACTATGTAAAGATGCAGTAAGGCCATAAAGCCGTATACGGGCCCGTACATACGGTTTAGAGGCAGGGGGAGGAAGCTGTTCCCCCCTCTGCATGATTTTCAGGGCAGGAAGGTATCAGATTGAAAAAACGTGTTTTGAGCCTATGCGTAATGACGGCAGTTTTTATCGGGGCAGCAGCGGGCTGCAGCTCCGGCGGATCTGCGGCAGATGAAAAACAGAATCCTGACGAAACCGTACTGTATCTGGATGGAGATGCAGTTACAGAAGATGAATATGCTCTGTTGGCAGCAGAGTACAGGAATCAGGTGACAATGCAGTATTCGACAGATCAGGTGAATGCTGACGATTTCTGGCAGACAGAAATTGACGGGGAGACGCCCTTAAGCCAGCTTGAGGAGATGATCCTTGATCAGCTGAAATATAATTATGCGGTGAAACATCTTGCTGTGGAGGCGGATGTGACCGAAGATTATAGTTATGCGGAGCTGCAGGAAAACCGGGAAGGCGAGAATCAGGAGCGTTCAGGACAGCTGGAGAACGATGAGACCGTGTATGGTCTGACTTCATATGATGATTCCAATTATTACAGCTACTGGTATTCCAATCTGGAGACACAGTGGAAAAACAGCTGGATTCCGGACAATGCGGATGTCACCGAGTCAGACTGCCGGGATTATTATGACGAGCATGAAGATGCATACACTTATGATACAGGTGTAACTGTTATCTATGCCGAACTTCCGTATAACTCAGAGTCTGAACGCGGAGAGATGCAGAATACTGCGCTCAGTCTGAGCCGGGCTCTGGAGACATCGGACGACATAAAGGAAATTGAGGCTGCATTTCCGGAGATTGAGTTTGAGAAACTTGAGCTCAATGATTTCGATACCCAGGAGGGCATGAGCGGCGTTTATGCGCTGCGCTGGGAAAAAGCATCCCAGCTGGAAGAGGGACAGGTTACCGCGCCGTATGAAGACAATGGGACAGTATGTGTCATGAAATGCATCGGACGCACAGAAAACGGAAAGCTGGAATTCGACGATGTAAAAAGCAGGATTGAAAGAATGCTTCAGGTAGAGGCCGCGGATCAGTGCATCAGTGAGACAGCAGAGAAAATGAAAGTGGAAAACGGCGGCATTTCGGCGGAATCTGTAATTTTAAAGACAGTAAATAATTAGCAGATGGAGGATTACATTGGAAATGAAAAAGAAAAGAATTATCTTATTATCATTGGTTTTGATCATAATATTTGCCATGACCGGCTGCGGAGACGGCAAGGCGGATTCACAGGGAGATACACAGCAGACGGATGAGAATGCATCAGATGAAAACGTTGACAGCTCAGCAGCACTGAATGTAGAGAATGATACATTTACGGTAGATGATCTGCTTTCCAGTGTCGGATCCGAAGAGACAGGACTTCTGACGATTCTTGGCGCAACAGAAGAAGCAGAGACTTACGAGGCCAACATTTTCGGACAGAAAGCCACGGTCAGCGTGACAGCTGAGGATGGTACAGTCAGCGCGATCAAGATGGACTTTGTATCAGTGGATACCGGATCCGTGCTGAACGCGGTTGCTGAACAGCTGGGACAGGACGGAGAGACAAAGGACGGTGTGACTACATGGACGTCAGGAGACCGTACAGTTACATTGTCTGAGGGAGACTCCGGATGCACGCTGGAGATAAAATAAATTACAATGCAGGATAAAGCAGAGGCTGGAATGGGGAAATTAAAATTATGGAAGAAACAAGAAAAAAAGTGCATGATCAGCCGCGCCGATGCAGACTAAATCGAAGATATGTTTTCATGAAACGTACAGTGGACATTGTCATATCTCTGACCGGCCTGGTGCTGTTCTCTCCGCTGCTGGCAGCTACGGCGGCGGCCGTGAAGCTTTATGACGGCGGAAACGTACTGTACAGTCAGGTCCGCCTGACTCAGGGCGGAAGACGTTTTCGGATTTACAAGTTCCGGAGCATGAGAATGGATTCGGAGAAAGACGGAGTTGCACGGCTTGCAGAAAAGAATGACGACCGGATAACACCGATCGGAAAAATAATCCGGGATCGCCACATAGATGAACTTCCGCAGCTGTTCAACATTCTGAAGGGAGATATGTCAGTGGTCGGGCCACGGCCGGAGAGACCGGAGATAATGGAATTGTATATACAGGAACTTCCGGAATTCGAGCAGCGTCTTCAGGTAAAAGCGGGACTGACCGGATATGCACAGATATACGGAACGTATTATTCTACTCCCCGCGAGAAACTGCAGATGGATATGAAATATCTTGAAAATGCGTCATTATCAGAAGATTTCAGGCTTCTGCTTGCAACAGCCAGGATACTGCTGTTTGGAGAAAAGACAGATACTTCCGGAAAAAAGCACAGCGTTGTTGAAAAAAGCAGACACAGAGCATGGGAAGATGTGCAGCATGAAGGAATCCGTGCGAAATATAAAAGTACATAACAAGGAGCGGAACCGGGGATGGAGAGGGTAAAATACAGCGTTGTAATTCCATTGTATAATAAGGCGGAGTATATCGGACGTACACTGAAAAGCGTGCTGGCGCAGTCATTTCAGAATTTTGAAGTGATCGTCGTGGATGACGGCTCCACCGATGACTCTCTCAGGGCCGCCCGGCAGTCGGCTTCCGGTAAAGTAAGAATCATAGCTCAGAAGAATCAGGGAACTGCTGTCGCAAGGAATACCGGAATTGAACATGCAGCAGGAGAATATATAGCTTTTCTCGATGCAGATGACGAGTGGAAGCGTAATTACCTGGAGACGATTGATACCCTGACAGAGAGATATCCGCAGAGCGATATTTTTGTGACAGCCTACAGAGTCGTTATGGGAAATGGTAAATACAATTATTCCAGCAGGCTTACACCTGACGAAGGATGTCTGGAAAGCTACTGGATGACGTTTCAGTATCCTTATGATTTTGTATGGACTTCCGCCACTGTCATCAGGAAAAGCGCCATACTGAGAGCGGGGGGATTCAAGCCCGGCGAGCGTATCGGGCAGGATCTCGACCTGTGGGCGCGGGTGGCCAGAATCAATCCCAGGGTCGCGTATTCTTCGGCCGTGTGTGTGGATTATCACAGAAATGCAGGACAAAATGCAAGAAGCCGGGAAAAGATAGCCTGCGCAGAGGCATTCCTGCGGGATCTGGAAGAAGAACTGGAAAATCCGGAACACAGCCGTGAGGAGCTTGACATGATACAATACAAGTATGATCTGAAAATGACCGTCTATGTATTTACGTGTATTCTTGCAGGGGAGAGATCTCTTGCCAAAAATGTATATATGAGATGGCAGGGGAGAAGAAGGATGAGGACAAGGCTGCTCCGGGCAGGGCTGAGGACAGCTATGATCATGCCGGCGGGTGTAAACCGGTTTCTGTATAAGATCCGGCTGAAAGTATTCTGAAAAATCTGGGGCAGATGCAGTGTACTCTGTATCTGCCTCAGTCTTTTGATACAGGATATCATATAAGCCGGGAGCGGGGCATGGCGCAAATGTTGAGAGAGCAGGTAGAATAATATGAATTTGATTTTTTTGATAAGTATTCTTCTGAAAGGAGTCGGAGCTGTACTGGAAATACTTCTGCAGATTACGATCACAAGAGGAATCGGAGTCTCGGGGTATGGGACATATACAACATGGATTAACGCAGCGGATCTGATATTCTGGTGCCTGTTTTCCGGTATTGTGAAATGTAATACATTTTATCTGTCAGGAAAACAGACAAGCCTGAGCGATTTCAAACATAAATATTATGTGAGATATGTGATTCCGGCTACCGTCTGTATCTGCTTTGCGGCGTGTGCATGGGGGCGGCAGGAATATCTGGTGATAGCGGTGATTGCCTTTGCGGAACTTCTGATGCTTGACCGGAGCAGCTGCCTTCTGGCAGAAGGAAGTTATATTTCTTCTCTTACAGGAGAATATGTTTTCGGCAGAATGTTCCTGCTTGTTTCTGTTTTTATTCTTCAGCGGACAGGAAGGTTTACCTTGAATGTGACAGTACTGCTGTATCTCGTTCAATATATTCTGGTGATTATCTTCTTTATGATGGTCAGTGAGAAGAAACGAAAACAGAATCTGAACAGACAGATGCGCTGTGAGGATCAGAAAGTATCTGTTCGTAAGCTGCTGCAGTATCAGAGAGCAGATATCATGCAGGCAATGATAGGGCAGATGCCTGTAATTCTTCAGTATGTGCTGGCCGGTGCATTTGAGGCCGGCGTGGTCGGGATTGTGCTGCTTATAAAAAAACTGATCAACTTTATATCCGGACCGGCGGCCAAAGTTTTTCTGCCGGAATTTTCCCGGCTCTATCACAGGGGGGACAGAGAGGGACTCAGAGACAGCTTTTCCGCGATCATGAGGATACAGATGATGTTTGCAGGGCCTCTCGCGGTTGTTCTGGCCGGCTATCCTGAGGTGGTTTTGAAGATACTTGCAGAGGAACTGATTCCGTACACAGCGCTGTTCATGGGCTGCTCTCTTATCTTTATCATTGCAGCGACACTTGGACCCTGCGGCGGTCTGATGCAGATGACCGGAAATGAACGAATGGATAATCGATGCAGAGAAGCAGCCATTTTATTAATGGCTGTAATATTTGTTCTTATGAGGAAAGATCCTCTTTTTGCACTTTACGGACTGGGAGCACAGACGTTTGTCGAGTCTGTAAGTAAATATATATTTGTATGCCGCTGGCTGAAAAAACCGCCGGTCAGATTCTGCACCTATCTGAAATGGTGGATACTGCCTGCAGCTGCAATCGGCGTCAGCCGCTTCATGCACTGGCAGAATTCGCTGGCAATGATGATCGCTGCTGCAGGAATCGTATTCTGCATTCAGTTTGCGGCGGAACTGAAAAATGAGAAGGGGCTGCGGCAGATGCTTCAGCAGAGGAGGAGTCTTTATGAACCGGAAGATACAGATGATTAGACTGATGCTGTGCAGCGAGAAATTTAAAGGTTGAAATTATATGAATAAGAAAAGAACATATTTTATTAAATGGCTTTTTAGGAGAACTCTTGCAAAGGTTAATCAGATACTATGTTTCTTTTTGCCGGAATCCAGAGTAAAGACAATAAATGCAAGATGGTACTTTAAGCGAAAAATCAATATTGAGCATCCTCAGAAATTGAATGAAAAGATACTCTGGATGGAGTATAATACGGATGCATCTCTCCGCAGCAGGCTTACAGATAAATACGAAGTCAGGCAGTATGTTGCGAAAAAAGGGTATGAGGAATGTCTTGTTCCGCTTTTCGGGATCTATGATTCTCCCGATGAGATCAATATAGAAGATATTCCGGAGCAGTTTGTGCTGAAAGCAACACACGGATGTGATATGAATTATATATGCAGAAAAAAAGAAGACACAGATATTCGGGATTTGCAGCGTCGGATGAAAATGTGGATGAAGATTAACACCGCGTATGTGTCTCTGGAAATGCATTACAGAACGATCTCTCCCAGGATTATTTGTGAAAAATATATTGAGAGCGGAGATAACCCCCTGACGGATTATAAAATTCACTGCAGTGACGGTAAAGCACGATTTATTCTTGTGTGCAGTTATGGACATGGGAAACGTTACCTGGACGTTTTCAGCAGGTCGTGGGAACATCTGCCGGTTGTAGTGGGGGCGGAAGAAAATCCGGACAGGCCCTGCAGGCCGGAACAACTGGAAGAGATGTGCGTGATGGCAGAGAACCTCGCAGAGGGAATTCCATTTGTCCGTATTGATCTGTATACAGTGGGACATAAGGTCTACTTCGGAGAAATGACTTTTACTCCGGCAACGGGGATGCTATTCCATTTTAGTGATGAATTCTTGATGGAAGAAGGAAAATATTGTACAATTGTACCGTCAGACTGAGCAGAGAAAATATGTTCAGAAGCAGGCTGCAGCGAAAGGATAAAGAATGGATTTATTTGCGGTTTTACTTGCCATACTGCTTTTATGGAATTGCGGATATTCAGATTTTAATCAGGAGTATCTTTCGAAAGACAATTCCAGGATTATCAAAGGTTTCTTCAGTATTTTGATTGTGATACATCATATTGCACAGAGAACGACAGGAGGAATTATATTTCCGGCGTTCGGATACATTGGATTTCTGGTGGTGGGTGTTTTTTTCTTTTATTCCGGCTATGGAGTAATGGTACAGTATGAGTTAAAAGGGCAGCAATATCTGGAACGTTTTTTCGGAAAGAGAGTCTGGAAGGTATTGAAGCCGTACCTGCTGGCTAATGTCGTATATCTTCTGATCGATTATATATCAGGGAGCAGATATAACTGGGACGAGATCCTGAAGAATGTGATCTCGGGAAAAATCGTTCCGTTCTCATGGTTTGTAATCTCTATTATTGTTCTGTACGGCATATTCTGGCTGTCCTGTATTTTGACCAGAAGCAGACGGGAAATTCTTCTGATTGTATTTGGTCTCACAGTATATTGCCTGATGTGTATGAAGATGCATCTACCGGATCAATGGTATGTATCGGTATATGCATTTGCTCTGGGGTGTGGATTCTGCCGGATCAGAGAAAAAACTGAAAAATATTTCCGGACGGGATATTGGATCAAATTGTTTCTGATGCTGGCTCTGACGCTGATATTTGTGATTGCAGGAAAAACTTTTCCGCTGGAAATTTCTGAAGTTATATTTTGCAATGCAGGCGTTATATGTTTTTGTCTGCTGATTATCGGAATTACCATGAGGTTCTCTTTTCATAATTGTGTTCTGGCTTTCCTGGGAGAGAACAATTACGAAATTTATTTATATCAGGGGATATTTGTATCCTGTATTGTTATCGGGAAAAACTTCGTATATGCAGCCAGCACAGTCTGCCTGTTGCTGGCAGTGGTATTCATTATGAGGAGGATTAATATACATATGTTTCCCGGAAAAGAGAAGGGAAAAAGACAGGTATGATAATTTATTTATTTCAGAGTCTGATATCACTGGCGGCACTCTGGTATTATCGGGATAACCGGATCCGGTATCTTACAATTACAACAGTGGCATATTTTATGTTGTATTTTGCAACAGGGGACTTTGATATTTCGCTTTCGCTCTATTTCGGCTTTCTTATCATTGGAGCAGGTCTTCCTCGGAATATTGAGATGAGCAGTCTTTTCCTGTTATTATGGCTTGTGGTCTATACTATCGTCGGAGTTGTATTTCAGGATTTATTTGCAACCGCAACTGCTCTTATTACGCGTTTTGGATATATTATAATTTTTCTCTTTATGCTGCTGGACAAAAAGACGGACAGTTTGTGGAAAGCGGATACGGAGGACTATCGGTTTATTGTCCGGGCGGGGCTGATAACAGAGCTGGCCATCGTCGCACTGGTATGGATGCGGACTGGCATAGGCAGCAGGGTTGTTGCCGGCAATCAGCCGATAGGCGCCGGAATAGTGATTGGTCTGACAGCGGTTATCGGCTGGTGCTATCTGCGGAAAATGTTTACAGCAGCAGAAACTGCAGTCTACAGCCTGATTTCCGTTGTTGTCACAGTGCTTTCGGGAACGCGGGGCTATATGGTGATCATTGCACTGCCTCTGGCTGTTGTTATGCTGGCATATCTTCTTGATCTTCCGGAAAAGGGGAAAAATGCGCTTATCCGTATCGGGGTGTGCTGTCTGGTCGCCGCTGCGGCGATAATATGCCTTTTTGTGATTGACAGAGGAGAAACGTTTATTCAGGTGCTGAGGCTGGACGAGGGGCTGGGCTACAGGGAAAATGAAAATTTTTTCGTCAAAGAAATAATGCGGCGCGCTCCGTGGTATAATCAGTTATTCGGCTTTGGCTTCGGAGGAAATGCGTCTCACGTAAGCGGGTTTCTGGATGTGGTCCAGCAGGCAAGCTGGAACAGAGAATTCATGTTTCCCAGACTGCTTACAAGGACAATATTTCATAATTACTGGTATACGGTATTGTTCAAAACAGGAATTCTGGGAATGTTTATGATCATTTTGTTTTATGGTCTGATGCTCAGAAAAATCTTCTGTGTAAAAGGACAGAGCTGGGAAAAGTGGATGCTGGGAATGATGGTAACAGGAAACATTGTTTCACTTACTTTTCATATTACCGCTACATGTTCGATATTTGAAATGCTGCTGGTGGCGTTTTTTATCCGTCAGCTGGAAAATGAACAGATTGAGATAAGGGAGAGAAAAAAATGCGAGGAAAGAGTATCACAATATGGGACATTCAGAAAATTCTGCTGAGGAAAGGCCGGCTGATAGCAGTGTGTACTGTTTTTGGCGGACTTCTTTTGTGGGGAATCAGTACATTGCTTCTTCCGGAGATGTATACGACGTCGGCCAGCCTTTATGTGTACAGCAGTTCCGAAAGGCAGCAGGAAGACAATCTGGATATCACATCGTCAGAACTGACGGCGTCACAGCAGCTTGCAGATACCTGCGGCGTAATCATACAGAGTAATTCTGTTTTGAGCAGAGTTATCGAACAGCTCGGTCTTTCCATTTCAGAAGAGAAACTCCGGGAGAGAATTGATGTGACCACGGTAAATGATACAGAAGTGATTTCTGTTTCTGTGTCAGATACAAGCCCGAAACAGGCACAGGATATCGCGAATACGATCGCTGATGTTCTGCCGGATGAATTTGAACGGGTTGTCAAAGCCGGAGGAGTAGAGGTGGTAGATTATGCGGAAGAGCCGGATAGACCTTCCAGCCCCAACGTTCTCCTTAATACATTTGCGGGCGTACTTGCCGGATTCCTGATTTCCTGCGGAATTGTTTTCCTCAGAGAGTTTTTTGATACGAGGATCAGGGATGAAGAAGGCTTAAGCGAATATTTTAATTATGAGATTCCGGTGCTGGGAGTTATCCCTTCGCTTGAAGAGACTGCGGAGGACAGAAATCCGAAAAGGAGCAGACAGAGAAATGAAAAGAGATAACAGAAACAAAGAAAAAAGGGTCATAATAAGCGATATAAAGAAAATGCTGAAAAGTGATTCCCCGTTCAGGATCAAAGAGGCGTATAATCTGGTGCGCGCAAAACTGCTGTTTACGACGAAAGGCGATAAATGCCCGGTTTATGTAGTTACGAGTTCCAGGAGTGATGAAGGAAAGTCGATCAATTCGATTAATATGGCTATTTCTTTTGCAATGGCCGGGAAAAAGACATTGATTATTGACGCGGACCTGCGAAACCCCACACTGCATAAATACTTTCGGGTTCCGTCCAGTCCGGGGCTCAGTGAAGTGCTTGCGAAAATACAGGGGAAAATCAACGTAGTAAGGACAGAACAGGAAAACCTGTTTTTTCTGAGAGCGGGAGACGTCCCGCCAAATCCGGCGGAACTTTTGGGCAGTGCGGTTTTTGGGGATGTTCTGGAACACTTGGAAGAGAAGTTCGACTGTATCTTTATTGACATGCCGCCGATGGGGATCGTGGCGGATGCAGCAGTTGTAAATGAAAATGTTACAGGATATATACTTGTGGTACGCGCCATGGAAATGGAGTTTGACGAAATACAGTGGACGGTGGACAAGCTGAAAAGTTTTAATGCCAATCTGGTTGGATTTCTTTTAAACGATGTCAGCGGCGCGGGAGGAAAGTATTCAGAATACGGATATTATGGATATTACGGAACAAAATAACAAAGAAAATGACAGGCAGGACGAAAGGCCTCCAGGGAACATTCCGCGGATGCCCGAAGTTTAGCCTAAACAGAAGAACCGATGCGCAGTGCCGCATCGGTTCTTCTGTTTAGATGTCTATGATTTTTGTTGCCACTTTTTCCCGGAACGCCCGGTCGTGCTCCACAAAGAGCATGGCAGGCTTATAGGCGAGCAGCAGATCCTCCAGCTGCATCCGGGAGAAGATATCAATAAAGTTCAGCGGTTCATCCCACAGGAACAGGTGGGCCGGCTCGCACAGGGACTTTGCCAGGAGAACCTTCTTCTTCTGTCCTTCGCTGTAATCTTCGATCTCTTTTTCAAACTGCACCCTTTCCAGACCCAGTTTCTTCAGTACGGTAAGGAGCAGGGAATGATCAATGCCGTATCTTAAGGCAAGTTCCGACAGTGTTCCTTTCAGAAAGGACGTGTCCTGGGAGATGTAGGAGATGCGCAAGTCTCCGGCAGTCCATACTTCCCCGGTGTGCGGGATGTCTTCGCCCAGTATCAGCTTCATCAGACTGGTCTTGCCGCATCCGTTCTTCCCGGAGAGGGCGATGCGGTCTCCTCGGCAGATCTCCAGATTCAAATGCTCCAGCAGAGGGGAGGACTCTCCGTACCGGATGCCGACGTCTGTCAGCGTGACCATCCGCCGGCTGTGATGATCCAGAACATTGAGCTTTAAGCTGTCCAGCGTCTCCACGTCTTTCAGCAGACTCTCCTTTTCCCGGACAGCAGACTCCTTCCGGCTTTCCAGATTTTTGGCTCTCTTCATCATTTTTGCCGCCTGATGTCCGATGTATCCACGGTCCGGTTTCAGCCCGGCCGCACGGGAGCCGATCTTTGTCCCTTCGACTTTGTCCGACCAGCAGGCCGCCTGCCTGGCGGCTTCTTTCAGTTTCCGGATATCCTTTTTGAGATGCTCGTTCTGCCGCAGTTCCATGTGATCCTTTGCGGTTTTATCTGTATACCAGGAAGAAAAATTTCCCTTCCTCACTTCGATGGTCTGCCGGTTCAGCACAAGCACATGATCCACGCACCGGTCCAGGAAATCCCGGTCGTGGGATACAAGAATGAAGCCTTTTTTCCGGGACAGGTACTCTGCTACTTTCTCCCTGGCAGGTCCGTCCAGATGGTTTGTCGGCTCATCGATCAGGAGAAAAGCATGTTCCTTCAAGAAGAGAGCAGACAGAAGCGACTTGGTCTGTTCTCCAAAACTTAAGGTGGAGAAAGAACGGTAGAGGATTTCCGGATCTGTATCCATCAGGTTCAGCTCGCGGATCAGTTCCCACTGCTCCATCACTGGGTTGAGCTCTTCCAGGATCTCCAGCGTCATCCGGGAGCGGTCCCTGACCGGGAATGGAAAGTATTCAAATTCCACGGATGAGGTGATTGAACCGCTGTATTCATATCTGCCCATGAGCAGGTTTAGAAAGGTTGTCTTTCCCTTGCCGTTTCTTCCGATAAATCCCAGTTTCCAGTCCGTATCGATCTGGAAGGAGACGTTCTCGAAGACCGGGTCGAAACTGTTCTCATAAGTAAATGTCAGGTTACTGACCTGTATGATTGACATGATAAAATCCCTCCAATCTGTAAAATGCTTCGTATGAATTGAAAACAAAGAGGACCGCAGAAAAGTTTTCTCTGCGGTCCTCTTTGCCTGGTGCATCTGAAACCTCCGCCGGACAGAATGGCGGCGGAGCAGTCATGATTCCATATGAAAAGGGAAAAGATGAAAACTTTCCTGCGGGGCACAACAAATTATCAGGATATCCGGTTCCGGACAGACTGCCTGCTGCCGGCATACTCCTTTCTAAGGATTTGTATACCCGGATCCACATGATGCTGTCATGCCATCGTGTTATCTGCAGGAAATAATAATCATCTTTTCAGCTCCAATCTTACAGGGAAGTATCCCCTTACTCTGCGGACAGGATAACAGAGTGAAGCCGGAAAGTCAAGAAAAAATCTTGCTGTCCCTTTTGACAGATCAATCCGGGCGCTTTTTTGATGTTCGAAAATGCAATGTGGTTGTTTCTTTATGCAATACAAACAGGTGATAAGTATTGTATAATATGCATGTGTGTAAAAGGGGTTTTTCTGAAATATTCAGCAAAATTCCCAAAGCAAATGACGCGTACAAAAAAGGAGGAGAAAATGGCAGGGAAAAGGTTGAGAAAACGTGGAATTGCACTGGCATTATCGGTCATTTTGGCGGGAGGCGGCATGAGTTCACTCATTCCTTCGTATGATGTGCAGGCAGAAGAAATGTCGTATGGAACAGAAGCGGAAGCTCCGTCTTATGAAGGACGTCCGGCAGTGCATGATTACGGAAAATCAGGTGATGATCCGGATACGCCGGAAGATGAATCTGAGATTGTCGCGAACAGCGATCTTATGAAATCTGCGCAGTACAGGGAGTCAACTAAGTATAAACTGAAAGCAAACGGAACCCCTGTCTCTGTGTACAAATATCAGAAACAGGAGAATCCGGGACAGTATTACCATATGGATATCGCAAGATTCTCATCTGACGATGCGGAACCGGTATTTGAGATCGAACTGATTGACGGATCGACGATCGACAGCATTATGGCGTTCCCGGAAAGGTATTACCCGGAGGATGCTTTTTATGTAAGTGAGGACAGAACAAAAGTGACGTTCCAGATGTCAGAGGGACTCAGATACTGTATCGTGAATATCAACGGTACAGAGGATGACACGAACGGCAAACCGCAGCTCGCGATCATCAATGACCCGACAGAGACGGACAGGCCGGATGTGAATGCACAGAACGTGCTGAACTTCAAAGAATTCTCGGACAGCTATCTGGAAGAAAATCCGATCACGGATACTGTCGGTGAAGTTTGCACCGAGGCGGGAACAGTGACAGATACATCTCTGAACAACGGAGTGGAATACACATGGGAGTACAGTGAAGGAAAGGTTGTTTCCTATGATACGGACGATGTAACATTCCCGAATAAGCGTGCAAGACTCCCCTATGATGTGTCGGATGCATTTCAGGCGGCTCTGGAGGAAGTGAGAAACAGTGATACTCTTGATACGATTTACTTTCCGGCGGGAACTTATGTCTGGTCCGGGCTTTCCATCAAAAACTGGGATGGGAACGGAGCAGACGGCGCGCTGAATATCTATCTGGATGAAGACGCGCTTCTCGTTAACCGCAGGCAGGAGTGCCGTGAAGCGATGGAACCGGCCATCGGAATCTGGGACTCATCAAACATTACCGTATCCGGCCGTGGAATCATCGACGGACAGGGAACCTGGCAGAAGACGTCAGATCAGTGCCACGCAAGACTGTCCGCGCATCAGGGCGGATGTATGGTTGTACGAAGCCAGAATATCACTTTCAACGATACTTATGTAAGAGATGTCAAGCAGTGGAACTGGGAATGCCATACCGGCGAGAATATCACGTACAATAATATCAAGGGACTTTCACCGTTCCAGCATTCATGGGTGGACGGACTTGACCTGACCAGCGGAAAGAATATCACGGTCAACGGAGCCATTACCATGGGAAATGATGATACATTTGCCTCAGGGCACTTCAACTCCAGCAATCAGTTTCCTCAGGATCAGCTGAACAGCTATGATCTGTCAGATCCGGCAGATGCAGACAGCGTGAGCCAGGAAGATAAGAACATTGCGGCAGCGGCAGCGATCTATAATGCAGACAGGCTTGAATGGGATCAGACTGACAATGAGAATTTTGAGATCAGCAACACTCTGGGCTGGAGTACATTTGCAAATGCCGTACGTCTCGGACATAATACGAAATGGAAGGCAGACGGCGGAAGCTATCAGATGAGAAACTATACGTTTAACAATCTGAATACGGTGCATGTGACAGGATACGGCACGAACGGCGGAGGCGGAGCTCTGAGCATACAGAACGGAACGAGCGGCTGCTATCCGAACTATGAGAGCATAGTGTTCAATAACTGTTCCTTTACGGCAAACGCGGGCAATTCTGCCAACATTCCGAATGGAAACGATCTGACAAACTGGTATCCGGAGAATATCACGCTGTCTAACTGCTGGTTTAAGGACGCGGACACACCGCTTTCATTTAAGAAGATTAAAAACGTTATGATCGAAGATCTCTATCTGGGAGGAAAGCTGATCGAATATACGAGTCAGGTGAATCTGACGCTCGGAGAAGGAGATCAGGCGGTTGATAATTTTGTATTTACTGCAAACGGAGAGAGCCTGACAGAGAATGAGCTTCCGTCGATCACATATCCTGACAGTGATACGATCAATGCATATGTGGGAAATCCGCTGATCTTCTATGTAAAGGCCGAAGATCCGGACGGCGACAGCATTGTCTGTTCAGATGCGGACGTAAGCGGAATGGAAGGCGCGGTTTATGACCCGGAAACAGGAAGATTTTCCTGGACGCCGTCCGAGGCAGACCAGGGAAATACATATGAAGTGATCTTCGGCGTCAGCGACTATACCGGACAGGAAGTTGCCAAGACCGTCAGAATCCGTGTAGGATCGCCGGAGAATGGGGAAGCAGAGTACCAGGTGTCTGAAGACGCGCATGTGCAGTCCTGGGATTCAGGAGAAAGAGACAGAACCTACGGAGAAAGAGGATACATTACGATGTCCCTGATCAGCGGAAAAGGCGAGATGGGCGAAGAATACGACGGAACCGGCGGCAGCAAAGACGGAAAGATTTCATACCTCAAATTCGACCTGTCAGATATAAGCACGATGAAAGACCAGTTTGACAGAGCTGAGCTGGAACTGACCCTGATCGGACCGAGGCGCAACAACGTACTGAATACAGACGATACGATAAAAGTCGCTGTGGCGGACGATAACTGGGATGCAGATGAGGTTACCTGGAATACGAAGCCGGCTTTTGAAAAAGACAATATCATCGAGTCGGAAGCGTTTAACCTGGGTGAAAATTATGGAGATGCAAATAAGAATAACGCAACAAATCCGGATCTTGCCATTAACGGTACAAAGGTGAGAGTAGATATTACCCCTTTTGTCAATGAAGCGATTGAAGAAGGAAAATCAAGCCTGTCGCTCGCACTATGTGAAACGCAGGGCAAGGAGATCTACTTTGTAAGTACAGAGGGAGCGCAGGGACTTCTGAAGAATGCGTCGGCTGATATGGCTCCGAAACTTCTGCTGAACCTTCCGGTCGATCTGGAGATCGAAGGGCCGGACTCTATGACAGTTTATGAAGGACAGGCGGCAGAATCCAACAGCTTCGCCCTGAAGGGAACCGGACCGTTTGAAGTGACTCTTTCAGGCGATACGGCGGATGGAAAGATCACATGGGACAGCGAGACGCAGCAGATCAAAGCCGCAGAAGGACTGGCAGAAGGAGAGTACGGCCTGACTATGACCGTTACAAACGGAACAGGGGCCGAGGCGAGTCACGAATTTGTTGTGACCGTTGAGAAGGATCCTGCTGCTGCGGAAGCGAGAGAAGCCCTTCAGAAAGCTTACGACGACTATAAAGACACGGAGAATAACAATTATACAGAGGAATCCTGGAATGCATTCACACAGGCTCTGGCAGAGGCAGAAGCAGTACTGGAAAAAGACACAGCATCCGTTGAAGAAATGGAGGCTGCGAGAGACGCTCTGATAACGGCACGCGGCGCCCTGACGCAGAAAGAACCGGAAGAACCGGAGGATCCGGATCAGCCGCTGCGGATTACCGCGAATCCGGAGGATGCCGAGGGGGCAGCGGGAGATAACGCAGTGTTTACAGTGGCGGCCGAGGGCACCGGACTCACATATCAGTGGCAGTACTGCAATGCGAATTCATCAGTCTGGAGAACATCATCTCTGAGCGGCAATGATACGCCGGAAATCACAGTGCCGATCGCGAAATACCGCGACGGACAGAAATACCGCTGTGTTGTTACGGATCAGGATGGCAACAGCGTTACATCTGAAAGTGCGTCGATTAAGATGATTATACCTGAAGATATGCCGGTGATCACATCTCAGCCGGAAGATTTCACAGGAATCGCCGGAGAGAAGGCAGTATTCGAGGTGAAAGCAGAAGGAACGAATCTGACATATCAGTGGCAGTACTGCAACGAAGGGTCCAATGTATGGAGAAACTCTTCAATGGAGGGAAGCACGACTTCAGCAATAAGCGTAGAGATTGCTTCCTACAGAGACGGTCAGAAGTACAGATGCGTTGTGACCGGCGGAGCAGGACACAGCGTGACCTCAGATGCAGCGGCGATTATCGTCGGTCTCGGAGAGGGAGCGCCGCAGATCACAGGCCAGCCGGAAAACTATGCGGGTGCGGTCGGAGACACAGCCGTATTTGAAGTGAAGGCAAGCGGAACAAACCTGACATATCAGTGGCAGTACTGCAATGCAGATTCATCGGTCTGGAGAGCGTCATCCATGGAAGGCAGTACGACGGCAAGCGTAAGCGTGCCGGTTACTGCAGGCAGAGACGGACAGAAATACCGCTGCGTAATAACAAGCGGAAACGGCAGAACAGCCATAACTGAGACGGCAGTGATGACGGTTGTTTCAGACTGGAATATCAGATGAAAGACATATGAACATCAAAAGCAGAGAGCTTATCCCCGAGCTCTCTGCTTTTTGATGTGCAGAAGGAAACGGTGAGCACAAGAAAGAGTTCTTCAGACTTTGGTTTCCCTGACCATCCTTCTGCAGGACAGGTAAGCGGTCAGAAAGTATACTCCGTATGCAAGGAAGAAAAGGGCAGCGGACAGAGAGGCGGGAACGCAAAAGGAGCTGAATGCCGGCGAAATCCAGGCGGATTACACCGTAGAGCATATCGGAAGAGAAGGAGAATATGTGGTCAATGCATTCTCTATAAGACAGAACAGGTGACGTACAGAGACAATGTGGATCTGGACTTTGCACCAGTATCAGAGGAACATGGAGATGACAGATTTCCGGCTGGTACCTCAGTCCTGCACTGACAGATTCCGGGGATCCGGGAAGACATGAGATGACTTCCTCTTCCGGTGAGGGATATCATATTTTCGGATTTACCGGGACACCAGTTTTTGCGATAAATACCGGGACCGTAAAAAATCTGCAGCTATTTACTACAGCGCAGACTTTCGGCGATCACCTTTACAGTTATACGATTGTAGATGCGATCAATGATAAGAATGTCCTTCCGTTTCGGGCGGATTATATGAAGACAATGGAAGAGAATGAAGATATTGACGATGAAGAGGTATGGGACATTACTGCCCGCTCCATTTTTAGTTTGCCTGCTATGATGGACCATAACGAGTTAAAAAATTCTGATAGATTATTAATGCGGCCATTGTTATAATGGAACCAAAACGAACAAAGGGGCGATTTGTATATGGATGAAAATAATACGATCCTGTTGTTTGAAGATCAGGCCATCCGTACTGCATGGGATGAAGAACAAAAAGAATGGTATTTTTCGATCGTTGATGTTGCGGCTGTTTTGACGGAACAGAAAATTTCCCGCGGTGCAAGCACCTATTGGGCAGTTCTGAAAAAACGCCTCAAGGATGAAGGCGCAAATGAGCTGCTTACAAATTGTAAGCAGCAGAAATAGTCCCAGACGAAAAAGAGGGGAAGACGCCTCGGAGCAGTAAGGAAAGACAGACCGAATAAAAAAGGAGGCATTTCATGTCATTACAGTTTATTTTCGGGAATTCCGGAAGCGGAAAGTCCCATTACCTGTATCAGCATATTATAGAGGAGTCTGTAAAGCACCCGGAGAAGAACTACCTTGTCCTCGTGCCCGAGCAGTTTACCATGCAGACACAGAAGGATCTCTGTATGGCGCATCCCCGGGGAGGAATCATGAACATCGACGTCCTGAGCTTCGGACGTCTTGCCCACCGTGTCTTTGAGGAACTGGGGCAGGACGACCGGCCTGTTCTGGATGACGAGGGTAAGAACCTGGTGCTGCGCCGGATCGCGGGAAACTATGAGGAGGAACTGGCGGTCCTGAAGGGGAACCTGAAGAAGCAGGGTTACATCAGTGAAGTGAAGTCTGTGATCTCCGAGTTTACCCAGTACGGCGTGGATTTTGACCGGCTGGATGAGTTCATGGAGACGCTGAACCCGGACAGCTATCTCTATTATAAACTGAAGGATATCCGCAGAGTGTATGAAGGATTCGAGGATTATCTGAAGGAGAAGTATATCACGAAAGAAGAGATGCTTGACGTCCTGAGCAGCGTGGTACCCCAGTCACGTATCCTGAGAGGGAGTGTGGTGGCGATGGACGGATTCACCGGGTTTACGCCGGTGCAGAACCGGCTTTTAAGAGAACTTCTCCTGGTCTGTGAGCAGGTGATCCTGACTGTGGAGATGGATGAGCGGGAAGACCCGTTTACTTACCGCCATCCCTATCAGCTTTTTGCTCTGAGCAAGCAGATGGTGACTTCTCTCGCGGAGATCGCCCGGGAGGAGCGGATCGAGATCAGGGAGCCGGTGTGCCTGTACCGGAAGCCGCTCTGGCGTTACCGGGAGAATCCGGCGATGGCGTTTCTGGAATCAAATCTGTTCCGCTATTCGTCGCGTACCTTTGAGGGGGAGCAGGGTGCGGTAAGTCTGCATGAGGCGAGAAATCCGAGAGCCGAGGCAGAATATGTGGCGGGGGAGATTCGGCGGCTTATGCGGACGAAGGGGTACCGTTACCGGGAGATCGCCGTGATCGCCGCGGACATGAACGTGTATGCGGACGCCCTGGAGAAAGCCTGCGGCGGATATGAGATCCCGGTGTTCATGGATCACAAGAAGAGCATCCTTCTGAATTCCTTTGTGGAGTATCTGCGCAGCCTTCTTGCCATGGCGGAGCAGAACTTTACCTATGAGAGCGTGTTCCGGCATCTTCGGACGGGGCTGTGCGGGTTCACGGACGAGGAGATCGACCGGATGGAGAATTATGTCATCGCTCTGGGGATCAAAGGGTATAAGAAGTGGCAGCAGGCCTGGGTGCGCCGCACGGACAGGATCAGTGAGGAGGAGCTTCAGCTTCTGAACCATCTGCGGGTAAGGTTTGTGGAGAAGACCAGCGGGCTGATGCTGATCTTAAAGCAGCGGAAAAAGACGGTCCGGGATATCACTTTTGCCGTGTACGAGTATCTTGTGCAGGAGAAGATCCAGGAGCGGCTTGCCGGGATGGAGCAGGATTTCCAGGAGAAGGGAGAGCTGGCTCTGGCAAAGGAATACTCTCAGGTATACCGCATCGCCATGGAGCTGTTTGACAAGTTCGTGGAGCTCCTGGGGGAGGAACCAATCAGTCTGAGTGAATACTGTGAGCTTCTGGACGCGGGGCTTGAGGAGGCGAAGGTGGGAGTGATCCCGCCCAGTCTGGATCAGGTGGTCATCGGAGATGTGGAGCGTACCAGGATCAAGAACATCCGCGCCCTCTTTTTCGTGGGAGCAAATGACACCCTTCTTCCGGGAAACATGGGATCCGGGGGGCTTCTCTCGGAGCGGGACAGGGAACAGTTCCAGAATCAGAAGATCGCACTGTCCCCGGGGCCGAAGGAGCAGACCTATGTGCAGAAATTTTATCTCTATATGAACCTGACGAAACCGTCGGAGTATCTGTTCCTGTCCTGGTCCAAGGTGTCCGGGGACGGAAAGACGCTGCGTCCGGCGTATCTTGTGCAGGATATCAGAAGGCTGTTTCCGGATATTAAGGTCTGTGACGAGGAGAAACGGCCTCTGTCAGAGCGGGAGATGACCCGGAAAGGGGGTATCCGCATGCTGGCGGAAGGGATCCGTGAGCGGCGGGCCGGACTGGGCGGTGACTGGAAGGAAATGTACACCTGGTTTGGCCGGGATGAAAAAAGCAGACCGGAACTGGAGCAGATCCTCCGCGCCGGGTTCTTAAGGAAAGGGGGAGACCGTCTGGCGCCGGAGACGGCGGCGGAACTGTACCGGGATCCGGACCGGGTCAGCGTGACCCGTCTGGAGCAGTTCGCCTCCTGCGCCTATGCTCATTTCCTGAACTACGGGCTCCGGCTTTCAGACCGTGAAGAGTACGGATTTGAGGCCATGGACCTGGGAAATATCGCCCATCAGGCGCTGGAGCGTTTTGCCCGCAAAGCGGAACAGCAGGAACTGAAATGGACGGAGATGACAGAAGAGAAACGGGAAGAACTGATTGGGGAGAGCGTGGAGGAGAGTATCCTGGACTACGGAAATACAGTGCTGTTCAGCTCCGCCCGGAATGAATACATGATCCGGCGTATCAAAAGCCTGATCCGCCGGTCCGTGTGGGCGCTGACGAAACAGCTTGAGAAGGGGGATTTTGCGCCCAGCGGTTATGAGCTGAGGTTCGGGAGCGGGAAGATCGACCGGATCGACACCTGCGAGGACGAAGGAAAGCTCTATGTCCGGGTGACGGACTATAAGACAGGGATGAAGGCGTTTGATATCACCGCATTCTACCACGGGCTGCAGATGCAGCTCCCGGTGTACTTGAACGCGGCACTGGGGATCGAGAAGAAGAAACACCCTGACAAGGAGATCGTGCCGGCGGGGATCTTCTACTACCGGATTCAGGATCCGCTCGTGGACCGGGCGGATACCCGGGAGGAAGTAGAGAACAGTATCCTGAAAGAACTGAAACTGGACGGGCTGGTGAATGCAGAGGAAAATGTGGTGGAGCATCTGGAACACGGGCTCTCCGGCTCCTCCGTTCTGTTCCCTATCGGACGGAATAAGGACGGCTCCCTGAGCCAGAGGTCCAAGGCGCTGGCACCGGAGGAGTTTGACACGGTACTGGCGTACACAGAGCAGAAGGAGAAGGATCTGAAGGAGCAGATGTACGGCGGGGAGGCCAATGCGGCTCCCTATGAGATGGGGAACGCTACGGCGTGTGACTACTGTGCCTGCCGGGACATCTGCGGGTTTGACCAGCGCGTTGACGGTTATGCCTTCCGTACTCTGGAGAAATACTCCGTGGAGGAAGCGGTGGAGAAGATGAAGGAACGGCTGGAAAACACAGAAGAAGAGGAAAAAGAGAACGGCAGAAAAAGCGCGGAGAGTACCTTGCGGGAAAAGACAGGAGGTGACCGGGGATGGGAGTAAAATGGACAGAAGAACAGCAGAAGGTCATCGACCTGCGGGACCGGAACATCCTTGTATCCGCTGCCGCCGGATCCGGAAAGACGGCGGTTCTTGTGGAGCGGATCATACAGCGTCTGACGGAAGAAAAGGATCCGGTGGATGTGGACCGGCTTCTCATCGTGACCTTTACCGAGGCGGCAGCGGCGGAGATGAAGGAGAGGATCGGCGCGGCGATCGAGAAAAAGCTTTCCGAGCGCCCGGGAGACGCCCATCTGGAGCAGCAGGCAACGCTGATCCACAGCGCGCCCATCACAACCATCCACAGTTTCTGCCTTTCCGTCATCCGGGAGCATTTCCATGTGATCGGCATCGATCCCGGATTCCGCATCGCGGAGGAAGGAGAATTAAAACTGCTGAAACAGGATGTTCTGGAAGAGCTGCTGGAAGAGTGCTATGCTTCCGGGGATGAGGCATTCATCGAATTCGTGGAACGGTTCGGGACCGGGAAGAACGACCGGAAGATCGAGGGGATCATCCTGAAGCTGTATGAGTATTCCAGAAGCTATCCCCAGCCGGAAAAGTGGCTGGACGCCTGCGTGAAGGCATATGATCTGGAAGAGGAAGATCCGGAAGAATCAGAGTGTGCCCGCTGGTCGTGCAGAAAAGCGGCGCAGCGGGCCGGGGATCTGAGAAGGATCCTGGAACGTGCCCTGAAGATCTGCGAGGAGCCGGACGGCCCCTATATGTACGCGGACATGATCGAGTCGGATCTCAAGGAGATCGAGAAGCTTGCCGGGGAGACTACGTTTTCCGGCATGTATGCGAAGGCAGGAAGCATGAAATGGAAACGGCTCTCCTCAAAGAAGGATGAGACGGTTTCCCAGGAGAAGAAGGAACAGGTCCAGAAGCTGAGAAAACAGGTAAAGGACCTTGCGAAAAAGATCCAGAATACTTATTTCTATGCGCCCTGTGCGGAGTGGGCAGCGGATATGCAGGCATCCCGTTCTTCTATGGAAATGCTGGCGGAACTCGTGAAACGTTTTGCGGAAATGCTTAGCGGGAAGAAACAGAGCCGGAACATGATCGACTTTAACGATATGGAGCAGTTCGCGCTCCGGATCCTGACGGAGGAGAAGGATGGAAAACTGGTCCCCTCCGCGGTGGCGTCCGAGTATCAGGACCGGTTTGAGGAAGTAATGATCGACGAGTATCAGGACAGCAACCTGGTCCAGGAGACGATCCTGACCAGTGTGTCCAGAGTATGCTGCGGACAGTACGACATTTTCATGGTGGGAGATGTAAAACAGAGCATCTACCGCTTCCGCCTGTCCCGCCCGGAGCTTTTCATGGAGAAATATGATACTTACAGTCTGGACGACAGCGAGAGGCAGCGGATCGACCTGCACCGGAACTTCCGCAGCCGTCCGGAGGTGCTGGACAGCGTGAACTATATTTTCCGGAAACTGATGCGCAAAGAGTTCGGCGGCATTGAGTACGACGACAGCGCGGCTCTCTATCCGGGAGCACAGTTCCCGCCTCTCCCGGAGAAAACGACAGAGCGCGGCTTCTCTGACCGGACGGAACTTCTCCTTCTGGACGCGGAGGATAAGGGAGAGGAGGATGCCCGGAGAGCGGAGGCGCGGATGATCGCCCAGCGGATCCGGGAGCTGATCGAAGGCGGTGCGGTAGTGGACAAGGAGACCGGAGAATACCGGAGGGTGCAGTACCGCGACATCGTGATCCTGACCCGGAGCATCCGGGGCTGGGCAGAGGCTTTCACATCCGTTCTTGCCGAGGAGGGGATCCCTGCCTATTCCGTGAGCCGGGAGGGGTACTTTGAAACTTATGAGGTGAGCGTCCTTCTGGATTATCTGAAGATCCTGGATAATGTCAGGCAGGACCTTCCTCTGACCGCGGTGCTGACGTCTCCTTTCTGCGGACTGGACGCGTCTGCATTGGCAGAAATCCGTCTTGCCTTTCCGGAGGCGCCCTTCTATGAGGCGGCGATGGCATATGCTCAGGACGGGAGCGGGGAAGAGGATGCGGGGGAAGTTTGTTCCCCGTCCGGACGTGGAAAACTCCCCTGGCTTGTGGAAAAACTGACCGGATTTTTCGCAACGCTTGGATACTTCCGTGAACGGGTTCCTTATACTCCTATCCATGAACTTCTGGAGGAGATTATCGAGAAGACCGGCTATGGAACTTTTCTTCTAGCCATGCCGGGAGGGGGACAGAGAGCTGCAAATGTGGAGATGCTTGTGGAGCGGGCGGCCTCCTTTGAGGGAACAAGCTACAAAGGGCTGTTTAATTTCGTCCGTTATATCGAGCAGCTGAAGAAATATGATGTGGACTACGGAGAGGCAGGGATCCTGGATGAGCAGTCGGACACGGTCCGGATCATGAGCATTCACAAGAGCAAGGGGCTGGAATTTCCCATTGTCTTTACGGCGGGAATGGGCAAACAGTTCAATACTCAGGATACCAGGGGGAGCATCGTGCTCCACCCGGAGTGGGGAGTGGGACTGGACTGCATTGACCTGGAACAGAGGACCAAGAGCCCCACGTTCCTGAAGAAGATCATTCAGGAAGAGACAGCGCTGGAGAATCTGGCGGAGGAGCTGCGCGTCCTCTATGTCGCCATGACCAGGGCAAAGGAAAAGCTGATCCTGACAGGAGTCTGCGAGATACCGGAGAAACTGCGGGCGGATGACGCCGGCGGGAAGGGGGCTGACATTGAGGATTCCTATGAAGACGAGGAAGAGATCGGGCTGTATCAGCTGGAAGGAGCCAGGACCTGCCTGGACTGGATCCTTCCGGCTGTCCTGCCCGGGTGCGGGAGTGCCGATTGTCCGGTGGACGTCCGGGTGATCACGGGCAGCAGTATCCGGAGAGCGGATGCCGTGGAGGACCGGGCGGACAGCCTCGGCCTGGATGTATTGCGACACTGGAATCCGGAAGGAAGCTATGTGCCTGAGCTTGGAAGACAGCTGGACGCCCAGGCGGACTATACGTATTCCTATCAAGAAGAAGGAAAGATGAAGATGAAGTTCACGGTCTCCGAACTGAAGAAGAGGACAGCACTCTCAGAGGAGGCCGGAGAAGAGATGTACGCGGAACCGGAAGTAGTCCCCTTTATCCCGGATTTCCTGAAGGAAGAGGAGACGCTTACCGGAGCATCCCGGGGAAGCGCCTATCATAAGCTGCTGGAGCTGCTGGATTTTACGGTGGATTACGGGGAAGAGAAGCTGAAGGAAGCAGTGGAGCGGTTCCGGGCAGAGGGAAAACTTTCGGATGAGATGGCGGAATGCATCCGTCCCGGAGATATCCTGTTCTTCCTGAACAGCAGGAGCGGCAGGCGGATGGCGGATGCAGCCCGGCGGGGAATGCTTTACAGGGAGCAGCCCTTTGTTCTGGGCGTGGACGCCTCAGAGATCTATCCGGACGACTGTTCCGGGGAGACCATTCTTGTACAGGGGATTATCGACGTGTTCTTTGAGGAAGAGGACGGACTGATTGTGCTGGACTACAAGACAGATAAGGTGAGAGCTGCCGGAGAACTGACGGAGAAGTACCATGCACAGCTTGATTACTATGGACAGGCTCTGGAACAGCTTCTGCAGAAGCCGGTGAAGGAGAAGATCATCTATTCATTTACCCTGAGAGAGGAGATACCGGTATGAGATATCTGATGTATTATCTGATCGTGATAAATATCGCGGCGTGGCTTATGTACGGACTGGACAAGTGGAAGGCGAAGAGCGGAGCGTGGCGGATCTCCGAGCGGGCGCTCCTGCTGGTCGCCCTTGCAGGAGGCTCTGTGGGAGCTCTGGCGGGAATGATGCTGTTCCGGCATAAGACCAGGAAGGCAAAGTTTGTCATCGGTGTCCCTGTGATGTTTGTGGCGCATTGTGTGATAGCGGCCGCTCTGATCATAAGATTTCTGTAAGCATGCAAATAATGTTTTTATTGATTGTTCGCATAATGCATAATATAAGAAGATTGTTGACATCTTATATTATACTAAATACAATATAAGAAATATAATAGTATTAAGATGGAGAAAGGGAACTTATATGGTATTTAACACAGGCGCGGCGCTCCTTGATGCGATCGTGCTGGCGGTTGTATCTCAGGAGCAGGAAGGTACCTATGGCTACAGGATCACTCAGGATGTCAGAAAGGTCCTGGATGTGTCAGAGTCAACGCTATATCCTGTCCTGAGAAGACTGCAGAAAGACGGATGTCTGGAAGTATATGACAGACAGTTTGACGGAAGAAACAGAAGATATTACAGGGTGACAGACAGAGGCCGCGCTCAGCTTCGGATGTACAAGTCGGAATGGAAAAACTACAGCAGCAGAATCAGCGCGATATTTGAAGGAGGGCTCAGCAATGATGGATAAAAGATTATACCGTTCAAGAGGAAACAGGATGCTCTGCGGTGTGTGCGGAGGAATCGGCGAATATTTCAATATAGATCCGACACTGATCCGTCTGGGATGGGTAATTTTCGGGTTGACGGGAACGGGAATTCTGGCCTATATTATTGCGGCGGTCATTGTTCCGGAAAGTCCGTTGTAGAATTGTCAGATAATTTGATGCCACAGGGGCCTGACCCCTTTGCCCACCGTTTTCAGAATATTTTTGTAATTATGAGGCAATACTTCTGAAAAACGGAAAGAAGGCATAGCATGGGAAAGAAAAAGGATAAACCGATCGATCTTAATAATCTGGATGAAGAGGAAAAAATGAAGTATGAAGTGGCAGAAGAGCTGGGGCTTCTTGACAAGGTTCTGGAATATGGCTGGAAATCGCTGACGTCGAAGGAGACCGGGAGGATCGGCGGACTGGTAACGAAGAAGAAACGGGACGGGCAGAAGGAACTTTCATCTGTCCGGGAACAATAGCAGGGAGGAAAGGCACGCATGGTGACCAGGCCATGGTGCCTTTTCTGCTGACAGCGACCGGCATAAGAGAGCAGGAAAGAATATGGAAGATTATGGCAGTACAAATCTCATGTTAAAATTCTTTACAAAAGGGTCTGCTTTTGCTACAATTTTACAATTGGAGAGAGACTGCGGGTGATATAAATGGAAGAAAAGATAAGTATTTTTGATACAGAAATGGACAGCCTTTCAGCGAAGGAAACCATGATAAGAGCAATACAGTTTTTTGAGGATGATCTGCTCGATACGATTGAACTTATGACTCTGAATATGCTGATGGGCGGACAGGAAGATCCGAAGTGGAAAAGAAATGTGGCCGGAATGGATCTTGTCCTTCCGGTAGAGGCAGAGATCCTTGAGGCGGCCGGCATTCAGGACAGAGGCCTGCTGAGAGATGCGGATGAGAGAGTCTTTCTGAGGATGTTTATGAAGTATCTGCAGAAAAATCGCAGGCGCGTATTCCTCCTGGCAGAGACGGAGGAAGAACTTATGAGGGTGGAAGAGGCTGTGCGGAGATATCAGAGAGGGCTGAATGTGGTCGGACATGCGCTTCTGTCACCTGAGAATGACAGAAGGGAAAATGTGATCAATGACATTAACGGCACGGAGACGGACTGTATCCTTTCGGTGCTGTCATCCCCGTATCAGGAAGATTTTATTGCGGATACTCGCGCTCTCCTCAGTGCAAAAGTTTGGTTCGGGTGCGGAAAAGTACTGGAACAGAGCTATGATGAGCGCCGTCTGGCGAACCGTATAAAATATTTTTTTATGAAAAAAATATTCAGGTACAGAGTGGAACGTCAGAAGGACAGATAGCTGTTTTTGTGAACAATGTATAGAACTAAAATGTAAATTTTCTGTAAAAAGTTCAAAGAAATGCATAAAAAATACAGATTTCCTCTTTCCTTTTTAGGTGCTTTGCATTAATATAGTAGATAAATATGTACGAAAATCGTATTTGCAAGGGATGAATTTGTGAAAAATGCACATTGATTTGTATGCAGGAGTGGAGGAAAAAAAGTATGATTTCTAATCAGATACTTCAGAACACAATTGAGGGGTTGAAGGGGATCTCAAGAGTAGACTTTTGCGTTCTGGATACAGAGGGAAAAGAACTGGCGGCGACATTTGAGGCGGGGCAGGACCGTGAACAGGCCGTGCTGTCGTTTGTGGAATCCCCGGCGGACAGCCAGGTGATTCAGGGATGTCAGTTTTTCAAGATTTTTGATGAGCAGAGACTGGAATATGTGCTTCTCGCGAACGGAGAGACCGAGGATGTGTATATGCTCGGCAAGATTGCGGCCTTCCAGATACAGAGTCTGCTTGTGGCATACAAGGAAAGGTTTGACAAAGATAATTTCATCAAAAATCTTCTTCTTGACAATCTTCTTCTGGTAGATATTTATAACAGGGCAAAAAAATTACATATTGACACAGAAGTAAAACGTGTTATCTTTATTATTGAGACATCGCACGAAAAAGACAGTGCCGCGCTCGACAACGTGAGGAATCTCCTCGGAGGCAAGTCCAAGGACTTCATTACCGCAGTTGACGAGAAGAATATCATTGTCGTAAAAGAACTCAGCGATAAAGACGGAAACAGAGAACTTGAGAAGATGGCGAAGGACATGCTGGATACGCTCAGGAACGAGGGAGGCGAAGAGCAGATCCGCATTGCATACGGAACCACTGTAAATGATATCAAGGAAGTTTCCAAGTCCTACAAGGAGGCAAAACTGGCTCTCGATGTGGGAAAGATATTCTTTGACGAGAAAGATATTGTGGCATATACGACATTGGGGATCGGAAGACTGATATATCAGCTGCCGATACCGCTGTGCAAGATGTTCATAAAAGAGATTTTCGAGGGGAAATCTCCGGACGATCTTGATGAGGAGACATTGACGACGATCAACAAGTTCTTTGAAAACAGTCTCAATGTATCAGAAACGTCCAGGCAGCTTTATATTCACAGGAATACTCTTGTATACAGACTGGACAAGCTCCAGAAGAGCACAGGGCTTGACCTTCGCGTATTTGAGGATGCGATTACCTTTAAGATCGCTCTCATGGTCGTGAAATATATGAAGTACATGGAGTCGCTGGAGTATTGATATCTGTCCGGCCATGTGCATGTCGCGCGGAAGTGACGGCGGTTCTGCCGTGAAGTGCTTGTGCGGGAGATGTACAACGCGTCCGGCATGGATGCGGAGAAGGGCAGGGGGTTCGAGGTATGCCCCTTATGACGACGGTCATGAAATGCCCGGATAATCACACAGGAGTATGGATAATTAGGAGGAACATATGATTGAATTAAGAAACGTGACGAAGGAGTACACCAAGGGGAATGCTGCCCTTAACGGTGTCTCTGTGAAGATAGAACGGGGAGAGTTCGTCTTCATCGTTGGAGACAGCGGCTCAGGAAAGTCCACGCTGATTCGTCTTATCATGAAGGAGCTGAATCCTACAGAGGGCACGATCATTGTGAACGGACAGAATCTGAACCGGATGAAACACCGCAACATTGCGAAATACAGAAGAGGGCTGGGCGTTGTGTTCCAGGATTTCCGTCTTCTGAAAGACCGCAATATTTATGAAAATATCGCTTTTGCGCTTCGTGTGACAGAGACACCTACAAGGATTATCAAGAAGAAGGTGCCTGCGGCGCTCTCCCTGGTGGGACTGGCTCAGAAATACAAGTCATTCCCGAAGGAACTCTCGGGAGGAGAGCAGCAGCGTGTCGCGATTGCAAGGGCAATTGTAAATGAACCTGCCATTTTGCTGGCCGACGAGCCGACCGGAAACCTGGATCCGACGAACTCATGGGAAATCATGAGTCTTCTGAAGGAGGCAAACGAACGAGGCACCACAGTGCTCGTTGTTACACATAATCAGGAGATCGTAAACGAGATGAACGAACGAGTGATTACGATGAGACAGGGCGTGATCGTTAGTGATGAACAAAAAGGTGGGTATATAGATGAGGATTAGTACATTAGGATACGTAGGAAAACAGGGAGTTAAAAATATCTGGAGAAACAAGATGTTTTCTCTCGCATCCATTGCGACAATGTCAGCATGTATCTTCCTGTTTGGATTGTTTTTTTCGATTCTTGTAAACTTTCAATACATTATAAGGACCGCTGAGGAAGGTGTTGCTATCACCGTATTCTTTGATGAGGATGCTACGGACGAGCAGAAACAGGAAATAGGAGATGAGCTCAGGGCGCGGGACGGCGTTTCGGAGGTTGTCTACGTTTCGGCTGAAGAGGCCTGGGACGAATTCAAAGAGGAATACTTCGGCGACAACCCGGAGCTTGCGGAAGGATTTGCAGACGATAATCCGCTTGCGACATCTGATAACTATGAAGTGTATATGGAGACGACAAACGATGATCAGAATCTGATGGACAGAGGAAGATCTCTTTCCGCGACACAGAATGATCTTGTGAAGTTTGCCCAGAGCCTTGACGGCGTGAGACAGGTGAATAAATCCGATGTTGTGGCAAATACACTTACAAGCGTGAATATGCTTGTGGCATATGTTTCCATTGCGATTATTGCGATCCTGTTTGGTGTGTCTATCTTCCTGATCAGTAATACTGTGACCACGGGTATTACGGTACGAAAAGAAGAGATCGCGATCATGAAATACATCGGTGCGAAAGATTTTGTCGTGCGGTCGCCCTTTGTGATCGAGGGTCTGATTATCGGTGTGTTTGGCGCGGTGATACCGCTTACTCTTCTGTATTTCCTGTATGACAAGGCTGTACAGTACATTATGGAGAGATTCAGCATTCTCCAGAATATTATAGATTTCCTTCCGGTAGGGACAGTATATCAGGTTCTTCTTCCTATCGGCCTTATTCTGGGAATCGGCATCGGTTTCCTCGGAAGTTTCTTTACGGTACGCAAGCACCTGAAAGTATAGGAGGAAACCTATGAAAAGACGGATGAAAAGAATAGCCGGAGTTCTTCTGGCTTTCGTCCTTTGCGCGGGAACAACGATGCATGCCGGCGCAGTTACAATAGACGAGGCGGAGAAGAAGGCTGATGAGCTGGAAGAGAAAAAAGAAGATGCCGAGTCCGAGAAGGAAGAGCTTGTTACAAAGCTGAATGATATCATTGCGGATATGAATGAGACTCAGGAAAAACTGACAGACAAGGAAGCTGAGATACAGGCTGCGGAAGATGAACTTGTACAGGCCAGAGTCAATGAGAATAACCAGTATGAAAGCATGAAAATGCGTATCAAGTTCATGTATGAGGGAGGAAATACCCAGTTCCTCGAAGTGCTGCTCGAAAGCGAGAGCATCGGTGATCTTCTGAACAAGGCGGAGTATGTTTCACAGCTTTCTGCATATGATAGAGATATGCTCACTGAATTCCAGAATACTGTGAAGGAAGTGGAAGAGAAGGAGGCGGCTCTTCAGAAAGAATATGAAGAGCTGAATGAACTGCAGGATCAGCTGGCGGATCAGCAGGATGAAGTGCAGAGCCTGATCGACAGCAAGGAGGCACAGATCGAGGAAATCCAGAAGCAGATCAGTGATAATGCGGAGACGCTTGAAAGACTGAAGAAAGAGGCGGAAGAAGCGAAGCGGCTCAGGGAAGAGCAGGCACGAGCGGCCCAGGCTGCGGCAGGAAGCTCATATTCAGCTGCGACAAGCGGCAATGTGGTGAGCGGCAATGGCTATTTCACACATCCATGTCCGGGAATGACATATCAGTCCAGCTATTTCGGAGAGATACGTGAGTTTGAGACCGGGGGCCATAAAGGCAATGATTATGCGGCTCCGGTGGGAACCCCGACATATGCTGCGGCAGCCGGAACGGTTATAATAGCCGGATGGAGCAACAGCGCCGGAAACTGGGTTGTCATAAACCATGGCAACGGACTGGTTACAAAATATATGCATCATTCAAGTCTGTGTGTATCGGCCGGACAGCATGTAGAGAAAGGCCAGCAGATCGGCTATGTGGGAAGTACGGGGCAGTCAACAGGACCGCATCTGCATTTCCAGGTCGAGCTCAATGGAGTTGCAGTCAGTCCGGACAGCTATATGTGATACATGAGATACAATACATAGGAGACGAGGGAGGACAAAGCGGAATATTATTCCGCTTTGTTTTTTACAGTTGCGACGGGCCAAAGTCCTGGCTGTCGCTTACAATCCCGGAATGTGCCTTTGGACACTTCCGTTGATTCAATCTGAGCGGAATTTGGGGAGAGCACAGCTCCAGCCTTTTCAAATACAGGCAGAACAGCAGAGTGATAGGAGAGAAACATGAACGAAGAATGGAATGTAAAAGCAGACCGGGATTCTGAAAAATCCGGTGAAACTGTCGGGGAGAAAGAGCCGGACAGAAAGAAAGGAAACAGATTTGCTGCGGGAGTACTGACAGGTGCCGCCGTAGTCCTTGTTATTGCGGCCTGTGTGTGGGGCGGTGGGAAACTTCTTCAGCGCAGCTATGCATCAGGGAATGTATCAGAAGAGGATGTGAATCAGAAACTTGACAGGATCAATGCGATAATCGACAATTATTATCTGTATGAGGATGAGATCGATGAGGATGCACTGATTGAAGGAATTTACTCAGGCTATACAAGTGCTCTCGGAGATCCGTATACTGAATATTATGATGAAGAGGAGACGAGAGCTCTGTTAGAGTCAACGAGCGGAGAATTCTCCGGGATCGGAGCCACGCTTACATTGTCCTCGGACGGCAGCGGTGTGACTGTCGTGAATGTTTATAAGGATTCCCCCGCGGAAAAAGCAGGACTGCAGGATGGCGATGTCCTCTATCAGGTGGACGGCAGAGATGTGTCGGGGCAGGATCTTGAGACAGTCGTATCCTGGGTAAAGGGAGAAAAGGGGACGGATGTAACTCTCAGCGTACTGCGCGACGGAGAGACGATAGAGACGGTAGCCACCCGGGACATGATCGAAGTGCAGACCGTGGAGTCGAAGATGATGGGGGATAATATCGGATATATCTCGGTAAGTGAATTCGATGAAGTAACCTACGACCAGTTCAGCGAGGCCCTGAGCAGCCTGGAAAACCAGGGGATGGAAGGGCTTGTGATTGATCTGAGAAATAACCCGGGAGGAAATCTGGATACAGTGACGGATATGCTGCGGCTGCTCCTGCCGGAAGGAACGATTGTATCCATTCGGGATAAAAACGGCAATACTGAGGAGATTACCTGCGATGGAGAGAACGAATTTACAAAGCCCCTTGCTGTTCTGGTCAATCAGTACAGTGCAAGCGCATCAGAAATATTCAGCGGCGCGGTTCAGGATTATGGAATCGGTCAGATCGTAGGTGTTACAACATATGGGAAAGGCGTTGTTCAGCAGCTTATCGACCTTGAGGACGGAACCTATCTGAAAGTGACTATTGCGGAGTATTATACGCCCAGCGGAAGGAGCATCAACGGAACGGGAGTGGAGCCTGATGTGCAGGCAGAATACGAATATAACTCAGAGGATCCGCAGGCAGACAATCAGCTCGAGGCAGCCATTGAGACGGTAAAAGCGGAAATGAACTAAAAAAATTCTTGCAATTGAAAAAATGTTGTGCTAATATGAGAACCAAGTTTAATAAACTAAAGTATTAAACTGACAAAGGCTGTGAACAAGACTCCGGTCTTCAGAAACTGACAGGAAGTTGGCGTCACCGACTGAGAGCGCCGGACAGTGGAGGAGGCTGCGGGAACACTTGGGAGCTGACCGTCTGAACTTAAGTAGGGCGGTACGTGTAGCATACGTTACATGCAGAGAGTGGAACCCTGAAAGTACAAGCGGCATCTGCCGTATATGGAAAAACAGATTTTCCGAGGGGTTCAATGCGGGTGGTACCGCGGATATTATCTTGATAATTTCCGTCCCGGGATACTTATGTATCCCGGGATTTTTCGCGTTGGCACTAAGCCGTGCGTTTTCCCGGAGAGCCTTATGAAAAATTCATTTTTCAATAAGGCTTCCCGGGAAAACATAGGGCGTGAGCCCGCGACCGAGATGAAGCGAAGCGGAATCGAGGGTTGCAGCACGGCGGACGGAAGAAGCGTGAGCCCGCGACCGAGATGAAGCGAAGCGGA
>CAKNHF010000004.1 GCA_930972465.1 uncultured Lachnospiraceae bacterium
AAACCCTTTATTTATCAGGTCTCTGCTAACTTGGTCTTATTATAACACGTGCCCCCGAGCCGCTTGGCCCCATCACTGCCACAAACTCTCCTTTCTCCACCCGGAACGACAGATGTTTCAGCACCGGGTAGACATGATCCCCTGTATGGTATGTTTTATTCAGATCTTCAACTCTCAGCATAATGTTTCCTCCTCTGATACATTCTCTGTGTCTGACTCTGCATCTATTATAGGAACTTCGACCGATGAAAACTATTTTGCAGAAAGGTAAGTTTTGAAGAGATTCCGGAAAGTTTGGCAGCCGCGCCGGTCCATTTTCCGTATCTGTGGTCTGGTGTTTCCTTCTGAAATCAGATATAATGGAGAACGGCAATCTGTAAGAAACGAAGAAGGAGCACATATATGGAGATCTGTATCTGCGATGACGAGAAAAAACTGAGAAATGCCCTGCGAAGTGCAGTGGAGACAGAACTGCAGCTGAGCGGCGTCTCCTACACCATAAAGGAATTTGCATCCGGAGAGGCGCTCCTTTGTTCTCTTGAGACTTCAGAACCGGATATCCTCTTCCTGGATATTGAAATGGAAGGTCTGAACGGAATGGAGACTGCTCGCATGCTGAGGGAACGATGCCGCAGGACCGTGATCATCTTTGTCACTGCCTATCCGGATTATGTGTTCCAGGGATACGAAGTCCATGCCTTCCACTATATCCTGAAGCCTTACCGGGAAGAGAAGATCCGTGAGGTCCTCCGCCTCGCCCTGGCAGAGACAGAGCGTCTGGACGACCGGTATTTTCTCATAGAACAGAAAAACAGGAGCCTGAGGCTTCCTTTAAGGGAGATCCACTATTTCAAAAGCGACCGGAAAAAAATTTCTGCCGTGACGAGAGACCGAAGTGAAGAATTCTACGGGAAACTGACAGACATCGAATCGGGGCTGCCGGAATATTTTATCCGTATCCACAACCGCTATCTTGTGAACCTGCGCCATGTCACAGACCTTGGCACTTCCTCCTGTATCTGCGGAGGAGAGGAACTCCCGGTAAGCCGTCCGTACCGGCATGCTCTTGCAGCATCGTTTGCCAGAAATATGCTGAACAGCTGATCCCGATCTGATAAAAGCAGGAGGAACTCATATGGAAACATTGATCCATTTTCTCAGTATCATTCTTTATCTTATACAGGGCTGTTTTTTCTACAAGTCTGTCTGCTGCGCCATCCGCCCGCTGGATTCCCTCCCGGGGAAAGTGCTGGCGTGGCTTCTGTTAAGCATGGCAGGCAGCGTCAGGCTCTTTGCCGGAGATCCGGTCAATATCATCGGAACGCTCGGTCTTTTTCTCGCGACAGTCTTCCTTCTTTTCCGGGGGCAGTGGTTCGTCAAACTGGGGATCGTCATGATCTTCTATCCGATCGTCGCGGCATTCAACTTTCTGCACAACAGCCTGGGCGCAAATATCTTCTTTTCATTTTCAGATGATATGGGCATGAAAAACTATCTTTTCTCCGTCCTGGCTCAGGTCATTCTGATCCTGTTCTGGTATCTCTTCCACAGGTTTATGGGCGAACGCCTTTCAAGGACATGCGGGATGCTGGATCAACGATCCTGGATGCTCCTTACCGTCATCTGCCTCGCTTCGCTGACCGCAGTCATCAGTCTGATCTCTTTTCAGCTCTCCTCCGCCGTTGAACCGGTGGTTTACCTGTGCATGGCCGCCTGCATCGTCACGAATTTCGGAACCATCTGCCTTGCCACGCGGCTTGCCGACACCATTCTTGCGGATATGGAACGCAGGAATCTTCGGCTCCAAAAAAGCTACTATGAAGAACTGGATCAGAACCAGCAGCAGATCCGGAAAATCCGGCATGATATGAATAACCATCTCTCGGTTGTAGAGGAACTTCTGAAAAAAGGGGATATACAGAACGCACTGGAATATTTTGAAAATCTGGCCGGGCACGTCAGGACCGGAACCCGCCGTTTCTGTAAGGACAGCATTGTAAACGCCGTGCTCAACGCAAAATACAATGCCGCTGAAGATGCCTCTGTCGACAGTTTCTTTCATGTGGATATCGATGAGATCCTGGGCATTGACCCGATATCCCTCTGCACCATCTTTTCAAACACACTGGATAACGCCATTGAAGCCTGCCGGAAGATCCCGGAAAGAGAAAAGCGGCGTATCTCCCTGAAAGCACGTTACACAGAGAACGGATACTTCAGCTGTGAGATTGTAAATTCAAAGAAAAATGCGATTCGAAAGAAAAAGGACGCCTTCCTCACCGACAAGGAAGACGCCCGCTCCCACGGACTGGGAATTGCCTCAATCCGGGATGTGGTCCGCAGATATGATGGAACGCTGGATATCTCCTATACGGAAGAGGAGTTCCGAGTGGTAGTTCTGATCAAAACGAAATAAACAGCCAGTACCGGAAGCTGCATTTATGACAAAATGAAGGCTTTATTCGACTTCACGATTTCCCATTGTAATCCTTCTTTCCCCATAGTATAATCTGTGTCGTACCACTGATAAAAGAATGGAGGAACATAAATGCAATACATATTATTATGCTCTGCGATTATACTGGAAATCATTGCCACCACACTTTTAAAGGCTTCAGAAGGTTTCACAAAACTGCTTCCGGCATTCGGCTGCATTGTTTTATACATTATCTGCTTCTATTCATTCTCAAAAGCGCTTCTGCGCATCGATCTCGGCGTAGCATACGCCACATGGTGCGGCGGAGGCATTGTTGCGACAACCATCATATCTGCTCTTGTATTCGGGCAGAAGATCAACACCATCGGAGTCATTGCGATCGTTCTGATCATCGCCGGATGCGTGATCCTGAACCTCTTCGGAACATCCGGAAACTGATACCGTTCCGACGACGTCCGCCTTCCCCCTCTCAAACGTATCTTCCGATAATTATCACCGGCCGGAAAACTCAATCTTTTTCAATGTTTTCTTAAACTGCACCGCAAACAGAACCGCCGTAAATGTCACTGCAAGCAGATCCGCGATCGGTTCCGCCATATATACAGCCATTGTCCGGTTTGATCGGATGATATGCGGCATGATATAGATCAGCGGGATCAGAAGAATGAACTTCCGCATGACAGCAACTACAATAGATTCTGTCGCTTTTCCCAATGCATTGAAGGTCATCTGGCAGGCCATCTGAATACCGAACAGGAACATGGAGCCCATATAAATCCGAAGCGCCGTCTTCGTATACTCCATCAGCCGGGCATCGGATGTAAACATGGCTGCAAATCCTCCCGGAAACAGCATAACCAGAAGCCACAGAAGGACAGAATATCCCAGGCTGACTTTGAGCAGAAGTTTGAATGCATTCCGCACCCTGCCGGAATCCCCGGCGCCGTAACAATAGCTGATGATAGGCTGCGCTCCCTGTCCCAGTCCCTGGAGCGGCAGCATTGCAAACTGCATGACACTTGTCAGAATTGTGATGGCACCCACCGCAATGTCTCCTCCATAACTCTGGAGAGAACTGTTAAAACATACGGAAATCACGCTCTCACTGGCCTGCATGATAAAAGTAGCGACCCCCAGCGCCAGACAGGGAAGTATGATATTCGGCGTAAGTCCCAGATTCTTTCTCTTTATCCGCAGAAATGTTTTCTTTCCGCACAGAAAGGCAACTACCCATATACAGGAGAGCGCCTGCGAGATGATCGTAGCCAGGGCTGCCCCCCGCACATCCATATTGAAACCGAAAATGAAGATCGGATCCAGAATGATATTGGCGACCGCACCGATCAGCACGGAGAGCATCCCCGTTTTGGCAAAGCCCTGGGCTGTGATAAACGCATTCATGCCGAGCGTGATCTCTACAAAGATCGTTCCCAGAGCATAGATATTCATATAGCTGACTCCATATTCAATCGTATTTTCACTCGCTCCGAATGCCATAAGGAAATCTCTGTTCCAGATCAGCAGAACGACGGTAAGTATGACAGAAATGATGATCTGGAGCACGAAACAGTTTCCCAGTGTCTTTTCCGCTGACTCATGATCCTTCTTCCCCATAAATATGGAAGCCCTCGGTGCCCCGCCGTAGCCCACCAGAGCTGCAAAGGCGGAAACAATCATAATCAGCGGCATGCAGACCCCCACTCCTGTCAGCGCAGTTGCGCCAATGTCCGGAATATGGCCGATGTAAATCCTGTCAACGATATTATAGAGCATATTGATCAGCTGAGCCGCCACTGTCGGCAGCGCCAGTTTCAGAAGCAGCTTTCCCAGAGGTTCTGTCCGCAGGAATTCCTTGTTTTCACTTCCCCCGGAACCGCCGCTGTTCCCTGCTGTCTGCACTTCTCTCTGATTCTGTTCTGTCTGTTTCATGACCATTTACTTCCTTCCATTGCTTTTTTTGTGTTGTCAAACAGTTTCCTCAGAAACCGGCTCTGCATCTCCAGCTCTTCCTTTGTAAATCCCGCTAACACTGTTTCCAGAAATTCATCCCGCACTTCTTCGACCGTTGCCGTTATCGGCCCTGCCTGAGGCATCAGTCTCAGATGAATCTTTCTCCGGTCTTCCGTATCAGGGAACCTTTCCAGAAGCGACTTCTGTATCAGAGAGTCCACGCCTTTCGACACAGCCCCCTTGGACAGCATACGAAGCTCCACAATATCAGCCGCTGTATCTTTTTCCGGATTATTCTGCAGAAAACTGATAATATCCGCCTCTATAACTGTGAGATTATGTTCCATGCATACTTTTTTCAGCAGCTTGTCATACAGACGGAACAGACTTCGAAATCCTGTAAATAACTCTGTGGTCCTTTTCATCTCCGCACTCCTTTTCATTCTTCAGTAAGTTTCATCAGAAACAGTTTCTTTATGAACTGTTTCCAATGAAACATTATAGTACAATACTCAGCATTGTCAATAAATGTGAACAAAAATTCACAGGCCCATGTATTATAAACGATCTCATTCCGGAGTTTACACACATCACAAATGCTGAAAATGCGGCTGCCGGGACGGAATTATCCATTCCCCGGCAGCCGCATAATCCTTATAACGGAAATCTTACGACGCAAAATTTCCTGTATACAACTGATAATATTTTCCTTTTGCCGCGATCAGGTCATCATGAGTACCTCTCTCAATGATACGCCCCTGCTCCATAACCATGATGCAGTCGGAATTCTTGACCGTGGAAAGACGGTGAGCAATAACGAATGTCGTCCGTCCCTTCATCAGTGCGTCCATGCCTGCCTGCACCAGTTTCTCGGTACGGGTATCAATCGAAGAGGTCGCCTCGTCAAGAATCAGGGCCGGCGGATCTGCAACTGCCGCCCTTGCGATAGCCAGAAGCTGTCTCTGGCCCTGGCTTAAGTTTGCCCCGTCCCCGGTCAGCATGGTATTATAACCGTCCGGCAGACGACGGATAAAGCCGTCGGCATTGGCAAGCTTAGCAGCCTGAATACACTCTTCATCGGTAGCGTCCAGTTTTCCGTAACGGATATTGTCCATCACGGTTCCGGTAAACAGGTGTGTGTCCTGAAGTACCATTCCCAGCGATCTTCTCAGATCCGGCTTCTTAATCTTGTTAATATTGATTCCGTCATAGCGGATCTTTCCGTCAGCGATATCATAGAAACGGTTGATAAGATTGGTGATGGTTGTCTTGCCCGCACCTGTAGCACCGACAAAAGCGATCTTCTGTCCAGGCTCTGCGTAAAGACTTATATTGTGCAGAACGATCTTGTCATCCGTATATCCGAAGTCTACATCATCCAGGACAACAGCGCCCTCCAGCTTCTGATATGTGACAGTACCCTCTGCTTTGTGCGGATGCTTCCATGCCCAGAGATTGGTTCTTTCCGGTGATTCAGTCAGATTACCGTTCTCATCTTCTTTTGCATTGACAAGCTCTACATATCCGTCGTCCACTTCCGGTTCCTGATCCATCAGGTCAAAGACACGCTGTGCTCCGGCCGCCGCGTTGACAACAAAGTTGATCTGCTGGCTGACCTGAGTGATCGGGTTGGTAAAGCTTTTATTCAGTCCGACAAAGGTGACCACCGTACCGATGGTAACGCCTGCCAGCCCGTTGATACCGAGAACAGCTCCCACGATTGCAACCAGCGCATAGCTGATCCAGCCGATATTGGCATTGATCGGCATCAGCAGGTTTGCGTACCGGTTCGCTTTATTTGTACTGTTTCTCAGTCTCTCATTCACCTCATGAAAATCCCTCATCGCCGCTTCTTCGTGACAGAAGACTTTGACCACCTTCTGTCCGTCCAGCATCTCCTCAATAAATCCGTCCACGGTTCCCAGATCAATCTGCTGGCGGATATAATATTTCCCGGACAGTTTTGAAAAGTTAGAGGTTACAAAGAGCATAACGACAGCTGTTAATATCGAGATCACTGTCAACGCGGGATTCAGGATGATCATTGTGATCAGAGTAGCCGCCATGGTAATGACTGAGTTGATGATCTGCGGTATGCTCTGACTCAGCAGCTGTCTCAATGTATCCACATCATTGGTGTACACGGACATGATATCGCCATGGGCGTGTGTATCAAAATATTTGATCGGAAGCGCTTCCATCCTGCGGAACAGGTCGTCTCTTAAATGCCGCATTGTTCCCTGGCTGACATTAACCATGATCCTGTTATATGAGAATGCCGTAATTACGCCGATGCCCATGATACAGGCCAGCCGGATCAGGTCCGATGCCAGACCGCTGAAATCATTCGAGCCGCTCTCAAGCATAGGAGTAATATAATCATCCACCAGAGTCTGCGGAAATGTGGCGCCGACGACCGTTGCGATAGCAGTGATCAGAATGCAGGCGATTACAAGCAGAAACGGATATTTATAGTAATGAAGCATATATCGGATGACCCGGCTGATCAGTTTTGTAGCTGTATTTACCCGGGCTCCTGACTTTTTCTCGTTCATTTTTTCACTCATAGATCAGTTTTCCTCCTTTCTGGGTCAGGCCGGCTGATCGAAGTCGCCGCTGCCTTCGAGCTGTGAGTTATAGATCTCCTGGTAGATGGCGTTGTTCTTCAGCAGGTTTTCATGAGTATCAAATGCATCGATTCTTCCGTTATCCAGCACCAGAATACGGTCGGCAGATTCCACACTGGAAACACGCTGGGCAATGATAATCTTGGTCGTACTCGGAATCTGTTTCGCAAATGCGGCACGGATATTTGCATCCGTCGCGGTATCTACAGCACTGGTAGAATCATCCAGAATCAGAACCTTCGGTTTCTTCAACAGCGCGCGGGCAATACACAGTCGCTGTTTCTGACCGCCGGAAACGTTAGAACCGCCCCGTTCGATCCTTGTATTATACCCATCAGGCATCCGGTCGATGAATTCATCGGCACATGCCGCCTTACATGCCTCAATGCATTCTTCCTCTGTTGCGTCCGGATTGCCCCAGCGCAGATTGTCCAGAATGCTTCCTGAAAAAAGAGTGTTCTTCTGGAGCACAACAGAAACCTGGTTTCTCAGGACTTCCGTATCATATTTTCGGACATCTACACCGCCTACACAGACTGATCCTTCATCCACATCATACAGACGGCAGATCAGATTGACCAGACTGCTCTTTCCGGATCCGGTTCCTCCGATTACTCCGATCGTCTCTCCGCTCTTAATGTGGAGATCGATATCCGACAGGGCATTTTTCCCGCTTCCATGTTTGTAGGAGAAATTCACATGGTTGAAGTCAATCCTTCCGTCAGCTACGCTCATCACCGGATTTTCCGGATCTGTCAGGTCAGCAGTCTCATTCAGGACTTCGCTGATACGCCGGATACTGGCCATGGACATACTGATCATTACGACAACCATGGAAAGCATCATCAGACTCATCAGCAGTGACATAATGTAACTGAACAGACTGGTCAGATCACCTGTCGTCAGTGATCCGCCGACAATGAACTGAGCGCCGAACCACGAAACGGAAATAATACAGAAATAAACAGCTACCATCATTGCCGGGTTATTAAAAGCAAGAAGGCCTTCTGCCTTAACCGAAAGATCATAAAGCATTTTTGATGCTTTTGAAAATTTCTTATTTTCATAATCTTCTCTTACAAATGCCTTGACAACCCGAATTGCAGTCACATTTTCCTGTACGCTGGCGTTCAGGTCATCGTATCTGCGGAATACCTGTCTGAAAATTTTCAGCGTGACAACCATGATCGAACCGATAACAATCACAAGGAATACAACTGCAATCAGAAACATGGAGCTTAAATGCGGGCTGATAACCAGGCACATTGCGAAACTGAAAATCAGGTTCAGAGGTGCACGTACAGCCACACGAATAATCATCATAAACGCGTTCTGTACATTGGTTATATCAGTCGTCATACGGGTAACCAGCCCCGGAACGCTGAACTTATCGATATTTGAAAATGAAAAAGTCTGGATATTGGCATAGATTGCTTCACGCAGGTTTGCCGACAGTCCGGACGCGGCGCTTGCTGCATTCTTTCCTGCCAGAGCACCGAAAATAAGGCTCATAAAAGCCATTATCACCATAAGAGCTCCATACCGGTAGACAACCGGAAGATTGCCCGCTTCCAGACCTCTGTCAATAATAATCGCTGTGACAAAGGGCATCAGTATTTCCATAATTACTTCCAGGGCGGTCAGGCCGATACAGAGAAAGGTGTCGCGCCTGTACTTTCCCAGCTGTTGTAAAACTTTTCTCACGGTAGATATACCTCCTGTCTGTTTTTTTCATTGTTTTCACTGTGTTCCATCCTGGCAAACTGTGACATGAGTTTCCGTTCCAGATTCCAGAGCTGGGTTTTCTCCTGCCCGTCAAGCACGCTGCATATTTCTGTCTCCATCTGGTCGGCCTTCTTCATGAATTCCTTTCCTTCAGCCTCCAGTTTCGCCGTGGGGAGCACTTTCTTTTTTCGGACATCATCCGAATCTGCAAGAAAATAAAGATAACCTTTTTCTCTCATTTTTTTGATCAACGCGGAAAGCGTCGGCTTTGACACTCCGATTTCCCGGCACAGCTCTGTAAGATATGTACCTTTCGGATGATGTCTCAGAATGTAGACCAGAAAATAAACCTGAACACCGGTTATATTCTTGCTTTTTAAACTCAGCTCCAGCTGTGCTGTCAGATTCAGATTGATCCTCTTCATCATAAAAAGCAGTTCTTCTGATCTGAAACTTTCTGTCATCTCTTTGAACACCTCCTGTAAGCCAAAGAATTTGTTCGTGTCCGAACAGTTCGCATCCTTATTTTCTATCCATGAGAAATTTTAGCGCAGATTTGTTTGAATGTGAAATTCAAAAGTGCTATAATCAATAAAAACTTTTTATAGTTATCCATTATTTTTTTATATCAAAGGAGAATACCATGAACACAGTACAGCTTGAATGTTTTGTCGCAGTCGCAGAATATCTGAATTTTTCAAAAGCTTCACGCTCTCTCAAGATTACTCAACCCGCAGTCAGTCACCAGATTCAGGCACTGGAAGAAGAGCTGGAGACAAAACTGTTCAACCGCACAAGCAAAAATGTAACGCTTACGCAGGAAGGCATCCTGTTTCTCACGGATGCTCAGCTCATCCTGAAGACAGCTTTTTCTGCCAAAGAACGCCTGGGAAGCCACGAGCATTTCATTCCTCTCGAACTGGGATGTCATAATTATATGGAACTGAATCTGTTTCCGCCGATACTGGAAAAACTTTCAGCGGAGTTTCCCCTTCTGCGCCCAAACATCCGTCTTGTTCCCTTTCCCTCGCTTCTCAATATGATTGAAAACAATCAGATTCACGCGGTTCTCGGCATAAAGGACGAACAGAAAATATCATCTCTGTCTTTCAGAGAACTCTGCTCCGCTCCCATCGCCTGCGTATGTTCTCCCGGGCATCAGCTGGCCCGGTATAAAACGCTTTCCCGGAGACAGCTCATCGGTAATTTCATAGCCTGTTCTCCCCGTCAGATTTCCGACTCAATTTTCACTGTGCAAAACAGCATCCTGGTAAATCTGTCCCCGGGACAGAGATTCTTCGCTGAGAACGTAGAAAGCGCCTTTGCTCTCGCAAAGGCACATCTTGGCTACACTCTCTATCCGGATATTCTGCCGGCCCGGGACAAAGATCTCTGCTATATTCCGGTCACGGACTTTCCAAAGGTCTCTTTTGGAGTATATTGTCAGTACAGTCATGATCAGCCTGTGATGAAGCGTTTTCTCACTCTCCTCTCCGGATTTATGCGGGAAAATGGATAGAGCTGACGTCGGAATACATGTCTGTGATTCCGTATTTCTAACATGATATTTCGTAAGGCCATATTGATTTTTTTCTTCCCTATTATATGATATGTATAAAAGTAACTAAGTATATATTTGAAACCAGCTTCCCCCAGGGAACTGTAAAACAAAAAGGAGAAGATCATATGTCAGAGCAGACAGCGAAAAAAGAACTCCCGGCATGTCCGGTAGAAACGACACTCACACTGATCGGAGATAAATGGAAAGTGCTGATCCTCCGCGATCTGCTCCCGGGCAAAAAACGATTCGGAGAACTGAAAAAGTCTCTCGGAAAAGTCTCTCAGAAAGTGCTGACCGCCCAGCTCCGGGATATGGAGAGCAACGGCCTCGTAAGCCGTAAAGTCTATCCGGAAGTTCCGCCCCGGGTGGAGTATTCGCTTACTGAATTAGGACAGAGTTTAAAGCCCATCCTCGACGCCATGCAGGACTGGGGAGAAGAATACAAGGCAAAAAACGCATAAAAAATCCCACCGGCTGCAGCAGGTCTGTTTCACACACTTTCCTGCTGCAGCCGTTTTATGAAACGGATCAGGCTTTCATGCTCTGGCTCAGAAGAGCATACTTTCGCATTCCATGCCCGGTGCAGAAAACGAGCATGCCTGCTGCCACACCGACCGGTATGAACAACATCCTATATACATCAATTAATACCCCCGGCATAACCAGAAAAAGAGGAGTGCCCGCTATAATCAGATATCCTCCTCCACGGAACATGATCCGGAACAGCAGCGGAGCAATCCACCCTGTACACGAAATTACCACTGTATGGAAAGTCGTCTCAAAATAGGCAGACACACAGACCGTTAATGCACATAAGGAATTCAGCGCCAAAAAATCCAGAATCAGTTCAACTCCTGCAAAACGCCCAACAGCTGTCATTGTCACCGCATTTTCCGCATTCAGATGATACCCCTTTACAAGCCCCAGCATACAGTCACCCCCTGAAAATCCATACACCAATCTCACCCCCAGAAATACATACAGCACAATTCCTGTATAGATCATGGCTGAAACTGTAAATGCTGCAGCTGTTTTTGCCCTCACACCTTTCTCTTTTCCTTCCGCGCTGGTGAGAATAATGGCTGCTGTTTTATTCTGTCTTTCTTCCGCAAATACCGGAGAAACGCCGATCAGAATCAATACACTTCCCAAAATCATCCCCAGCTGAAGAGTATCCAGAAAAACAGCCCAGCCACCGGTATAATCCAATGTAGTTTCCATTCCGGTAATCTCAGCTGCTCTCCCCAGTTCCGTATCCGCAATCGGAGAAAGAGCTGTTGATACCTTATAGTCTTCCCAGTCCCTCATGTAACCATTGCCCAGATATTCTGTAACAAATCCATTGAGATAATTCTCATCGCGAAAGCCTCCGTAATATTCCTCTACTTTCGAGGGAAAACCATATGTCTCAATAATCTGTTCCGCCTTTCTGTCTGTCAGTATCCCGGCATATTCCTCCGTAATCTCCCGGTCTGTTCGGACAGCCTGCAAGCCGGTATATACGTGACCGTCCACCACGGACCTCTCATCTCCCACGTTCACAAAATAGAAATAAACAAAAAGAATCCCCAGTGTCAAAGCAATACTGATCACGAAAAATTTTCTGCAAAGCAGTTTATAAAGTTCCATTCGGTATAATCTCATTGTTCTCCCTCCTGCTTGTCCCGGGTAAGATACAGATAGATATCCTCTAGCGTTGCTTCTGCCGGGACAGCGTCTGGCATCGGTTTTCTTCCGGAAATGATACGTAGTTCCGCACTATTTCCCCTGTCCTTTATGTTGCCTACAACGTATTTTTCTCTGATAGCTTCCACATTTTCCTCTGACACGGTACAATTCCATACAATCTGACCAACGGAATCAGACAGCCAACCCGGTGTTCCTCTTCGGATTATTCTCCCCTGTTTCATAATCATGATTTCATCCGCTATATAATCTACATCGGATACAATATGCGTTGAAAGAAGCACCGTTCTCTCTTTTCCCAGAGAGCTGATCAAATTACGGAACCGGACTCTCTCACCGGGATCCAGCCCGGCTGTGGGTTCATCCAGAATCAGAATCTCCGGATCATTAAGCAGCGCCTGCGCAATTCCAATCCGCCGGATCATTCCTCCGGAAAATGTCTTCAGTTTCTGCTTCCTGACATTTTCCAATCCCGTCAGTTCCAGCAGATCATTAATCTTTTTTTCTGCCGTCACCTCAGGCAGAGCTTTCAGCGCCGCCATATAGCGCAGAAATCTCAGAGCGGTAAACTCTTTGTAATAGCCAAACTCCTGCGGAAGATATCCCAACAGGCTCCTGTATGTCTTTCCCATCTGTCCAATCTCTATCCTGTCGCAGCGGATCACACCCCTGGTTGGCTTCAGTATCCCGCAGGTCATCCGCATAAGAGTGGTTTTCCCCGCCCCGTTTTCTCCCAGCAGGCCATAAACGCCTTGCTGCAGGCAGAGATTTGTAAGATGAACCGCCTTCTTAGCTCCGAACTCTTTCTCTACCCCGATTAATTCCAGTCTGTGCATAATATCTCTCCTTTGTCAATCACATAAAACAGATGTCTGATCTCCGCTGCAAGTACCCCAATTCCCGCCGCAAGTGCTCCTACCCAGACCATAGCCGCAGATACACAATAGAGTTGCGGCACAATTGCAATCACCAGAAAGACAGCACCGGAAATCAGTCCCGCCGCAGTCACCGGGTAGGATCTGCTTCGTAATCTTTCGAACTGCAGTACCCCCATACATACGCACACTGTAACCACGAACGGAACTGACGCGTAAATTCCAATCCACATCATTTCTGTTTCCCACCGGCTTCCGACAAAGCAGATTAGAAACGCAAGAGTCAAAAGATTCACTGCTCCCAACCCGAACATTTGCTGTGCGGCAAACTGCCGGGCACTAAAATAGCAGGTACTGGACAGTTCCCCTACTCCTCCGTCAAACAGATGGGAAAGCACAAGAATTGAAATACTGCCCAACAGGGATGAGGCCAGCATAAGAAAAGCTGTAACATCCTCTGCTCCGGCCCCAAAGTTTCTCATAACAACGGGAATTGCCGCTATGCAGATATTTCCCATCAGATCCGCCCCCCATGCTTTTTTGTCCATATATCGTATCTGGCTGCACAGAATCCTCAGCCACTGACGGAAATATGAAGGAGACCCGGACGCTTCCGCCGCCGTGCAGAATCCCTGATTTCTACTGATTTCCGATTCTTTAAAATTATTTTCCCGATCATCTGCCCATCCGGTCAACAGTTCCAGAGTCCGGGACTTCTCCAGGTCACTGACGCGAATCTCATCCTTCGCCTTCTGAAATAACATCTTCAGTTGATTTTCAGTCCTCATCCTCTATCATCTCCTTTCTCAGCCTTGCGATTGCGAGACGGTATCGGGATTTTGCCGTAGACTGACTGCAGCCCAGCACTTCCGCTATCTCCTTGAACTTCAGTTCCTCTCCAAACCGAAGAGCAATTACTTCCCTCTGTTCTGCGGGCAACCGGCTTAAAATGCCCTGAAACAGATACCGGAGTTCCGTATGTTCCAATTCCTTGTTCCCCGCACCGCCCGTCTCCGCACCATCATCTTCATGCAGCAATGCCGGATTTGACATCCGTATATAATCTTCTCTATCCCTCCTGCTGAAATAATCGCGGCAGAGATTTCTTGCGATAATCAGCAGATATCCTTTCAGATTTCTATAATAGTAAGAAGATATATATTTCATAAAGCGCAGAAACACCTCCTGCGTAATATCGTATGACTCTGTCTCATCAGCTGTCAGATATAGACAGAACCGATAAATATCTTCATAATATCTGTCAACTATTCCGGTCAATGCATTCTTATTTCCGGAGCGAAGCTGCCGGATCAGTTCACGGTCGGTCATCCGTCTCCCACCTCCTTTTCCTGCCCCTCATAATAAATAACTGCAAATTATAAAAAAAAGTTAACTCCTGACAATATAAATATAACAGTTTAATCTTTCTTTTGCAGACAGTGTTGTCCTCCCTATGCCCATGATGAAATTTTATTTCCGGCATCAATAAAGGCAGGGCATAACACCCTGCCGACTTTTTCAAATATTCTTTTCTGTATATGCCCGGGAGTTTTCACTTTTAACTCCGTAGATTATCCACAGGGTGTCCCGTCTCCGGGTCAATGATATGTCCGTATACCTGTCCGTTTTCGCCGACAAAATACCTCTCATAGTTTCCGGACGTCACCACCGCGCAGTCCGATACAGAGAGCACGCCGATGTTCCCTTCTCCAAATGGATTGCGCAGCCCCAGTCTCCAGTCCGACCCGTCCGGTCTGGAACCGACTGCCTGAACATTTCCTCCGATATCAAGGAGAGCCGATGTGACCCCTTCTTCTTCCACCAGTTCCGCAGCCAGATCCCCGGCATAGCCCCTTCCGACCGCTCCCAGATCCAGTTCCATTCCCTGAGGGAGCGTAATCACATTTCCGTCCAGTTCCACTTTCTCGTACCCTGTGTCTTTAAGGAGCGAAGGGATTGCCTTTGTCCATGGAACCGGACGGCGGAAAACACACCTTCAGAAGTCGCTGGAAACTCTGGAAACTTACATAGCAAAACTGAAGGAGTACAATAAAAAACTTTATGTCTGTGGAGACCGTAACAGTTATTCTAAAACAGACCCGGATGCGACTGGGCAGCTGAAACCGGCTTATAATCTTCAGCATGGAGTGGATTCAGAATACATTACATGGCTGGATATCGTATTCTTCCAGTAGCTGATGAATGATGTTACGCTTGCGCTTCATCACCGAGCTTCTCCATTGTTTCGATCTCTTCCGCTGACAGTTCAACCGCAGCAGCTTTTACAGCATCCTCTACCTGGTAAACTTTCGTCACACCGATGATCGGCAATGTTCCTTTTGCAATGGCCTATGCCACCGGGATCTGAGCCGTCGCCACATGATGACGGTCCGCAATCTTCTCCAGCTCTTTGTTCAGTTTTTCCAGCGTCGGGAGCATCGGATTGTAAGTTCTTCCCCTGTCAGAGTCTGCCGGGAACGGATGCTCTGTATCATACTTTCCGGTCAGAGCGCCCTGCTCCAGCACCATATAGGAGAAAAAGATGATATCATTCTCTTTGCAGTAATCCAGAATCCCGGATGTTTCCGAAGACCGGTTCAGAAGGCTGTAGTGATTCTGAATCGCTGAGATCTTCAGTCCTTCTTTCGCAAGAATATCCGCTGCCTCTTTGATCTCTGCCAAGCTGTGGTTTGAAAGCCACAGATACCCAAGCGCAAGGAAGACTATGATAGACACGAGGATCATGAGAAGGTTTGAAAACGTGATCCTCGGCTGTCTGCCCTCAGTCCTGCTCTCTATCACGATAAACGCGATTTCGAACACGATCAGCGCCAGGGCAACAGGTACCGCATGGTAAAACAACGCCTCAAAGGTACTATCGAAAAGGACTCCCTCAACAGCCGCAGGGATGCACGCAATGATGATCTTCCCCCCCCCCACATAGCCATCTTTCCTCTGTCCAGGACCGGCTTTCTCCTGTCGCGGAACTGAAACGGGAAAAGCTGATCCCAGAACAGGACGACGACCGCAAGAAGCGCGCCGAGCTGGATCACCACAAGAAATACGTTGACAAAAGAATCGGAGCCCTGAAGTTTTACAAATTCATCCAGAAGGATCATATGACCGGTGCTACTCACCGACAGCCATTCTGTGATTCCCTCTACAATGCCGAATATCACTGCTTTTAATATTTCTTAAATATTTGTTAAACAAAGAACTGATTCATACATTGAATCCTGCATCGAATCCTACAATTCTTTCGTTTTATACGTGGTATACCCTTCGTAATAATAACTGTGGTCGATCCCTTTCATATTGATTTCCCGGCTGTCGGTCTCATCGGTAAGCGCATTTTGTAAAACGTGTTTGATCTCAAGATCTTTCGCAGGACCGCGCTCCATTGCCATCAGATAATCCTCTTTATCTACTCTGCTCCAGTCAACCACTTTCCCACTCTCTTTTTTCAGCATCAGGTCAAGCCATATCCGCATGCTGCGCCCGTTTCCTTCCCGGAAAGGGTGAGCAACATTCATCTCAACATATTTTCAACGATCTCATCAAACGTAGACTGAGGCATTTTATCAATGCTTTCAAGCGCCGCCTCCAAATACATTACAGGCGCGAAGCGAAAGTTTCCTTCCGCCATATTTACTGTCCGTATTTCTCCGGCAAAATCATAAATCTCTTCAAACAGGATTCGGTGTATCGCCTGTAAAGAAGAGAATCTGCCTGGCTCAAGCTGATCAGGACTTCGGTCTTCAAAAAGCTGAGCAGCTTTCTTTTTGCTGATACGCTCCTCTTCTCGCGCAAGTTCAGATGAATCGACGATTCCCAGTTTGTTTTCAAGTGCAATACTGTACCTCCGAACAGAGTTTCTATTATTGCTGCATTTCATTTTCGTTACTTATCTGCGTTTATTTTTTCCTTTAACGCTTCCTGAAGCACCTGTGAGAAGTTCACTCCCATCGCAGTCGCTTCTTCATTCAGCCATGCAGGAATGCTGAGTGTTTTTTTCACTGCCCGGGAATTATGCTTTTTCTGATATTCAAGCATATCAAACTCCACGATCACCAGTATCCCATCCTCCAAAGATAATTTATCAATCTCGGTAGGCGCAGGGATTTCCTCTTTTTCCTTTTTTCTGCTTGTCACCGCAAGCCCTAACGCCTCTACAGCCATTTCATACGCCTGGGTTATGTCATCCCCTTCTGTAAAACACTCCGGGAAGTCCGGAAATGAAATCCAGAATCCTCCCTCCTCTGCTTTGTGAAATAATGCCGGATAAAACAACTTATTCATACGTGATACCTCCATTTTCAGGCATAAAACTTATCTCAACCCTGCCTGTTTCAATATTGCCTGCTCCAACCCCTTTTTCATGGCTTTTGAATGATAAGGAACAATAACCGATTTTCCCGTCTTCGGATTTTTCAGCTTTATATGAGAACCATTTTGACCTAATTCTTCAAAACCATTTTTCTTGAGATATTTTATCATCTCTTTCGGCGTCATTGGCATCTTTTGTATCTCCTTTGCTTACCATATCTATAATAATATCACGTATTTTTACGTAAGTCGATATTTGCACCTATTCTTACGTATCATTTATGTTTTAGTAAATATGACATTCCTGATTCTCTCCCATCACTTTTGAAATTTCGTTATCATCAGAATCACAAAAACCATGCAGTCCCAAATCACAACAACGCCATCGCAACTGTTCCCGCCGTCAGCAGCACCAATCCTGCCGCTTCCTTCTTCCCCAGCTTTTCGCCGAACACAAAGTAAGCGAATGCCACTGTCACAAGTACGCTCAGCTTATCAACAGGCGCCACCACACTCGCCGGTCCTTCCTGCAGCGCACGGTAGTAGCAAAGCCAGGACGCGCCGGTAGCAATCCCGGAACAGCAGATAAATGCAAGCTCCTTTCTGCCGATCTTCTTCACCTCACCCTGTTTCCCGGTTACCAGAACCATAAGCCACGCCGTGACCAGCACCACGCAGGTCCGAATGGCGGTCCCCAGGTTTGACTCCACACCGGTGATGCCGATCTTTCCCAGGATTGCCGTCAGGCTGGCAAAGAAAGCGGAGCCTGCCGCATAGAGAAACCATCCTCCTCTCCTGCTCTTTGTCTCCTGTACATCCTTCTTCTCGATCATCAGAAAGATCCCGGCAGCGATCACTGCCACCGCCACAGCTTTTGGCAGAGAAATCCCTTCCTGCAGGAAGATCAGCGCCAGCAGGATCGTGAGGACCGTACTTGATTTGTCAATCGGGACTACCTTATTGATATCTCCGATCTGCAGCGCCTTAAAGTAGCAAAGCCAGGATGCACCCGTAGCTGCTCCGGAGAGGATCAGAAACAGGAGCGTCCTTCCGCTGATCCCTGTGATCTGATTCTGGGAACCTGCTACAAACACCATGATCCAGGAAAAGACCAGGATCACAATCGTCCGTACTGCCGTCGCTACGGTTGAATCCGTCTTTCTGATTCCGCACTTTGCAAGGATAGAGGTTACACCCGCGAAAAACGCGGAACCAATGGCATAAAAAAGCCACATAACTGATTCCTTCTTTCTGTTTCCAAACTCATCTGTTAGACATGAGTTTCTTTGATTCGTTATTCTGCGCTTCCAGCAAGACAATTCATCACTACCTTCACCATCATGTCCTTTTCTTCCGGTTTTGACTCAGCGATCATGATCGTCAGGGCAGCCAGAGCATAATCATCTATCCTCTTTTTCCCGTTCGGGAAAAGTGCCTGGTTTCTATCCAGAAAATACAGAAAGAGCGCAGCGGCAATCCTTTTATTTCCATCTGAGAAGGAATGGTTTTTTGTGAGAAAATACAGAAGATTCGCCGCTTTCTCCTCCAGAGTCGGATACACTTCTTCTCCTCCGAAAGTCTGGTAAATCGCACCGATACTTCCCCGGAAGGAATCATCCTTTTCATTCCCGAAAAGTTCGCTTTCCTCTCCGAATTTCATGCTGTCGATCACTTCTCTGCACTCCTCATACTCCAGAACATAGACCGCCTGGTTCCCTTCCGGCTTCTTCATCGTCTGATGGTCATACTCGTCCAGGAGATCCAGAGCCGTGTTGTACCGTTCAATAACAGAAAGCACCTGTTTTGCATCCAGACGGTTTTCTACCCTTTTCATGATCCGTATCACCTCTCCCAGTTCATTGATACGGTTATGATTCACAGCATATCCTTTCAGTATGTAATCCCGGAGAACTTTATTCGCCCAACGGCGGAATTCGATTCCCCGCTTTGACTTTACACGGTAACCGACGGAGATGATGACATCCAGGCTATAGTAAGCCACAGGTCTGTCTGAATTTGCAATTTGCAAAAAATGCAAATTGCTTTTTTCGTCTAACTCTTCTTTGAAAATATTTTTAATATGTCTGGAGATAACTGACACATCTCTTTGAAATAGCTCCACAAGCTGTGCCTGCGTCAGCCACACCGTCTCATCCTCGATCGGCACACGCAGTTCAACATTTTGGTCTTCCGACTCAAAAATAACGAGATTCTCCTGTTTCACGTGCTATCTTCCCCTTTCTCTTCCACAAGCCCTTCCATCCTCACCTTATACGCCATCAGGCGGAACAGATATTCCGGCACTCTGCGGTTCCCAAGTTCCCAGTCCTGAAACGTACGGTACGGGATCCCGAAATACTCGGAAAACTGCCTTTTGTTCATTCCCGTACTCTTCCTCAGTTCGATCAGTTCATTTTTTAATCCCACGATCCTGTCGCCCCCCCTTGTACGCATTGCGTTCTATTTCTATAATACTAACATAATAGAAGACAATGCACAAGCATTTTATTCGCAATGCGTGCATAACGCATATCTGCAGAACTGCGCTTACCTGTCTGAATTTGCAATATGCAAAAAATGCACATTGCTTTTTCATTTTCTCATAAAAAACGAGCAAAGGACTGACCACTACGTTCAATCCTTTACTCTCCTCTCAGCTCCCAGCACTTTCAGCCTCTCCTTCGGATGCCGCTCCTGAGTCGACCGGTCCACGGCGATCAGCCATTTAGGCGAAGAGAAGTGGTACATCGTGACCACCGGCTCGATCCGCGCCCACTCGATGGAGAAGCGGTATGCGTTCAGACCTTAAGCAAACCTTTCCGCGTATTTTTTATTTTCCTCTGTAAAGACCAGATGAAACGTGACCTTCGCCTCCCGGTCCGTGATCGGTATGATGATCCTGCCGCCGAATGTCTCTTTATCTTCTGCCGTGAGATCTGTCACAAAGCAGGGCAGGGAGGATTCCCGGATCAGCTCCTGCAGTGTAAACTGATCTGTCTGCACCAGGAAACGGGAGGCAGGCATCTTTTCCCGGCACATGTCATCCCAGAACCCCAGCCTGGTGCCAAGGAGAAAGTTATATCCGTTCAGCTCGGCAAAAGAGAGTTCACTATATCCCGCAAGCTCATGATCGGGCGGAACACATATGGACAGATTTTCTTTCAGGAAGGGGACACTGCAGTAGTCTTCCGGGGCAAGCCCCTCCGGAAGGACCGCCAGGGTACAGTTTTCGGAACGCAGATCGTCAAGGACAGACACATTGTTCTTGATCGCCGACGATATGGTCATACCCGGAAATGACTCGCTCAGGGCAGGGAGCAGATTCCACAGAGGCGCAGGCGCACAGGAACTCACATTGATCGTATGCAGGCTCCGGTCAAACGCTCGGACTCCTTCCACCGCCTCTTTCGCGTCTTTCAAGAGTTCTCTCGCATACTCCACCGCTTTCCATCCTGTTTCATTCAATGCAATGTGGTTCTTGCTGCGCAGGAACAGAGGAACCCCGAAGACGTCTTCCAGATGCTGCATCGTCCTCGTGATCGTCGGCTGCGAAATGTGCAGATTTTCCGCTGCTTTTGACAGAGTTCCGCAGTCTGCAAAGGCAGAAAGCTGTTCCAGTTCTAAAAGATCCAACATATTCTCTCACCTTCTCACTATTCATTTTCAGGAAACTGGATTCCTGTATTTTTATTGTACATTTTCCGTTCCCGGATGTAAACTGATAAATGAAAACAGGGAAACGCCCTGATAGAGAAAAGGTTACTTTGAACTGTAACCGGACAACGATCATGATATGATCAGATTTCAGAAGAAACGGAGGAATTTATCATGGAATATGTTACATTGAACAATGGCGTCAAGATGCCGAAATTAGGTTATGGGGTATACCAGACTCCGCCGGAGGAGACCGAGCGCTGCGTACTGGAGGCCATCGAGACCGGTTACCGCAGCATCGATACGGCACAGGCTTACGGCAATGAAGCGGGAGTCGGCAACGCGATCGCAAAAAGCGGACTTCCGAGGGAAGAGTTTTTCATCACTACAAAAGTGTGGATCTCCAATGCGGGATATGAAAAGGCGAAAGCTTCCATCGAGGAATCTCTGAAAAATCTTCAGACAGATTATATCGATCTGCTCCTGATCCACCAGCCCTTCGGCGATTACTACGGGACCTACCGCGCTATGGAAGAGGCTTACGACGAGAAAAAAGTCCGTGCCATCGGCGTGTCCAACTTCTATCCGGACCGCTATCTGGACCTCTTCCACTTCTCCCGGATCAAACCGGCCGTGAACCAGGTGGAGACCCATGTGTTCCAGCAGCAGAAGATTGCAAAGGAATATATGAAGAAGAACGGAACACAGATCATGTCATGGGGACCGTTCGCAGAGGGTAAAAACGATTACTTCAACAATCCGGTGCTGAAAAAGATCGGTGAGAAGCACGGAAAGACGGTCGCGCAGACTGCCCTTCGATTCCTCCTTCAGAGCGATGTGGTGCTGATCCCGAAGTCCACCCACAAAAACCGCATGGAGGAAAATTTCAACATCTTCGACTTCTCTCTGGATGCAGAGGAAATGAAGGAAATCGAGGCGCTGGATACCGGAAACAGCCTGTTCTTCTCACACTATGATCCGGCGACGGTAGAGTGGTTCATGTCCCTCGTATAAAGGTTTCTGTTCCGGGATTATTTCGAAAAAATCCCGCGGCAGAGCGAAATTTCGCTTTGAAAATCTGAGAAAAAAACATTATAATTTAATTACAACGTGTAGCTTTTATGCGTAATTCCAGTTGCGCCCAAGCTGCACGTTTTTCATTTTTCAGAAAGAGAGGTAACCAGATGAAAAGGGTAAAAGCAGCATGTATCTGCCAGACTCTCCACTTTATACTGAAGGAGGACGTCGTACACGACTACGCCGTCTCTTTGGTAAAGTAAGAAGTTGCGCAATACAAAAAAGGACTGGACCAGCACCACACTCAGTACAGGATCGTTGAGGAGACGGAACAGCCGGACGGTTCCATTATGATAAAAATAATCAAGCAGTATAATTCCAGCCCGGTAGGAAATTATCTGGACTGAAAAATACCCGGGTAAAGAAATACAGCCCTGTGCGGAGAAGCATCCGCGCAGGGCTGTATTTTCAGTGAGGCTTCTATAACCGCTCATATTTTTTGTTGACAAAGTCCACAAAATGTATTACTCTACAGAAAGTGGACTCAGTCAACAAATAATCAGGAGGTTATGATTACATATGGAAAATTCTTCGAAAAGAGCAAAGATCATGCTCAGCGTGTCCATGGCGATCTTCGGCACGCTGGGACTTTTTACCCGCTTTATCCCCCTGAGTTCCGGGGAACTGGCGCTGTACCGGGCAATCCTTGCAGCGGCACTGATCCTTGTGTATCTGGCAGTTACAAAACAGAAGATCGACCTGAAAGGCATCCGCAGAGATATCCCACTTCTTCTCGCCTCCGGCGTAGCAATGGGGATCAACTGGATCCTGCTCTTCCAGGCGTACCGCTACACGACGATCTCGGCGGCGACTTTGAGCTATTACTTCGCACCGGTCATCGTGACCGTGGCGTCGCCGCTTCTCTTCCGGGAGAAGCTGACGGCAAAGCAGATCCTCTGCTTCTGTATGTCCACGCTGGGACTGGTCATGATCATCGGGATCAACAATCTCACCCGGGGAGGCAGCGACCTGATCGGCATCCTCTTCGGACTTGGCGCCGCCGTTTTCTACACGACGGTCATCCTGCTCAACAAATTTATCAAGAATGTGGCAGGTATCCACCGCACGCTGCTGCAGTTCTTCGCGGCGATCATCATCCTGATCCCCTACGTGGGAGTTACCGACGGAGTAAACCTCGCCTCCCTGTCCGGGATCGGATGGGCGTGCCTTCTGATCGTAGGGCTGGTACACACCGGCGTCACCTACTGCATGTACTTCTTCGCCCTGAAAGACCTGCCCGGACAGGAGGCGGCGATCCTAAGCTATATCGACCCGCTGGTGGCGGTCATCGTCTCCGTACTGGTCCTGGGCGAGAGCATGACCATCCTGCAGTTCATCGGCGGTGTACTGATCCTGGGATTTACATTATGGAATGAAAAAAATGCCTGAGCACATCGTCAGATGTAACCTGCAGCAGCGTGTCGTCTGCTGCAGGCTTTGCCGCTGATTTCTGTATACAATTCCACTCATAATGGTATATAATCATGGACAGGACAACTCAGTAAAACAGACTTCGTAAAATGGACTTCGCAAAATAGATTTCCGGCAATTCCGGAACAGAACGGGAGGTAACGACAGTGTTTTCATCAGATCAGATCGCAGATGTACAGGGCTTTAACAAAGTCTACCTGTATCTGTGCAAACGGATCGACAGCGCGATTCTTGACGCGGGATATTCCCTGACAGAAAAAGACGTCCTGCTGGAGATCAGCAAGACGGAGCGGTGTACGGCGAACATCCTGACGCAGCAGCTTCATATCGACCGGAGCTATATGAGCCGGATGATCGCCAAATTTGAGAAAAAGGGACTGATCGAGAAATCTCTGTCCAAAACGGACAGCCGCGTCCGGTACATCCGGCTGACCGAACTGGGGCGCAGGGAGTTCAACCGGCTCAGCGATATCCAGAGCGCCCAAATCCGGAATATCTTCCAGAAGTTAAGCGACGAGGATCAGCAGACCGTCCTGGACGCCATGGTCATGATCCGCAACAAGCTCTCCGACGCCAACGACGTCATCACGATCCGCCCCTTTACACAGAGCGATATTGAGTATGTGATCTCCCGGCACAAGACGCTCTACTACGCGGAGCGCCATCTTTCCGATGTGTTCTCCGCCTATGTGGACCGGATCGTGTATGAGTTCGTGGATAAATTCAACGCAGATACAGACTGCCTGAACATCCTGGAGTGCAACGGCGTCCCCGCCGGCAGTATCGCCGTCGCCAGAGTAGACGATGCTACCGCACAGCTCCGCTTTTTCATGCTGGAGCCGGAAATGCGCAAACGCGGCTACGGGAACCGGCTGATCGATCTGGCGCTGGATTTCTGCCGGGAGAAAGGATATAAGAAAGTCTTCCTTCTCACCATCACGGCACAGGTCGTAGCACGGCACGTCTATGAGACACACGGCTTCTATAAAGTATGGAGCCGGGATAAGTACGAGTGGGGAGAGGGTGTCATCGAGGAGCGGTGGGATCTGGATCTGCAGATCCCCGGTATCTGACACACCCGGATCCAGGAACAGTGAAAAGAAGGACGGCGTCAATTCTGCAGTCCTTCTTTTCTACTTTTTTATATTTCATTCGCTTTTTCTTATCTTCTCTCCACTGCTCCGAACGGGCAGACCTCCATGCAGTTTCCGCAGTGCAGGCAGTGTTCCTGCTGAATGGCAAAGGGTTTTGCAGACATATCGATACATTTCTGGGGACATTTGCTGTAGCAGATGCGGCATCCGTGGCATCGGTCCGTAATGAAGTATCCGCCCTGCTGCCCCGACACATTTCCTGAAGTCCACCCACTCTCCTGCCCGCTCTGTCTACTCTGGCCGTCTTCCCCGGTCCGTCCCATCTGATTGCCTTCTTCCTCCGTACTGCCGCCCAGCACAAATGTGTCCCGGAAGATCGGCTTCACGGACAGATATCGCTTTCTTGTTCATTGTCCCCTCTCCGCCGCACATACCGCTGATGGCGATATAGGGATTTCCCATGAGCTGGGTATAAAATGCTTTTCCCTTTGCCGTGATAAAATACAGACTGTTCTCATCCGTCAGCATGATATCGATCACACGGGTGACTGGTCTTCCTTCTCCGTCTACCGTGGCGATCACTGTGGAATGGATCTCTTCTCTCAATATTCTCAGATAATCTTTTGTCACCTTCAAGACTCGCTCGCGAGTCTTGAACTATTGTATTCGACTGGCCAGTCATAGCAGTTTACATCCTGATGTGCTCGGACCAGATCGTGAAACTGCCGTGGGTATATCCGAGATACAAAAAAATTTATGTGGTTAAAAATCTGACGCGGGAAGAACAGGATCAAATATCAGAATGCTCTGTAAAATAATGCCGTCTGAACACCGCCCTGTATCTGTCCTTCCGGAATTCATCGCGCAGAAAAAGGGACATATCGTCATCACCTCCTCAATGGCGGGGATAAAGACAGTCCCGGGAAACGCAGTATACTGCGGTACAAAACATTTTGTCAGGGCCATGCTGGAATCCTTCCGCGCCGAATCCATCTCGGGGAACACGAATATCCGCACCACTACGATCTATCCGGGCGCGATCAAGACCGAACTCCTCAATACCGTCGCGCCCTCTGAGACGAAAACAGTGGTAGAAGAATTCTACCGGAATGTGGGTCTGGAGCCGGATGCAATCGCGAACGCCGTGCTGTACGCCGTCTCACAGCCGGACAATGTGGATGTGTCTGATCTGGCGGTGCGCCCCAGCCTGGAGAGCTGACGGCCATCCCCTGCTCACTGTTATTTCATTTTACGCGCAGTGACCAGGTACGCGGCCCCGAGCCCCAGGATGATCAGGCTGACCGCACCTCCTGTGATTCCGTTCATCATCATATTGAAGCCTTCTTCACCCACGGAAAAAGCAGAAAACATGGCTGTCTGCAGAGTCAGTATGGACACAGACGCGTCCACCAGCCCGATATCACGGATAATGATCCAGGACTGCTCTCTGCGTTTTCTCGCCCGGACCATATTCCAGACTGCCAGGATGATCCTGGTAAAGGAATACGCAGCCGCGGCATAGATCGTCCATCCGGGGTAGGTCTTCCCGCCCTCAAGATGTATCAACAGGATGACCGCCCCGCCCAGAACGACCGCCATAAACAGATACATGATCCCATAACGACGGCGGATCTTCCGGGGAGAGACCTGTTTCATCCTCCGTTTTTCCGCCGGCCTTACTTTGTCCCTGTTGCGCAGGATCCAATATGACCGCATGATCCCCAGGAGCAGATAGTAAGCCGACAGCGTCCCCGCGATATAATAGCAGGACAGCGCGAATGTAACCCCGGCCGCCGAATACACGGCCACCGCAGCTGCATCCGGAAGAACGTCTTCCCATATCACGTTTACCATGGACATTCCCGCACAAAACAGTGTGACAAGATACAGCAAAAGTTTATATCTCAGTCTCAGATCCGGCATCCTCCATTTTCTCACTTTTTCAAAAATCTTTTTCCACCCGGGAAACCGGATCTTTCTCATCCTATTCCTCCTCACATCCAGATCACAGGCTGCCTTACACAATCATCCGGATCCTGATCAGGTTCAGATATATTTCCCCAGATCTTCCATCACATCCGCCAGAGTGATCGACTCCAGTTCCCGTTCCATCGCCGCCTGCACCCGGTGCAGCTTGTCGTCCAGGATATTATGGATATTCTTTCCCACCGGACAGTTGGGGTTCGGATTTTCATGGAAATGGAACAGAGTGTTCTCCTCGATACATTCCACTGCCCTGTATATATTCAGAAATGTGATCTCATCCAGCGGTTTTCTGACCGCCGCTCCCCCGGTTCCCCGCTTCACTTCGATCAGTCCTGCGTCCTTAAGCTGCGACAGGATTCTCCGAATGATGACCGGGTTCACATTGATACTGGCCGCCAGGAAATCACTGGTAATCTTATGCTCTTCTTTGAACGTCTCCATACATGTCATCATATGTATGGCAATCGTAAATCTGCTTGAAATCTGCATGATAGTCTCCTCCCTTTCGGATTCCATTTTACCTGCGGCGTATTGTAATGTCAATCATTACGTCACTCCGGCTCCTCTTCCTGTTTCACTTCAATTCCTCTTCATATAACTCCCGGTCCACATCCTTAAACACATTGAAAACGATTCGGTCAAACTTGTCCTCATGTCCTCTCAGAAACTCCGTCACCGTCTCCACCGCGATCTTCGCGGCCTCGTCATTAGGGAAGTGAAACTCTCCCGTGCTGATACAGCAGAAGGCGACAGAACGGATCTGATTCTCTGCACAGCATTGCAGCACATTCCTGTAACAGTTCCGCAGATCTTCCCGCAGCGCCTGCGTCAGCCGCACTCCCACGATAGGACCCACAGTATGGATCACGTACTTTGCCGGCAGATTGTATCCCTTCGTCAGGACAGCCTGCCCGGTGGGCTCCTCATAACGAGAGCCGTACTGCATCTTTCTGCGGTTCATATAGTGACTGCACTCCTCCCTCAGTTCAATGCCCGCCGCGCTGTGTATCGCATTGTCGATGCAGCGATGACAGGGAACGAAGCATCCCAGCATCTGGGAATTCGCCGCGTTCACGATCGCGCCGACCTGAAGCCTGGTGATATCCCCCTGCCAGATCGAGATCTTATCTGCAAAGAGATGTCTGCTCCCGTACTGTTCCGCTACAGCAGGGATCTCATCCAGAGTCACGATCCCTTTCTCTTCCGCTTCCTCAGAGAGGAATTCATCCTGTATCCTGACCACGTCCTCCGCCATCTCTCCGGGCATTCGGATGTTCATGAGAGACCGCAGCGCCATCCGCTTTTCCGTATAGTCGTCGCTCACTTCCAGATCCCGGTATCTGCCGGAGTCCTCTTTGAATTTTCGAATGAGATAGTCCAGACGTTCCTCCTGTTTCCTGTCAGTCATCACAGTCGTCCTCCTTTCTATATCTGTCCACATCCATACTGCCTTTGATATCTTGTATACTCCTGGCAATATCTTCATTGATCCCCACGGCGCGTCTGCCGAAGCGATCCGGCACAGCTGCCTCATCCAGATTCAGTCGTATCAGGGACCATTTCTCATCTTCCCTCACCATCTTTTCAAAAGGAAAGCGGATGATCGTCGGCGTGTTGAACCCGACTCCCAGTTCCAGGAGCACCACGCGTTTATTCCGGTTCGCTTTCAGAAGCTTCGTCTTCTTTCTGTTTAATATCTGAATTGCCATAGCTGCTCCTTTACTGCCTGATTTATCAGATGGGGGAAGACTCCCGCCTCTACAGGCGGTGAGGAACAAATATGTATCAGTGGCGGGTGTCAATCCCCCATCTAATAAACGCTCCGCGAGGGCGCTGAACGTCCGGGGGACGTTCGATTAGCGCCGGCCGTAGTGGAACGAAGAGCGCAGGGATTCGGAGAAGTATTATGCCGGCTGATGCCGACCCGAATCCCGCGCCAAGACTCGCGAGCGAGTCTTGAATGTAATATTTACAGTTACATCTTGCAGTTTCAGGATAGCACTCTTCTATTGTAATGTCAATGGTTACATTTTATAGAAGTTTGTTCCCCTTCTCGCAGATCTCATAGATCTCATCATATTTTTCCTCAATCAGCGGTGTGATCTTCTCCGTCTGCTTCCTCACTCCCGCCCTGTACAGGAAATAAGGAAGGATCCATCCGAGGAATCCCGGGATCGCCAGGATGATGCAGAGTGCGATGAGAGGCGGATCCGCCGTCACCGCAAACGTAGATCCCGCCATGAACGCGGTTCCGATTATCCCTACTGTCAGGGCAGTAACCATCGGCCCCGACGTTTTCTCCTTCTCCAACTGTCCGATCTGTGAAACGCAGGCGTCGAAGTTCCTCTGAAGTCTTGTCAGTTCCATCTTATTGATAATCTTCCGGTCCCGTTTGAACCGGATCACGGTTTTCCTGTGATGCGGAGAGCCGGTTTGCTCCGGGTACTTCTCAAGCCCGCCGGGCATTACATTCTCATCGATCTCCCATCCGAAATTGGCATAACCGTCTATGAGAAAGGACGCCTGTCCCGGGTCTGCCGTTACCTCTTTATATTCGTAGCCTATAAATCCTCCGGGTCTCCCGGCCCTATTCTCCACCATACTCGTCTCCTCCGATCTGCTCTCTTTTTTCCGTTTTTACCGCTATGGGAAGTCTCACTGTAAACGTGCTTCCCTTTCCCTCCTCACTGATAACCGAGATTTCACCGTTCATCAATGTCAGGATCCTCTGGACAAGGGCGAGTCCCAGCCCGTTTCCTTCTTTTGAATGGGAGGTGTCGCCCTGATAAAACTTGTCAAAGATATGGCGGACACTCTCTTTGCTCATCCCGCAGCCTGTATCCGAGACAGATACCTCTGCATATTCCGCTGATGTGGTCTGTCGTATAGAAACCCGGCCCCCCGGATCCGTGAACTTGATCGCGTTGGAGAGGAGATTGTTCCATACCATCTCCATCAGGCTCCTGTCCGCCTGTACCACCGTCCTGTCTTCCATATCCACTTCCAGCTCCAGATCTTTTTCATCCCACAGTTCCTCATAATGCAGGATGCACTCCTCCAGCTGTCCGCACAGGTCATAACTCTGGATCTCAGGATCGATCCGCTGGTTCTCCAGCTTGTTCAGTCTGAGGATATTGCTGATCAGGTCGGACAGACGCACCGCCGCCTCTTCAATATTCCGGGCATACTCCTGCTTCTCCTGTTCTGTTCCGTTTCCCTTCTGGAGAAGCTCCGCATAATTCTTGATAATAGAGATCGGCGTTTTCATCTCGTGGGAAACGTTTGAGACAAAGTCCGTCTTCAGCGTCTCCACGCTCCCCAGTTCCTCCACCATCTTGTTAAAATCCATGATCATGACGTCCAGATAGTCGAGCCGGTCCGCAGTATGCGGCGTGGGGACATACACGGAAAAATCGCCGTTGGACACCTTTTCCGTAGCTTCGGCAAGCCTGTGGAGAGGTTCTTCATAGGTGCTTCTCATTTTCTTTCTTGTAAAAAGAGTCAGCCCCACTGCCACGATCCCCCAGTAGATCATGGGCACTGCGCACTGAACGACCTCATTCCACCCCAGCTTGTTCATCATAACGACCAGTCCTACATGAAGCCCTGACATAAGGAACAGGACGCCCAGATAAATGGCAAAAAGAGACAACGGGAAAAGGCTGTTCTTTATGATCCTCTGTTCCTTTCCCGTTCTCCCTTTTTTCCTGTTCCCAAAGCTTTCCCTGTTTTCTCTCTGTTTTCTGCTCTCCCCGCTCATTGCAGCACCGCCTTATATCCGAGCCCGCGTACGGTGACGATCCTGAAGCCATCGCACCCGGACAGTTTATTCCTCAGTTTTGTCATATATACGTCCACCGCGCGGAGGCCGGTGTCGCTGTCCACATCCCAGAATTCATCCATGAGCTGCGCCCTGGAAAATGTCTTCTTCGGATAAGACAACAGTTTATATATGATATTAAATTCCCGTGTGGTCAGACTGATTTCTTCCCCATCCACCTCGGCGCTCAACGCATCTGCGTCCAGCACCAGATTTCCCACAGTGATCTTCCGCTCCATTTCGATATTGGCACGGCGCAGGAGCGCACGGACGCGGAGCACCAGTTCATCCAGATCGATCGGTTTTACCATATAGTCGTCGATCCCGAGCTGAAATCCTTTCTGCTTGGAGGGAAGGTCATCCTTTGCGGACATGAACAGAATAGGAATTCGCTTGTTCACTTTCCGCACGGTCCGCGCGAACTCAAACCCGTCGATCCCGGGCATCATGATGTCCGAGATGATCAGGTCATAGAGCTGATTGTACATCTCGTCATATGCGTCCTGCGCGTTCAGGCATCCCCTGGCCTGGAACCCGCTGTCGTTCAGATATGTGCAGACGATCCGGTTCAGCCTTTCATCGTCCTCAACAACAAGAATGTGTATCATCATTTCACCCTCCGCATCATTTTCAATCCTGCTATAATGTAACAACCCTGTGTTTCTGTAATGTTTGTCTTTTGTTTCCAAATTATTAAAAACCATTACAGATTTATAAACCGCGTCCTAAAATGTACTGACTTTCTGCACCGCCCGTCCGCTATTTCTCACGGACTGCAAAGATTGAGATCAGGAACAAAATCACCGCGCCGGCAGCCATCCAGAGGAAAGACACATTCATTCCATGCATCAGAGCGTTGACTCCGTAGACTGCTGCCGATGCCGCGCTCACCGCTGTCATGATCCCCACAAATACGGCAGAACCTATGGAGCCCGCGATTGTCCGCAGAGAGGTGAGCAGCGAGGACGCGTCCGCCACCTTCTGCGGATGCACATTGCTCGTTCCCCAGGTCAGAAGGGGCATCATGAGACTTCCGATGGAAATATTCCGGATCACATTGAGAGCCGCGGCTGTCCACAGCGGCGTGTTCATCGTCAGAAAATACATTCCCACGTTGCTGATGATCAGTGCCGCAGAGCCTGCCACAAAAATCTTCTTGATCCCTATCCTGTCATAAAGATTCCCCGCAAACGGGCTTACCACCGCCGTCGCAAGAGAACCCGGAAGGGTAACAAGACCGGATACGACCGCCGAATACCCCATAACGCTCTGCACATACAGCGGCATCATGACAGAGGATCCCATCATCACGAGATAAAGTACCATGCTGGCGATCACACTGACGGCATAGTTCCGGTTTGCCAGAATCTTCACATCCAGGAACGGCTTTTCAAGACCGCACTGCCGCAGGATAAAGAGAGCGCACACAACTGCGCCAATGATCAGTGGAAGTCCCCCCTCTACACTGATCAGGCCGAAGCTGCTGATATTTCCGATGCCAAGCGTGATTCCTCCGAATCCGACGATGCTCTCCACAAAGGAAACTACATCGAATTTCTTATCCTGAAGCTCCAGAACATCCTCAAAGACAAAACAGGATATTACAAAGGAAACTGCCAGGATGACCAGCGCTACATAGAAGATCGATTTCCATCCGAAGGCGTCGATCATCAGACCTGCGATCGTAGGCGCCACTACCGGAGCTGCGGTTGTCGCCAGTCCATAGGTTCCCATCATCGTACCTTTTTTGTCAACAGGGTAAACGGTCAGGATAATGACCTGTGCTGCCGTCATCAGGACTCCGTTTCCGCATGCCTGCAGGATCCTTCCTGCCATCATGATCCCGAAGTTCCCTGCAAATATACTGACCAGAAGTCCCAGGATAAACCCTCCGATCCCGACCAGATACAGTTTTTTCGTTGGAAAACGGGTAATCAGGAACGCGGTCAGCGGCATGATCATTCCCATTGCCAGGGAATATCCGCTGGTGATCCACTGTCCCACCGACGTGCTGATCCCGAAATACTCCACCACGTTCGGCAGTGCCGTGGTCATTGCCGTCGACAGCATCGACGATGCGATCCCGGAAACGACCAGGCATATAAATATCATTGTCCTCTTTTTACTGCTTAATTCTGCTTTATTACTGCTCATGACGTGCCTCCATTCTGTGCCATACTTTCTGATTGATGTTATCCGCCATCTTCAGCAGAATCTGTTCCGCTGACTCCAGTTCCTCCCGGGTCAGTCCCTTGCTGAATGTATCGTAAAACTCGGCGTGTATCTGTTTGATCCTCTGCGCCGCGGGAACCGCCTTTTCAGTGAGATACAGATGCTTCACCCGCCGGTCCTTCTCATCGCCGTCAACCCGGATATACTTTACTTCGCTCAGTTTCCTGATCGTCTTGGACAGTGTGGCCTTGTCAACCCGGAACCGGTCCGTCATCTCCTGCGGTGTTGCCCCTGGATGCTCGTAGAGATATTCTACATAGAACTGCTGTCCCCATCCGATCTCAAATTCAGACAGACCGTGATCATAGTACATCTTCATGAGCCTGTCAAAAATCGAGACACAGCGTCCTATATCGGGGAAACATTGTTTACTCATTAGAAATCCCTCCTTGTTCTTACGCTCTTTTTCAGAGTCAGGAGCCGGAAAATCCGCTCCGGTTTCATACTATAGCGCAAGTTAGTAGCGCGCGCAACCTTTTTCTCGAGAAGAAATTCCCGGCCATGACTCTGACCGGGAACTTTTTATATAAGGTTGATATCTATCTTTTTCAGTTTTTCATACAGTGCCTGAGGACCCGTGGTATCTTCCTTGATATTATCCATCTCGATCCGTATCTCCTGCATGGTCTCGTCCACATGGGCGATCTCATCCGCGCATTCTTTCAGACGCGCGATCACTTTCTCCGCATGCTCCACATTCTGCTTGTACTTGATCTGATGCTCCAGACTTGCCCAGAAATCCATAGCAATGGTGCGGATCTGTACCTCTGCCTTCACTTCCTTCACCGACTCCGCGAAGAAGATCGGAACACTGATGATCAGATGAAGGCTCCGGTATCCGTTGGGTTTGGGATTGCTGATATAGTCTTTCCTGCGGATCAGTTTGATATCGTCCTGTCTTGTCAGGGCATCCGCCAGGAGATAGATATCATCTATGTAGGAGCAGATCACCCGGATCCCGGCGATATCATTGAGATGCTCCTCAATATTCTCTCTCGTAGGCGGAATCCCCAGTCTCGCCATCTTCTCAATGATACTGGTCTGACTCTTCAGGCGGGTCTCGATCGAACTGATCGGATTTCTCTTATACCTCACCTCAAATTCCGTATCCAGCACCTCAAACTTCGTATTGATCTCCTTGATCGCGCAGGCATATCCCATCATCAGTTCTTTATAATCCAGCACATCGTCGAGCAGATCCATCGCCTGTCCCAGCAGCAGATTCCTGCCGTCTCCATTGAGAAACCCAAGCACGTTTTCTTTCTCCATTTTTATCTCCCTTCTGACAGTTTTCTACTGTCCGGCTCATATCTCCTATTTTAGCCGTCCCGTCAGAGATCATCAATAAAAATAGACTATATTTTTTTGAAAATTGTTTGAAAATCATTTCCGAATTATTAAAATCGGTTATGGAAAGACGCCAGGTACTCCTCACAGATCAAAGCCGTTAAGCGCTGTGGTAAAAGCAGAGGGCCCCTCCCCGACTGGTTTCAATCCGGAGCGGAAGCCGCCCTGCTCGCTCCCGCCGCCTGTTCTGTATCGATCGTAAGGTCCTTTCCTATAGAATTAAAAAAACCGGATAAGATATAAGCTTTTGCTTATCTCTTATCCGGTCCTGTCATTTCACCGAATGACTTTACCTCCGAGGAACAGGATCTGTCTCCTGCCTCTTATCCGGCCAGCCGCTCTCGCCCCGGCTGCCCCTCCGAGCAATGTGCAGTCTAGCACAAGTTTTTCTGTTTGTCAAACAAACCGGGGATCTGTTAAACTCAGGATCCGGTCAGACCGGATTTCAGGTGTCCCGGGACCTGCGCCTCACTCCAGGACTACGCATTGATTTCCCCGGGACTCAAACACGTCTTCAAACTGTTCTCTGTCATATTCCACCCGGCCGGAAATCGGATCCGCGATCGTCACTGTAGTTTCCGTATAGCCGATCAGCACTGCCCCGTGGTCGTTGGTACTCCAGTCCACATACGCACCGTCTTCCGTATACCACCCCTGGATGCTCCTCCTGTCCGCCATGGAAATCGTCACCCAGACAACCACGGGCTGTCCCTGGCTCACCCGTTCATAGAGTTCCTCCGGAGAACTCCCGGTCACATCCGCTGCCCGCATGGAACTCCCCTGATCGGCGAGATAACTGTCCGCCGCTGTCACGATAGCTCCTGTGCCGCATATGATCCCGTTTTCCGTAAAGGGATCACCGATGAAATACTTATTCATGTCCGTACCGTACAGCCTGCCGTCTGAACCATAGTAACGGTCTGCCGACGCCGTTGGCAGATACTCGGAGGCCATGACCGTCTTATCCACAGGATAGCCGTAGTAGTTGAGCGCCATGGTCAGAGCCGTGATCTCACATCCCGTCGGCAGTTCCGGCATCTGATTTACAATGGGAAAGTCCTCGATCTGCGCCGAGGTGCTGACTTCTTCGGCGGCCTCATTTTCGACAGCCGCAGTTTCAACTGTTTCTTCCTCTGTGACTGCGTTTTCGGCAGCGGCATCTTCCGCCGCATATTCATCATTATCAGAGTTGGAACTATTTTCCCTGTTCGTTTCATTCATCTCCATACTCTGGATCCGCCCGGTCATCTTCTGTTCTTCTGATCCGCATGCCCCCTGAACACCGCAGCTGCCCTGAACTCCCAGTGCAACACAGGTCAGCAGGGTCAGGCTCAGGCTCACTCCTGTAATTATCTTTCCTGCCATCTGTTTCCCTTCCGTCCTTTTCTCTTGTGAAATCTTCTGCAAACCTACCGCATCCTGTACTGCTGCAGGCGTGCGATTATGTTATTATTATTCCCTGCTTTGTTCACTTAACTATCCGCAGATAAAAAATGAGTGCAGACATAAGGACATTTCCCCTCTGTCTACACTCACATTATAATTATAATTTTCCTTTTATGTCTAATACTTAAATTTCATCTTTTTTCATGCTTTCCAAGCATGTCTGTGGTTTTTACTCAAAGATTCCCTTGAGCACATTCACGCAGCCTTCGATCCCCAGCTTTGAAGAGTCCAGCACAACGTCGTAATTCTTCAGATCCTTCCACTCTTTTCCGGTATTTGCGCGGAAATACCCCGCTCTCTTTTTATTATAATATTTGCGGGTGGATTCCGCCTCTTCCGGAGCGATCCCGTAATCTTTTATAATCCTGTTTTTTATCTCTTCCTCATTCTCAGAATGGATAAATACTTTGGCAACGCCCTTCTGTTCTCTCAGTGCCTCAGCAGCACAGTGTCCCAGGAAAATCGCCGGTCCTTCCATGGCAAGTCTGCGGATCTCAAGCTGCTCATCCAGGAAAACCTTCCCCTCCGTCGTCAGCATGCTCGGATCCCCTGCCTGCACACGACTCATGACAAACATGGAATAGATCAGGCTTCCTGTCGCCTTTTCCTCATACTGGTTGATCTGCTCTACCGGCATTCCCTGCTTCTTTGCCACTGCCTCCAGAATTTCTTTTCCATAACATGGAATGCCGCAGACTTCTGACAGTCTGCGCCCAATTTTAGTACCTCCGCTTCCATATTCCCTTTCGATCGTAATATAACGAAATTTCATAGTCTCTCTACCTCCTGAAACGTCCGGACAGATATGTATGATCTCAAAGACAGTCTGACCGACGAATATTTTTCCGGTTATTTCTCACAAGTGTATTAATATTCACCCGTTGATTACCCTTTGCTATGGTATTATAATAATAAAAATATGTTTTCACCACAATGGACAGCTGATCATACGTGTGGTTTAATCCTCATTTTTTCAAATATGAGGATTAATTTGATTCATACATGCTGTCAGGAAGGATATTAATAATGAGTCAGACAGAAAAACATGATCTTCGTTTCGTTAAAAATGAAAATCTGATTCGAAAAACATTCCGTGAAATGATGAAAGAAAACGAGTATGCAAAAATATCGATCAAAGTACTTACAGAGAAAGCTCAGATCAATCGGAAAACTTTCTATCTGCATTATCCCTCTCTGGATCATCTGCTCACCAGCCTTCAGCTTGAGCTCATGTCCCCTGCTCTTGAAATGATCTCAAAGACTGCCTTTCCGGATGACGCAGAGCAGATTATACAGCATAGCTTTGAATTCATGGCTTCCCTTGATCCTGTTGACAAAAAGATTCTCTCAAGCAAGGGACATTTTCCGGAGGGATTGAATCCTCCCGATCTGATCCGGGAGTACTTTTTCCGAAAATACGATCGTTTTCCCGGCTACACCCGCTTCGAGACCAATCTGATCATAACCTATTTTTCCGTCTCTCTCGGGGTGATCTACCGTCAGTGGGAGGTAGACGGACAACGGATTCCCATTGAGGAAATGGTTCCTCTTGCCACACGTCTGATCCTGCGCGGACTGGACGGGGCCGGACTGACGGCAAAACAGGCAGGTAAAACGTATGATGACAGACAGCGTGAGAAGTGACCTGTGTCATATCTCACGCTGTAAAGCTGTGCTTTTCCTTTATACATGGAGATCTTTATAATAATATTCCAGATCCCGGTCTGTGATCTCCCGGATCACTCTGCACGGATTTCCTGCTGCTACCGAGTTTGGCGGAACATCCTGGAGCACCACGCTTATCGATCCATTCACCGGATCATGATAACAGTTGCTCTTTTACATGTTTGATATACTTTTCCGCCGCAATCCCGAAAGGCTGATATCTCTTCCAGACAAGAGCGCAGTCTGCCTTCAATTCGGGCTTCAGCGGCCTGTATGTGATCTTTGCCTTAAATACCTATCAACGGTAAGATCTCTCATAGATCGCCGCGCACTCCTCGTCCGTCATCTGGACCGGATCCGCCATGAACAGTCCTCCCATAGTCGCGCGTGCGTTCTTTGCCAGTGTCATGCATTCCTCTTTCCTGATGCCGTAGTCGGACATCTTCAGATCCGCCACGCCGCATGCCTCCTGCAGCTCAACGAGCGCCGTCACAAAATCCATGGGGTCTTTCGCGTCAGTCTTTCCCAGTGCCTGTGCCATGCGGATAAACCGCTCGTCGCAGCAGTGTTTGTTTACAAAATGGGTGTAATACTCTTTTGAGATCATGATCAGTCCCGCGCCGTGAGGCAGATCCTGATGGTAGGCGCTCATGGCGTGCTCCATGGCATGTTCGCTGGTGCAGGTTCCCACTACCATGGAATAACCTGACATGGTATTTGCAAATGCCACATGCTCACGGGCTTCCATATCACTTCCGTCTTTCACTGCCCGCGCCAGATATTTTCCGATATTCTCGATGGCCGCAAGCTGAACCATATCGCCCATCAGACTGGTCACGCCGGACATGTAGCCCTCCGTAGAGTGGAACAGCGCATCAAAACCCTGATATGCCGTAAATTTCGGCGGAACTGTTGCCATCAGCTCCGGATCCACCACCGCGATCACCGGGAACAAACTGTCCATGCCGCCGCAGCCGATCTTCTCGTTGGTCTCCGGATTCGTCACAACGCCCCACTGATCCACCTCGGAACCTGTACCTGCCGTGGTCGTGATCGCGATCAGCGGGAGAGTCGGGTTGACCAGCGGCTGCATCTTACCGGTAGAACCTGCAACATAATCCCACAGATCCCCCGGCTGGAGCGCGTACATCGCCATGATCTTCGCCGCATCCATGACAGAGCCTCCGCCCAGAGCCACAACAAAATCACATCCGTTGTCGCGGGCGTACCTTCCGCCCTCCTCCACTACGGATTTCAGCGGGTTGGCTCCCACTTTGTCAAAAAGGACCGTCTCAACACCCGCCTGATGCAGTTCCTCCATCGTGCGGTCAAGAGAACCGTTCTCCCTTGTAGATTTTCCGTTTGAGATCACCACCATTGCTTTCTTTCCCGGCATGGTCTGCTCATGAAGATGGCTGAGCTGTCCTGCGCCGAAAAGTACTCTTGTAGGGTCAAAAAAATTGTAATTCATACTGTTACCTCCTCTGAAATCTAATCTATATCTAACCATGCTCATCGCATGGAGGATAACTGTTTTCCTATCCGATCACACGGAACTCTTTCCACTTTCCTCTCCGGAATCTGATCCAGAAGAACATTGCCCGGATCATCCAGTCCAGACACATGGCGAACGCGATCCCGATCACCCCCAGGTCCAGGAAGATTCCGAACAGGATTGAGAATACCACGCGGCATCCGATGGTGGAAAAAATACTCACATACATGGTATATCTCACATCCCCCGCTGCTCTCAGCCCGTTTGCGAGAGCGCCGGAAAGAGGATAGAACAGAGCGTTAAAGATATTGTGTATGATGACCAGGACCACCACCAGATCCGCCGCCTCATCCGACAGCGCATATCCCTTCAGGACAAGGGGCGTCGCAGCCAGGATCAGGGCATTCCATAGGATCGATGCAAGGAAGGTGATCCGCAGCAGTTTCTTCATATAATATTCCGCTGCTTCCGTATCTCCCGCTCCCATGCACTGCCCGATCACAGTGACAAAGGCAAGCCCCAGGGCGGTCCCCATCAGTGCCGCCACGGACCAGAAGCTCTGCGCCACTCCATTCGCCGCGATCTGCACGGTCCCGAACAGGGCAGTGATGCTGCTGAGAGCGACTTTCGTGAGCTGAAACAGCCCGTTCTCGATCCCGTTGGGCACGGCAATACTCAGAATTCTCTTCACCATGCTGCCCTCCCATCGGAAGATATTTTTCCAGACAAGGCGGACGCTGACCGGACAGTTCTTTTTCCGGAAACAGAGAATCAGGATCACCACTGCGGAAAATGTCCTGGCGATCAGGGACGGATACGCGACCCCCGCCACGCCTGCGTGGAGTACGAACACCCCAACGGCATTCCCGACGATATTAATCCCGTTTGAAGCCAGAGAGATATTCATGGTCACACCGGTCTTTCCCATACTCCGGTAGACTGCCGCCCCGGCGTTATAGATCGCGATCGCCGGATAGGAATATGCCGAGATCTGAAGGTATGTCACGCACACCTCCATCACATCCGGGTCCACCTCTCCGAACAGGAGCCTCAGGAGCTGACGGTTCAGCGCCAGAGAGAAAACTGTCACCGCCGCGGAAAAGACTGCTGCGATCATCACCAGTTGTCCTGCGGAGAGATTTCCGTTCTTCTCATCCCTGCTGCCGATATACTGGCTTACCACCACGGCGCCGCCGGCCGCCAGCGCAGAAAACAGAAAGATAAAAACCATATTGAACATATTCACAAGGGATACGCCGGATACCGCCGCCTCCCCAGCATAGCTGACCATGAACGTATCGGAAACCCCAACCAGCACCTCCAGAAGCTGTTCCAGGAAAAGCGGGACGATCAGGATCTTCAGATCATGGTTTGAAAAGATCTTTCTCTCATCCGGTATTGTCCCTGCCGGCTCTGTCAGCCGGTATATCAGTCCTCTCATCAGAATTTCCCTCTTATCCTTCATTTCTTTCAGCTAAAAGTATAGTTCTTTGGCAGAAATATATCCAATACTTAGTTTTCATATGACGACATGCCCCGAAAGCATGAAAAAAGGATTCCGAATGCGGAGAGGAAAACTCTCCGCATTCGGAATCCTTTTTTCTCGGTTTCTGCCTATTCTTCTGTATTGCAGCAGCACACTTCTTTCTTATGCTGTCAGAAATAAATTCAAGACTCGCTCGCGAGTCTTGGCGCGGGATTCGGGCCGGCATCAGCCGACATAATACTTCTCCGAATCCCTGCGCTCTTCGTTCCACTACGGTTCTCAAACCAGAGGTCTTCTCATATGCTACTCACCGATATTTCATCCGGCATCACTCAGTTCATCTTCTCCAGCGCGTACACCGCCGCTCCGGCAGCTCCGACGATCTCCGGCTCCTCACAGATATAGAGCTTCGATCCGATCTTCTCCTCCACGGCTCGCACCACACCCGGGTTCTTCGCCACTCCGCCGGTCATCATGAACTCCGGCTCCATACCCACCCGGCGGAGCAGCCCGGACGCCTTATTGGCAATCGCGTAACAGACTCCGTCCGCGATGTCCGCCTTCTCTTTGTTGTTTGCGATCAGAGAAATCACCTCGGACTCGGCAAAGACGGAACACATGCTTGTGATCTCAATCTTCTCCTGAGAGGTCAGGGCAATGGCACCCAGCTCATCCAGAGAGACCTCCAGAGTCCGGGCGATCATTTCAAGGAATCTTCCCGTTCCGGCAGCACATTTGTCGTTCATGACAAAGTCCTTCACCTCGCCGTTTTCGTTCAGGCGGATCGCCTTGCTGTCCTGCCCTCCGATATCCAGGATCGTCCGGATCTTCGGATTGAAATAGTGGGCTCCCTTGCCGTGACAGCTGATCTCCGTCACGTTCTCATCGGCAAACGAGATGCTGACGCGGCCGTAGCCGGTGGACACGATCCAGGAGATATCCTCCCTGGTCAGTCCCGCCTTCTCAAGCACGTCGTTTAACGCACGTTCCGCGCTGACGCCGGATTTCGCTCCGGTGCGCACCACGGAGAACGCCTTTATCTTCCTGTCCTGATCCATAATGACCGCATTGGTCGATGTAGATCCGCTGTCGATTCCCATCACATACATTGGTCCGTCTCCCTTCTTCCATCTCTCTATAGCATCCCGCATTTTTCCCGCTCTTCCTGTTCGGTTTTGTACGCCGTCCCGTCCGGATGACAACGATTCAAGGAACGCCTCGATCCTGGTCCTGACCTGGCCGCCGCTCTGCCTGGTGTAGTCCGTCTCAAGCAGGAGCAGAGGCCTGTCGATCCACTCCTTCAGCCAGGCATACTCATAGGCATAATTATCACAGAACTGTACCGTATGATAGATGATCCCGTCCACGCTTCCCGCGCTCCTTCTGATCAGCTCATCCCGGTTCGACGCCTGCTCCATGCGCATGCAGGGGAACTGGCTCAGAAGCCCTCTGGCGTATCCGCTTATTACATCGTCTTCCTCCACCAGGACCTTTCTCCCCAGTCCGGTACAGGTCAGGTCGAAAGCTACATTGGCGCCGTTCTCCGCCAGGATCTTCTTAATGCTCTCATTGGCCCTGGCTCCGATGATGCCGATATTAACAGAACCGTTTTTTACGGCATACTGCTGTTCTTCCTCTTTTCCTTTCAGGTATCCGCAGAACTCCTCTTCGTCAAATGTCTCCCCTGAAAATTCCTCATACTCGCGGATCATGGCCCGGATCCGCTGCTCATAGAGCGTGATCCCCGCGTCTTTCGTGGTCCGGGGCGTATCCAGCATGTAAATGAATTTATCCGGGAATTCTTCCTTTAGTATGTCATAAAGCCTGCGGATACTGTCACAGCAGGTAGTCAGGATCACGCCTTCGTACTTACCGCTCATGACCTCTTCCAGCACCCCTTTTGCAAAACTGCAGATATTGGGATGCATCCGGATCTCCGCCTGATTGAAGTTGGTCACATCCGGCTCGATCCGTTCCATCTGGACTCCCATGGACTCAAAGAGTTCCACCGGAGCATATTTACATATATAACCTAGCATGCTTCCTCTCGTTCCTCCTCTGGCAAATGTCTGTCTGCGGCTTCTTTATTCTTTCTGCCTGGCCGATTTTCTTCTGCCTCTTCTCCCGTTTCCAGCATCTCAAGGAACGCCTCCAGCCTGGTCTTGATCTGTCCGTCGTGGCTGTTGCGCCGGTCAATACCGTCTCCGTCCAGGATCAGCATGGGGATATCCATCTCCTGCAGCTTCTCTTTGAGCAGGATGCTGCCCCCGGAGGACTGCTTGCATCCCCAGTGGCAGAACTGGATCACCGCGTCCGGGTGGAGACGGTTCGCCAGCTTTCCGACCATATCCGCCTTGTGCGAATAGGATCCGTTATACAGGTTCCTGATGATCTTCTTCGCCAGTGCATGGAACGGCTTTGTATCGTCCATCTCCTCCATAGAATCGATGATGATGTCACTGGCAATGATCTGGTATTTACGGCTTGCGTTGAAATAACTCTGCAGCGTCTCCTGATAGAACGGAAGCAGATGAATCCAGAGGATCTTCTTCCCGTCGAACTTCGGATAGTTCTTGATATCCTTTATCATGAACCGGATCAGGTCGAGGAACTCCTGGGTCCCGATGAGCAGGTGCATCCCCATCATCATATAGAGGTGGCTGATCAGTTCCCCCGGATAGTACCGCTCGCTCTGAAGCTCGAAGAACCGCATCAGTTCCTTTCTCGTCTCGTTTTCGATCCGTATCGCTTTTCTCAGTTTCTCCACATCAAAGGTTGATCCGAAGCGTTTCTCAAGTTCCGCGGTGAAATCCTTTAGCTGTTCCGCCAGATAGTCCACCGACGCTTCGTCGTCCCGGTACGGTACGTCGAGAAATGTGAACGGAACCCCCTTCTTCTTCTCCAGGTAGCGGAACGTGTTCAGATTTCCATCGCAGGAAAGTGAAGTCGTCACGGCATACTCCGGCACAGGCACCGCCCCGCTGTCGATTGCTCCTACAAAAGTCTTATGATAGGAGCACAGTGTCGGCGCAATCCCCGTATTCTGTGCATAGTCTATAAAAAAGTCTTCCAGATGATACCCGCTGAAATAGCAGGAAAGACACTCAATCGAGAGTGTGTTCAGTCCGAAACACCCTATGATCTCACAGGGTGAAAAGATATTGCCCCATACGTAGCTGTCCGGGCGGCCGAGAGAATCAGCTACAAAGGACATCATCATTGCCTCCAGCTTCTGGTAGCCCTTTGATATCCCCTTCTTCGGAAGCAGTTTCGTGCGGAGCTTGTTCAGTTTGAATCCAAGAAGCATCTGAGCCCAGCTCTCTCCGGGATGCTCCGTGGTCTCTTCTTTTACATGGTCGATATATTTATCTGCGATCCACATTTTATTCCCTCCAGATCTCACGTTGATGTATAAATACAGTCTATCTGTAGTTCCAAAAATAATACAAAATTAATATATAGCACATTTCCGTGAAAATTTCCAGAGGGGGATCCCGGCGTTTCTTTCTTTCACTGTATCTAATTCAGTCCGGCAAACGCGCAGATCGCAGCAATCACAAAGGTCGGCAGCATATTATCCACTTTCAGCCATTCGCCGAACTGAGTGATCCGCTTCTCAAGATTGATCCATTCTCCCAGCAGAAAACCGATGGCAAAACTTGCAATAATCCTCATCGTCCCACCGCTTATAAGTTCTCTTCCCATGACTGTCATCATCCCTTCAACCGCGCCGCCGGGACCGTGCAACTGTATGCGCGCTGGCACGGACTCTGGAAACTGATCGATGACGTCCACACGGAAAATATGGGCTGCGAGTACGGGGTATTATAATGAAAGCATGACTGACTGAGAGAGTTCCCTCATACGAGGGAGCAAAGGCATTTTTCACAAAAAAGAAGGGAATTGTATCGATGATTTTTACTTGACTATACAGGGATATATATGGTAGACTCATGTCCGCTGAGAAAATCCAGGTTTTTATTGGAAACGTCCATTCTCCTGAATGATTAACGAACAACACGGATTTTTGTTGCCAGTATGATCATTAAAGGAGGATTTTTTATGCCAAAAACTAAATTTGAAGATGTTATTTTTACGATCATCATGGTCTTTGTGATGGTCTACGCAATGATCTGTTATAATATCGTGCTGAATACAGGCGCGATGACTTATTCAGTCTTTCTGTCCGCTTTCCATGAGCTGGTGATTATGGCGCCCGTCGCTTTTGTCATTGACTTTTTCTTTGTCGGACATATCGCGAAAAAGACTGCGTTCCGGCTCGTTAATCCGGAAAAGGAAAATCCGTTCCATCTTGTCCTCGCTATTTCCGCGGTATCTGTCATGTGGATGTGCCCACTGATGAGCTTTGTGGCAACGCTGCTTTTTAAGAACGCGGGAACGGATCTGCTCCCGGTCTGGCTTCAGACCGTGGCTCTGAATTTTCCGATGGCGTTTTTCTGGCAGATATGCTACGCAGGACCGTTTGTAAGGTTTGTCTTCCGGCTTATCTTCAGACAGACGGAGGGAAATCCAGAAACATCAGCTGCCGATGAATGTGCATAAATCAGCCAAAACCCCGTGGGACGAACATTTTCTGTTCTCTCTCACGGGGTTTTGTTTACCGCTTTCTGAAACCAAAAGTACAGGGGATTTCACCTTTTTCCCGTCCATTCTCTTTCAGCATAGAAAAAACGGGCTTCCATCAGAAGACCCGTTTGGTTTTCCTGTATAAGCCCTTTGGCAAATGCTCTTTGGGCCTTAAGCGTATCGTTTTCTCGCAGCAAAGCCGCTTTGTTCAGGCATGTGCGGCTGACGCCCCACTGAACTCGCAGTCCCACGATCCCCATCCACCTGCTGACCGCTTCCCTTGTCTTCTTTTTATCCCGGCTGTTCAGAAGGTTCGGCACATAGGCGATATTCTGTTCCACCGTCATATGAGGGAACAGGACGCTCCCCTGAATTGCGTAGCCGATGTTCCTCCGCAGCATTGTCTGGTCCTTCTCCCTGATGTTCTCTCCTTCGATCAGGATCTCGCCCCCGTCCGGCTCCAGAAGCCCGTTGATCATCTTGAGAACCGTCGTCTTTCCGCATCCGGACGAGCCGATGATCGTAACAAACTCACCTTTCTCCACACACAGGTTAAAATCCTCCAGGATTACTTTCTCTCCATAAGCCTTCCGCACATGGCGGAATTCGATCATTTTCTGCATCTTGCTGCCTCCTCCCGGTCCAAACCGTCCGGACCGTTCTGTTTTCTGATATACTGATATGTTTATACGTTTATCCATTTACTCCAGAAGCCCATGGGCATCGAGATATTCTTCCGCCACATCCTCCGGCTCCCGGTTCTCCGTCTCCACTTCATAATTCATCTGCGCCATGTCGCTGTCCGAGATCAGTCCGGTGACCTTCTCAAACACGCGGTTCAGTTCCGGGTATTCTTCCAGGACTTCGCCGCGCACTACGTTTCCGCAGAGGTAAGACGGATAGAACTGCTTATCATCCTCCAGCACCACCGCATCCGACGCGGAAAGCTGTCCGTCTGTGGTGAACACCACCATGACATCGATCTGTTCCTGCTCCAGCGCCTGATATTTCAGCCCGATATCCAGGTCCATCGTCTCCCTGAAATTCAATCCGTAAGTATCGCAAAGAGCGTCATATCCGTCCTCCCGTTCAAAGAAATCATATTCTGCGCCGAACACAAGCTGATCGGCAACTGCGGCGAGATCAGAATAAGTATGAAGGTCATACTGCTCCGCGATCTCCCGACGGACCACCATACCGTAAGTATTGTTGAACCCGTACATCCCTCTCCATTCCATGGAGTAATTTTCCTCATATTCCTGCTGAAGCTGATCAAACAGATCTTCTGTATACACGTCCTCGTTTTTCAGCACCATATTCCATGCCGTACCTGTATATTCGGGATAGATGTCGAATTCACCACCCTCCATGGCCGGCTGTATATTGGAGGTGCCTCCTCCCACCCCCTGGGTCAGCTCCACCGTCAGATCCGTATCCTGCTCGATCAGCAGTTTCAGCATCTCCCCCATCACATACTGCTCTGTCATGGGTTTCGTCGCTATGTGGATGGTCTCCTCTTTTCCTGTGCGGAGCGCAGAGGTCACAACCAGCGCCAGGCAGATCACCACTGCGGCGGCCGCCAGAATCCGGTTGGTCTTCTTCGCTTTTGCGCTTCGCTTCTGCATCCGCTTCTCCGGGAATCCCAGAAGAAAATCAACCGCCAGCGCCAGCAGCGCGATCAGAAGACTTCCCGTCATAGTCATGGCTGCATTGTTTGTGGTAATCCCACGGTAAATCGCAACGCCCAGTCCACCGGCTCCGATAAAAGAGGCAATACCTGCGAGGGCAATGGTCATGGTCACCATGCTCCGGATCCCGGACATGACGACCGGCATGGCAAGGGGCAGTTTGATCTTAAAGAGAATCTGCATCCGGGTACTTCCCATTCCCTTTGCCGCCTCCAGGACAGCAGGATCAATGTTGGACATTCCCGTGTGCGTATTGCGCACCATGGGGAGCAGCGCATACACCGTAAGGGCGATCACTGCCGTCGCGTTTCCCACACCGGAGAAGGGGATCAGAAATCCCAGCATGGAAATGGACGGGATCGTGTAGAGAAAGTTGATGACCGCCAGTGTGGGCTTTGCCGCCCGCTGGAATTCGCTGATCAGGATCCCCGCCAGACCGCCCAGAAGGATGGCGATCACAATGGCGAGAAAGGAGATCTCCAGATGCTCCAGCAGCAATCCTGCAAAAAAAATCAGTTCTCTCTGTGAGCAGTGTTCCTATCTCCCGGATCATCTCTCTTCACCTCTCCTTCTGACCGCCTGAACGGGACATCCCTCAAAGCACAGCCCGCAGTGCAGGCAATGTTCCTGACGGATTGCAAAGGGCGTTCCTTCTCCGATGCACTGCTGCGGACAGTTTCTCTTACATTTTCCGCATCCGATGCACTCCTCTGTGATCTCGAATCCTTTTTTCTCATCTTCTGCGTTGCCGATCGTAAACGTTTCCCAGAAGATCGGCGTCTTTCCCAGATCAAAGAATTCGACCTGTCCGCTTTGGATACAAAACGGCTCCAGGATATATCTGCTCTCTCCCGGATAGACATCGTTCATGGACGGATTCTCCTCGAAGATCCGGTCAATCCACTTCTTCTGGTCCTTCAGTCTCTCCGCTTTTCCGGAAAGCCGCACCATCTGATACTCCCGGTTCAGCCCGGTGATCTCCGTATATCCCGAATTCACAAGCTGCCTGTAAAAGTCTTTCCCACGTGACGTGCAGAAGTAAAGCTTCTCATCCTCCACCAGCATCACATCGATGATCCGGTTGTGGGGTCTGCCCTCCTCATCTGTGGTGGCAAACGCTGCATCCTTGATCTCGCGCAGTATCTGAAAACATTCTCTCGCTGTCATATCGTCATCCTCCTTCTCGATCATAAACCTCAGACACAGAGTCTCTCCGCATTATCCGCGGACCATTCTCTGTTTTCACTGCTATTTTATGAGTGGGATCATGGATTGTAAAGTAAGCACAATATTGTGGTATAGTTACCGGGAAGTAACTCTTGGACAGACGAAAAGGGAAGCACCTGCTCCCTTAAGAGCCTGTGCTTCCCTTTTCTGTTCTCTGATGTCTTTTTGTCTGCTGCTTCCGGCCGCTCAGCTTTTCTTATCCGTCACGCTGTCCGTAAAGTCCTTCCACGCCTTACCGCGCAGGAACATCGCCGCGACTATGCCTCCGCATGCCAGTATAAAGAGCACAAATCCCAATGCATCCATACGCTCACCTCCCGGTAAACATTCGAACAATATGTTATGACTGTATTATAGCACTCCCTATCATATAAATACAGTGTAAACTGTAACAGAATTCAGCCATGCAGTCTGCGAATGATTTTGCACACCACTTTATTCTCCGTTGCCGGCGGTTTTGTATGTGTAAAGAATACGATTCCCTCCTGTAAAACTGAATAAAGGCGCTTCTTCTGCCACCTGCAGAGAAACGCCTTTGTTTCCTTCTCATTTTCATGCCTGATCTATGTAATCACCGGAAGTGCCTAAAGGCACATTCCGGGATTGTAAGCGGTCGCCAAGGTCTCGGGCACGCCCGGACTTTGGCTCGTCGCCGTTGCAAAAAGGGCGCCTGACCCGATGATCAGGCACCCTTGCTATGCCTGTTAATATAAACAATTTTCCGCCGGTTATCAAGAGCGGATATTTTTCAGAACGCCGGTACATCCCTAAAACAGCTACAGTTCGCACCTAAAATACGAGCTGCACCAGCAGCATATAGCACACCGTCCCGCCCGCGATGGATAAAAGCATCTGCCGCTTCCACACATGCAGCACGATGACCAGCAGAATCGAAATCATTTCCGGGATCCCGCGGCTCCCCGAAAAAACACTCACGTCTTTCAGGCTGTAGATGACAAGGAGTCCGAATACCGCGGCAGGGAGGAATTTTCCAAGGAACTGCACATACTTCGGCGTCGGTTTTTCCGACGGGAATACGAGAAAAGGCAGGAACCGCGTGACCGCCGTCCCCAGCACTACCATTGCGACTGTAATAATCTGTTGTGTCAGTGTCATTGTATTTCTCCTCCTTCTTTCTTCTCAAGCGGGCGCCAGATCAGCGTCAGGACTGCAAGGATCGCCAGCATCGCCGGAATGATAAAGCTGTCTGCTCCGAACGCGATCAGGCAGAGCAGGGAGATCCCCAGCCCCAGCAGCGAACTCGTATGATCCTTTTCCTTGAGCCACTGCTCCAGGAAGATCACCACGAACATGGCGACCATGACAAACTCAAGTCCCTCTGTACTGAAATTAATCAGGGAACCGAAGATTCCGCCAAGCGTGGCGCCGGAGAACCAGTACAGGTGATTCAAAAGGGTAACTAAAAACATAAACCATCCCCGGTCCACATCCTCCGGGATATCCGCAGTATAATTGATGGAAAATGTCTCATCGCACATTCCGAAGATCAGATAAAATTTCTTCCACCCCATCCCCCGGAACTTATCCAGCATGGAGATCCCGTAAAACAGATGCCTCGCATTGATCATCAGCGTCATGGCAAATGCCTGCAGCGGGTCAAATGCTCCGAGGAGCATATTGACGGTGACAAATTCTATGGATCCGGCAAAGATTGTAATGCTCATGAGCATCGGATACAGGAAACTGAAACCGGAAACATTCATATAGATCCCGTATGTAATACCAAGGAACCAGAACCCCGCAAAGATCGGTATGGTATAGGGAAAGGCCGCTTTGAACGCCTTTTTTAATATCCTTGATTTTTGAACAGACTGTTCTGACTGTAAAACGGTTGACTCTGACTGCATTTTCCTCTGTTCAGAAGCGGATACATAAGCTCCGCCTCTCTCCTTCCTCTCAATTTTCTCACTATTACAGACTATCACCATATTTACATACAATCAATATAATAATTGTATGGATTACAATTTTATCAAATGACGTATTGCAGCTCACACCTTGCTCAGGAACCGTCTTAGCGCATAGTACGGGAATCGGAGCGCATCAGCGCCACGAGTGCACATGCAGACAGGCGGTCAGGTATGGACTGAACTGCTGCCAAATTTCCCGCTGACTTGTCTCTGCCATACATTTCGTATTATAATTGTATGGAAATTTAACTCCTGTTTTCTATCCATATATGCAAAGGAGGTTCCCATGCCGTTCAATTCATTTCTAAACTATCCCATGTCATGGAAGCCGGACCGAAGCCGGCTGACTCGCCCCATCTATCGTTCTCTTGCCGAACAGATGGAGAAGGATATCGCCGCGGGATTCCTGCCGCCCGGAACAAGGCTTCCGCCCCAGAGGGAACTGGCGGACTTTCTGGATATCAACTTTACCACAGTCACCCGTGCCTATCGTTTATGCGAACTGAAAGGTCTGATCTACGCGGTGACTGGAAGCGGAACCTTTGTGGCACCCAACGCGGCAAAATCTGTAACGATCTCTGCAGGCACACTGGCAGGCGGCAGTATCGATCTGGGCTTCGTCAGTTCTTTCGAACAGTGCAACGACATGATCAGCGACACCATTGCCTCCGTCATTAAAAAACGGCGCTTCGCGGAGCTCCTGGACTACGAATATCCCACCGGAATGCCCCACCATAAAGCCGCCGCTGTAAACTGGCTGGCGAACATGGGCGTACATACTGATCCGGATCACCTTGCCATTGCATCAGGCACTCTGAATGCGATCGCGCTCGCCCTTTTCTCCCTCTTTGAGCCGGAGGCCCGGATCGCAGTGGACACATATGCCTTCGTCAATTTTATTGAACTGGCGAAGATGCACCACCTCCAGCTTGTCCCCATCAGCGGAGACGCCGAGGGGATGATTGCCGGGGAGCTGGAGGCCCAGCACAGGCTCAAGCCCATCCGCGGCGTTTTCCTCTCCCCCTCCTGCTGCAACCCCACTACCATCATGATCACGGAACGCAGAAAGGCCGCCCTTGCCGATGTGATCGGCCGGTGCGGCATGATCCTGATTGAGGACGATATCCACGCATTCTTAAGCGCAGGCATTGTAGAAGACTACGCCGGTCCCATCTCCCGTTTTCTTCCGGAGCAGTCCGTCTTTATCAGCGGGACCTCCAAATCTCTCTGTTCCGGGCTCCGGGTCGCCTATCTTGTCTACCCTGACCGGTTTCGTGAACAGCTTTTAAGCGCACTTTTTAACATCAATGTCAAAACTTCCTCCCTTGACGCCGAGGTCATCACGGAACTGATCCTCTCCGGAAAGGCAGGTGAGGTCACAGAGAAAAAGCGCGCTCTTGCTGCAGAAATGAATGCGCTGTTCTATGAATTTTTTCCTGAACAGAAAGGCGTCGGACATCCCTTAAGCTTCTACCGGTGGCTGCCGATCCGGGACACGAGAAGGGGATCTGAGGTGGAGAGAGAACTTCTGGATAACGGGATCCGCGTCTATCACTCAGACCGGTTTCTCAGCGGTCCCAGGGAAGGACAGTGTTATCTGCGTATTTCTCTTGCCACAGCCAGAGAAAAGGAACTGCTGAGGACGGGGCTGACCATACTGGCAAAGCATATATAGAACGCTCCGGCGCCCGCACTCCCTGTCAGCCGCACTTTCCGCAGTCCGAGCATCCGTTGCAGGTCAGCCTGCTCCCGCACTCCCTGCATGTGACCGGATGATAATGGGGAATGTAAAGTTCCTCTTCCGGAATGTCATATCCCCATTCATCCGTCAGATGGAATTTCATCTCCTTCCCCTGATAACTTAAGCCGGAACGGAACGCCTGGACGGACTGAGTCCGCTTGTCAGGGATACGGTATGTCCTTCCGTCTTTCACAAAATATGTCCCTGTCTCAATAAAGTCAAAGGTGACGTCATATACCCGGCACTGATCGCTTAAGAGCTTCACCCATTCATATCTGCACGGACGGGAGCCGTCATAGTTCTCCCCGCCGCAGAGTACCTGCTCGATCTGTCCTTCGGGAAGATACTTTTCAAGATCCACCGGTCCCACCAGGGGCGCCGTCATGATCCCTTTATGCCGAAAAGGAAGTTCAAACAGGATCGGTATCCTTTCGTCCGCCCGTCTCTGATTCTCACATGTCACATTAAAAAAGACGTTCTCCCAGCCGTCTTCCCAGTCATAGGGAAGGCAGGAGGCGACCCGCTCCGGGCGCTTTGTCAGCAGAAAGAATTTCACATCCTTTCTCTGACGCATGACTGCCCACGCCTCGTCCCGCCAGGCGTCCGCCTCCTCAAGAAAAAAATCCGAGGTCATACAGACCCGGATCATTTCTCCGCTCTTCACCTTATACCTTCCCTGCCGGTCTTTGGACAGGGGATAGCGGAAGCCGCTCTTTGTGCAATAGATCCGGCTCCCGTCCTGATCCCTCATCCGGTCCAGGAAATACATATAACAGTTTTTACACCCCTCGGAGCATTTTCTGCATCCGTGCCAGGGATTCCAGATATCATGCATTGTTTTCGGCTCCCTTCGTAAATATGGGGACTGCTGCTTCTCAAATCATATCAGCCGCAGCACCTCCCCGATATCCCCGTCAATACAGATCGACCGGTCCGCGATCTCCTTCGGCGCCGCCATATCCCCGTAATTGATACATGCGTATGCTGCCTTCGGATTCCGGTATGTCATCTGCCAGAAGGGATATTTTATGATTCCGGGAGTATTATACCCCACTCCCAGCTCCAGGTAAACCGTCTTTGTTCCCTGACGGGTTTCAAGGAATCTTGAATATCTGTCCGACGCCTCGTACCATCCCTTATCCTGCACAAATGTATCATCCGCCCGCAGATTCATGGACATCGGCTTCCCGCAATGCGGACAGTGGGGAACCAGCCCGGAAGGAATCCGCATATTCTTCTGCTCCCGCATCATCTCGCGGATCAGCTCCTCATTATCCCATGTCTCCTGACAGCAGGGCCCGGAGCACTGAAACAGCCCGTAATCCCCCTGGGTATAGAACAGTCTTTTCTTATCAAATCCTGCCTTCTGAAAGCAGTGATCCACATTCGTCGTCAGGACAAAATAATCCCGGTCTTTCACAAGCTCCAGCAGCTCATCATAGACCGGCTTCGGCGCATCCGTATACCGGTTCAGCCAGATATACCTGCTCCAGTAGGCCCAGTGTTCCTCCAGCGTATCATAAGGGTAGAATCCTCCCGAATACATATCGTGAAAACCGTATTTCTCCCTGAAATCTGAAAAGTACTTTTCAAACCGCTCTCCGTCATAAACAAACCCGGCCGATGTGGAAAGGCCGGCCCCGGCTCCTATGACAATGTTGTCGGCCCCTTGTAATATATCTCTGAGCTTTCTTATCTTCTCCTGATAGGTTTCTGCTTTTCTGCGCAACGGTATCTCTGCAAACATCCGTCTATTCCTCCTCCGGACTGTGATCTGTCCACTTCATTTTTGACATGCTTATCATACCTCGGAAGCGGGCGGAGGAAAAGTACGCACTTTTTTATCACCAGGTTACCAGGAAGTAACTGTCAGCTCTGAAACCTGACGGTCACCTTTGAAACCCGCAGCATGTCTCTCCGGTCTGCTCATTGTCCCAGTACCACAGATCTTCATTTTTCAGCCGTTTAGTCAGAAAATTTAATTTAGGGGTTGCAAAATACCTCCGGAGGGTATATATTATAGGCGCAGGAAATAATACCCCATGGGGGTTTATTGAAAGGGGTGCATGATAACATTGGATGAAAAGAAAGTCTGTCCGGCATGCAAGCATCGGACAAAAGAGCGCACAGAGAAGGAGCGCCGGGATATGCTTAACCGCCTGAGCCGTATTGAAGGTCAGGTAAGAGGGATCAAAAAAATGGTTGAGAACGATGTGTACTGTCCGGATATCCTGATCCAGGTATCCGCTGTCAACGCCGCACTCAACAGTTTTAACAAAGTACTCCTCGCTGAACACCTCCGTTCCTGTGTTGTTGACGACATCAAAGCAGGCAAGGAAGAGGACGCTATCGACGAACTTGTCCTTGTCCTTCAGAAACTGATGAAATAAGAATTGATTTCGGGAGGTTTTCATATGGAACAATATAATGTAACGGGCATGAGCTGCGCGGCATGCAGCGCCCGGGTTGAAAAAGCAGTCTCAAAAGTACCTGGAGTCACATCCTGTTCCGTGAGTCTTCTGACGAACTCGATGGGAGTAGAAGGAACTGCTTCTCCGTCTGACATTATTGCAGCTGTAGAGCAGGCGGGATACGGTGCCTCAGAGAAAGGACATCACGCGGATCAGACACGCGGAGCCGGAATCTCTATCGCGGAAGAGGAAGATTCCCTGAAAGACCGTGAGACGCCGAAAATGAAGCACAGGCTGGTCGCTTCCCTGTGTTTCTGGGCCCCGCTGATGTATGTTTCCATGGGACATATGATGTGGAACTGGCCTCTTCCGGCAGTTCTCGCAGATAACCATATGGCCATCGGGCTGGCGGAACTGCTGCTGACGACGATGATCATGGTGATCAACCAGAAATTCTTCATCAGCGGATTCCGCGGACTGATCCACAGAGCGCCGAACATGGATACCCTGGTTGCCCTTGGAGCCGGCGCCTCCTATGTCTACAGTCTCTATGCTCTGTTTGCCATGTCAGCCGCTCTGACACGTGGAGACACAGCCGGAGCCATGTCCTATATGCATGAATTCTATTTTGAATCGGCAGCCACGATCCTGACACTGATCACGGTCGGAAAGCTCCTGGAGGCGATCTCCAAGGGCCGCACCACTGACGCTCTGAAGGGTCTTATGAAACTGGCTCCGAAAACGGCAACAGTGATCCGGGACGGCAGAGAGGAGACGGTTTCTGTTGATCAGGTACGCAAAGGCGATGTATTCGTTGTAAAACCCGGTGAGAATATCCCGGTAGACGGCGTTGTCCTGGAAGGAACCAGCGCGGTCAACGAGTCCGCGCTGACCGGCGAGAGCATTCCTGCAGACAAAAAAGCAGGCGACACAGTGTCAGCCGCAACTTTGAACCAGTCCGGCTACCTGCGGTGCGAGGCGTCCCGGGTAGGTGAAGACACTACTCTTTCTCAGATTATCCAGATGGTCAGCGATGCGGCGGCCACGAAAGCGCCGATCGCAAAAGTGGCCGACCGGGTATCCGGTGTATTTGTACCGACGGTGATCGGAATTGCCATCGTTACCCTGATCGTCTGGCTGCTGGCCGGACAGACACCGGGCTTCTCTCTGGCTAGAGCTATCTCCGTACTGGTCATCAGCTGTCCGTGTGCCCTGGGTCTTGCAACGCCGGTGGCGATTATGGTTGGCAACGGTATGGGGGCGAAGAACGGGATCATGTTCAAGACCGCTGTCTCCCTGGAAGAGACAGGCAAGACACAGATCGTTGCTCTGGATAAGACAGGGACTATTACCAGCGGCGAACCGAAAGTGACAGATATGCTCCCGGCAGACGGCGTCTCAGAAGAGGAACTTTTAACCTATGCCTATGCTCTGGAGCAGAAAAGCGAGCATCCTCTTGCGCGTGCAGTCATCGTGAAAGCCGGAGAATACAGTTCTCTGCAGAAATTTGACGCCGATGGATTCCAGGCCGTACCGGGCAACGGACTCTCCGGAAAGGTAAACGGCTCCGTGGTCTGCGGAGGCAACCTGAAGTTCATCCGTCAGAGCGCCGGGATTTCAGAAGAGACAGAAGAAACGGCCCGGGAACTTGCAGAAGAAGGGAAGACCCCTCTGTTCTTCAGCAGAGACGGTAAACTGATCGGCATCATCGCCGTGGCGGATGTAATCAAGGAGGACAGCCCGGCAGCAATCCGGGAACTGCAGAATATGGGAATCCACGTAGTCATGCTCACCGGAGACAATGAACGGACCGCAAAAGCCATTGGCGCTCAGGCCGGTGTGGACGAAGTGGTCGCGGGCGTACTGCCGGACGGAAAAGAGAACGTGATCCGTTCCTTAAAGAAAAAGGGAAAAGTCGCCATGGTAGGCGACGGTATCAACGACGCTCCGGCTCTTACCAGAGCAGATATGGGCATCGCCATCGGAGCCGGTACGGACATTGCCATCGATGCAGCTGACGTGGTCCTGATGAAAAGCAGGCTGACAGATGTGCCGGCAGCCATCCGGCTGAGCCGTGCAACACTCCGCAACATCCACGAGAATCTGTTCTGGGCGTTCTTCTACAATGCCATCGGGATTCCTCTGGCAGCCGGCGTCTGGATCCCGCTGTTCGGATGGCAGTTAAACCCCATGTTCGGAGCCGCAGCCATGAGCCTTTCCAGCTTCTGTGTAGTAAGTAATGCATTGCGTCTTAACTGGTTCAAAATGTATGACACCAGTAAAGATAGAAAGATCAAAACTAAAAAGAACCACAAAAAGGAGGACAAAACAATGACAAAAACCATAAAGATCGAGGGTATGATGTGCGGACACTGCGAGGCTACCGTAAAGAAAGCACTCGAGGCGCTGAGCCAGGTGGACAGCGCAGAGGTCAGCCACACAGCAGGCACAGCTGTAGTTACTCTGAATGCTGATGTAAGTGATGATGTACTCAAAAAAACAGTTGAGGATCGGGACTATAAGGTAACTGGCATCGAATAGATCCTGCTTATATATCGGCTTCAGCAAAAAACGATGGGATCGGAAACCGGTCCCATTGTTTTTTGCTTATCTGTTCTCTACCTCTTCCAACAGAATCGCATCGCATTCGCACGCATGGCATCTCAGGATTCTCTGTTCGTCCTCCATGGTCTTTTTGCTCCACAGTTCTTTCCATACCATGCCGGGACGAAGCTGAGCCCTGGCAAGTTCAACCTCTGTCTCCTCTTCTTTCTCCTCCCAGTGAAACACTGCCAGATACTGTTTCCCGTCGATCTCCGCCGTATAGAAAAGTCTTTCCCGATCCGTTCTTTATCCAGATTGTCTGCAATCCACTGATATCCGACAGCGATCGCCTGGCGTCCCGTGCAGATCGATCTGTCATAATGACAGCCTTCTGCTGCTCCGTGGCTTAGGAAATCCAGTTTAATATAATCGAATCCCCAGTCCACAAACCGGTCGAGCTTCCATTTCATCTGCTGTTTCCACACCGGATGGGTTACATCCAGCGGATAAGATCCGTCCAGTTTCGGAAGGATCCGTCCCCTGCTGTCCCTGAGCAGAATCTCCTCATAAGTGTGCCCCGGCGCACCGGGAATTTTCCGTCCGGCATCCTCCCCGGCAAACACATAGGGCGCGTCATAGATTCCGGCTTTCTGCCCCTTCTGATGAAGCTCTTCTGCCATTGATTTTCCTCCCCTCGCATTATCCGGACAATAAATTTCCCATATTCACCCTTTCAAGTATACTCTCATAATTTTGATAATACACGCCACCTCTGAAATATTGCATATTTAAGACTCGCTCGCGGAGCGTTTATCAGATGGGGATTGCCACCCGCCACTGATACATATTTGTTCCCCACTGCCTGTAGAGGCGGGAGTCTTCCCCCATCTGATAAAAGGCAGTCCCCGCAGGACTGCCTCCAAATATCAACCCGATATATCTCAATCTGTATTTGTCCGTGCCTGCAGCTGCCGGATACATTTCTTTCTCACAAACCAGAAGCAGACTGCCTGCATGATAATAGTTGCAATCCAGGATCCCGGATAAGAAATAAACAGAAAATACAGCGATCTGTGTCGGGGGAAAAATGCATAAATCCACAGAACTCTGGTTCCCACTGTTCCGATCACAGACAACACCATCGGCACCGCGGAGTGCCCCATCCCCCGCAGCGCGCCGGGGATCAGGTCCATAATTCCACAGAGAAAATAAGGAACCGTGGTGATGGACAGGATCTCAAGACCGCACTGGATCACTTCTTTATCCGAAGTATATATTCCCAGAAGCGGTGTTCCGAATACATATGCTCCGACTCCCAGGACAGCCGCCGCCCCCGCCGAAAGGATCATGCAGTCCAGGAGCACCCGGTCCATCCGCTTCTGTTTTCCCACGCTGTAGTTCTGACTGGTAAAACTCATACATGCCTGGGTGACCGCGTTGACCGACACATACAGGAATCCCAGGATATTATTTGCCGCCGTATACCCTGCCATTGCCGTCGAGCCAAAAGAATTGACCGAGGACTGCAGCAGCGCGTTGGAAAAGTTAATCACCGTACTCTGAATTCCTGCCGGTATCCCCACCTGGAAAATCCGTTTCAGATATATCCATTTGATAGTGAGCTTCGAAAGCCGGAGCTGATAGCTTCCCTCTGACTTATAGAGACACCGCAGCACGAGGATGCAGGAAATAAACTGTGAAGTCACCGTACCGATCGCCACGCCGGCCACCCCCAGAGGGATCACGATCACAAGCAGAAGGTCCAGCACCACATTCGCCATTCCCGCAGCGGCAAGGAAAAGCAGCGGCCGCTTTGTATCCCCAACCGCGCGGAGGATCGCGGCGCCATAATTATAGAGCATGAAAAAGGGCATTCCTCCGAAATAGATTCGCATATATGTCACCGACAGGTCGATCACATCCGCCGGCGTGTCCATCAGTTCCAGAGCGATACGGGACAGCCCGATCCCCACAAAAATCATGATAATCCCGCTGACCAGAGCAAGCGCGATTGACGTATGTACCGACTCTGACATCTCCCTGTCGCACCCTGCCGCGAAATACCTTGCCGCAAGGACATTGGCTCCCAGGGATATTCCGATAAAAAGATTGGTAAAGATACTGATCAGGGCAGTCGTCGATCCAACCGCCGCAAGAGCCTGGCTGCTGTCAAACCGTCCGACTACAATGATATCCACAGCATTAAACATCAGCTGCAGGATGCTGGAAAGCATCAGTGGAAGCGAAAAAGAGATCAGCTTGTCCATGATGGAGCCATTGCACATATCAATCTCATATTTACTGTGTTTCACTTTCAGTCCCCCTCAACGTAGTTTTGCAATGGATATCTTAGCTCTTTCTTATCTTTTCGTCAATAGATATCCGGGAGACTCCCTGTGTATTATCCCAGCGTTTCGAAAGCCGTCTCCAGTGCGGCCGTCAGATCCTCCGCTTTCTCTATCCCGATAGAAAGACGGATGGTGTTGGGCCGGATTCCCTGCTCCTTAAGTTCCTCCGGTGTGCACTGGCTGTGAGTGGTGGTAGCCGGATGGATCACAAGGGATTTTACATCTGCTACATTTGCGAGAAGAGAAAAGATCGGTAAGTGATCGATAAAATTTCTGGCTGTTTCCGCATCCCCTTTGATCTCAAACGTAAAGATGGAACCGCCTCCGTTCGGAAAGTATTTCTCATACAGCACATGGGTTGTCTCACTCTCAAGAGACGGGTGGTGGACTGCCTCCACCATCGGATGCCCGGCCAGATATTTCACCACTTTCAACGCATTTTCCACATGCCGGTCCACGCGCAGAGACAGTGTCTCCAGTCCCTGAAGCAGAAGAAATGCATGGAAGGGTGACAGTGCTGCCCCCGTATCGCGGAGGAGAACCGCCCGGACATAGGTGACAAAGGCGCTTTCCGGAGCCGCGTCTGCAAAAGCAACTCCGTGGTAACTTGGGTTGGGATCGGAGATCCAGGGATATTTTCTGGAATCTTTCCAGTCAAAATTGCCTCCTTCGACAATCACTCCCCCAAGAGCCGTGCCGTGCCCGCCGATGAATTTCGTAGCGGAATGGACCACGATATCTGCACCGTATTCAATGGGGCGGAGCAGATACGGCGTGGCAAAAGTGGAGTCCACCACCAGCGGAATCTTATGCCTGTGTGCGATCTCCGCAAGCTTTTCCAGATCCGCCACATTGGAATTGGGATTGCCCAGGCTCTCCACGAAGATTGCTTTCGTATTGTCCCGGACCGCTGCCTCAAATGCCCCTTCTTCCTCCGGATCCACAAACGTGGCCGTGATGCCGCTTGTCAGAGGAAGTGTATGGGCCAGAAGGTTATATGTTCCTCCGTAAATTGTCTTCGATGCCACAATATGCTCCCCTGCTTTCGCCAGAGCCTGAAAGGTATAGGTGATCGCCGCCGCTCCTGACGCCGTTGCGAGAGCCGCAGTACCGTTTTCCAGGGCGGCAATCCGCCGCTCGAATACCTCCTCTGTCGGATTGGTCAGCCTGCCATAAATGTTCCCCGAGGCCTTCAGGGCAAACAGATCCTCCGCATGACGGCAGTCCTCAAAAACAAAGGATGCGGATGCATAGATCGGGACTGCCCTGGCTCCCGTGGCCGGATCGGCCTGCTCCTGTCCGATATGAATCTGTTTTGTCTCAAAACTCCAGTTTTCTGATCTTCTGATGTCTGTCATGATCAATTCCTCCTTCGCTCTGCGGTTCTGCCCCTGCCAGACTGCCGCTCTGAATATCTGCCTGTTTTCTGCGGCTATCCTATCATACCGGTCCGTTTTCCGCTAATACATATAAAAAATATCCGGCTATAGTTTTAATCTATAACCGGATAACTTTTCACTTTCTTTTACAGGCCTTCCACCCATTTTTTCAGTTCATCCACCGACGGATTTCCATTGAGAAGTCTCCCTTCCCTGATCTCTGCTCCCGGGCAGCTCGGCGCCAGTCCCTGAACTGTCTTGCCGAATCCGCTTCCTCCGGATGTCGCAAAAAGGATGATCTCTTTTCCTGTAAAATCGTAACTCTCCAGAAATGTATTAATGATCGTTGGAGCCACATACCACCAGATCGGAAATCCAAGGAAAATCCTGTCATGAGATGCGATATCCGCATCCTTGTCCGCCAGCTCAGGGCGGAATGACCTGTCGTTCATTTCCACAGAGCTGCGGGATTTTTTGTCCATCCAGTTCAGATCCGCCGATGTATAGGGAACTGCGGGCTTTATTTCATAAAGACCGGCTCCGGCCGCTTCCGCCAGCCGTTTCGCTGTCTGCTCTGTTGTTCCGCTCGCCGAAAAATATGCTACCAGTGTCTTTTTCATAATATCGTCTCCTTTATATTTTTTCATCCATGTTACTATAAATCTTTCCCTGAGCATGCTCATCATCCATAATAATCTCTCCGACAGAAGGAACCCGGATCGTCCCTGACAACGGATTCTTTATGCTGATTACAGGTGTCACTATCGAAGCATTGACTTCAGACTTTTCAAAACAGAGATCCGTATCATTCATCTCGCAATTTATCAATTTAAGATTTTTGCAGTAGCAGAGCGGCTGGGTTCCGATAATCCTGCAATTGATCAGTGTCAGATCTTCCGAATACCAGGCGAGATACTCTCCTTTTATTATACTGTTCTTTACCGTTACATTTTTCGCATGCCAGAATGCATCCTTTGTATCAAATCTGCAGTTGTCAAACAGAGCATTCTCAATATACTGGAAAGAATATTTCCCTTTGAAATTCACATCTTCAAACAGCAGATTTTCTGAGCGCATCATGAAATACTCACTTTCGGCATTTGTACGGCGCATACGGATATTTTTTACCGACCAGCCGAATTCCGGTGAAACAATATCACAATTGTCAATCGATACGTCCCTGCATTCCCTGAGGGCTTTAATGCCGTTCATCCGGACTCCCTGGATATCTATATGGTCTGAATACCAGAGAGCCGCGCGGCACAGCTCAGTCATTTCAGAATTGCGGACAGTAAGAATATGGTCATGCCAGAGTGGATATCTCAGGTTAAAGAAACAGTTTTCCGCTTCGATATTACTGCATTCTTTTAACGCGCTTTCACCATCTGCCGGGCCATCAAACCGGCAGTTCCTGACAATAACATCCTCACTTCCGTACAGTGCTCTTTCTTCGTCAAAACTTTGTTTTTCAATAATCTTCACTTCTATGTCTCCTCTCACAGCGCAGTCAAAAGCTCAGTTTCTAGTATATAACTACTTTCTTATAACAGCAAATACTTATTTGTCATTCCATAATATGCCTGCCGGGCATTGTAAAATTCTGCTGTTACTGCCTGCCGGAGATCTATTATCCGAAAACTTCTTTCGCCTTTCTCATGTTTTCCATAATCGGTACTCTGAAAGGACATCTTGTCTCACAGGCGCCGCATCGGAAGCGTACAGGTCGAAGTAATTGATCCCCTGTCTTTCCGCCTCATCAAACAGCCTCTTCGTGTTGCGGCATTCATCCTCTGAAAAGCCCTCGCATCCCTTTCCGATCTCACTGACCTGAAGTCCTGTATTTCCCAGCTCTCTATATTTCATTTCATGATTTTAGCTCTCCTTCTGTCCGGCTTACACCTGTTTCTCATTATTCAGCAGCTTTTTCAGAAGCTCCGCGAATTCTTCAATATAGTAATTCGTCTGCTCCTTGATCCAGAACACGCAGTAATTTCTCCGGAGCTGCTGCCCGTTCTGCATAATCGGAAGCCGGTTACGGACCGACAGTTCCGCATAGCATCCGCACTGCAGCAGCTGATAATTCGCATGTTTGTCCGAGAACGCTCTCCTCTGGTCATTCAGCACAAGAGCCACTCCCCCGAAGCGGTGAAGATCATAGAATTCCTCATGAGTTCCGTTTACGATACTGATGGAGACCTCCGGATATCTTCCACCTGCTCCAGCAAACCTTTGCTCCGCTCGTAAAAATACTCCCCGGCAGGCGTCAGGGAGAACCTGCAGTTCTCCGTGCTTACATACTCAGGCATCGAAAAACAAAGCCGCAAACGGGCTTATTGCACGCAAAAAAAGGATATCAGGACACTTCTTTCATCCTGATACCCGCGTATATTCATCTTATCAAGCTCTTATCGCACCGGAATATAGTCAATCTCTGCCTCTTCCTCCGTCGCCTCAATCTTGAAAATCACCGGGCGCAGCCCGTCGTTGCAGCTGCAGATCGCAACTCCCGGCTTTCTGATCCAGTCGCCGTAGTAGAACAGCCCCTCTCCTGTTCCGTGTGAGAGTGCGAACACATACTGATAGACCGCTTTCCATGCCTCATCGCAGAATCCCTCCGGCTTCGCATAATCCGCGTAAAAGACCTGGCCTTCTTTCATCATCGGACAGGCGCCCAGCCCGGGGACTCCGTATTCTTCCGCAAGTTCCTTATCCAATGTTGTCTTCAGCACCGTGATCTTACATTTTTTCATACACTTACCATCCTTTCCCTTGATTGTAGTCTCTCATTTTCTGTGATATGATGAAAACAGTTCGATGATATTTTTAATGAATGAAGGTGACAGACATGCTGATCCCCCGCTATTATTTTTCCAATGACTTTGTAAATTTCCAGGAATATTTTCGCACTCAGCCTCACACTGTAAGAACCTTTCGAAAAAATGAATACCTGTGGAATTACGGAGACCCCATTACACATATCTTCTATATCCTCTCCGGCGTTGCCCGGACCACGCTGGAACATGAAAACGGTTCCCGCAAGATTTCCTCTTTTCACAGCGAAGGGACGGTTTTTCCCGGCTGTCATCGTTCTGTCTTCAAGATAGAGCAGTCCATCGCTACAATGGCGGTCACCGAGCTGGAGACATTCTGCTTTTCCAGTAACGACTTTCTTCAGATGCTGACAGAAAACCCGCAGCTCATGCTCAGCACACTGGACTGGTATGCGTCCTATATCAACCTGCTCCTGTATGAGAGTGCTCATCAGGATTACAACAGTTCCTTTGTCAGACTCTGCAACCTGCTGTACCTTTTCTCCCGGAATTCTCCCTCCGGAGAACACGGACGCATTAACCTGACGCAGGAAAGCATCGCTGAGATTCTTACAGTAACCAGGGTAAGCGCTGCCCGCAGTCTGGGGCGTCTCCGCGATGAAAAGATCATCATCCCTCACCGGAGCCGGATCCAGATCATCGACCAGAAGGCATTGGAATCCTACTGCTCCGACGAGACGCTGCAGTCCTGACTCAGCCGGCACAGTGCTCCTCCGCCTGTATCTTTTTCCTCATTTCCTATTTATATTATCATGGTTTGGAGACTTTTTCTGTAACATTGTTTACAGTTTTCCGGATCAGTTTTTCCAACTTTGTGCAAGATCACCTTTGAAATTTCTGATCTGAATCATATAAAATAATATCTGACGTGTGGCATTCTACTGCGTAAATCCAGTTGAAAGCCACACGTTTTTTTGTCAGATGGAGGAAGACTCTCAAGCGAGTCTTGAATTCTAATTGAAAGGAGCACCTGAAATGCCAAAAAACAGAACACAGAGAATCGTTTTCGGAATCATCATGTCCTATGCCATGGCATACGGCATGGAAGTTTATAATGTCGCCATCAGAGAGGGCGTCAATCTGACACCGGGCGGGAGCGGCTTTTGCCGCAAAGCACTGTGATCCTGAAAAAGATAATCCGTACATCTGCCGTCTTCTTCGCCAGGCCGGTACAATTGCTGTCATGTGTCCGGCGATGAGCCTTGTGGCTTCTATCCTGTATAATATCATTATGGATGGGATGCCGGTCACAAAGCTCCCCGCTGTCTGGATCGGAACACTTATTAAAAATTTCCCGATAGCTTTCTTCTGGAACATGTTTGCAGCCGCACCTTTTTCACACTGGCTCTTTGGGAAAATATTTCCTGACCGTGGATAGCAGCACAGCTTCCTTTTTTCTGCGGCTTCTCATTCTTTTCAGCCCGCTGCTTCCGGTGTATCATCAGAAATTTCTTCAACAAATGAAAACGTACTCCCGTCTTCCGACTGATACAATGCCTCCCTCAGCTTTCCGTCCTTCACATAATCTCCGTCGTCCCCCTGTCCCACAACTGCGTAGAGGATCCCGTCTTCTTCATACATCTTTTCCACTGTATCAAAGGGATTGAAACCCAGTCTCTCTGTAATCTCTTCCGCTTCCGGGATCACAATGTCCTGAAACGTTTTTCCCCCGTCCAGCGTAGCCATCATACTCTCATCTTTCGCGTAGTATCCCCTCCCGTCCTTCGTCCAGAAGGAACATGTCAGATTAGTGCAGAAGTAATCCGGCAGCGTGATGGAGATCCAGTTTTTCAGATCTTCCGAATAATATGTCGCATAATAATCGCTTCCCAGAGAGCGGTCCGCCGCCATTGTCACATAATATCCGCTGTCAGTCACAGAGAGGAAGGGATTCGCCGCATAGCCGCTCTGTCGGATCCGGCTCTCATTCCAGGTCTCTCCCCGGTCTGTGCTGTACAGAAGCGAATGTCCCGCCACGAATCCGGTAAACTCTTCTGTGATCACATAACTGTTGTATGGCAGCAGCTCGTTGTAAGTTCCGTTGGACTGGCTGCACACTTTCTCGTATCCGTCCGGCACTTCGATAAAGTTCTCTCCGGAATCATAAGTTACATAGAGTACTCCATCCCGGATATAGTAGGTCATGGGCTCGTCTGTCTTCATCTCGAAATGTTTTGTCTGTGGTTTCTGTCTCTCTTCCTGGAACTCCGGCGTAGACATCTGATACTGAACCGGGCTCATCTTCTCTGTGATACGATAAATATCATCTTCGTCCGGTTCCCAGCAAAGCACCATCTGTCCTGTATAAACCCGCCGGGTATCTGTATCTGACAGATCCAGCGCCTGCACAATCCCGCTGCCGCTGCCTGCTGTATAGATCTCATAATCGATCTGGATACAGGGCATTTCCAGATCAGTCAGAATCTCCATGTTTTCGATCCGGGCATTTACCACTCGATAGTCATAAGGCACCAGCCATCCGTCAAACTGATCAAAATATTGCGAAAACCATCTCCAGCTGATCTCCTCCAGGTCATACCTTTCACTTTCCACAGTATCACCTACAATCTGAGGCATTTCATATCTGTGCCAGACATATAACAATATGCCGGCGGCCGCCATTAAAAGCGCCAGAACAGCCCCCGCTGCGATAAGAATGATCTTCTTCATGGATGTCTCCTTTCCTTTTCCGGGATTTATGAGATGATTATAGACCCCCATTCATTTTTCTGCAACAGAAGATTCCCGTCCGGAGTTTTCTGAAAAGGCCAGGAGCAGAAAATGCCTTCCCTGCATTTTCTGCTCCTGTATCTCTAATCCTCCTTTCAAGACTCGCTCGCGGGTCTTGGCGCGGGATTCGGGTCGGAATCAGCCGTCAGATTACATTTTCCTGCAATTTTGAAGGAATCTCTTTTAACATCTTCAGCGTTCCGTCCATGTTCCTGCTGTGCCAGTTTCCGCCGAGCATTGTAGTCCCAAGAAAACCGGAAGTTCTGAGGGCGCTGAGTTCTTTCTGCTGGACAGAAAGTGTGATCACATCATCTTTGGTTCTGATGGTCAGATGATAATTTAATCCTTTTTCTGATATCTCCAGCCCCTTTATCTCCGAAAACGGGATAGACAGAGTCACTTCTCTCTTCAGTTCCATGGAAAACCTGCCGAATGGGACAAGGACCAGTTCATCCCTGCAGATCTGAAGTACAAAAAACTGATTATCCAGTCCCAGAAATTTTACGATCGCATCGCTTAAATTCTCCGGGGCATACGAAACGATGATGCTCTTATTCTCGATCGGTTCATATCCCGCGTTCTTGATGACTTCCCATACTTTTGCCTCTTTTGCCATATCCGTTATCCTCCGCTTTTCCGCCGGGGTTTCCTTTTCCCGGAAATCAGATCCCGTGATACTCCGGAAACGCTCCGGCTGTTACATTTTACTCCTGTATTATGACGCAGGCAGCTGTTCTGCGGAGGATTTCTGCCCAAACGGCACATTCCATGCCCAAACGGATGGTAGATCTCCCTGTCTGTCCCGTTCTCTTATGTCTGAAAGTCAAGATCCAGCAGACGGAACAGTTCATTCTTTACTTTACGTGAAAAGAAACATTCCTCCCCGTTTGTAAAGACGATTTTTTTGTCTCTGACATCCAGTTCCCGGATATGGCTCACATTTGCCAGATAGGCTCTGTGCACGCGGAGGAACTGTTTTCCCAGACTTTTCTGTAAGTCCCGGATGCTTCCGGTAAAGTCTATATTTCCCTTTATCCCGTGGAGTATGATGCGGTGGCTTTTCCCGCCTGTCTCAAAGTACAGGATGTCATCCACAGGGATATGACGCACCGTATCCATAAATTTCACGGTAAAATATGGCCTGTCCTCTTCCTGCTCGTTCTGTACGCGTTCTGTGATCACGTTCAGGCATCTGCGGATCCCCCGGAACATTTCCTCCGGATCGTCTTTTACAATATAGTCCAGCGCCTCCAGCTTATAGCGGAAGGTCTCAAAGGCAAGCTCCCCGAACGCCGTCACATAGACCAAGAATCCTCGCGTGTCTTCCCTGCGTATCTCCTGCCCAAGCGTGAATCCTGTATACTTTCCGTCCTTCAGATCCACATCGAGGAAATAGATGCCTCTCTTCCCGTTCTCCCTCGCCGCATCCAGAAGTTTTCGTGGGCTTCCGGTATCGCAGACCACTTCCATATCATATCCGGAGATCAAGATCTCTTTTTCCAGTTCGCTCCGTACCGCCCTGCGCACAGCCGGATCATCGTCACACAGATAGATGGGGATCATCGTCTCATCCTCCTTTCGCCCCTATTTTCAGTTCCTGAACAAAGAAGCCGTCCTCCTGATACGTCATGGAGGAGACATGTTCATACGATTCCACGATCTGCCGGTAACTGGTCAGTCCCATCCCCCGTCCGGATCCTTTCGTGGAGTATCCTTCTTTCCATATCCGTGAGAGCGGGACCTGGCTCCTTGCAGGATTTTTGACCAAGATGCTCACTCCTGTTTCATCAGCGCAGAACAGTGCTGTCACACCGATCCCGGAATATTTTCCCAAGTCATCTCTGTTTGAAAACGTTTCATCTCTTCTTTTTCCATCGGCTTCCCGTTTCCGGAGGAAGGCTTCGGTTTCCTCCGCCGCATTATCCAGAAGGATCCCTGCCGCCCTGCACAGTTCCCCGGCAGGGATGGCGGTCTGTGTGACCGGCGCCGCCGCTTCCAGGCGGAAAGGGATCTCCCGGCGCTGCATCTCCGCCGCCTTCACGGCAAGAAGCCCTTTCAGCTCTGCGATCTGGATATTCCCAAGCTGGGCAGTCTGAAAGATCTTCTCGCCTACCTTCCGCTCAAACTCCCCGGTCACCTCCGTGATAAATTCCTGGACTGCCTGAAGATTCCCCTCATCCGCCTGAAGAACCGCTCCCGCCATCCGGTTTTTAAAATCATGCCGGAAGATCCTCACATCCCGCTGCACACTCTCCAGGTTCTGGATATACAGTTCCTGCTGCCTTAAGTGCATCTGCTGCTCCTGTATCCTCCTGGTCTGCATATCACAGCGAAAAATATAGTTCAGGACTCCGTATACGATCAGAAGCAGGAACAGAGAGACAACCGGATTGCTGTTGTTCAGCATGATCCTTTCGTTTACCAGCTCCACAGCTATGACCCTCACAGCCGGAAGCAGGAAGAAAACCACCCTCCAGAAACCGAACCGTCTGCCTCCGGACAGAAAGTTTCTGTATTCCTCATCGAGACGTTTCCTGGAGATAAACCATGCTGCGAGTCCGACCAGAGCCAGGATCAAAAGGCAGTTCACCGCCATATATGCTGCCAGGTCTCCGGGAACGCTCAGATCATAATTGTCTGCGAGGAAAAAACCGTCCACATCGTTTATCTGCCAGAAGAGGAAAACCGCTGTTGAAGCCGTGACCGCCGCATCGTTCCATGGCTCCCGGTATGCCGCTTTTAACAGCAGCATGCACGCCGCCACCTCCAGATACATATTGACCAACTGGATCAGCGGGCTGTCAAAGAGTCCCCTGAGGTAAAAGAAATCTCCCGGAAGAATGAGGAGCAGGCTGTACAGGATATAGGCAGGAACCACCCGCTTTTTGTCCGGCCTTTTCCTTGTCAGTGCGCTGATCAGCATCAGACAGCACAGAAACTCGGAAAGGACCAGCGGAATATTGATGAGAGTGAGTGAGAAAAATGTATATTCCATAAAACTGTCTCCCGTGTTTTTTACTTTGTCTAGTATAATTCTTTTCCTTATTCTCTGCAACAGAAAAGGCATCCTTTCAGATGCCTTTTCCGCCGCTCATTTTTCTCTTTTCTCACTGTCTCTTAAGCCAGTCTGTGGACCTCCAGCCACTCGGTCCATGTCCTCTTTCCACTCTCTATCTTTTTCGCCCGCACCTGGAATTCCAGGATCGTGAGCATGGAAAAGATCTGGAACAGCATCACTAGAAAAGCGAGACAGCTGTCAATACTCTCCCCACCGCTGATCGTACTTCGGAAGGCTGTCACCGTATAGGTAAACGGTACCCAGCCGTGGAGAAACGGGACAAAGTCCCCGGAGATTTCCAGCGGGTATGTCCCCACAGACCCGGCCAGCTGGATCACCATAAAAATGAGCATCAGGAAGCTGCCTACACGTCCCAGGAGACTGGTAAAGAAATACATGATCGACATGAACGCCAGAGAGGCAGCACACGCCGTCACCACGGTCATCCCCATCCGCTTCGGATCAAACCCGTTGAAAACATGCAGGGCACCAATCATTGCCAGAGCCTGGAGCAATGCCGTCGGATAGAGGACAGATGCCTTGCTCAGCCACCATGCTGCTCCCGACTTCAGCTTTCCGGAATATTGGGTAAGCGGGTACATCAGACTGAATGCAATACATCCGACCCACAGTCCCACGGACATCATATACGGCGCCATTGCATGCCCGTTATTTGGAACATCTGTGATCTGAGTCTCTTCAGTCTCAACCGGCGCGGCAAACATATCTGCAGCGGTTCCGGACGTATTCGTCTCCTGAATCTGACCTGCGCCTCTGTCCAGTTCCTCTGAGAGTGTCTCAGCCCCCTCGGCGACTTTCCCCAGGCCGGTTCCAAGTTCTCCGCTTCCATCTGAAAGCCGCCCCGCTCCATCGCGTATCTGTTCTGCTCCCGAACCGAGCTTTCCCGCGCCTTCAAGCAGGGCGTTGTCTTTTTCTGTAAGCTGACCTGTACCGGATACAAGATCGGCTGTTCCCTTTTTCAGAGTATCCGCCCCTTCCTGGAGCTGGCGGACCCCTCCGGCAAGCTGCGGCATCTGCCCTGCCATGCCCTGAGTCCCCTCTGCAAGTGCTTTATTTCCTTTTTCCAGTTCATCCACTCCGCTGTTTAGGGACGCTGCTCCCTCGCTTAACACAGAGGTTCCCTGTTCTTTTAGTTCCTCCGCCCCGGAGGCAGCGCTTGAGATGCCCGCTGCCAGCTCAGGCGCTTTTTCCCTGAGGCTTTCTGTCCCGTTCTTCAGTTCATCAATCCCGCCGCTAAGAGAGCCCAGCCCTCCCGTCAGGGCGTCTGCCCCCTCCTGTATCCTTGGGATCTGTCCGGAAAGTCCGCTGCTCCCCTCGGCTGCTCTATCAACACCGTCCGTGTACTCGGACGCTCCGTCTGCAACTGCCTGAGCCTGCCCCTGAAGCGCCTGGAGCTGCGCCTGGAGTTCTGAAAGCTGGCTTTGCAGTTCCGCCTGCCCTTCTATCGTGCTCTCGCCCTGGATCACTTCCCCGTCTTCCCCTACAGCGCTGTATGCCTGCAGGCCTCCTGCCTGTGCGGCAAGCTGCCCCGACATATCCGCCAGGGAGGAAAGAGCGGAGGAGATCCCTGCCGTCCCGTCGCGCAGGGACTGTGACTGCCCGCTCAGGGCGCTAAGCCCGGCACTCAGTTCATCCGCTCCGCTCTGCAAAGCTTTGACCCCTTCTGACAGCGCGTTGGCTCCATCCTCAAGTTCGCCTGCCCCTGCGGACAGGGAGGCTGCGCCGTCATTCAGGGCGGCAGCGGAATCCGGCAGCGCAGACGCCGCTTCATCCAGCCGGGAAAGCCCGTCCCGCAGATTCCCCATATTCGCGTCTACATCCGCTGCTCCGTCTGCAAGTTGGGCGCTCCCCGCGGCCGCCGCACTTGCTCCTTCCCGCAGTGCGGCGGCTCCCTGGTCCAGGGTCTTTACCCCTTCTGATAATTCCGGCATCTTATCTGCGAACTGCCCGATCCCGTCCTTTAGCTGTCCGGCTCCCTGGTCCAGTGCCCCGGCGCCATCCGCCACAGAACCTACTCCGGCAATATACTGCCCCAGGCCCTCTTCCATCTCCCTGCTTCCGTCTGCGAAGGTAAGGGTACTGTCCGCCAGGACCTGCAGGTTCTCCGTGATTTTCTGGTTGCCGTCCATTAACTGTTCCGCCCCGTCTTTGATCTTCCCGGAACCCTCTGCCGCTTCCGCCATGCCTTCCCCCGCCTCTTCTATTTTCTCAAACATGACGCGGGCATAGGTTTTGGTCACTTCTTCCCTGACGGAGTTTTCCAGCTCTTTCATCGCGCTCTCGCTCATTTTAGAAGCGATATAATTTGTCCCCGGATTTGTCTGATAGCCAAGCTGCATCTTTTCCGGCTCCTTCTCTGTCACTGTGGCGGCACGGGCAGAAAAATCCTCCGGGATCGTTATGACCATATAATAAGTACCGTCTTTTAGTCCCTGCTCCGCCCTGTCTCCTTCAGGGAAGCAAAAATCCAGGGCGTCGTTTGTCTTTAGTTCCTCCATCATTTCCCGCCCCACTGCCAGTTCTTTTCCCCCATAGCTGACCGGGACGTCCTTATTGACCACCGCGACAGGAAGCCTGTCAAGATTCCCATACGGGTCCCACATAGACCCCAGGAAAAGGGTCGTATAGATTGTCGGGATCACTATGACCGCCGCAGTGACGAGCAGGAGTATCCTGTTATGTAAGAGCCCTTTCCACTCTTTCTTTAACATTTTATCCAGTCTCCTTCCATGTTTTATAATAGACATAAAGTCTGATAACAGATATTATGTTGTTTATTTAAACATAATAAATTATAGAAGACTCGTGGAAAAATGCAACCGTTGATTCTGCTTTGTTTTGTCGGTTACTGGATAGATATGCGACGTTTTGTCTATTTTTTATTCTTTTTTAATAACTTTCTAAAACGTAATGGAGACTGCGGATACATTCTGCCTCATACGTCAGGGGCATGTCTGTATCTTCAATATGCTCCCTAAGATATGACCGCAGTCCCATTTCTCAAACTCCGGCCCATCGGACAGCGAACACGGATGTTTAAATATGCAGGGAAGGCCATCAATATCGAACACGGGAATCCTCTCTCCTTCCGTCATCGGCACTATTTTAAGCGTCCCGGGAAAGTTCTCCCCGAAGGCTTCCTCATCGCGGTAAAGCCTTCCCTGGTATTCCGGGAGCATGAGGAAGCGTCCGCAAAATAAAAAATCGATCCTCCGCACGGCCGTTCTCCCTGCGCCTTCTCCCGGGTCTGCATGTACCGTTTCCTCCGCGCGTACCTTCATGATATCCACACCCAGAGAGAGGAAAAACGCTTTCTGCTTCTCTGACATGCCGTCATAAATCTTTTTATTTATCCGTTTATCTTCTGCGTAGTCATTTGACAGGTACAGTTGTCTTGTCGCCTCCACATCTATATCTATCTTCCAGGGATAAAACTCAAATATCATTTTCTGTCTCCTCTCTGCATAAAAATCCCCATGGACCTTCAGGTAACGTTTCAGCCGTCAGGTCTTTAAAGCCAAACGGTTTCTTGTCCATCAGCCCCATTCTATGTAAGAATAGAGGTCAGCCGCCCTGCAACACAGTTGTCCCTGTTTCCCTATACTATCATGATCATATCATGCACACAAGAATCACCGGAAGTGCCAAAAGGCACATCCTGGGATTGTAAGCGGTCGCCAAGGCCCGGACAAGTCCGGGCTTTGGCCCGTCGCCGTAACAAAAAAGCCGAGTTCCCTGTTTTCAAGGGTTCTCGGCTTTTACAATCTTATTTCATCACAATATTGATGATCTTCTTCGGAACATAAATCTCTTTGACCACGTTTCCTGTCAGCTTATCCGCAACCGCTTCTTTTCCTGCTGCGATAGCGTCCTCCTTGGAGATATCTGCGGAGATGCTGATGACCGCTTTTGTCTTCCCGTTGATCTGAACCGGTATCTCAATCTCGTCGTCCTTCATCTCGTTCTCATCGTAGGACGGCCATCCAGCCTTGAAGACAGTCTCCGTATGTCCTAACTGCTCCCACATTTCTTCTGCGAAGTGAGGTGCGAACGGAGAGATCAGGACTGCGATGGTCTCAAGTGTCTCTTTATCGATTCCGCCTTCTTTCTTAGCGACCTCGATAAATTTATTGTTGTACTCCATGAAGCCGGAGATGACCGTGTTCAGGCTGAAGCTCTCCAGGCGGGTTGTGATATCGTATACCATCCTGTGGCGCAGCTTGACCATCTCTTTCGTCGCCTTGACGTCTTTCTCCCTGCTGTCCATGAGCAGGTTCCAGAGACGTTTCAGGAAACGGTTGACGCCGTCGATCCCTCTGTCATCCCACTCTGCATCCAGCTCCGGCGGTCCCACAAAGAGCTCGTACATCCTCAGTGAGTCGCATCCGTAGTCCCTTACAAGGTCATCCGGTGATACCACATTTCCTTTGGACTTGCTCATCTTGATACCGTTCTTTCCGGTGATCATTCCCTGGTTGAACAGCTTGTGGAACGGCTCGTCAAAGTCGATCACGCCGATATCGCACAGGAACTTTGTGTAGAATCTGGAGTACAGCAGATGGAGGACCGCATGCTCCACGCCTCCGATATACATATCTACCGGCAGATATTTGTCTGCTTTCTCCCTGGATACCAGTTCCTTATCGTTGTGGTTGTCCACATAGCGCAGGAAATACCAGGAGGAACCGGCCCACTGGGGCATGGTGTTCGTCTCTCTCTTCGCCGGCTTTCCGCAGGCCGGGCACTTGCAGTTCACCCACTCGTCGATAGCGGCAAGGGGTGACTCGCCTGTACCCGTCGGCTCGTAGGACTCTACATCCGGCAGGCGCAGCGGAAGCTCTTCCTCCGGCACCGGCACGCATCCGCAGTCCGGGCAGTGTACGATCGGGATCGGTTCTCCCCAGTAGCGCTGACGGGAGAATACCCAGTCGCGCAGCTTGTAGTTTACTGTCGCCCTCCCGATTCCCATCTTCTCGATGATATGCGGAGCCTCTTTCTTGAGGACAGCAGACTCCATTCCGTTCCACTCTCCGGAATTGATCATGGTTCCGGAGGCCTCTGTATAAGCCTCTGTCATGTTTTCGATCTCTTTGCCGTCTTTTGCGATGACCTGGATGATCGGAATGTTGAATTTTGTAGCGAACTCAAAGTCACGGTCGTCATGGGCAGGAACACACATGATCGCTCCGGTACCATAGTCAGCCAGTACATAATCGGACAGCCAGATCGGCGTCTTTGCCCCGTTCAGCGGGTTGATGGCATAGCTTCCGGTAAACACACCGGTCTTTTCCTTATCCTGCATACGGTCAACGTTGGACTTCATGGAAGCCTCGTAGATGTATTTCTCTACCGCGTCCTTCGTCTCCGGAGTTGCAAGAGATTTCGCCAGTTCATGCTCCGGAGCCAGCACCATGAAAGTCGCCCCGTACAGTGTATCCGGTCTTGTCGTATAGACTGTGATCTTCTCGTCACGTCCCTCTACCGGGAACTCGACCTCTGCTCCATAGGATTTTCCGATCCAGTCTGTCTGCATCTTTTTGACCTTCTCCGGCCAGTCCAGCTTATCAAGGTCATTTAACAGACGGTCCGCGTATTTCGTGATGCGGAGCATCCACTGGCGCAGGTTCTTCTTTGTCACCTCAGCGCCGCAACGCTCGCATTTTCCGTTTACGACCTCCTCGTTTGCCAGACCTGTCTTACAGGACGGACACCAGTTGATCGGGAATTCCTTCTCATATGCAAGGCCAGCCTTGAACATCTTTACGAAGATCCACTGTGTCCATTTGTAGAAGTTCGGATCTGTCGTATTTACTTCCATATCCCAGTCATAGAGAGCTGCGATATCGTTGATCTGTTTTTTGATATTGGCTACGTTCTCAGCGGTTGATTTCGCCGGATGAACGCCCATCTTGATGGCATAGTTCTCAGCCGGAAGGCCGAATGCATCCCATCCCATGGGATGGATGATGTAGTATCCCTGCTGCAGTTTATAACGGCTCCATACATCGGAGATCACATATCCTCTCCAGTGTCCTACATGAAGTCCGTTTCCTGACGGATACGGGAACATGTCAAGACAGTAATACTTCGGTTTTTCTTTCCCGTTTTCATCGGTCTTCGGATTGACCGGATCCTTCTCCCATTTCTCACGCCATTTCTTCTCAATGGCTCTGTGATTGTACACGATCTTTGTACCCATTTGATGATTCCTCTCTTTCATAATAGAAAAAGCCTTTTCACTCTGAAAACTCAAGAGACGAAAAGGCCTGATTCCGTGGTACCACTCTTGTTCATCTGCTTTTCTCTGCAGATGCACTCATTCATTCTGTAACGGGAACTCCCGCTCCTGCCTACTCTTCGTACCGCACTAAGGCGATTATCCTTTTCAGCCGAAGGACTCCGAGATCAGTTCAGAGTTTACGCTGCTGCCTCGCACCTTCCGGCAGTTCTCTGAAAGCGGTACGCTCCTACTACTTCTCTTCTTCGTCTTTGCCATATACTCATTTATTATATGAAGCGGATTAAAATTAGTCAAGGAATTTTTAAGTTTTTGCAACCAAAGTCTTGTCTCGTCAGTCTAACCAGTGTAAATATTTATCAGATACATTAAAGGAAAGTGCACATTCCTGAAAGGAGAAAACAATGACTGACCCAACAGAACACCTTCGGCTCGTAAAACGGGCAATCCGCGGGAATCCCGATGCATACGGGCAGCTCATCGCGGGGCAGCAGGAATATTTATATAAAATGGCGTTCCTCTATATGAAAAATAAGGAGGACGCTCTGGATCTGGTTGGTTCCACGGTTCTCAAAGGCTATCAGAACATCCATCGGCTGAAAAATCCCGAATGGTTCAGGACCTGGCTGACCCGGATCCTGATCAATCTTGCACGGGATGAACTGAAAAAGGCAGTCCATCACAGCGATATCACTGAACTTCAGGTTCCGGAGACCCCCTCAGGAGTGTCCGCCGAGGAGAAATGCGATCTGGATTCTGCGCTCCGAAAGCTGCCGGACAAATACCGGACTCCTGTGGTCCTGAAATATTACAGCGGACTCTCCATCCGGAAGATCGCCTATGTCACCGGATGGCTGGAAGAAAATGCGGTGTCAAAGATTGAGATACCGTTGGAGGGATGAGGGAATAGTATTCTTCCATCTCTGATCACTATAGATTCATAATTAATCCCCGGATTCTCTGGTCATTGTACCAGAAATTCCGGGGATCTTATTCCTATTATTCAGTTATTTCATTTTCTATTACAGTATCTCTCCGTTGCTTTCTATCACTTTTTTATACCAGTAGAAAGAATCCTTTCTTCTGCGTGACAGATCCCCCGTTCCGTCATCAAATTTATTGACAAAAATCAGGCCGTATCTTTTTTTCACCTCGCCTGTTGACGCACTCACAACATCCGTACATCCCCAGCATGTGTATCCCATCAGATCTACCCCGTCACATACAGCTTCTTTCATCTCTCTAATGTGCTGCCGCATGTAATCAATCCGGTAATCATCATGTATCTTTCCGTCTTCTGAGATTTCATCTACCGCTCCCAGTCCGTTTTCCACAATCATGATCGGAATCTGATAACGGTCATAAATCTGGTTCAGCACATACCGAAGTCCAAGCGCGTCAATCTGCCATCCCCAGTCTGAAGCCTTCAGATAAGGATTTTTAATATTGACCGTCCCGTTCCCCTGTGTTTTCTCCGCATCTTCCCGAGTCAGGCTCACGCAGTTGCTTGAATAGTAACTGATACTTACAAAATCCACTGTACCTTCTTTTAAGATTCCTGCATCCTCCGGCATCATCTTAATATCCAGATTATGCTCGGCAAAATAACGCATTGCAAATCCCGGATAAGTCCCGCGCACATGTACATCTCCTGCGATATTGTTATGTATCTGGCAATACTGCTGGGCAAAGAACACGTCTTTGGGGTGGCATGTGTAGGGATATCCATTGTGATAGGCGAGCATGCATCCCATCTTGTTTTCCGGATCAATCTCATGTGCCATCTTAACGGCCAGAGCGCTTGCGACAAGCTGATGGTGCATTGCCTGATAGCGTGTTTCTTCGTTATTATCCGCAGGATCAAGCATTCCGGCACAGAACACGGCTCCGAACGGCTCCGTCAGCATATTAATTTCATTGAAAGTAAGCCAGTATTTCACACGTCCCTTGTAGCGTTCAAAAAGAACTTTTGCAAATTTCAGATAAAAATCAATCAGTTTCCGGTTCTTCCATCCTCCATATGCCAGAGACAGATGAAGCGGATTCTCATAGTGGGAAATTGTGATCAGAGGTTCGATATTATATTTTTCGAGCTCATCGATCACCTTATCATAAAACTCCAGGCCTTTCTCATTGGGAGTATCCTCGTCTCCGTTCGGGAAAATCCGGGACCATGAGACGGAAAAACGGTATACTTTGAATCCCATTTCGCCAAAAAGAGCAATATCCTCTTTATAATGGTGATAAAAATCTGTTGCCTCATGATTCGGGTAAAAATCGGTATCTAACGGCTCCGGAACAGTCAGTCTGCGTTCTTTGTCTACACTTCCGCCCGTAAGGATATCAGCAATGGAAGGCCCTCTGCCATCCTCATTCCATCCTCCTTCATACTGATTGGCGGCTGTTGCGCCTCCCCACAGAAAATTTTCCGGCATTTTTTTCTGGATCATAGTATTATCCTCCTGACAATTATTCTGCATCGACACACTGCTGACGTATTTCATCTCAGACGATTGTCAGCAGGCATTCTCCATGTTCGATCCTGTCGTTTGATTTTACCATATTTACGGAACGGATGTAATCATCTCCGTTTGTCACGACAACAGGCGTAATCGGATCGTATCCTTCCGCCTTGATGGCATCGAGATCAAATTCAACGAGCAGATCTCCTGCTTTTACCTGTGCTCCGTTTTCCACATGGGATGTAAAATATTTTCCTTTCAGATTTACCGTCTCCAGCCCGATATGGATCAGAAGTTCTACTCCCTGTGACGTCTGAAACATGATACCGTGCTTTGTATCCATAATAGAGACAACGGTTCCGTCAGCCGGAGCATAGATTTTTCCTTCTTCCGGAATGACTGCCGCACCGTCTCCCAGAACTTTGTCTGCAAAAGTTTTATCAGGTACCTCTGAAATGTCTTTTACTGTCCCTGTGGCAGGGGAAAGGATCTGAATCTTCTCTACCAGAGGTTTTTTCTCTGTTCCAGACGCCGTGTCTGCTGTCTTCCTGCTGTCTTCAGTCCCTGAATCCGGCTGGTCTTTGAACCCGAAGATCAGCGTCAGTATAAACGCCGCCACAAAAGATACGACGATCATGAGTATTCCATAGAAGAAGTTCGTCATACCTTTTTCGCCGATAAACGCGGGAATCGCGAGCAGACAGTTCTGCGCGATATAAAGCGTTACCTGAAGAAGCCCTCCGATAATACCTCCGATACCGGCTCCGATCGCAGCCGCGACCACCGGACGTTTCAGTTTCAGTGTTACACCGTAAAGCGCCGGCTCCGTGATTCCCATGAGAGCAGAGATTCCGGATGCGCTGGCCAGCTGTTTCATATCTTTGTCTTTTGATTTCACTGCAACGGCAAGAGACGCTCCTCCCTGCGCCACATTGGAGCACACCTGTGATACAAAGACAAGAGTATCGCCGCCGTTTGCAATGGCATTCAGCCCGATCGGTGTAAGCGCATGATGCATACCGGTCATTACGATAAACGGGAATGCGGCTGCAAGGATACCGACAATGATAAATCCAAGCTTAGCAGACAGGAAGTCAATCGCTACAGCAAGCCAGTCACCGATAATTCCTCCCAGCGGTCCCACTATTATAATAGCGATCGGAGCGCTGATCAGGATGACCAGGGTCGGGTGCAGAATCAGCTTAACAATCCGCGGCGTAATCCGGTCGACCAGTTTTACAATATAGGACATAATCCATACCATAAGAATGATAGGAATTACCGAATAACTGTAGGAAGTAGGTGTTACCGGAATTGAAAACAGGGTGATCGGATCCCCCGATTCGATCATGGCCGTAAAACTCGGATGCAGAAATACGCAGATTGCTAACTGTTTGTCTATAAAAATACTGAATAAAAAAAGCCGTCAAATTTTGTTAAATAACCCTAATCGTAAAATCCTCCCGATATCACCGTTTTTATGCTTATTTTTATCGAAGAAGAACACGATCGACGGCAGTTTTTCAGGGCATTCCTCTTCTGAGTCTCTGCTCCCAGAGAACAACGCTTCCGCTTTCAAGACTTTTCTTTACGTCAATCACTCTCTGATTGGACGATCCTCTGAAGACGAGCGTGATATCTTTCAGACGCTCAATAAATCTTCCGTCCACAAGAATATCAATCATGGAAAGCATTTCGTCCGTATACCCGCATCTTGCGCGGCTTTCACCGAGCAGCTCCCTGTCAAAAAGCCATCCCGTATAACACCAGACGTCTTTCCGGGGATATCTCTCTTTCACTTTTCTCAGGAGCCGGACAAGCACTTCCTGGTTCTGCGGTTCAAACGGTTCCCCTCCGAGAAGGGATAGGCCGCTGATATAATCCGGCGAAAGCGCTTCCAGTATTTCTTCTTCCGTCTCTTCGGTATATTCTTTCCCGTAGCTGAAGTTCCACGTCTCCTGATTAAAGCATCCCGGGCAGTGGTGTGTACAGCCGGAAACAAAGAGAGAGACTCTGACTCCCTCTCCGTTTGCAATATCGCATTTCTTTATCTCACCATAATACATGTGTCTTTTCTCCGTATATTACAGATGAAGAACTCTTTCCTTGATTTCCTGTGTTCTTCCCTGGTTCCAGAACTGAGTCCCGATATATCCGCAGGTACGCCTTGCCACGTTCAGCGTATCCTGATTCCGGTTTCCGCAGTGCGGGCACTCCCATACAAGTTTGCCGTCCTCGTTCGTAACGATCTGAATTTCTCCGTCATAACCGCACTCCTGGCAGTAGTCGCTCTTTGTATTCAGCTCCGCATACATGATGTTGTCATAGATAAAGCGAATCACCTTGAGTACCGCCGGAATATTATCCTGCATATCCGGAACTTCCACATAACTTATGGCGCCGCCGGTGGAAAGAGCCTGGAACTGCGACTCGAATTTCAGTTTGGAGAAAGCATCTATCTCCTCTCCGACGAACACATGATAGCTGTTCGTAATATAGCTCTTGTCGGTCACTCCCGGAACAATCCCGAATCTCTTCTGAAGGCACTTTGCGAACTTGTATGTGGTGCTCTCAATCGGAGATCCGTAAATACTGAATGCAATATCAGTCTCCTGTTTCCATCTGTCACATGCATCATTCATGTGCTGCATTACTTCCAGAGCAAACGGTGTGGCTTCAGGATCTGTGTGGGATTTTCCTGTCATGTACTTCACGCATTCATACAGGCCCGCATATCCCAGAGAGATCGTGGAATACCCCCCGTAGAGCAGTTTATCGATTGTCTCACCTTTCTTAAGGCGGGCAAGCGCACCGTACTGCCACAGAATCGGAGCCGCGTCTGAGAGTGTCCCTTTCAGTCTGTTATGCCTGCACATCAGCGCGCGGTAGCACAGGTCAAGTCTTTCATCAAATATCTTCCAGAATCTTTCCCTTTCTCCGCCTGAAGAGAGCGCAACATCCACAAGGTTGATCGTGACAACCCCCTGATTGAAACGACCGTAGAACTTGTAGTTGCCGTTCTCATCCTTCCACGGGCTCAGAGCGCTTCTGCATCCCATAACGGGGAAGCAGTTGCCTTCCTTGAGTTCTTTCATCTTCTTTTCTGAAATATAATCCGGAACAAGACGTTTTGCCGTACATCTCGCTGCCAGTTCTGTCAGATAATAGTATGGCGTCCCTTCTTCAATATTATCCTCTTCAAGCACATAGATAAGCTTCGGAAAAGCCGGTGTTACCCAGACTCCCGCCTCATTCTTTACGCCTTTGATGCGCTGCTTCAGAGTCTCTTCGATGATCATCGCAAGATCCTTTTTCTCTTCTTCGCTCTTCGCCTCATTCAGATACATGAATACCGTAAGGAAGGGGGCCTGCCCGTTGGTCGTCATCAATGTGATAACCTGATATTCTATGGTCTGAACCCCTTTTGTGATCTCTTTTTTCAAACGGCGCTCCACGATCTCATGAAGCACTTCCTTCGGGTAATCTATACCCACCATTTCCATTTCCTGAAGCACTTCTGCGCGGATCTTTTCTCTTGATACCTGAACAAACGGAGCCAGATGTGTAAGGGATATACTCTGGCCGCCGTACTGATTGCTGGCCACCTGTGCAATGATCTGTGTTGCGATGTTGCATGCCGTAGAAAAGCTGTGGGGCTTCTCAATCATAGTTCCGCTGATCACAGTACCATTCTGAAGCATGTCCTCAAGATTCACAAGATCACAGTTGTGCATATGCTGGGCATAATAGTCGGAATCATGAAAATGGATGATTCCCTCTTTATCCGCCTCCACAATATCTTCCGGAAGCAGCATCCTCTGGGTCAGATCCCTGCTGACCTCACCGGCCATATAATCTCTCTGTACACTGTTGACTGCAGGATTCTTGTTCGAATTCTCCTGTTTTACATCTTCATTGTTGCATTCGATCAGGGAAAGGATACGGTTGTCTGTTGTGTTGGCACGACGCACAAGCGAACGTTTGTAGCGGTATCTCACATACCTTCTTGCAAGGTCAAACGCTCCTGTAGCCATGATCTGATTCTCTACCATATCCTGTATCTCCTCTACGGATACGGCTCGGTTCAGTTTATTACATTTAAACTCCACATACTCTGCTATGTCTTCTATCTGTCCTTCAGTTAAACTTCTGTTCTCAGAGGAAGCATCTGCCTTTGTGATCGCAATAATTATCTTCCTGATATCAAATACTTCTTCTGAACCATTTCTCTTGATAATCTTCATTCTGGCCTTCTCCTCATTCTGTCATTTTGTACAGGACTTATTCTAATACAAAATATAGTGTTTGGCAATCCCCAACACACACGATAGTGTATTTTCAGAACAAACCGGACATTGTCAGAGAATTCTCACCGGCTATTATTTTTCGACTGTTATGTTATAAAAAAACAGACAGGAGAACAAATTATCTGTCATCTCCCGTCCGTTTTATCCGTTTTCATTTTTATCAGTTTATTCAGACCCTTCTGTCCATCAGCCCAGTGCCACATCCAATATCATCATCAGTGTAAAGCCTACCGCCACTCCGATAGTGCCGATATTTGAATGTTCGCCCGTCTGAGCCTCCGGGATCAGTTCTTCCACAACCACGTATATCATGGCTCCTGCCGCAAATGACAGCAGATACGGCAGAAGCGGCACAACAAGACCGGTGAGAAGAATCGTAAGAAATGCTGCCGCCGGTTCCACAATTCCTGAAAGCGTTCCATATATAAAGGCCCTTGTCTTCGACAGTCCCTGTCCCTTAAGCGGCATGGAAATGATCGCGCCTTCCGGAAAATTCTGAATCGCGATCCCCACCGACAGGGCGAATGCCCCCGTCAGAGTCATCATGGCATTCTCTGCCATCGCTCCTGCAAATGTAACTCCGACGGCCATTCCCTCAGGTATATTGTGCAGAGTCACCGCGAGGACAAGCATGGTTGTTTTTTTTAAATGTGCCGGCATCCCTTCCGGCTTTTCTTCCGTGAAATGGAGATGTGGGGTCAGAGTGTCCAGTATGAGAAGAAATCCCATTCCCAGCAGGAATCCGGCCGCCGCGGGAAACCATGCAATGCCGCCGGATTCCTCCGACATGTCAAGCGCCGGAATAAGAAGCGACCATACGGCCGCAGCGATCATGACCCCGGAGGCAAATCCCAGCAGAAGTTTCTGAAGTCTGCCGTTCATCTCCTTTTTCATAAAGAATACCATTCCCGAGCCCAGCGCAGTTCCCGCAAATGGTATTAAAATTCCAAGCAATACATTCTGATTCATTCTTTTCTCTCCCTCCGATGCCCTCACAGACAGATTTCATACCCTCTCTTATCCGGAGAGGGCATCATTCGCAATTGAAGAAGGGCTTATTTCAGATATCGTTATGATATGCATCAGAGGGAGCTTTTGTCAACGCCCGGCGGAATTTTTCTTAATTTATTTTCAATTCTGCCGATACTGTACGGACTGCGGACCGCTACGCTTTCTCCGCAAGCTCTTTTCCTGCTGCCCGGCACTCTTCCAGCGCCTCGTCATCCGGAGCTTCATTAGCGATGATTCCATTCTCGCGTATCAGCACCGCACCGGCATTCTTCATACGCTCGGCCCAGTCTCTCATCCATTCTCCGTCTCCCCATCCATAAGATCCGAAGAGCAGAATGGTCCTGCCGGATACAAGCGGTTCCAGTTCCTCAACAAAAGGCTCCATCTCTGTTTCTTCCAGCTGTTCTGCTCCCATTGACGGGCAGCCAAGAGCAAAAGCCTTCTGCCCCGCAAGCGCAGCTGCATCGGCACTTCCCACTTCCATCACATCTGCTTCGGCTCCTGTCTCCCTGATCCCTTCGGCCACGGCCTCGGCCATGGTCTGTGTGTTTCCTGTTCCGCTCCAGTATACCACCGATACACTCATTATTGTTTCCTCCATTTCCGGCGTCTGAAACCGCCATTTTTCTTACACTGCAATCTCCCGGATAGTTTTTCCGGTCAGAAACTCATTTACCGCGCTGTCCTTTGCCCGGTCATATTTATTGAAAATCATTTTTGCGCCTGCCAGGTTTTCGTATACCTTCCAGTAACCGGTCATCAGATATCCCTTCCCTTCATTCTGTATGAATCCTCTGACATCATTCACCGGATATCCTAGAAACGCTCCTATCTCGTGGGGGAATCCCATCCCGTTCTTCATACATTCCCTGACACGCAGTGTCAGTCTTCTCAGCGTCTTGGACAAATCACGGGAACAGTATCCGTATTCCCGGATAAGAGAACTGATCTCCGGTCCGCGGAGATGGGCTTCCAGTTCCTCAGGACGGTAAAACAGGACAAGGCATTTTCCGTCAGATTCTGAAAGCATGTGATATGAAATATTCATACCGCAGAAAAGAGCATCCAGTTCTCCATACAGTTCCGAATCAAGAGTAATGACACAGGATACCTTCAGTCTCTTCAGAAAAGGAGCGCACTGGAGCGCGACCTGAAATCCGAGCCTGATTCTTCGATCACTGTTTTTTAAAAAATACGACAACACTTCCGCCGGCATTCTTACCTCCAAATTTTGAGAATGATTTTCAACTATTCAAATACTATCATATCAGTTTTTTCTTTGCAACAAGTTTTTTGAGAACTTTTCTCAAAATATAGTTTTTGTCTTTTTATCCTTTTTTTAGTTGTTCCCCACCTTGCTTTAGTGTATAATGGGTTTAAGACATTTGAGAGGTGAAAAGTCTCAAACAGTACATACATAAAGGAGAGATTCGCCATGGTAAATTTAATCACAGGCCCCAGAGGCAGCGGAAAAACACAGCAAATGATTGATCTTGCAAACGAGAAGGTGAAAACTTCCAACGGTAACGTAGTATTGATCAAACGGAGTCATAAGGACACATACACGGTAGATTTCAACATCCGTGCGATCCGTATGGCAGACTATCCTGATATCCTTACTCTTGAAGAATTCGTAGGATTCCTTTACGGCATGGTAGCCGGTAATCATGATATTGAAACAGTTTTTATCGACAGTGTGCTCAAACAGGCGAACATCACACTTGAAAGCCTTCCGGCATTCCTTCAGAAACTGAACAAGATTTCCAGTGAAAACAATATAGACTTCTATCTCAGCATCAGCGCAGAGAAGAATGATATTCCGGACATAGATTCTATTGAATGCAACGTGATCAGCTGAATTTTATAAAGTAAAGAAATAAAGAGGGTGCTGCTGCACCCTCTTTACTGTTTTATCTGTTATCCGAAATACAGATCAATCCCGTATTCATTTGTCCGCAGCCGGAGCATTTCCGGCTTTCTCTACACCGTTCAGAGACAGGACAGTGTTGCTCTGTTCTCCTTCTTTGTACTCGATCGTAACTTCATCTCCCACATTGTATCGGATAATGTCTATGAAATCCACCACGGATACATCGAAGATGTCATCTGATCCCTCCAGCATAATATAATAGTGCGAATTACCATCGATAACTCCCTGCGCAATCTTTGTGATCGGCGCGGTAATCGACAGGATCTCCCGGGTATCTTCCTCGACTTCTTTTATCCCGTTCTCGTACATCAGATCCGTGTATGCCGCTTCGCACTCACTCACAGTATCACCGACCGCAACAATCTGATATCTCTGTACATTTACCATGGCATACATCTTCACAAGTCCGGCATCGTCTTTCAGAGCGATAAAATAGGTTGGCTCCCCTGATATGTTCAAAAGCAGTGGAAATGTAGCAGTATAATGCAGATTCTGCACCTGTCCTTCTGCCGAAGACATTGCGGAAGCCTCTGTCGCCCCCTCCACTTCATAGAATTTTGTCTCCATAGTTCTCTGGTTCATCAGTACAAAACCTACGTTTGACTGATCTCCGCTCACAGACGTCACACCGGTATACACCCACACGTCATCATCAATTGCCAGATAATTATATCCTTCCGTCGTTTCAAGACAGTCCTTCTGCCCGAGAACACTGTTGAAAAATCCATGCTTCAATGTTCCGTAATAGTCATAAAGCTGTACGAGAAGATCTGCGGAATATGCCCGGTCAATCCACTGCGGGACGTCCTCTATGGCATAATCTGTCGTCTCTCCCGTAACAGCATTGCACAGTACTACTCTTCCTATCGTCACGCCTCCGAAAAGGCCGATATTGTACTGTTTTACCGGACAGATCCAATATGGCACTCCGTTCTCATCGACCTCGAAACTGAGCTCATTAAAAATATAAGTAGGATATCTGAATCGCAGATGGCGGTAAATATTTCTGTTAAAGTGATCGCTGGTCGTATACTTCATTCCCTCATCAAGTTTTATCAGTTCTGTCTCCTGAGTCGCCATATCGATCATAATATAAGCCGGTATACCCTCATCCTGATTTGTAAACCATTTGATAATGCTTGCATATTTAAGGGGCGATACCCGTACCGGGCGGTCATTATAATTTATCTGTGAATACAGCTCATCCACCTCAAACTGGGATACCATATCCACCATGCTTCCCATCTTCCGGTTACCGAGAAGCGTGGCGGAATCCCTGTCAAGCAGGGGAATCTGATCAAAGGAAAGCTCCTCAATATCGCTGGCGAATTCCCCGGTCTCCACTGTCATCAGCTGCTGATATTTTTTTGCATTGACGATGGGAGAAGACAGAAGCGTTCCTGCCAGATATGCGATAACCACAACGGCCAGAATCCCGAGTATCACCTTAAGCCCTTTGGATTCACGCAGTTCATAACGGCTGAGATTCTTCTTTCTGATAAACAGAATCGCCGCAAGAATGATCAGTATTACAAGAAATACCCAGAACTCAGCTGCATGGATATTGATCGCCGGGAGCGCAGCATAGTAGTATACTCCCAGTACCAGAACAACAAGGATAGCCGCAATCAGTTTTGCTTTAATGTTTTTCATTCTTTCTCCTTTCCTGACCGGATACACTCAGAATCTTCTGCGCCACAGATCCGGTGAAAGCATCAGAAGATACGGTATGATCTCCAGGCGGCCCACCAGCATATCAAAGCTGAATACAATCTTGGACAACGGAGAAAACATATGGAAATTCTCCACCGGTCCTACTTTCGAGATCCCCGGTCCGACATTATTTATTGTTGTCAGAACACCGCTGAATGATGTGGCAAAATCAAAATTATCTATGGATACGATCAGAACCGAGGCTGCAAGTATGAAAACATATGCCGCAAAATAGACATTTATTCCTCTCAGCGTATCCTGGCTGACTCGTTTTCCGTTCATCTTGATGACCGTCACCGCATTGGGATGGAGTATCTTTCTCACTTCCTGGCGGATTGACTTGCAGAGGATAACAAATCTGCTCACCTTGATACCGCCTCCGGTGGAGCCGGCGCAGGCTCCTATGAACATAATCGTCAGAAGCACGGTTTTGGACAATTCGGGCCACAATTCATAATCCGCCGTATAGAATCCTGTCGTCGTTATAACAGAAGCCACCTGGAAGGATGCATAGCGGAATGCATGAAGCACGTTCTGATAGATGTTCAGTGTATTCACCGTAATCACAGCGATCGCCGCTGCAATAATTCCCAGGTATGCACGGAGTTCTTCATTTTTAAGAACATTCTTCCAGTCTTTAAGCAGAAGAAGGAAGTACAGATTAAAATTCACTCCGAACAATATCATAAATACCGTAATTACACCGTCTATGTATGCACTGTCATAAAAACTGACGCTTGCATTTCTGTTGGAGAAACCACCCGTTCCGGCTGTACTGAATGAATGAACCAGAGCATCATAGAGGTTCATCCCGCCGAACATTAGCAGAATCACTTCAACCGCTGTGAGAGCAAAATACATTCCATAAAGGATCGTTGCCGTCTGTCTGGCCTTCGGCACAAGTTTGTCTGCCTCCGGTCCCGGCATCTCAGCTCTCATAAGGGGCATCGAGTTCTCGTCATCAAGGGAAGTGATCATCATGACAAACACAAGAACCCCCATACCTCCGATCCAGTGAGTAAGACATCTCCAGAAATTGATTCCCATGGGAAGAGATTCGATTTCCTGGAGTATGGTAGAACCGGTGGTGGTAAAACCGGACACCGTCTCAAAAAGAGCATCAATATAGGCCGGTATGCTTCCGCTGATGTAGAAGGGAAGCGCCCCGAAAAGTGACCACAGTATCCACGCAAGCCCTACAATGACAAAACCTTCTTTACCGTATATTCTTGTACTCTTTGGCCTCTTTCGACCGAAAATAAGGAAGATGACTCCGAGTATTGCCCCCACTATGAGAAAAGAAAAACCGCTTTTCTCTCCGTAAATAAGAGAGACAAGAGCCGGGATCAGAAGGACAGCCCCCTCAACTCCAAGCATCTTTCCCAATATATAGATTATCATTTTCTTATTCATACCGCTGCACCTACACTAATATGTCTTCTATGTCTTCAAGCCGTTTTTCCATCGTGACAACGATCACACTGTCGCCGACCTCCATACAGTCATCGCCTCCCGGTATGATAATCTGTCTCTTCCGGGCAATGCATGCGATCAGATTGTTCGGCTTCAATGAAAGATTTTTCAGCGGTATTCCTGTGTATCTTGTCTCGGACTTTATAATAAACTCGAGGGCCTCAACCTGTTCATCGACAAGCTGATACATGGTTTCTACATTGGCACTTCCCTGAGAATTCTTCCTGGCCCGAACATAACTCAGAATCGCGTCGGCCGTCGCTGTCTTTGCGGAAACAATACTGTCGATTCCGAAATCTTCCACCATCCTTGCTCTTCTGTCTTCGTTTACCTTGGCGATAATCTTGTCGATCCCCTGGCTCTTCGCAAACAGCGACGTAATGATATTTTCTTCATCCATTCCTGTCAGCGATACAAATGCATCTGCATCTTCAATTCCTTCTTCGATCAGAAGATCATGGTCGGTCGCGTCCCCATTGATAATCACTGCCTTGGGAAGCAGTTCACAGAGTTCCTCACACCTTGCCTCATTTTTCTCAATAATCTTAACCTGCATGCCGAGTGAACAGAGCTGCACCGAAAGGTAATACGCCACTCTTCCGCCCCCGCAGATAATGACTTTCCTGATTTTTTCCCGGTGTTTTCCCAGGATCTTGAAAAACAGTTCCACTTCTCTGTGAGAGGCCGCTATATGTAACCGGTCGCCTTTCCTGATAACATAATCGCCATCCGGGATAAGGACCTCCCCACAGTGCTCTACTGCACAGACAAGCACCTTGATCTGCAGTTTGTTATACATCTCTGCAAGAGACATTCCTATGACACGGTTGTTCTCAGGAATAGGAAACTCGATCAGCTCCACTCTTCCTTTCACAAAGGTCTCGATCTTGCTTGCGTCCGGAAACAGCAGAAGTCTGCTTATCTCATCGGCCACGATCAGTTCCGGATTTACCGCCATGCTGAGATGAAGATCCTCCTTCAGAAGTCCGATCTGACCGAAATAGACAGGATTCCTTACCCGGGCGATCGTGTGCTTCGCCCCCAGCCTTCTGGCTATGAGACAGCTCAGCATATTGCATTCGTCGGCAGAGGTACATGCGATCACCAAATCCGCATGGGGCACATCCGCCTGTTTCTGCACTTCGGCGCTTGCTCCGTCTCCGGTTACACATGCAATGTCGAGACGGTCAACGGCAAACCGCATCTTTTTCTCATTGCTGTCGATCATCACAACATCATAATTTTCAACAGAAAGCTGTTTTGCCAGTTTGTAGCCTACTTTTCCATCCCCAATGATAACAATTTTCATTTTTTTACCCTCTGTTTTTCTCTCTGATATTAGATTTTAAATCCTCCTGCGTATGCAGCAGAGCAATTATAGCACCTTTAATTCTGAAGTACAATAATCTTAGCGTTTTCTTGGCAGCTCATCCGACAAGAACATTTGCAGGTTACCGGTTTTCCCAAAAGAGCGCAATCCATATGCGCGTGAAAACAGGACATACGGCAGTTAAGCCGCATGCCCTGTCTGCAAATCCGTATTTTATTCTTCCGCTGCTCTCGCCGCAATCTCTCTTTCCTGTACATCTGACGGCGCCTGCTCGTATCTTGCGAATTTATATTCATACGTGCCCCGTCCGCCTGTCATGGAACGGAGTGTCGTGCAGTATCCGAAAAGTCCTGTCATCGGAATATCAGCCTCTATCACCTGTTTGCCTCCCGCAATCGGATTCATTCCGAGAACACGGCCCCGTCTCTTATTCAGATCTCCCATTACGTCTCCGGTATAGTCATCCGGCACTGTAACTTTCACTGTAGCAATAGGTTCGAGAAGAACTGGTGACGCTTCCATAAATCCTTTTTTAAACGCCTGGATCGTCGCCGTCTTAAACGCCATTTCCGAAGAATCCACCGGATGATAGGATCCGTCATACAGTGTAGCTTTTACGCCCACCACCGGGTATCCCGCAAGAGGTCCCTTAACAACTGATTCCTGAAGACCTTTTTCCACAGCGGGGAAATAATTCTTCGGAACTGCTCCGCCCACTACGCATTCTTCGAAAACATACGGAGTCTCCAGATCGCCCGATGGTTCAAATCTCATCTTTACATGTCCGTACTGACCGTGCCCGCCGGACTGTTTCTTATATTTCGTGTCAACATCCGAATTCTTGCGTATCGTCTCGCGGAACGCAACCTTCGGTGTAGACAGCGTGATCTCTACTTTATATCTCGCCGCAAGCTTGCTGGCTGTGATTTCCAGATGCTGATCTCCCATTCCGTACAGAAGCGACTGTCTGTTCTCACTGTCGTTCACGGCTTTTAAGGTGACATCTTCTGCCATCATCCTCGCAAGCGCCTGTGACACTTTATCTTCATCACCTTTTTTATTGACGGTATACTTCATATATGTATACGGTACGGAGTACTCCGTCTTTGCATAGGATACCGGTGTTGCTTTTGTAGAAAGCGTGTCGCCGGTGCGGGTGTTTGCAAGTTTCGCAATTGCTCCGATATCTCCCGCAAACAGTTCGGAAACTTCTGACGGCTTGTTCCCGCACATTGTATACAGCTTGCCCGGTTTTTCTTCAGCTTCCGTATCTGCGTTATAGAGAACATCGTCCCCTTTGAGTACTCCGGAGCATACCTTGACAAAGGAATATTTTCCGATAAAAGGATCTACCATTGTTTTGAACACATATGCGGTCTTTGCTTTAGAGAAATCATAGTTTGCTTCAAAAATTTCATTCGTTCTGCGGTTGATTCCCGCACATGTTCTCTTATCCGGGCTCGGGAAAAATCTTACAATGTCAGACAGAAGATTCGCCACGCCCTGAGCCTGAACATTGGATCCCATCGCAACAGGAACGATATCGCCGTCCATAACCTCGGTACGCATTGCAGCGCGGATCTCCTCAACGGAGAACTCTTCACCGTTAAAATATCTTTCCATGAACTCTTCACTTGTCTCGGCAACCGCTTCCATGAGAGAATCTCTGAGAATCTCAAGATTCGGTTTACAGTAGTCCGGAATCTCACACTCTTCTCTCTGACCGATTCCCGTATATCTTCTGCCTGCGTTCTTAATGACATTAATATACCCGACCAGTTTTTCGTTCTCACGGATAGGCTGGAAATGCGGAGCGATCTTCTTGCCGTATCTCGCCGTAAGGTCTTCCACTACCTGGCGGAAACTTGCATCATCCACATCCATCTCTGTCACATATATCATTCTGGGAAGGTTGTACTTATCGCAGAGTTCCCAAGCTTTCTCTGTTCCCACCTGGACGCCCGCTTTTCCTGATACAACGATAACCGCCGCATCCGCAGCGCTTACTGCTTCCTCAACTTCTCCCACGAAATCAAAATATCCCGGAGTATCCAGTATATTGATCTTTGCTTTCTCCCACTCAATCGGGATCAGGCTTGTGCTGATCGAAAATCCACGTTTCTGCTCCTCTTTATCAAAATCGCTCACCGTGTTGGATTCTGAAATCTTTCCCATACGGTTTGCAGCCCCCGATACATACAGCATCGCCTCAACAAGACTTGTCTTTCCGCTTCCGCCGTGTCCGAGCAGGACCACGTTTCTGATTTCATCTGTTCTGTAAACCTTCATGCTGCCGCCTCCTTGCGTTGTTATTCTGCATATCTATTTGTCTGAAACGATACGCACGCTATGGATATATTGTACTAAAAACCGCATATAATTACAACTATTTTATTCATTTTTCACATATTCATTGGATGTTTACTTTTACAGTGCAACGTGTTAAAATAATTTTATGTGTGCCATTTTGTGCACAGTCTTCAGTTTGTTAAATGAAAGGATTTACAGCTATGGTTTCAACAAAAATAGGATTTATCGGACTTGGCCTGATCGGCGGTTCCATTGCGAAGGCGATCCGCCGGTACTATCCCGATTATGAAATACTCGCATTTGATAAAAACAGAGAGACTCTTGCTCTCGCCGTTCAGGAAGGCATAATTCATACCTCCTGTTCCTCCATTGACGAGAATTTCCGGGGTTGCGCCTATATTTTCCTGTGCGCTCCGGTCTCCTGCAACACGGCGTATCTTCCCCAGCTGAAGGGACTTATAGATAAGGACTGTATCCTTACCGACGTGGGAAGTGTGAAAACTTCCATACATGAAGAGGCAGCCGCACTGGGTCTGGAGGAAAACTTTATCGGCGGTCATCCCATGGCCGGCTCAGAAAAAAGCGGTTTTGCCAACTCAAAGGCGCATCTGATAGAGAACGCATACTATATCCTCACTCCTTCTTCCAGAGTGTCTGAAAAGAAAATATCGGCATACCGTGACTTTGTCACATCCCTGAAAGCGCTTCCAATTGTACTGGACTACAGGGAACACGACAACATCACCGGAACGATCAGTCATCTTCCGCATATCATCGCCTCTACTCTTGTCAATTTTGTCCACGATACGGATTCCAGGGACGGACTGATGAAAGCGCTGGCGGCAGGCGGATTCAAGGATATCACAAGGATTGCCTCCTCCTCTCCTGTCATGTGGCAGCAGATATGCCTTAAAAACGGGAAAAACATTTCCCGTATTCTCGGGGAATATATCAATGCCCTGAGCAGGGCACGGGAACTGGTGGATTCCGGCAGCGAAGAGGCTCTCTATACAATGTTCGAATCTTCGAAAGACTACCGGGATTCCATGCCGAACAGCTCGGCCGGACCGATCAAGAAACAGTTTGCGCTGTACTGTGACATCATTGACGAAGCAGGAGGAATCGCAACTATCGCGACCATTCTGGCCAGCAATAACATCAATATCAAGAATATCGGCATCATCCATAACAGAGAGTTCGAGGAAGGCGTGCTCCGCATTGAATTCTATGATGGAGAATCTTCCTCCAAGGCAACGGAGCTTCTGCAGAAATACCACTATATCGTTTACGAAGTCTGATGCGGCTCGCACTGTATTGAAGGATATTGTCAGATAATTTAAGAAAGGATCTTTTACCATGGAATTATGCAGTATTACCGGTTTAAAGGGGAAAATCACGGTCCCCGGAGACAAATCCATCTCTCACCGCTGTGTCATGTTCGGCTCTGTTGCGAAAGGGACAACCGAAGTACACCATTTTCTGAAGGGCGCCGACTGCCTTGCGACCATTCGCTGTATGAGAACTCTCGGCATTGATATTGAAGAAAAAGGCTCTTCCGTCATCATACACGGGAAAGGGCTTCACGGCCTGTCTGCTCCTTCCGGAATCCTGGATGCGGGAAACAGCGGCACAACCACACGTCTTCTCTCCGGAATTCTTGCCGGTCAGACCTTTGACTCCAAAATATCCGGAGATGAATCTCTGAATTCACGCCCCATGAAGAGAATCATCACTCCTCTCACTCAGATGGGCGCTCATATCTCCAGCATACTCCGGAACGGATGTGCTCCTCTCTATATCACACCGGGGGAGCTTCACGGAATACATTATAACTCACCGGTTGCGTCCGCACAGGTAAAGTCCTGCATTCTCCTTGCCGGACTGTATGCAGAGGGGGAGACTTCCGTTACCGAACCCAGCCTGTCCCGCAACCACACAGAACTTATGCTGAAGGAATTCGGAGCGGATATCAGATCTTCCTATTCGCTCGACAGCACAGAGGCTACTGCTTCCATCCGTCCCTGTGAAGAACTTTACGGTCAGAAGATCACCGTCCCCGGAGATATCTCCTCCGCCGCATACTTTATTGCGGCCGGCCTTATCGTACCGGATTCCGAGATACTCATTGAGGGCGTCGGAATCAATCCGACCCGTGCCGGGATCCTTAAAGTATGCGAAGACATGGGTGGTGACATCACGCTTCTGAACGAGCGCATCGAAGGAGGGGAAAAGATTGCCGACATTCTTGTCCGTACCAGCAGGCTCCACGGCACGGAGATAAGCGGAGACATCATCCCCACACTGATAGACGAGATTCCCGTCATCGCTGTCATGGCAGCGACAGCGGAAGGAACAACCGTCATAAAAGACGCGGCCGAGCTCAAGGTCAAGGAAACTGACCGCATAGAGACCGTAACAGATAATCTGAAGGCCATGGGGTGCGACGTGACCCCGACGGATGACGGCATGATCATCCGGGGAGGACGCCCGCTGAAAGGCGCCTCGATCCACACGCTTCTCGATCACCGTATTGCAATGGCATTCAGCATAGCCGCTCTGACAGCGGAAGGAAATACAAAAATACTGGACAGCAGATGTATCGATGTATCATACCCCGATTTCTATGATACTTTTGATGCGCTTCTGTAATCACATTCGGGGTTATCAGACTGATAACCCCGAATTCATTTCCAGGACTGTTTTTCCGTAAACCGGATGACGCTTGTACGGCGCTATCTCAGCCAGGGGCTCCAGCACAAATTTTCTCTTATGCATCTCCACATGCGGGATGCACAGGTCTTCTTCCTCCCAGATTATATCGTCATAAAAAATAATATCCAGATCCAGTGTTCTGGGTCCCCAGCGTACAACCCGCTCCCTTCCCGCTTCCTGCTCGATCCGGTGAAGTTCATCCAGAAGCTCCCGGGGATACAGAAGTGTCTCCAGCTTCACACATCCGTTCAGAAAATCCGCCTGATCCGTAACCCCGTAAGGAGGCGTCTCAATAAACTTTGACACCTTTTTCACCCTGCAGTCCTTGCGGGAATCCAGAGATTTCACCGCGTTGTTCAGATAGGCCTCCCGGTCTCCCATATTAGATCCAAGCGCGATGTAGGCCGTGTGCCATCCCCTCTCGATCGACACACTGACCGTCTTCAGGGGCAGCTTTACAGGGGCCCATGGCTTTTTTATCTCAAGCTGTATTTTCCGCAGACGGGGGAGTGACAGCAGAAGTTCCTCCGCAAGGCATTCGGCCGCTCTCTCCAGAAGTTTGAAAGTATGTTCTCTCAGATACTTTTCTATAAAAGCGCTTACCTCCCCGTAATGAACCGATGCCGCAAGTTCGTCCGTTTTGCCGGCTTCTCTTGTATCCGTACAGAGCACCGCCGTCACCAGGAACTTCTGTCCCAGTACATTTTCTTCATGAAAAACCCCGTGGTTTGCAAAAACTTCCAGGTCTTCTATTCTGATCTCATCCAGTCTCATATCTCTTTTCCCAATCCTTTCGCCAGACTCAGTTTTCCCTCCCGCGTATCTTCTGCGGAAAATTTATCAGATAAACGGCTCCGGACTCAAAGCCGGTGCTTTCTCATCAGCGCTTTTGTCATCCGGATCGCCCTTTTGTTCTTCTCCACATCATGTACGCGTACGAAGGCGCATCCCTTCTGCACTCCATATACGGTAGTGACCAGTGTACCTTCTTCCCGCTGATCCGCAGGCAGATCCAGCGTCAGTCCGATCACAGACTTTCTTGAAGTTCCGAGAAGAATCGGATATCCGAGCTCATGCATGAGCTCGAGCCGGTGAATGATCTCCAGATTCATCTCATATGTTTTTCCAAATCCCACACCCGGATCAAGAATGATCTTCTCTTTCTCTATTCCCGCCTGCGCGGCAAGGCGCACGCACTCTTTCATGTCCTCCATAAAATCTGCAAGAAAGTTCTCATACTCCGTATTTATTCTGTTATGCATCAGGCAGCACGCAGCGTCGTGTCCGGCAATAACTGCCGCCATCCCGGGATCATACTTCAGGCCCCAGATATCATTTACCAGATCAGCGCCTGCTTCCAGCGCCGCTTCCGCCACAGTACTCTTATAAGTGTCAACGGATACGGGGACGTCAAACTCTTTCTTCAGCGCACGGATAACCGGCACCACACGTTCTGCTTCTTCTTCATCCGTGATCTGCATATGCCCCGGACGTGTTGACTCCCCTCCCACGTCCAGGATATCCGCACCTTCTTGTATCATCTGCTCCGCATGGCGGAGCGCCGCATCCATATTATTGTACTTTCCTCCATCAGAAAAGGAATCCGGTGTAACATTCAGGATTCCCATAATATAGGTATTGTTTTCTGTGTCAAATTCTTTTCCGCCTATGATCATACCTTAATCTCCATATTCTTTTTCTCTCTGCTCCAGTCGCACTGTGCTTCCGCCGGGCAGGCAAAACACATTCTTGATGCCTTATCGCTCTCATAGAGAAGTTTTTCCAGCGGCTCGGGGTCTTCCCTGAGTCTTCTGTGTCCCTTTACTGCCGTAAGGATCATCCGCTTCTCATCTGTCGTATATGCTGCTTCCGCCGGAAGATCCGCAAGAATCTGCTCTGCAATATCCACTCCTGCAAGTTCATGGGGAATTCTCGCCTCATACTGAAGAGCTTTTCCAATATCATGAAGAACAGCCGCAGCATAAACCACATCTTTCGCAAACCCCATATCGTCCTCCAGATTCCGGATATACGCAATCCTGGCTACGTCCAGAAGGTGCGGCATCTGATGCCTGCAGAAAACCCGGTTCTGCTCCAGTTCTTCAATCCTGGCGTAATATTTCTGATACAATGGATGCTTCCAGATCGCATTGACTCTGTCCATAGTGTCTCTCCTCCTGTTCAAAATCACTCACAGATTCTGATCATATCATTATCGCCCCATCATACGGAAAAAACGTTCCTCCAGCGCCGGATCCGTCTTGAAGACCCCGCGTTTTGCCAGGGTAACCGTCTGGCTTCCCGGCTTTTTGATGCCCCGCATGGTCATGCACATATGCTCTGCCTCCAGCATGACGATGGCTCCTCTGGGTTTCATGTATTCCATCAGCGCATCTGCGATCTGACCGGTAAGCTGTTCCTGGATCTGAAGCCTTCTGGCAAACACCTCCACTGTCCTCGCCAGTTTGCTCAGGCCCACAACTTTTCCGTCCGGAATATAGGCGATATGAGCCTTTCCGTAAAAAGGCAGCGCATGATGCTCGCACATGGAATAGAAGGTGATGTCCTTCTCCAGCACCATCTCACTGTTATCCGCGGAAAACGTTCTCGCCAGATGCATGCCTGCATCCTCGTCCATTCCTCCATAAAGTTCACTGCACATGCGTGCAATCCGGTCCGGAGTATCCTTAAGTCCTTCCCGTTCCGGATCCTCGCCGATTCCCTCCAGGAAAAGGCGGACCGCCTGTCTGATTTTCTCCTGATCTGTCATTTTCCAACTCCTCTTTCCTGATCCAGCGCTTCTTTTACCTGTTTCAGATAAGACAGGGAGCCGAAGGCCAGAATCACATCCTCTCTGTCCGCCTCGTCAAGTGCCTCCCTGACCGCCTGATCCACGCTCTCATCCGCTTTCACATTAATATCAGGACATCTTCCCCGCACGGTTCCCGCAAGCTTTGCAGCCGGCAGAGTCCTTTTTGCATCCGGGAGACTTACCGTATGCACAGAGGACGCCAGCGGACACATAATATCCGTAATCTTTTCATATTCTTTATCCTTGAAAACTCCCATGATGCAGATCAGCTTCTTCTCAGGGAAATAACTTTCCATCGATTCCCTGAGCTTAAGAGCCGCATCTTCGTTGTGGGCGCCGTCCAGAAGAAACACCGGATGTTCCATAACGCAGGAAAACCTTCCGTTCCATACGGTCCGGGCGACGCCGCTCCGCACTGCGTCCGGATCAATACGGTATCCTTTCCCGTGCAGAGTCCGGATCACTTCCAGCGCCGCAGCCACATTCACAATCTGACTCTTTCCCGCAAGAGGGCTGTAAAGCTCTCCGGATTCTTTATAGGTAAACCGGATGCCCCGGTAATCCTCCCGGATGATGCTGGCGCATCCTGCCTGCACAAACCCCAGACCGAGCTTCTCTGCCCTCTCTCGGAGTATAGCCGTCACTTCCGGCTTCTGTGCCGCAGAGACCACCGAGCAGCCCGGTTTTATGATCCCCGCTTTGTTTTCGGCAATCTCTTCCAGCGTATTTCCGAGCACGCCGATATGATCCCGGCTGATGCTCGTAAACACAGCGCAGACTGTATTCGTTACTATATTGGTGGCATCCAGCTCACCGCCCAGACCTGCCTCCAGAACAACGAGATCGCACTGCATCTCTTTAAAATATAAAAAAGCTATCGCCGTCTCTGCTTCAAACACGGTGGGGGAATGTTCCCCTGCCGCTTCCATTCGGGCGATAGCATCTCTTACTCTCTCTGTCAGATCCGCAAACTTCTCTTCCGGTATCCATCTTCCGTCTACCTGGATCCGCTCCAGATAGGAAACCACTGTCGGTGAAACATACCGCCCGATCCTGTATCCTGCCTCACTCAATATCGTCGAAGTGTATGCAAGCACAGATCCCTTGCCATTCGTTCCTGCAATATGTATGAACTTCAGATCATCCTGGGGATTCCCAAGTTCACGCAACAGACCTCGAATCGTATCCAAGCCAAGTACACTTCCGTATTTCGACATTTCGTCCAAATATACCCTTGCTTCTTTATAGGTCACGTTCTTCGTTTCCTTTCCCTGTTCAATTCTATCCGCCGGATACGCATCCGGCACCTTTCTGCTCTGACACCGGCAGCGGATCCGTAACCGGTCCGCTGTTATTATCCCGGTATGACTTCCTTCAAGCAGAACAGGGATATCATAGCACTATTTGAAAAGATGTACAAGCATTTCTGTTTTTATAATGATTTTTGCTTTCTCAGAAAGCTGCACTGCAATACAGCGTAAATAATATTCACAGCCAAAAGATACAAGAAAAACCACCATCTGAAACGCACACTGTATAAACTGTTCAGATAAAAATAAGAGGGCAGAAGAATCTTAACAGGCATCATTCCGTGAAAAGCGGCAAATACAGGACTCAGGACGGCCGAAATCAGGATCGCCAGAGGAATGCATGTTCCGAAAACAGCCATATTTCTGATAAGACGTGACAGAATGCCGCAGAATCCGGTAACAGCAAAAACAAGCATGATCATCAGCAGAAGTTCTTCCTTCCACGCGGTAAATGTACCGGAAAAGAAAAGCGCCAGATATGCCGCGCCTCCGCCCGCTGCAGTTCCTGAAAGAATACAGATCCATTCAAAGACGCCCCTGTAGCCATACCTGACCCAGTTGAACATTCCCGCCTTCCTGTCTTTCAGCAGGTACAGAGTCGAAGACAGCCCGGAAAGAAGTACAAACAAAGACAGCATTCCCCGCAGAGGAGATGTCAGATAATTGACATTATCCAAGTCGTCAGGCGCTTCCTCTCCACTATGGGCATACTGAAAAATAGATTCATCCACATGCAGTTCCTCATATAGCTCTTTGACCGATCTGCGGACATCAGACTCATCCATATCAGCAAATTCACTCTGTTCCAGAGTAAACTGTTCCGCTATCATCAGAGAAAGGTGAGGATATAATACACTGTAAAACTGCTCTCTGGCAAGCTGTAGCTGTATATTGTCATCATTAGTGACCACCCTGATCAGATGTCCGTTATAGGGAAGACCGCTGCGTCTGCCCGCCGCGTATTCCCGCAGATACTCTGTCAGACCGGAGGGAATCACATAACCTGCATCTGCCTGCGATAATGCGACCTCTCTGCGGAGTTCTTCCTCAGAACTGCAGAGATGATAGCTGATCACACCATCAACCTCTGCCAGATCCCCGGCGATCTCTTCGCCAAGCGAATCTTCAGAAGGTTCCGCATATACCGCGATACGCAGAATGTATGCATCCTGCTCTGCCACAATCGTCATCCCTGCGGTCAGCAGTGGAGCAAGAAGCAGTACCGCCCAGAAAGAAGGCTTTTTAAACAGTCTTTTGCTGAGGAGAAGATACCAGATCAGCATTTTCTTTATCATCATTCATTGCCTCGTAAGTTAATAGTATTTTATGCGCCCCTTCACCGGGAAAGTTTCAGCTTCCGGATCAGGCAGGCCAATATAAGAAACAGCAGAGTCCATCCGGATAACAACAGATACAGAAATCCGCTGCTGCTTCCCAGCAGCACATTCTGCATATACTCCATCAGTCCTCCCGTCGGAAGTACAGATGCAATTCTCTGCATTCTCTCCGGGAAAAAGGACAGCGGATAAAAGCATCCCGAAATGTATCCAAGTCCAATTGCACACAAAAATGTAAGAAGCACTCCGCTGACCAAATTTTCTGCACACTGCGAAAGAAAATACAGCAGGGCGCCGGTCACCGGAACAAGCGGAACCAGGGAGTACAGGAGCCGCACATATCCGGCTGCGCCCGTCCCGGACAGTTCCGGAACAGAAACGCCAGTCCATGAAAGAATAAAAGGAAGGAACGCCCCGATCACCAGGTAGCTGAGCAAAAGCAGAATACAGCAGGAAGAATACTCCGCGAGCACCTGACGGACTGGTCCGAGCCCATGCACTGCCAGGATCCGATTCAGAGAAAGATCACTCCGGATAAACAGATGACAGCCTGACGTTCCGAGAAAAAGGAAAAACAACAGCAGCAACGCGCAAAAATAATATCCCTGCATGGAAATAACCGGGGATGAATCCGGCGTATCAATGTCATACAATTCCGCTCTTGGAAGCACATACTGAAAGTAGCGCATATTTATATCATATATATCTGACGTCAGATTTTCCACCGCCCCATGCTGCTCTGAAAATCTCTGAAAAGCATAGATACCGGACTGAGTCTCCGTAAGCAGAGTGGAAACAGCGTCCGCCAGTTCTCTGGCCAGAAGCGTACCGATACCGTTTTGTGAAATGCCGGTCACAAAAGTGACTTTTGAATTTTCTCCGCTCATTACAGATTCCAGAAAATCATCAGGAATAATCAGATAACCGTGTATCTGCTGTTTTTCCAGAGCTCTCTGCGCCTCTTCTTCACTCATTTCAGTCAAGGTGCAGGTGAATCGCGAAGAGTCCATCTCCTGCAGCAATGAGACGCCGAATCCAAGATACGGATCTTCCGCATCCCCGACAAGCCCCAATGAAATTTTCTGGTGTTCTTCGCTCTCCGAGTCAGAAGCTGTCTGAAGATAGCACAGAAGCGCAAGCGCACCTGTCAAAATCAGAGTAGTGATCAGAATCGCCGGAAAAGCCCTGCATACTCTTTTCGTCTGCAAGAAAAAATACTTCATGTCATCCTCCTATAGCTGTCCTGCCAGACGATGAAAATTGCCGTCATACTCATATGGAACCAGCCGCCCCTGCTTCAGTATAAAAAGTCTGTCACAGAGAGGCAGTTCCTGAATATCATGTGTGGTAAGAAGGACCGTCCCCCCCTGATTTTTATATTCACGCAGATAGTTGGCAATCCTTTCTTTGCAGATAAAATCCAGTGCTGCCGAAGGTTCGTCCAGCAGGAGCACTCGGGGGTGGTGGGCCACAGCGCACCCTATGCTCAGTCTTTTTTTCATTCCTCCGGACATATGTGAAACCGGGATACTGAGGAAATCGGAAATTCCAAGAATGGCCAGAATACCGCTGTCAAGCTCCCGGCGTATTTCTTTCCGGCTGCGATACCATAATCTGAGATTGTCCATTCCGCTCAGCTCCTCGATCAGCGGAATTCCCTGCGGCACATACCCCACACAGGAGGCATGCTGTCTGCGGTCTTGAAACAGATCCCTGCCATCCAGGAAAAATTCTCCACTGTCTTTCGAAATCGTTCCTGCCAGCACAGACATCAGTGTTGACTTCCCGCATCCGTTTTGTCCCAGGATCCCGATACAGGTTCCCTCCGGAGCATAGAGATTCACATTATTTAAAATCTGTTTTCTGCCAAAATGTTTGGACAGATTATTTATCCTTATCATAATTTCCGTATCCTCAATTCAACTCAGATCCCCGTGTTTTCTTTCGATATGTATCACCATCCGGCATTCCCGTATAGCAGCATTGCCAGGAAACTGTTGCTGCCGAGATTTTCCTCCAGCCTCTGAACATCCATAGACTGTTCATATTTCATCATATCATCTTCATCCATCATGTTATATATCTCTGCGTCTCCCGGAAGCGACGGAGTGTAATCCGAATCCGCTCTGTTCTCAAGATTCAGCGTTGCGATCGCAACATCATTGCTCAGCACTGAGATCGATTCAGTGACAGAGTCTTCTTCTGAGCTGATCGTGATCTCAAGTCCGTATCCGTACAGGGAAGGATCCGCGTCGGATGTCATCTTGAAAGTCCCGTTGAGAAGACCGTCCTCCGCCGCTTTTGTATCATAACCGGTCACTTCAATCTGTCCCACAGTCTGACCCGCTGTTTCCAGAATAAAATTGCCGTCGGCAAGTCCATTCCTTTCAGTACCGTTCCCTTCGAGCAGAAAATATTCGCCATACTCATCTTGTGTATCGCCGAAAGAAAGTTCATATGCATACTCCCCGTCATTCTCCGTTCGAAGGCTGCGGAAAAGCTGCCAGCTGCCGGACTGATTCGATGCAGACACATCTCTTCCAATGATCTCACCCGACTTGTCCACCCACACTTTCATCTCCAGTTCTGCCGACTTGTCCACGCCTTCTTCTTCCAGAGAGTCTATCATTCGATCCAGCTCTTCAACAAAAGCGTCATAAGAATAACTGCCTCCGTAGGTATCCGCATAGTAGCTTCCATACTGGGCCTGATTCACAAGCGACATATAATCTCCGAAATATATAATATATTTTTCGAGATTTTCATCCTCCTTCATTGTCTTACATATATCTAAAGCCATGTCACGAAGCTGATTTCCGCTTACAGAAACATCCAGAAGTATTGCGTCCTGCTCGATCCCGCCTGCGGAAACGCTTGTATTTTCCCTTTCAACATCTGTCGTATAATCCAGCATAACCTCTGTATATGTGCTGATAATGGCAGAAAGATCCTCGATATTTCCGGAGGTTTCAGCCATATCGCTCACGGACTGGATTCCCATATCATTAAAGGCATCGGAATCCATCAGCATATATCCGGAAGAAAGTTCCGGCACCTGGAGATACAGCTCTTCACTGTCTGAATCAAGCACGGTATTGGCGCTTATAAGTCTCCCGCCGTCTGATGAGTACAGCCCTGCATCCATTCCCAGAAGTCCGCCCTTTTCTCCTGACTGTATTCGTATCTCCAGGTCATTTAATCCATCAACTGCCGCCTGGCTGGAGTAGCCTCCGATCCCCAGGAGAGCGAGTCCGGCTTCTTCAAGGGTGACGTCCATGGTCACTGATCTCCCATCTGAAGCACTTTCGGACATCCGATCCAGTCTTTCCGTATATCTGTCTATGTATGCCTGCTCGACCGATCTGTAATAATCCTCAGGGCTTGAAAATCTTGACCTGAAGAAATTCGTCCTCGCCACAGCGAAAGATCCGACTGCCACAACCAATACGGCTGCTGCCGTAACAACGGGAACTACAATCTTCTTTCTGCCGCCGGACCTTTTCTGTTTTCCCGCCGGCATACGCACATTCTGCTGTGTGCCGGTCTGCTGTCGGTTGCGTACAGGGGCTCCGCAGCGCGGGCAGAAATTTGCCCCTTCTTTCAGTTCTGTCCCACAATTTCTGCAAAACATATCTTTTCCTCCTCTGTTGTTCACATTCCTGTCTTCTGCAATAACGCAGATACTGAATCACTTCCCGTCATCTGCAGAAGCGGGAGCCGTCAGTCAGACATATATCACATATTATATATTATAATATACTTCCGATAGACAAAACAAGGAAAAGAAAAAGTCAGGATAATGCGAGCCTGGACATAACAGTAATCACACCGGCTGCTTTAGCATTGGTCTTTTTATGAATAAAAGCAGCTGATATGTATGCAGTTTACCAGAGATCCAGAAACGCTTCCCTGGAACTGCATTCCAGCACGGCATAGATCCTTCCGCTGTCATCCAGGCGAAAACCGTATCTGGTTCCGTCCAGTGTTTCTTCCGTCCAGTAGATTCCCTCATCATCATCCATATAAAGCCTGACCTCCGTACCCGCCAGTTTTTCTGCCTCTTCTTTTGTCATTCCCATTGTGAAAATACCGCTGCGGCTTCCTCCCTTCTGCATGATGACCGCGGTCAGCCGAAGAGTGCTGTCAAATTCCAGCTGGTAATCCCCGTCACCGACATCAATATATCGGTCCGTCCCCTCTGCCTCCGGCGCGTCCGGGGCTGACCTGTATACGGTATAGAACTGTCTGCCAGGCTCACGGTCCAGAATTCCGCATACCTCATCGATATCCATCCCCCATTTCAGCCTCTGCAGAGATGAGCGTATTTCCGTCTCCGCATATTCCCTGATCCTGATCGGAACAAATGTATCTGAATACAGATGCTCCTCCGGATATACAAGGTCTCCCGTGATCTGCGTCTCAGTTTTCAGGTCTCCCAATCCCTCTCCGGATGCCATGAAGTTTCCGCCCTTCATCCGTACAAACATGTTAAATCCATAAGTCGTATTATACTCCATGCTCTCGGGAATTTCTTCTTCCGTACTGTTAAATCCGATTCTTTCCGGCCACACCATCTGTACGTCATCGAGCACTTTCCGGGGCTTTCTCAGGAAGTCATCCCCTGTCACTGCTGTCCCGCACTCTCCCATGATATTCCGTCCCCAGGTATACAGTTCTCCGTTTTCGCCGATTGCCGCGCCGAAGGTATCTCCTGTCACTGCGTATATGCAGTGATCCAGTATTTTTCTCGGAGCGGTACTCTGCATCCACAGAGGGTTATCTTCGCTCTGGATATTTTCCTCGTTGAGATACAGCAGGGAATCTTCGCTCACATGATATGTCCCTTCATATCGGCCCCACCACCAGACAGTTCCGTCGTTTCGAAGCGCAGCGATCGATTCCTTTCCCGCCCTTGCGTAAGCGACGTTTTCCATCAGCAGGACCGGCGAAGTCACCGCGCGGTACGATTCGCCGGCAATATCCGCGTCCCCCTGTCCTTTTCCGAGAATATCATGTATATTTCCGCCGGCTCCGTACAGATTTCCGTCAGAAGTCAGATAGATAAAGAAATATCCGTTGACAGACGCATCCACTGATACCGCATTTCCACTGATGCGAACGGGATCCCGGTAAAACGTATCCAGATCGTTCACCTCCCCGTTTCCAAGCTGTCCGTAATTGTTGGATCCATACGCCCACAACACTGCATTTTGATCAATGTAATACCTGGTCTGAGCAGTGATCTTATTTGTAATATAATAATTTTCCAGTCTGAACTGATCGGTCAGCGCGACTTCCTCCATGGTGTCCGCATAGAAAACCGGTTCCTCAGCCTCTTCGGTTTCCGCGGAAACCGGAGCTGCTTTATCTGTCCCTGCCGGTTCCATAATGTTCCACAGAGAGGCATAGATTTTTTTATCCCTCAGCCGGCTTTCTGCGCTCATAGAGCACCGGTGTGGACAGAGCTCTGCCTGTACGGACTGAAGGGATCTTTTTTATTCCCATATTCCTGCCGATCTCCTGCACCAGCCGGTTGATCCGCGGATCCCTGCAGCGTCTGGTCTCCCTTCCGATTTTCCGGAAGAGCATCCTGTACTGAAGAGAGCGGATACCCAGCAGACCTGCGGCAACAATCAGCCAGATGCCTGCAGATATTCTCGCCGCGGTCCCGTCCCGCAATGCTTCCGCCAGAACCTCCCCCGCCGTTTTTACTTCTCTGTTCTCCACAGCCTTATCTGCCGTACTCTCAGGTACGGCGGCTATCTCCCTGCTGTCCGCAGTGAGATTACCATCTGCCGCAATGTATTCGGTGACGCTGTACGTCAATGTCCGATATATAATGAGTTGACATTCTGTGTCCGGCATGTTATTTTAAGTGTATTATATATATTAGTACACTAAATACACCGACCATAAAGAAGGGGGATGCTATGATCACAATTGATTACCAGAGCAAACTGCCCCTGTACGAGCAGATTGCCGACCGTTTCCGTACACTGATCCTGCGCGGAGTCCTTCCCCCCAGGCAACAGATGCCGTCTGTGCGCTCTCTAGCCGTAGAGCTGTCCATTAATCCCAATACCATTCAGAAGGCCTACGCTTTTCTGGAGCAGGAAGGGTATATCTATCCGGTAAGAGGCAGGGGAAACTATGTGGCGGACGTAACCGCGCTGGCAGAGAAGAGCAGACAGAAGCTCCTGGCGGAAGCCGAACAGCTCATACTGAGCGGAAAAGAGATGGGAATTACCCGCTCGGAATACATTTCTGTCATTGACAGACTTTACAGGGAGGGGGAGACAGATGATTGAACTGAAAGATCTCGACAAAGCGTTTGACAATATTCATGCAGTGGACCATGTATCCGGTTCTATCCGGGAAGGCATGGTATTCGGACTGATCGGCTCCAACGGAGCGGGAAAAAGCACTCTTCTGCGCATGATATCCGGAGTCATCCGTCCGGACGGCGGAACGGTTCTCATCGACGGGAAACCTGTATTTGAAAATCCGGAGGCAAAGTCTCTTGTCTGCTTTCTGTCGGATACCCCTTACTATTTTCCCGGCGCAGATATCCGTCAGATGCGGGATTATTATGGGATGATCTATCCCACCTTTAACCGGAAGCTCTTCGATTCCCTGACAGCAAAATTCAGGCTTGACTCCGGACGGAAAATCAGTTCCTTTTCAAAAGGAACCAGAAAACAGATATCCATTCTGCTCGGCATCTGTGCAGGGACAAAGTATCTTTTCTGCGACGAGACATTTGACGGACTGGATCCTGTCGTACGGCAGGCGGTCAAAAGTCTTTTTGCCGCCGAGATCATGAACCGGGATTTTACTCCCGTGATCTCATCCCATAATCTGAGGGAGCTGGAGGATATCTGCGACAGCATCGGACTTCTCCACCAGGGAAAGCTTTTACTCACCCAGGATCTTGATCAGATCAAATGCAGCATATGCAAGCTGCAGTGCGTCATCCCCGATCTTCACAGGAAGCAGGAACTGATCCGCAGCCTGAGAATCCTTCGGATGGAACAGAGCGGTTCCCTTCTGACTCTGACTGTGCGCGGAGAACGTTCGGAAGTACTGAGACTTGCTCAGGCACAGAATCCGGTTTTTGCAGAGGTACTCCCTCTGACCCTTGAAGAAATCTTTATCAGTGAAACGGAGGTTGCAGGTTATGACATCAAAAATTTCCTTTATTAAACTGATCGTTCAGGATATCCGACACAGAGGATGGACAGCGGCGCTCTCCGCCATCGCTCTGTTTCTCATGATGCCTGTGTACACCATGCTTTACCTGAGCACTTTCTCAGGCAGCATGAAGCCCGGTTTCAGCGATTACGATCATCTCGTCAGATCTTTTCCGGGACTGCTGAACGGTCACAGCATCCAGACTCTCACTGTCATCATCGCTGCGCTTGCCGTCCTTATGGCTCTGTCCGGCTTCGGATACCTCCATTCAAAAGAGAAACTGGATTTTTACCATTCTCTCCCCGTAAAGCGTACCCGCTGGTTTGCATCCGCGTATCTGTCCGGCCTGATTCTGTTTATGATTCCCTACACAGTATGCGCCGTACTGATCGTTTCCGCAGGAGCGTCAAAGGGCATCATGACAGCGAACCTTGCCGTTCAGTGTATGCAGTCGGCCTTCGGCGGCATCCTGTCCTATATCGTAATATATACCGCTTGCGTCTTTGCGTCCATGCTGACCGGAAGGACTGCTATCGGGCTGCTTCTTTCTCTCGTTGTCATTGTATGGCCGTTTATCGTACTGAATCTGTTTTCATCACTGCAGCTGACATTTTTTAAAAGCTATTACGACGAAGCGGTTCCTCTGTCTCAGCAGCTCGCGGACTATCTGACACCGCTCGGAATCTTCTCCGCTCTGATCACACAGAGCGGGATCGGGGAACTGAGTTTCGGTGTCTCTGCAGCCGCTGTCTTTACGTCGGCACTGCTGTTTACAGCCGCCCTGCTTCTCAACAGGATCTATCCTTCAGAAGCGGCCGGTAACACTGTTGCATTCCCTGCAATCTCACCGATCCTTAAAGTACTCATATGTATTCCCGCCGCTCTTTTCTCCGGGCTTATGATCCAGGGACTGATGGGAATCTCGGACGTAAACTGGATCTGCTTTATAAGTCTTCTGGCTTCGGTCATCCTCTGTATTTTCATCGATTTCATCTACCACATGGATCTGAAACTGTTGAGGAAGGGATGGAAATCCACTCTGTTCTCAATAGGCGGTGTGACTGTCATCCTGTGTATCTTCCGGTTTGACCTGCCCGGCTACGACACCTGGATACCGGATATTGACAGACTGAAAGGCATGAGTTTCTGCCCGGATTCGTTTACCGTCTATTTCTCATATCCGGACTCGGATCCCGATTCCAAACTCGGATATTATGTGCCGGAAGAAGATATGGAGCTTCTCTACACCCTTGCGCAGACAGGTATCAATCATCTGGAAAACGGAATAACGGCAGATGATTTCTATTCCTATACAGAAGATATTCCCGATAATTGTCTTCCGGCCGTTTTCCGCTATCGTCTCAGCAGCGGACGGACCGTTCTGAGAGAGTATGCGGTCGATTATGACAAGGCAGAAGAAGTTGTGAAAAAACTTCTTGAAAGTGACGAATACCGGAAGCAGCTTTTCCCTGTTTTCCACATGGAGGGAAAGCAGATCTCCTCGATTTCTCTCAGCGATATCTATGGCCGGTATGAGGAACTGCTGCTTGGGAAAGAGCAGAGAATCGCTCTTCTGGACGCATATGAAAAGGATGTCATGGAAGTAAGCGCAGACACTCTGATCAGCGGGAAACCAATCGGTGATCTCTGTGTTGAAATCCGGTATGCAGGCGCTGACTCATCTTCCGGGGTATACAGCGCTGATATCTCTCAGGCCAGTTATGAAGAAGCAGCTCTGGTGTCCACACTGTACATTTATCCTGAATACAGCAATACTCTGGAACTGCTCGAGGAATTCGGTTTTCCTCTGCACAGAGAGATCGATTCTTCTGACGTACGGTCCGTTACCCTTACTCTGTCTCAGGAAACCACCGACAGCGGGAAATACACGGAAATGCTCTCGGCTCTTTCCGGCACGGCCGAGACTTCAGAAAGCGGAGACATAACCTACATTACGGTCACCGGCGAAGAAGATATCGATCTTGTACTGGATCATACCGGCGGATATGCCGGCGGCATTCTTGATATGAACTTCAATTACATGGATTATATCGATATTCAGTATAAAGACGGGAATTTCTTCTCATATTCTATTTAAGCCATACTCTGAAAAGGGGCGTCAGGTCCTGCCCGAAATGCTGCAGGTCCTGACGCCTCTTCAGTACTCAGTAATATTTTACCGTCACTCTTTTGTCCATTTCTTCAGCGGTCCGCACAAGCTGGTCAACCAGATTCTGACGCATGCTGAGGTCAAAATTAAGCTCTGTCTCCTTGTGGGCCTCGTTGACTGCCGTTCCCACAAAAAGGTGCAGTTCCGTACATTCTTCGATCAGAAGCCTTGCAAGACGGGAAGCTCCGTTGTCAGCGTCAAGATCATCGAAAAATTCAGTATCGAACTCGCCCCTGACATATTTTCTGAGAAGCTTAAGACATTTTCCCAGAGTCAGAACTCCCTCCGTCACAAGATCGATCCCTTCTATCACAGCCATGGGCGGGACATCGGGATTTCCCGTATCGGCTTTTGTCACAATCTTTTTCTTCAGTATTCTGGCTGCAATATTTGCGCTGGTTCCTCCGGAAACAACCTTCTTTCCCTCTCCATTCATAAAGTCATGCATAATTCTTACGTCGTCCTCTTTTCTGGCCGGAGGTCCTGTAAAAATGCTGACTACGCGCCGTTCTATCACTCTGGCTACCGCAACAGTCGTATCGTCTCCCGGTCTCTCCTCATACAGTTCGTCACAGGCCTGACAGAGCATCACGGCAAGCCGGGAAGCAGAAAGGGTCTTCTTCGTGCACTTCAGCGTATACTCTGACATAGCCTCCCATGTCCATCCCTGGAGATTCAGGATGGAGCCTGCGCCGGCATAGATTACTCCGTCGCTCATCAGAACAAAACAGTCATTCTTTTCTACCCGGAACCGGTACTCGCGAACCTTCTTTCCTTCAATCTCTCTCACCTCATACGGATATTTTACGATCCTTCCCTCCCGTATATACACGCAGGAAGGATTGTCAAACTCTGCCAGATAGGCCTCACCGCTGTGAAAGATCTGCAGAATGCTGAAAGTGGCATAAGCGACTCCGCGCACACTGCAGACCGGAAGGGTCTTCGCCACCGTCTCCACACAGGACTCTATGGACGCTCCTTCCCGAAGCATGGTCCCGAGGATCTTTGACGTCAGAGTAGCCAGTATGTTCGCCTTTACTCCACTGCCCATGCCGTCCGCAAGGATCACGATATCAGAATCCTCTGTCTTCAGAATTTCCACCTTGTCACCGCAGAGCTCTTCCTGATACTTGTTCAGACTTTTCCAGGACACATCAATACTGAAACTCATACCCGCGCCCTCCTCACTGATCTTCTTCATTCAGAATGGAATCTCTGAGCTTCGTCAGCGTGACCTTTGTCTCCGCCGTCGTCTCTCCGAGGAGTCCGGCAATCTCCTGCGCCACCATCATCTGTTTTTCAATAACCTTCTGCGCCATCTCCACCGTCTCCATTTTCAGATTGTAATGCTGCTCCTTTATCTTCTCTTCTCTGGTTATATCCTGGAAGATAACCAGAACGGCGTCCAGATTTTCTATGTAAACAACAGTTTCTTCCGCCACAATACTGTCATTCTCAAGCCGAACTTTTCTGTGAGATACGGGTTCTCTTGTCAGCAGCGCACTCTCAATGTCTTCCGCCTCGATAAACTCAAAAATATATCTGCTGAGAGCCTCGTCATGTCCTACCCCCAGCAGTTCCTGTCCTTTACGGTTGCATTCCAGAATACGCATGTCATTTCCGATCACAAATATCATATTCGGCGTCATGTCCATGACCACATTGGACATGGATTCCGCCCGGGTCAGAGCAAACGGCATGCACATGGCAAGTTCTGCCTTTCCCTGGAATACAGCGATCGCTTTCTCACGGCACGTAGAATACCCGCAGGCTCCGCAGTTCAGTTCATCTTCCCGGGAATATTTCCCGGTGGACTTCAGGATGCCGCGGATCTGCTCTTCAGACGGCATCGGATCATCCAGCCCTCTGTTTCCGAACTTTTTTGCCAGTTCTTCTGTTCTCATATCCGGAAGGTTCCTTGCCGCTTTATAAGAAACCACGTTTTCAATCCTGACTTTTGTCTTTACATAGGAAGTGTTCCAGTGAGCAGAGGCGGGTCCTTTCGCGCAGCCGCCTTCACATACATTTGCCTCAATAAAGCAGTGGTCCAGCTCGCCCCGGCGTATACACTCCAGCATTTCCATACAATTCTCAAGTCCATCCACGAAAACTTTGTGGTACCCGTCTGCGTCCTCCTCTGTTACGACTGACTGAATCACACCGCCGCTGACCGGATAAAGCCGATTGATCTTCGGGTCCGGGTTACCCATAGGCTTATCCTCACATGCATGCAGATCGATCCCGGCCTCATTCAGCCAGACAGCAAGCTCTTCAAAGGTAAGGATGGCGTCCACCGCGCCGGAGACCCGTTCATCGCCGATCGCCTCCTGCTTCTTGGCAATACACGGGCCGAGAAACACCACTTTCACCTCCGGTCCGTAAATCTTCTTTATATAACGCCCGTGAGCAATCATGGGGGATACAACCGGCGCCATAAGTTCTGCACAGTCGGGATAATATTTTTCGATCAGATCATTCACGCTGGGACAGCATGTGGTAATAATATTCGGCATCTCTCCCGCCCGCACCAGTTTTTTGTACTCGTTCGTCACCAGGGCCGCGCCCTCCGCCGTCTCACGCACCTCGGCAAATCCAAGTTTCATGAGTGCATCCACCACCTGACCCGGAGTATCGAACTCCAGCACGCCCGCATAGGAAGGGGCGATGGAGATAACAGTCTTCAGTCCCTGCCGCAGATATCCCTTCACCCGGTCCAGATCACTGGCAAATGTCTTGGCGTTCTGCGGACAGACTTCCAGACATCTGCCGCAGTTGATACAGTGATCCACCATGATGCGGGCCTGCTCATCCCTTACTGAAATTGCTTTTACCGCACAATGCCGTACACATTTGTAACAATGCCGGCACTTCGCATCTTTAAAGTCAATGACTCTCATTTCCTATCCTCCTGTTTTTATTGCAGCCTGCATCTGCTGCCTGTTCCGTCCATTTTCTCTGTTAGAATTATTTTATCAGAGGGCTGTCTGAATATCCAGTAAAACACTTTCTCCGTGTTTCTCATATTTTTTATCTCTCCCTGAAACTTTTTCCCGTCCCCGGACTGTCTAATAAATGTAACCGTTATAAAACGGAACAGAAAGCTGCAGCATATGTCCGCCGGAAAGGAGGAGATAATGATATAATGTACAGCACTGAAAGAAAGGAGGGCATCTCTCTGAAATACCTTGTCATAAAAGCCTGTGAGGGGGATGCCGGGGCATTTATCGAGCTGATCGAGCAGAAGTTTCCTATTAAACAAAATATATCAGATGGGGATGATCCCCATCTGATATACATTCTTCAGAACCGCCGGTTCCCGAATCAGTTTATCGTTCTCTTCACATATGTAGTATGCAGTATCTGATGCGCCCGCTCACTTCCCGGGTGTCCCAGATACTCGTCATAAACTTTCTTGATGGAGGGGTTCTCGTGTGACTTCCGGATGGTTTTCGCCGAGTCATTGTCATACAATGCCTTCGCGCGGATCGCCTTAACATCCTCAAAGTTACGCACATCCGCATGCACCTGTGGCTGTCCTCCGCCATTTACACAGCCGCCGGGGCAGCACATGATCTCGATAAAGTGGTAATCCGCTTCACCGGCGCGCACCTTATCCATAATGATCTTCGCATTGCTCAGACCGGATGCAACGGCAACCTTCACCTCCATACCGGCCACACTATAAACCGCCTCTTTGATCCCTTCGGTTCCGCGCACTTCCATAAATTCCACTTTTTCCAGCTCTTTTCCCGTCAGCTTTTCCACTGCAGTCCTGAGAGCCGCTTCCATAACGCCTCCTGTGGCTCCGAATATCACTCCGGCTCCCGTCGACTCGCCCAGCGGATCGTCAAATCCTTCATCCGGAAGGCTCCGGAAGTTAATTCCCACTTTACGGATCAATCTTGCAAGCTCTCTTGTTGTGATGGAAATATCCACATCCGGCACTCCCGCCGCATACTGATCCTCACGCTGTATCTCGAACTTCTTGGCCGTGCAGGGCATGACGCTGACACATACGATATTCTCCGGAGCAATCCCCATCTTCTCCGCATAATAGGTTTTCGTTATGGCGCCGAACATCTGCTGCGGTGATTTGCAGCTTGACAGATGCTCCAGCTGATCCGGATAATAGTGCTCGCAGTATTTGATCCAGCCCGGAGAACAGGAAGTCATCATGGGAAGCACTCCCCCGTTCTGCACACGGTCAAGGAATTCATTTGCCTCCTCCATGATCGTCAGATCTGCGCTGAAATCTGTATCAAAGACTTTGTCAAACCCGATCCTCCTGAGAGCAGCCGCCATCTTGCCTTCCACATCGGTCCCCATCGGATAACCGAATTCTTCTCCCAGAGCGGCCCGCACAGACGGGGCAGCCTGAACGACCACATATTTCGATTCATCGGCTATCGCTTCGAGAACATCGTTGATATTATCCTTTTCGTAGAGAGCCCCTGTGGGACATGCGGCAATACACTGGCCGCAGCCGACGCAGCTGGTATCTCCCAGCCCCATTCCGAACGCCGAGCCGATAAATGTGGCGAATCCGCGGTTGTTCGGTCCGATCACGCCCACAGTCTGCACCTTCTCGCACACCGCGGAGCATCTTCGGCAGAGAATGCACTTGTTGTTGTCCCGGATCATATGAACTGCGCTGGTGTCCGGTTCATAATGATTCATCTCACCTGCAAAATAATCTTCATCCTCCACACCCAGCTCCTGGCACAGTTCCTGAAGCTCACAGTGACCGCTTCTGACACAGGAGAGACATTTCTTGTCATGGGTGGAGAGGAGCAGCTGCAGCGTCCTTCTTCTCGAATCCAGAAGCCTCTTCGTATTTGTTTTTACTTCCATGCCTTCTGCCGCCGGATAAACACAGGCTGCGACAAGTCCCTTTGCGCCCTTTACTTCCACTACGCACATGCGGCATGCTCCGATCTCGTTGATGTCTTTCAGCCAGCAGAGCGTGGGAATCCGTATCCCCGCCAGATGCGCCGCTTCAAGGATTGTAGAGCCGGCTGGCGCGGTGACGTTCAGACCGTTGATCTTTAAATTAACATTTTCCATCCTCTCTGCCCTCCTATTCTTTGTAGATCGCGCCGAATCGGCATTTTTCCATACATGCGCCGCACTTCACACATTTTTCCGGATTGATCATATGGATCTCTCTCACCTTGCCGATAATGGCATCCGCCGGACAGGTCCTTGCGCAGAGCGTACAGCCCCTGCATTTGTCCGGGTCAATCCTGTACTGGACAAGATCCTTACAGACTCCTGCCGGACATCTCCTGTCAACAATGTGCGCGATATACTCGTCTCTGAAGTATCTGAGCGTGGAGAGCACCGGATTCGGCGCCGTCTGTCCCAGCGCACACAGAGAATTCTCTTTCAGATGGAAGCAGAGTTCCTCCAGCTTATCCAGATCTTCCAGGGTCGCCTGCCCCTTTGTAATCTTATCAAGAATCTCCAGCATTCGCCTGGTTCCGATCCTGCAGGGTGTACACTTTCCGCAGGACTCATCCACGGTGAATTCCAGGAAAAACTTTGCGATATCCACCATACAGGTATCCTCATCCATAACGATCAGTCCGCCGGATCCCATCATGGAGCCGATGGCGATCAGGTTGTCGTAATCGATAGGCACGTCAAAATGCTCCGCCGGAATACATCCTCCGGATGGGCCTCCCGTCTGCGCCGCCTTAAACTTCTTTCCGTTCGGCACGCCGCCTCCGATCTCCTCCACAATTTCACGAAGTGTGGTTCCCATGGGGATCTCCACAAGCCCGGTATTATTGATCTTGCCTCCCAGTGCAAAGACCTTTGTTCCTTTGGATTTCTCTGTTCCCATGGAGGCGAACCACTCCGGACCGTTCACGATGATCTGAGGTATGTTCGCATAAGTCTCCACATTGTTAAGTATCGTCGGTTTCCGGAAAAGACCTTTCAGAGCAGGATAAGGCGGACGGGGTCTGGGCTCTCCCCTGTTTCCTTCGATAGACGTCATAAGAGCCGTCTCCTCTCCGCATACAAATGCTCCGGCCCCCAGTCGGAGTTCAATGTCAAAACTGAATCCCGAATCAAAAATATTCTCACCGAGCAGGCCGTATTCCCTCGCCTGGGAGATCGCGATCTCAAGCCGCTTTACCGCAATGGGGTATTCGGCCCGGACATAGATATACCCCTGGGATGCACCGATCGCATATCCCGCGATCGCCATGGCCTCCAGTACCGCATGCGGATCTCCCTCGAGAATCGAACGGTCCATAAACGCTCCCGGGTCTCCTTCATCCGCATTACAGCATACATATTTCTGGTCCGCTTCATTCTGCGCGGCGAATTTCCATTTCAGCCCGGTCGGGAATCCTGCGCCTCCGCGCCCTCTCAGGCCGCTGTCGAGGAGGATCTGTATCACATCCTGAGGTTTTTTCTCCGTCAGCACGATGCCCAGCGCCTCATATCCTCCTGTGCCGATATATTCCTCGATATTTTCAGGATCAATGACTCCGCAGTTGCGGAGCGCCACCCGGTGCTGCTTTTTATAAAAATCAGTCTCATTGAGAGGAATGATCTTCTCCGTCTTCGTAGTTTCATCATAGAGCAGACGTCTGACCACTCTTCCTTTCAGCAGATGTTCCGAGACGATCTCCGGAATGTCATCCTCCCGGACCATAGAATAGAATGTCCCTTCCGGATAGACAATCATAATCGGTCCCAGAGCGCACAGGCCGAAACAACCGGTCTTTACAACGCCGACTTCCTCGGACAGACCGTTTGCGGCAATCTCTTTTTCCAGCTTCTCAATGATCCTCTGACTGCCGGAGGAGGTGCATCCGGTTCCGCCGCAGACAAGTACATGTGAACGATACATAAATTCTCAGCCTCCTTTTCTACTTCAGGCCATTCTGTGCGGCACTCAGTGTATATTTCGCAACCACCTGCCCGCCCAGCAGATGAAGGCGCAGCACCTCCAGTGCTTTCTCGGGTGTCATTTTTACATAGGTCACTTTCTCTTTCCCCGGTTCCATTACCTCCACGATCGGCTCATACTGACACAGCCCGATACACCCTGTCTGTGTGACGCTGATCTTCTCAGACAGATTCTGTTCCTGCACCGCATCAGAAAGCGCGGTGAGGACAGGACGTGCCCCGCTGGCGATCCCGCATGTCGCCATACCGACAACGACACGGATCTGATTTTCATTCTCTGCGCGCACTCCTACTTTTCCCTGCATTTTTGCTCTGATTGCGCGTAATTCCTCCAGTGATTTCATGTATTACCTCCATTTCCGTTATCATTTTTACAGGAACGGCTGTTCGTGGTCCGCTCCTCTGTCCCGCATTGATCTGATATTCAGACCTCAGCTCCTCCGTCCGTATCCTTTTTATTTTCCTCCAGATATTTTCTGATAAATGCGGACACTTCAGGTTCTGCAAATGAGATCTCCTCTCCGAGTATTTCTCTCATCTCCCCGGTATCCAGCACAAAACTTTTTTCCCCGTACCTGTATGTATATCTGAATTCGATCCGTTCATTGAACACGATCAGAGTATGAATGGTGGAACTGATGTCTCCAAGCGGCATTCTGTCAATATGCGACAGTACAAACACCGCCTTTACTTCTGTCCCCTTTCCTTCTTCCGAATCAATCTGAAAACTGCCTCCCGTGCTTTCTGCCGCCTGTCTGAAGAAAGGAACCCCAAGCCCTATCTTTCTCGTTGTCCTTGTCGTAAAGAAGGGATCCTGAGCCTTCTTCACCTGATCCGGCGTCATTCCGCATCCGTCGTCTCTTATCACAACCGTAAGCGTATCCTCCTCTGGCTGCACTGACACGATAATCTCAACATGCAGTGCCTGCGCGCGCACAGAATTTTCCGCAATATCCAGAATATTCAGAGCGATCTCCGGCATCATGGCACTACTCGTACTTTGCCAGAATTCCGTCCAGATCGTCCACTGTCAGACGTCCGTACACTTCTTCGTTGATCATCATGACCGGTGCAAGCCCGCATGCCCCGACACACCGGCATGCATCCAGTGAGAACTTCCCGTCCGGCGTACATTCGCCTCCTACGATTCCCAGTTTCTCCATCAGGGCATTGTAGATATCCCCGGATCCTTTTACATAGCATGCCGTACCAAGACAGACGGAAATCCTGTATCTGCCTTTCGGACTCAATGTAAACTGAGAATAGAATGTTGCCACGCCGTAAATCTTTTCCATCGGAATTCCGGTCTGATCTGAGATCATTTTCTGCACTTCCATGGGAAGATAACCGTATATGTCCTGCGCTTTCTGCAGGATCGGCATAAGAGCACCCTTTTCGCTCTTGAGCTCTTCGATCACCTTCTTCAGCGCTTCTTCCTGCTCCTTCGTCCCCGCGAATGGAACAGTCCCTTTCTTTTCTGCCATCCTTCAACCTCCGTTTCTTAAATTTCAACTGCTCATTGTGTATATAATATCATAGCGGTTCACAAACTTCTACTTGATGCGCGTTAAATATTTGTGCATTTTTTTGTTACAGCGCATGAAGAGTCCGGATGCTTCATTGTTTTTTGCACAGTCAGATGCTATACTAAATACATATTTTTGTGCTGAAATGCAAATGAATTTATTTTTTATTTATTCAGGAGGATTTATGACGATCAGAGAAATGCAGAAAGTTCTGGACGCCCGTTTTTTATACGGCGAAGAAATGGCCGATCTGGAAGCACAGTTTGTGTTCTCCTCAGACATGATGAGTGACGTGCTTGCCTACGGCGGAAAATGTTCCGTTCTGATCACCGGGCTGTGTAATCCGCAGGTAGTCCGCACGGCGGAGATGCTTGATATCATCTGCATCATTTTCGTACGCGGAAAGATGCCTGACGATAATATGCTCAGGCTGGCCATGGCAAAAGGCATCGCCGTTCTTGCCACCGGTCATTATATGTTCACTACATGCGGAATGCTGTATGAGCACGGATTAAGAGGGGGTGCCTAGATGGGTGAAGTTCTGAATTTCCGCTACACGATAGACGGAGATGATTTTACAAGAGCAGGGGAAGCAAGCAGTTCTGTCAAAAACAAGCTCAAACAGCTGGGACTGGACAGCGACGTGATCCGGAAAGTTTCGATCGCTATGTACGAAGGTGAAATCAACATGGTCATCCACGCAGACGGCGGAAATATCACTGTCTCAGTCACAGACAGTGATATCACGATGGTCCTGTCTGACACCGGCCCCGGCATCCCCGATGTGGAGAAAGCCATGCAGGAGGGATATTCCACCGCGCGCGCCGAAGTCCGCTCTCTGGGCTTCGGGGCCGGCATGGGACTCCCGAACATGAAAAAATATACAGATGAAATGCATATCGACACAACGATCGGAAAAGGAACCACAATTACAATGAAGGTACACATCTAACCGGGAAAGGAGGCCGTCCGGCGCTCAATGAATACGAATAAATTCATACGTTCTGTCAGACTGAAGGAATCTGCCTGCCGCGGCTGCATCAACTGTATCAAACACTGTCCGACCCAGGCAATCCGGGTACATAACGGAAAAGCTCACATCATAGACAAATTCTGCATCGACTGCGGCAGATGCATATCGTACTGCCCGCATCACGCAAAGATCCCTGTCTATGACCCGCTTTCCGTCATCAACAATTTCAGATACACAGTGGCTCTCCCCGCCCCCTCTCTCTATGCACAGTATAATAATCTGACAAATGTGGACATTGTGCTCAATGCGCTCCTCAGGCTCGGATTTGACGATGTATACGAAGTGAGTGCTGCCGCGGAACTTGTATCGGAGGCCGCCAGGGAATATATCCGGGCCCATGCGGAAGAGGCTCCCTTTATCAGTTCGGCCTGTCCTTCCGTCGTCCGGCTGATCCGGGTAAAGTTTCCCTCCCTTGTCTCCCGGCTTCTCCCCATAAAAGCCCCTGTGGAGGCGGCTGCGGAGATTGCAAGGGCACGCGCCATGAAAAAGACAGGTCTGAAACCGGAGGAAATCGGGATCATTTTCATCTCCCCCTGTCCCTCGAAGGTATCCTACGCAAAGGCCCCTCTCGGCATAGAGAAAAGCAATATCGACAATGTGGTTGCGATCAAAGATGTATACCCTCTCCTGCTTCCTCATATGAAACACGACGAAAGCCAGCTCTCTCCCATATCCGCTTCCGGGCGGATCGGAATCGGATGGAGCAATGCGGGCGGCGAGGCAGGCGGGCTGCTGGTGGACAATTACCTTGCGGCGGACGGTATCGTCAATATACTTCGTGTTCTGGAGGAGCTTGAGGACGAGAAGCTGCACGGGCTTACTTTTGTAGAACTGAACGCCTGCAGCGGAGGATGCGTAGGCGGAACCCTGACGGTGGAAAACGCGTATATCGCTGCAGCCAAGACAAAACGTCTCGTCAGGTACCAGCCGGTTTCAAAAAACCATCTCTCTGACAACCCGGAACTCAAAAACATATACTGGGCAGACAATGTAGAATATGAGCCTGTATTCCGTCTCGGCAATACGTTTAAAGAAAGCCTCCGGATGATGGGAAAGGTGGAAGAACTCACCGCACAGTTTCCGGGCCTTGACTGCGGTTCCTGCGGCGCTCCCACCTGCCAGACCCTGGCTGAGGACATTGTCCGCGGAGACGCCGCTCCCAATGACTGTATCTACGTTCTTCGCGCAAACATAGCGGATCTTTCCCGAAAAATCAGTCATCTGACGGAAAATGCCGATCCGGAAAGGACGCTGTCCGAAGAGGATGACCGGCTGCTTCATAAATATATAAAGGAACTGACAACGGAGCTCACCTCTTTCGGTGTGCCCGACCGTTCCGGGAAGGAGGATCCGATAACATGACACTGCAGACTATTCTCGGAATTCCGGATTTCCGTGTTCTCACAGACGGCAGTCCGGAGCGTGTAATCTCGCGCATTTTCTGCTGTGATCTGCTGAGCATCGCAATGAGCAGAGCTTCTGCCGGCTGCGTATGGGTAACTGTAATGGGGAACAGGAATACCCTCGCCGTGGCGTCTCTGACCGACACGGCCTGTATCGTTCTTGCGGAAGGAGTATCCCTTGATGAGGGCACGCTCAACAAGGCGTCCGAAGAGGGAATCGCAGTCCTCGCAACGGATCTTCCCGTGTTCGATGCAGCTCTTAAGATCTACCAGGCCGGTGTGATATGATTCCTCTGTTTTATGATCTTCATATCCATTCCTGCCTCTCCCCATGCGGGGATGACGATATGACTCCCGCCAATCTGGTAGGAATGGCCGCAGTCAAGGGCCTGGATGTTATCGCCCTGACAGACCACAACAGCTGCGCAAACTGTCCTGCCGCAATGTTTCACGGCGAGAAATACGGCGTCACCGTGATTCCGGGCATGGAACTGACTACTTCGGAAGAAGTGCATGTTATCTGCCTGTTCCCGACACTCGGAGACGCGATGGACTTCGATGCTTTTGTATACCGCATGCTCATTCCCTTTCCCAACAGAGAAGAGATCTTCGGCAGACAGCAGATCATGAATGAACGGGACGAGGTGACCGGCACAAAGGATTTACTGCTTATCAACGCGGTCTCCGTTTCATTCGATGAAGTTTTCGCTCTTGCGGCAGCATATAACGGGATCGCTTATCCGGCCCATGTAGACAAACCCTCCACAAGTCTGCTCTCCAATCTGGGGTTTGTACCGCCGGACAGCAAATTTACCTGTGCTGAATTCCACGACTTTAATAATCTGCACCGCATTCGCAGAAGTCATCCGTATTTCAGCCGATGCAATGTGATATGCTGCTCCGACGCCCACTATCTGGAGGAAATTCACGAGCCCGAATACCGACTGTTCTCCCGGTCAAGAAAGATCTCCGACATCCTCGACGCGCTGACTTCTCCGCTACCGGCTCAGACATGACGGGACACAATCCGAAAGTTTACATCAATACACGCAGAATTTCATGGCAGACAGAAACGGCACGCCACACAGGTAAAAGTCTTCCTGATGTGACATGCCGTTTTTTATATGTATTTCATACCGCTTTATTATTTTGTTTTCATTCCTGCAACTTCATCAAATTCTCTCTGGATCTGCTGTGACGGCTCCGGTGTCAGGAGCGATACAACAACAATGCAGATACATGAGAAGATAAACGCCGGCAGAAGCTCATAGATATCCCACATGCCTCCCAGCGGACGGACAAGCAGATTCCAGACAAATACCATTCCGGCGCCTCCGATCATACCCGCGATCGCGCCTGCGCGGGTAGTTCTCTTCCAGAACAGGCTGAAGAGCATCAGCGGTCCGAATGTAGCGCCGAATCCTGCCCAGGCAAAACTTACGATCGCAAAGATCACACTGTTCTCATCCAGGGCAATGATGATCGCGATGACCGCAATCAGAAGAAGCGTCAGCCTTGAGATGTTCAGCACTTCCCGGTCAGAAGCTTTCTTGCGGAACAGTCCCTGATAGATATTTTTTGCAAACGCCGAAGCCGCGATCAACAGATAGGAATCGGATGAGCTGATCGTCGCCGCAAGGATGCCTGCCATTACAAATCCCGCAATCAGCGGAGGCAGAAGGTTGGTGGAGAGCAGGATAAATACATTCTCCGCTTCCGAAGAAGTCGTCAGAGCCGTCGGAAACAATGTACGTCCTACCAGTCCGATAAATACGGCGATCGTCAGTGAGATCACCACCCATACTGTAGCGATTCGGCGTGAACGTGTCAGCTCATTTTCGTCCCGGATCGCCATAAAGCGAAGCAGTACCTGCGGAACTCCGAAGTATCCCAGCCCCCAGGCCAGCGCGGAGGCTACCGGAAGGAATCCGTACTCTGCCGCCTCCCCGAACACAGGCGCACCGTTCGACACCTGCTGTACGCCATCCACTGTCTCCGGCGTCGCGATTCCGAAGAAATCAAGGAATCCCGGGATGGACTGTGCATTCTCAATGACAGCGCCGAGTCCTCCTGCCGAAACAGTTCCAACGACAACGATAACGCCCAGCGCTATGATCATCACCACCGCCTGCATGAAATCCGACGCGCTCTCCGCCAGGAATCCGCCGATGATCGTGTAGATCAGAACGAACACTGCTCCCACAATCATCATAGGAATATAGGGCATGTCAAACAGCGTGGAAAAAAGTTTTCCGCAGGTCACCAGGCAGCTCGCCGCATAGACGGTGAAAAAAATAAGAATAAATACCGCGGCAATGGTCATGATGACCTTGCGTTTCTCATGAAACCGGTTTGAAAAGTATTCCGGAAGCGTAATGGCATTGCCGGCCTTTTCACTGTACCGGCGAAGCCTTCTCGAAACAATCAGCCAGTTGATATATGTACCGACCGCCAGGCCGATCGCTGTCCAGGCCGCATCCGCGATGCCGCACCAGTAAGCTACGCCGGGCAGTCCCATAAGCAGCCACCCCGACATGTCCGACGCCTCGGCGCTCATGGCCGTGACCCATGGTCCGAGACTTCTTCCGCCAAGGAAATACGCGTCTGAACTTGCATTTGCCTTTCTTGCAAAGGTAACGCCTAAAATGATGACCGCAGCCATATAGATGACCATGGCGGCCAGTATCTGTAATGTGTCTCCCATTCCATATAGTCCTTTCTGTTTACGCGCCGGTGCATTCCGGTGCTTTTTTCTGTGTCCGCGGCGCCGGTTTTCTTCCGGTAATGCCTGTTTTTTCGCCGGTCCGGCTGAAAATCCGACTCTTTCTCATGACACAATATGGGACTAATTATAAACAAAGTATAAACTATTTGCAATATTTATTTATATTTATGCAGAAATTCCTGGATCTTCTTCCTCAGTTCCTTTGCCCTGGAAGGATCCTCTCCCCCGGAACTGATGCCGATCACCGCAGTCTCTGTCATCACCACGGACGGGAAATAGAAATCACACAGGCTCTTATCATCCGCCACATTCACTGTGACGCCTCTCCCCCTGCATTCCTCCCAGATCATCCGGTTAACTGCCCTGCTGTTCGTAGCCGCCAGTACCAGATCGTATCCCTCAGCGTCCCCCATCCGGTATTCCCGGCGATCTGCAGTGATCCTTCCCTGGTCTTCCAGTTCTGCCAGTTCTTCACACAGATCCGGTGCAGTCACGTGAATCCGGGCTCCGAACCTGAGAAGAGTTCTCACCCGGCGCAGGGCGATCCTTCCTCCGCCTGCTGTCAGGACTTTTTTCCCGTTTAAATCCACAAACATTGGAAAATATGGTTTCTCCATCCCTGTTCCTCTCATTCCATGATCATTCATCCATCATATAGAGCAGCGCGTTGCAGATGCAGGCCGCGATATTGCTTCCGCCTTTCCGGCCTCTCGCAACGATATAAGGCGTATCCTGCAGACTCAGAATCAGTTCCTTTGACTGCACCACATTGACAAATCCTACGGGAACTCCGATGATCAGTTCGGGGGTTATCTTTCCTTCCCGAATCAGCTCATAGAGACGGACAAGGGCTGTGGGCGCATTTCCAACGGCAAAGATCAGTCCTCCGGACGCCTCCTGAAGAGTTCCCGCCATCTCCGCCGCCTTGTCCATACTGGCCGCAGCCCGGGTAGTACCTTCCCTCCTCGCCGCTTCCGCCACATCTTCATCCGACATGAAACAGTACACTTCTCCTCCATACCGCGCAAGTCTCTTTTTATTGATACCGGCGCGTCCCATCTGCGTATCCGTCACGATGGACGCACCGTTCCGGAGCGCATCGAGCGCGCGCTGTACCGCATTTTCCGAGAATACAAGATTATCCGCGTAATCAAAGTCGGCGCTGGTATGGATGCACCTCTTGACAATGGGCTCCGTCCCCGGAATGAGCACCTTATCTCCCAATTCTTCTGTTATGATCTCAAAACTTCTCTTTTCAATATCCGCAGGAAGCACCTGCTCAAGTTCTGTCAGCAAATCTGATTTTCTCCTTTCCAGCCTGATCATAAACTGTCGGCTGCCTGAATTCTATTTGATCTGTGTCCCGATTCCGCATACGACCCGGTCCACCCGGTCCGCTCTGCGGGCAAACACTGTGCAGATCCGTCCCACTGCTTCCCGGTACTCCCGCTCAAAGGCGTCCACCGGGACCAGTCCGCATCCCACCTCATCACAAATGAGGATCAGTTCCCGGTCGCGCTTCCGGAGCGTATCGGTCAGCTCTTCTTTTGTCCTGCCTGCCTTCATCCATCTTCTCACAAAGAGATGAAAACAGTTCATGGCGCTGCATGTCGCGATCTCTTCAAGCGCACACGCTGAACCATCTGTCCACTCTGTATCCGGATACAGTTTTTTCGCGTAATCAAGCTTTCCCTGAAAAGCGCCTCCGATGATCAGTTTCTTTCCCATAGTTTCCCGTCCTTCTGACATTTTTTTCTCCGGTGTCTGTTCCCCTTTTGCATAGACCGGGATCCCGTATATCACTTCCGTCATCCGGTCCGCCATCTCAGCCAGAGCCCGGTTGATCTGCGCGAGGTTTTTCTTATAAACCGTCATTTCCGGGGAATCCGGCACAGATTCGGAGAAGACTTCGTTGGTCACCACTACGAGATGTCTGCATTTTCTCTTAAGGAGACAGATCCCATTCACCACGGCTTTCACGGTGTTCTCCCCGGCTCCGCCGTCCATATACATCTCGTTGGCAGTAAGGTTGGACACGCATTCCAGAAGGACGCAGGCTCCGGACAGATCCGAAGGTGCCTTCTCCGCCAGTTTTCCCTCCAGATCCTGATACCACTCCAGCGTATGGAATCCCTTTCCTGCCCGCATTCTTCTGTGATTTTCGATCTTTTCCTCGGTCTCTTTCCCGTAGGGAAACATATCCGCAATATAGTAAAGAGGTGTATTTTTCTTCTCTTTTTCATTCAAAAGTCTCCGGCATCGGCAGACCGCGTCCTCCGCGTACGCGGATTTCCCGCTTCCGCTGCCTCCCGTGACAAGTTCCATCATGATTTTCTTTTCTCCTGTCTGTGGGGCACCCTTATCCGGAATACCGCATCCACAATAAAGATTGCCAGAGCGATCACCCCCGCGATCTCCAGCGTCTGTATCAGATAATAGGATGACCGTGCCCGGTCATCTGCAATAATATAATAGACTGCTCTGTACATGCCCGCTCCCGGCACTGTGGGAAGAATGCCGGCGATCAGGAACACCGTGACCGGAGCCTTGAAGATCCTGGCAAAGATATGCGCCAGCAGTGAGATCACAAGGGCGGAAAGGAAACATGCGGGCACCGTATCCAGCCCCTTCTGCATCCCGAAAAAGTATACCCAGCCTCCGCAGGCTCCGGCGAATCCTGCCTGTAAAAGGTATTTCCCCGGAGTCTCTACCAGTACCGCAAATCCAACAACAGCAAGAAAGCATCCCGCTGTCACCAGAAAAAGTTCCATCATCAAAGACCACCTCCCTGCCAGAAAACCGTCGTCAGCGCCATTCCCGCACCGACTCCGATGGCAACGGCCGCAGCCGTCACAAAAGCCTCCAGCGCTCTCGCCCCTCCTGAGATATAATCTCCCCGGAGAGTATCCCGTATGGCATTCGTGATCGCCACACCGGGAACCAGAGGCATGATCCCGCTGATAATAACCGTGTCCATGTTCAGAAGAGGATTCCACAGCTTCAGAAACACCGCCGCAACGGCAATGCCCGCCGCGCAGAGGATATTCAGTATGAAAGCGCCGGTCTTCACTCTCTTTCCGATGGTCATGAGAACTGCAAGCACAATGCCTGCGCCTCCCGCGGCAAGGATCTCACGCAGTCCTCCGCCGAACAGCGGCGCGAATCCCGCCGGGACCAGGATTGTCACCAGATTATACATCCATACCGTATACTGCTTTCCTTTTATCTTTTTCAGCTTTTCCCAGGTCTCCTCCGCCGACAGATCTCCGGCACAGTATTTTCTGGATATCTCGTTTACCTCCACAATCCGGTGCATGTTGGTGCCCCGGTCATGGACACGGCGCATCACCGTGACCGCTTCCTGCCCGGGGCGGTCAATGGTGACGATGATCCCGGTCAGCATCACAAGTGATTCTGTCTCCGCAGTGCCGGCCGTATCCAGGATATGCTTGATCGTATCCTCCACCCGGTAGGTCTCCGCACCGCTTCTGAGCATGATCTCTCCCGCAAGGACCGCCATATTCGCGATCGATTTATCATCCATTTTTCTCATCTCCGACTGTTATCCTGCCTGTCATTTTCTATAGTAAAGCGTTCGGCAGATATCCTCCGGATCTCACCATATGTTTCGGGGAAATTATCTGAGGAACGCTGTACCTGTACCAGTCTAATATACCACTCCTGCCCTCCTGAATACAATATCAGGGCCGGATTTCCGCACAGGAGCACGGGATCCATACATGCATTTTCATGACTCGCGAACGGGTCTTGTCGCGGGATTCGGGTCGGCATCAGCCGACATACTGCTCCTCCGAATGCCCGAAAGATTTTCTGCCGCTCTGATAAACTCCTCCATCTCCGGCGACAGCCATTTGTTCCTGTGATAGAAGATCTGCCGATAGAGAGTCCTCTTAAGCTCCGGCACATCAAGAATGGCGAGTTCTCCCTGTTCCACCCGCTCCCGGACCGCAAACAAAGGAAGATATGATATTCCTCTGTTCTCCCTGACCATCCGGATGATGAATTCAGTGTTGCTGATCTCCAGTGCCGGCGTGAGCATCCTTCTCTTTGTCTCGAGAAAGCTGTCCAGTTCCCTCCGGTAGTTCTCATCTTTTTCTGTCAGGAAAAACGGATGGTCCAGCAGTTCCTCCGCTTCCACCCCCTTTTTCCCTGCCAGCGGGGAGGAGGCGGAGGATACAAAGACAATCGGTTCTTCCACTTCCATGACTTTATTCCAGTTTTCATTATATCGCTGTCTGTCCAGAATATAAATCAGATCCAGCCGGTTCGCTTCCATCTGTCCGATCAGCTCTTTCGGCGAACCGGTGATGATCCGGATCGATACCTTCGGGTGCTTCTGCCGGAAGTGTTTCAGGATCGGCGGCAGCTTGGAAAAGCAGAGCGATTCCAGCGTACCGATGCTCAGCGGACTGCTCAGTTCGTCCCGCTTTCGGTTAAAATTTTTTGCCCGGTTCACCTCCAGTATGATATCCGCCGCGTACCGCTCGAATTCCCTTCCCTGAGAAGTCAGCGCCACGCTCTTTCCCATCCGGTCAAACAGCCGGGCGTTCAGTTCCTGTTCCAGAAGCCGGATCTGCACTGTCACCGCAGACTGCGAGTACCCCAGCGACTGCGCCGCTTTGGAAAAACTTCCTGTCCGGGTAATCGCAATGAATGTCTGAAGCTGTCGTAATTCCATATTTCACCTCACATAGGAATGAATTTTTTTCAATAATTCTATAAAATCTATGAATTTGATTCATGTATACTGTCATGATATACTACAGATGCTAAAAGATCAACAGTATAAATCCCTGCGGCAGATCACGACAGGCGGGGCTTCATTCACCTTAATCGCGCTGAGCAGCCTTCCGCAGGAAACAAAATTCAGGAGGAACAGCATGTCTTTTATCAGTGTATTCGATGTACTCGGTCCGAACATGATCGGACCTTCCAGCTCCCACACGGCCGGAGCGGCGGCAATCGCCCTCCTGGCCCGGAAAATGATGAACCGGGATCTTGTCCGGGTGGATTTCACTCTTTACGGCTCCTTTGCCCGTACTTACCGGGGACACGGAACAGACCGGGCGCTTCTGGGCGGGATCATGGGCTTCTCCACAGATGACCGCCGGATTCCGGATTCCTTTTCCATCGCAGAAGAACGGGGACTGGTCTACTCTTTTACCGTCAACGACCGGGAGACCGAGATCCATCCCAATACCGTCGATATCCGGATGGAAGACAGCGAGGGGCACGTCCTCACAGTCCGGGGCGAATCCATCGGCGGCGGAAAAGTGCGCATCACCCGGATCGATCAGGTAGAGGTGGACTTCTCCGGCGAGTACAGCACTCTCATCGTGGTGCAGCAGGACAAGCCGGGCGTGGTCGCCCACATCACCCGGTGCCTGAGCGAAAAGAATGTCAATATCGCATATATGAAACTTTACAGAGAGGAGAAAGGCTCCACCGCCTACAGCATCGTTGAGTCCGACGATCTTCTTCCTGATGAAGCGATACAAAGGATCAGAGAAAACCGGTATGTCCGGGATGTGATGCTGATCCAGACACAGAAGGAGGCGTAAGGAAATGGATGGATGTAAGACAAACGAGAATAAGATGAACGGGTATGAAATGAATGAAAACGAATGGAAGGGATATGAAAAGATCAATTTCAGAAACGCAGAAGAACTCTCCGGCCTGTGCCGCAGCCACGGTCTTCCGGTCTCGGAGATCATGCTGAGAAGAGAATGCGGGCTCACCGAAGTCTCACGCAAAGACGTTCTCTCGCGGATGGGACGCGCCTGGGAGATCATGAAAGAATCGGCGCGCTCCCCGATCCACACTCCGAAGAAGTCCATGGGCGGTCTGATCGGAGGAGAGGCGCAGCTTCTTACCCGGCACCGCGATGAGGGAAAGAGCATCTGCGGCAGCGTCATCAGTCGGAGCATAACTTACGCGATGGCGGTTCTTGAAGTAAACACTTCCATGGGGCTGATCGTCGCCGCTCCCACAGCGGGATCCTCCGGCGTCGTACCCGGCGTGCTCCTCGCTCTTCAGGAAGAACACTCGATCTCCGATGAAAAGATCATCCAGGTACTCTTTAACGCCGGCGCCATCGGCTATCTTGCCATGAGAAACGCCACCGTCGCCGGTGCGGTAGGAGGCTGTCAGGCAGAGGTCGGAGTCGCATCCGCGATGGCCGCCTCAGCAGCTGTGGAACTGATGGGCGGGATACCGTCCCAATGCCTGAGCGCAGCCTCTACCGTTCTGATGAACATGCTTGGGCTGGTCTGCGATCCCATCGGCGGGCTGGTGGAATCCCCCTGTCAGGGGCGCAATGCCGCCGGAGCCGCCAATGCACTTATCGCTGCAGAACTGTCTTTAAGCGGTGTGCGCCAGCCCATCCCCTTCGATGAGATGCTGGAAGCCATGTATACAGTGGGAAAGCGTCTCCCCATGGAGCTTCGCGAGACTGCCCGGGGCGGCTGTGCGGCAACACCTACTGCATGCAGTCTCTGCGGAGGATGCTGAGACTCTATCCGATATCCGCATACCGGTATTCCAGCGCCCCGCTGGCCGGGATCTGCCGGATCCCGGTAATCTCCGGGTTCACCAGATTCACACTCTTCATTGCATACAGAGGAATGATATAGAACTGTTCCCCGACGGCGAGCTGCTCCGCCTGGTGCATCAGCTCGGCACGTTTTGCCGGATCAGACTCCGAGCTCGACTGCTCCACCAGAACGTCATACTCTGGATCATTGATGCCGCTGCAGTTGTACGTACTGTTGGACAGAAGCATGGACAGATAAGTGTAGGGATCCGCGAAATCCGCAGTCCAGTTCATCCGGATCAGCTCGAAATCACCTGCGTAACGGCTGCTGTAGCTGGACTGAAGCTCCTGGGCGTTCAGTTCAATATCAATATTCAGGTTTTCCTTTAACTGGGACTGGATCACCTGAGCCGTATCCGAATCCATCTCCAGTGTGGGATAACTGTAGGTCAGCGTGGGAAATCCTTCCCCGTCCGGGTACCCCGCCTCAGTGAGAATTTCCTGTGCCCGCACCACATTTTCCTCAAAGGGCTGCTCTGCTCCGTCCACAAAGTACTCTCCCGTCTCTTTGTCTTTCATATACTTTGCGATCAGGTTGTAGGTGGGCTCTGTGTCCGATCCCACGATCTGGCAGAGCTCCTCCCGATCGATGGCAAGGTTGATCGCTTCCCGGACCCTGACGTCATCCAGAGGCTCCACGTTCAGGTTAAAATAGATGTAACGGGTGGCGATCAGATCCGTGACCAGAAGATCATCCTGTCCCTCATAGAGTTCCATGACCGTGGACGGAAGGGAGGTTGCCACGTCCACTTCTCCCGCCTGATATGCGTTTGCCATAGACTGGGTATCATCAAAAAAGCGATAAGTGATGCGATCCAAGCTGATTCGGTCCTTATCCCAGTAATTTTCATTTTTCTCCAGCACAAAATACTGATCCGGCACATATTCCGTCAGGCAGAACGGGCCGTTGGCAAGACTGGTCTCCGGATCTGTATCCCAGCCGCTGTCCGGGGAATCCGCGTATTTCTCACAGGAGGGCGTGTACACCGGAAGCCGGAGAAGATCCAGGAAATACACACATGGCTCCTCCAGATGAAAGACCAGTGTGTAGTCATTTGGCGCCTCCACTCCAAGCGTGTCCATCTCCGCCTCTCCGTTATAGATCGCCTCTGCGTTCTCAATGGGGAACAGATAATTTGCGTACCCGCTGCCGGACGCCGGGTCCAGCGCCCGGGTGATGGTATTGAGGAAGTCTCCGGAGGTCACCGGCGTCCCGTCGGACCAGAGGGCGTCCTCTCTGAGATGAAAGGTCCACTCCGTGGAATCCTCATTGACTTCATAGGATTCTGCCGCTCTGTACTCGATTTCCCCGTTCTCATCAAAAGTCAGAAGTTCGTCCAGAGCGCTCACCGAGTAAGCGAGATAGGTAAGGGCGATGGACCCGGCCGGATCCATGGTCCCGGTCTCGCTGTTGATCGCCACCGTGATCGCCTTCTCTCCGGCATCCGTTCCCGCGTTTTCTCCGCTTCCCGATCCGGAGCATCCGGTCAGAGCCGCCGCGCAGAGAAAGATCCCTGCAAGAAGAAGGGCTGCTGCCCTCCTTCCGGCCGGATGCCCGGTCCCTCTCTTCCCGCTGTGTCTGTTCATTTCATTTTCCCCACTGCCGTCGATGATCCAGTCTGTCACTTTTCTTTTCATAGTATCCTTTCCTGTCCTTCAGATCTGTGAAGTCATTATATAGTCTCTGCTGCGTCTTCCGCTGTGTTCCTCGGAATAAAGGAAACAGGACACAGCCCGTTCCCCGAATCTGTAAACTTCCGGTTCCTGCTCTGTGCAGCACTTCATCGCATAGCCGCACTCTCCGGCAAAAGGACATCCTTTTTCCTGCACTCCCCGTCCCCCGGTACTCTGTTTTCCGGCAGAAATGCCGGGGATCCTGCGCGCTCTCAGCGGATCCGCCTCCAGAGCTGCATCCAGCAGCAGCTTCGTATAGGGATGCCACGGGTCGGAACAGACTTCCCTGGTCCGCCCGGTCTCCACCAGCCTTCCTCCGTACATGACGCCCATCCGGCTGCTGATCCTGCAGATCACATGCATGTCATGGGAGATAAACAGGCAGGCAATCTGCTGTTCTTTCTGGATGTCCAGAAGAAGGTCGAGGATCTGCTGCTGCGTTACCGCATCAAGGGAGGAGAGCGCCTCATCACAGATCAGGATCTCCGGACGTACGATCAATGCGCGGGCAATCCCGATCCTCTGCCGCTGTCCGCCGGAAAATTCAGATGGATATTTGTCCATGTCCTCTTCCGTCAACCCGACCCGCTCCATCATGTTGCGGATCCGTTCCCGCCTTTTCTCCCGGTCAGCTTTTTCCTCCGGAGAGCCGGCGGCCCGGAGCGCTTCATCCAGAGCCTGGCCCGCAGTGAGACAGGGATTAAGGGATCCGTAAGGATCCTGGAAGACCATCTGGATCCTTCCTCCGCCTCTCCCGTTTCTTTCCAGAAGCTCATCCCTGTAGAAAACAGTCCCTCTGTCTTCTTTCAGGATTCCGGTCAGTATTCTTGCCAGAGTCGTTTTCCCGCTGCCGCTCTCCCCTGCCAGAGCAAAGATCTCTCCCTCATGCAGTTCCAGAGTGACGTCTCTTATGCCGTCCCTGGTGTCAAACTCCTTTGTCAGGTTCTCCACCCGGAGAAGGCTCTCTTCTTTTGTTCCTTCGGACAGTTTCCTCTTCTTTTTTACGCTGTCCAGAAGCTGTTTCGTATATTCCTCTCCAGGATCGTAAAAAATGTCCTCCACGCTCCCGGATTCCACGATCCTTCCCCGCCGCATCACATAGACTCTCCTGCATAGAGATGCGGTGACTCCCAGATCATGGCTTACCAGAAGGAGAGCTGTCCCGGTCTCTTCCACGATCCTCCTTAAGAGCCGCAGGATCTGCGCCTGAACAGCCGCGTCCAGCGCTGTAGTAGGCTCGTCTGCGATAATCACTCTGGGCTCGCAGGCAAGAGCTATGGCGATGACTACTCTCTGGAGCATTCCCCCGGAAAGTTCAAAAGGATACTGTCTCATACGCACTTTCGCGTTTCCGATCCCGGTCATATCCAGAAGTTCCAAAGCCCTCTCCCGGGCCTCCCGCCTTCCGCAGTGTCTTTTCGCTCTGACCGTCTCTGTGATCTGTCTCCCGATTTTTACCGACGGATTCAGGCAGCTCTGCGGGTTCTGAAATATCATGGCGATGTTCACGCCCGGAACGACCGGCTCTCCACACACCGTGATCCCTTCCGACTGCATGGACGCATTTTCCTTCAGCAGTCCCATGACAGCCAGCATGGCCGTGCTTTTCCCGGATCCGGACTCCCCGACAAGTCCCGTGATCTCCCCTTCTTCCACATGGAGATCCAACTCTTCAAGAGCCCTGCATTCTCCCTGTTCCGTATGATATTGTACGCTCAGTTTCTGTATATCAAGTACTCTCATGGATCTTTTTATCTCCTGTTTCTCTGCTCCAGTGACGTTCCGATCAGATTCAGTGCCAGCATCATCACACAGAGCACGAGCAGAGGAAATACCATCTGATATGGATACACCATCATCTGGCTCCTCGCTTCCTGTATGATCGTCCCCAGACTTGCCGCCGGCGCCGCGATCCCGATTCCAAGAAAGCTTAAAAATGCCTCAGTAAAAATTGCCTGTGGGATAAGAAAAATAAAATTTACCGTGATCGGTCCCGCCGCGTTAGGGAGGAGATGCCTTGTCAGGATCCTGATGGAAGGGATCCCCTCTATCTTTGCCGCACAGGCAAAATCCGTCCCTTTCAGACGCAGGATCTCACCCCGGACAATCCGTGCCATGTCGATCCATCCGGCAACACAGAGCCCCAGAATGATACTGGTCGCCCCTGCTCCAAGGACAAGTGTGATCAGGATCACATAGAGCATGGAAGGAATCGCTGACACCACATCTGCGATACGCATCAGGATCAGATCCGCTTTTTTCCCCGCATACCCTGAAACTGCGCCATAAAGTACACCGATACAGCCGTTGAGTGCCGCGCTGACCAGCCCCACCAGAAGGCTTAAACCCGCTCCGTACCACACCCGTGCGAACAGATCCCGTCCGAACTTGTCCGTCCCGAACCAGTGTGCAGGAGACGGCAGACTGTTCTGGATCGCCGCGTTCTGCTCCGAATAAGACCAGGGGGAAAGGAGCGGGACAAGAACTGCCAGAAGGATCCAGATCCCAAGCAGGATACATCCCGCCGCGGCCCGGCGGTCTTTTCGAAAATATCCCCGGAGATCCTTCCTTCTCCTTCGCTTCTGCACTGTCATCTTATCCTGCCTCCTCCTGATAGGACCGTCTCACCGCCGGATCCAGCCATGCTCCCAGCAGATCTGTTATCAGGTTCACTGCGATGACCACGGCTCCCATAAATATGGTCAGTCCCATGATCAGCGTGTAATCCCTGTTTGTGATCGAATTTACAAACTCTCTCCCGATGCCCGGGATCGTAAAGATGCTCTCCACCACAAAGCTTCCCGTGAGAAGATATGCGGAAGCGGGTCCGATATAGTTGAGCACCGGTCTCCATGCATTTTTCAGGGCATGGGTAAATATGATCTGCTTTCTGCCAAGTCCCTTCGCCCGGTCAAAGAGAACATAGTCCTTCTCCATCTCCGTTTCCAGCGCATTTCCCGTCAGGCGCATGATCACCGCCGCCGGATAGATGGCAAGAGAGATCACCGGAAGTACATAATGAGCGGGAGATAAAAGTCCCGACGCCGGAAACCATTTCAACTGAACGCTGAAGACCAGAAGGAGCAGGATCGCCGCCGCAAATCCGGGAATCCCCGCAAGAATCATCCCCACTGCGGAAATGACTTCCCTGACGCACCGGTTCTTTGAGACAGCCCGGGCGATCCCGAAGGCCGTCCCTGCCAGGATCGCGACGATCAGCGCCGGCACTCCCAGAGAGGCTGTGATCCCCCAGGTCCTTCCTATGATCTCCGTCACCTTCACGCCGGGATCCTCATAGGATATCCCTAAGTCTCCCCGGAGAAGATTGCCCATATAAGTGAGAAACTGCTCTCCCAGAGGACGGTCAAGACCGTATTCCCGCTCCACTGCCTCCACTACCTGCTCAGACACGCTTCCGGTCTGAAACGGGCTTCCCGGCATGAGACGGACGAGAAGAAAGGTCACGCACGCCAGCACAAAAAGCGCCAGTATCCCTGTCAGTATCCTTTTGAGCGTATAGCGCAGCATATTTTCCTCACCGCCCTTCCCGTGCTTTTATGATGATCTGTTTCTGAAAATGTCCATTCCATAAGTTTAGTATAAACAGGGGAAATTGGCAAGACTCAGGTATACTCCGGTTTTCCTGAAATATATGTCTCTGCCTCCTCGCGACACCGAAAAATGTAGAGTTCCCGTCCGCTGCGGTACTGTTTCAGAAGTTCATAGATGCACGGAAGCTGATCTTTCGGGAAATCCAGGATCCACTGTCTGAACTCCCTGTCAAACTCCTGTTCCACCCAGGGCAGATCCTCACGCTTCGTACCGATTCTTTCTTCCGCTCCCTGAAGGCAGATGTCCGTAGGATAGTCCAGCAGAAATATCGTGTCACATGCCTGAATCCGCATTTCAAGAGTCCTGAGATAATTTCCGTCTATGATCCAGCGTTCTTCTGCAAGAATTTCCCTTAGCCGCGTATCAAACTCTTCCCGGGATATATTCGTCTGATCCGGTCTGTGCCAGATCAGATCCAGATAATAAAGAGGAAGTCCTGTTTTCTCTCTTAACTTCCGGGCAAAAGTGCTTTTCCCCGCCCCGGGACTTCCGATAATGATCACCTTTCGCATAGACCGCTCCTTTCCTGATTCCCCTGCTGACCTGCTTTCTTCCAGATCCTTCCTCTGTACCGACCGCAATGCTTATATTATAGACGATGGCCTTCTCTGTATCAAGATACAGGGTTGTTTCATGAAAGATTTTTAAAAGTATAAGAAGATTGGATTTTATCGG